>NASX01000002.1 GCA_002085155.1 Sorangiineae bacterium NIC37A_2
CTAGCGAGTTTTTGGGTCCGGGTGCGCAACGGTCGCTCCCTTCGTCCGAAAGGCGAGCCATGAAGAACCTGATGGGATTTCTCGTGGCGATCGCCCTCGCCGGATGTGGCGGGCAGGCGGTCGGGGAACCGGAGACTGCCGCGGACACCCGAAGCATGCTGATGGAGCGGGCAGCCGCGAGCGAGCGCCAAGGGGAGGCGCTGCAAGCTGAGCAATATTGGTTGGCAGCATGGGAGCAGGGAGAGGATATCGACGTCGTGCTCCCGCCCCTTCTCGCTTCCTGCATCCGCGGGGGGCGCCTCGAGAGTGCTCTGCGACATGTAGAGCGCGCCGGTCGCCTGCGGCCGAACGATCCCGCGTTTTTGCATTTGCAGGCGGAACTCTTGCGGGCGCTCGGTCGCTCGGAGCAGGCCTTCGAGCTCCTGTATTCTCGAATTGAACAAGTCTCGCTCTTGCCGGAGACAGTGTTCCTGCTCGGGACGCTCGAGAGCTCGCGGGGCGACGAGGATGCGGCCAGGCAGCATTGGGCGAAGTATCTCGAACTTGCTCCGGAGGGACCGAGAGCGAGCCAGGCGCGAGCGCTCATCGGAGGTGCGTCGTGATCCAGAGCGCGGCCTATGAGAGGGCGCTGCTCCGATTCTTGGAGCCGATCGCGCCCGTTCTCGCTCAGCCGGACGTGAGTGAAGTGGTGATCAACGGCCCTTCGAAGATCTTCATCGAGCGGCGCGGAAAACTTGAAGCGTTCGACGCCGAGTTGGATCCGGAGGGGCTCCTCGGAGCGCTTCGTGTGGTGGCTCAATACGCGGGGCGCCCTCTCGACGACGAATTCCCGATCCTTGAGGCACACTTGCCCGATGGAGCGCGCCTTGAAGCCGTCTTGGCGCCCATCGCGGAAGGGGGACCCTGTGTCGCGATCCGAAAGCACCAGCTCACGAGTTTGAGCGCTGAGAAGCTCGTGGAGCTCGGTGCGCTGAGCGAGGAGGCGCTCGCCTATCTTCAGCAGGCCGTCGCGCACCAGGAGAATATCCTCGTCTCTGGCGGCACAGGCAGCGGAAAGACCTCACTGTTGAGAGTGCTGGCGACGATGAGCGACCCGGACGAGCGGCTGCTCGTGCTCGAAGACGCGCGTGAGCTCGCTTTGCAACGAAACCATGTGGTGTCCCTCGAGACGCGGCCGGCCGATGCCCGCGGTCGCGGGCGCATCACGATGGCGGACCTCTTGAAGGCCACCTTGCGCCTCCGTCCTGACCGCATCGTGATGGGCGAGGTGCGAGGCGCGGAGGCCCTCGACTTGATTCAGGCCATGAGCACAGGCCACGGCGGCTGCCTCTCGACGATTCACGCCTCGAGCCCGGTGGGCGCGCTGCGTCGTCTTGAAACGATGGCGCTTCTGGCGGGCTACGATGTGCCGCTCACCGCCCTTCGCGCCCAGGTCGCGCTTGCGATTCATGTGGTGGTGCAGATTGAGCGGCTCGCGGGAGGGAAGCGCGGCGTGACGGAGATTGCGCGCGTCTTGCCCCTATCAGCGCATGGTGAGTACGAGGTCGAGACGGTGTTTCTCCGCACGCCTGAGGGCCTCTTGCGAGAGGGAAGAGCATGAAAGACGAGACACAAGTGGGCATCGAGGCCATGAAGACGCCGGTCTTGGGGGTGCCTTGGGCCGGAGACACTGAGTTCGGCGAACCCACGCTGTCTGATGCTGAGACAGTTCTGCTCCCGCGGGCAGCCGTCCTGCCGAGGGCTGAAGAAGAGGTCTCGGAAGAGCGCACCAAGACGGCCGCTCATCGTCCATCACGGCAGAATGTCTTGCGCTCGCTCTGGCAGATGGCGCGCTCTTCGCTGATCGGAGCTGCCGTCTGTGGCGTGCTCGGGGGGCTGCTGGTCGCCTGCGCTGTGGTGCTTGTTGTGCGGCTGGCGAGCGCGCGCCCGGAACCCGATGACGCGAAGCTCCAAGGCTCGCTCCTTTCGGCTCTGGTGCGTGTCGAGTCCCCCACCGGTCAGCCCGTGGAAGGGGCCACGCTGCGAGTCGGCGAGCTCACCTTCTCTTCGGACGCGGAGGGCCTTGTGCGATTTGAACAGCCTTTGAGCGAGACGACGGGGACGACCCGCTATCGCTTCGAGCTCACTTGTCCGGAAGGGATGCAAGCGACGTCGCCGACGCGAGAGCTTGTTGTGCCCCTCGGCGCAGCGCGAGCGAAAAAGCGCGTCGAGCGGTCGCTTTCCCTGGTGTGCACGTCGACACGGGTTGCGCTGACGCTGGCGCTCCGGGCCGAAGGGGGCGAAGCCAGGTTCTGGCTGGGAGAAGAGGAGCTGGGAGTGACCACGGGCGGGCAGCTCGAGGCAACGGTCCAGGTAGACAAGCGGACGGAGCAGAACCTGCGTGCGGCGCCCGTGATCCCGAAGGGCGAAAAGCGAAAGCCAACGCTCAGTCCGCCTGCACGGACGGTGGTGGTCCTCGACGACGATCAGCGGCTGGAGTACGCGGTGAAGATCAGCTGGCCGAAGGTGAAGGCCAAAGCGGCGCCCGTTCAGCAGATCCCCTATCGGCTCTGATCCGCTGACCTCGAACTTTCCCCCCTCAGCCAGTCGCGAAAGGGCACCCAACTTGTCGATTCTCCGCCATAATTGCGCTCTTCCTGAAGCAATTCGGCGTGGATTTGCTAGAAGCTCGGCCACCGATGCGCGTCTCGTACCGATGGCTCCAGGAGCTCATTCCCCGTCTCGATCGCGAACCTAGCGAAGTTGCCGAAGCCTTGTCCTCGATTGGCCTCGCGGTCGACGCAGTGTTCGACCACGAAAGCGCCCTTCGTCCGCTCCGGCTCGCAGAGGTTGTCGCCGTCGGACCCCATCCGAATCGAGAGAAGCTCAAGATGGTCACCGTGCGGACCTCGACCCCGAGCGGTGGGCCCCCTTCGAGCTTCTCCCGCGCCCCCGTTCCTCCTCAGGCGCCGAGCCCCGTTGAGCTTGCCATCGTCTGCGGCGCTCCGAATGTTCCGCCTTTGGGCGACTTGGTTGTCGTTGCGGGCATCGGCGCGAAGCTTCCCGGCATGGACGCGGTGCTGACGCGTCGCGAAATCGGCGGCGTCGTGAGCCCCGGAATGCTCGTGAGTGAGGCGGAGCTCGGTCTTGCCGCTGAGAGTGATGGCATCATCACGTTTGCACAGGGCACGTTCCAGCCCGGCACTCGGCTGATCGACGCGATCCCTGAAGCGCGCGACGTCATCTTCGAGCTCGACGTGACCCCGAACCGCCCGGACGCCCTCGGACACGTCGGAGTTGCGCGCGATCTCGCGGCCTACTTCGAGCTCGACTTTGTGCCGCCGGCCGCGAAACCGGTGGGCGGAGACGAAGCCCCTGGCCCGGGCCGGGTTGATGTCGAAAATCAGGTGCCTGCGCGCTGTCCTCGTTATGGGCTCGGGCGCGTGACGGGAATTCGGGTCGGTCCTTCGCCTGACTTCATGCGTTACCGTCTGCACCGTCTCGGGGTGCGACCCATCTCGAACATCGTCGACGCGACGAACTGGCTGATGCTCGAGTGGGGGCAGCCGCTCCACGCCTTCGATTTCCGGACCATTGAGAGCGGCAAGATCGTCGTGCGGATGGCCCGAGAGGGGGAGAAGATGACGACGCTCGACGGCATCGAGCGGTCTCTCACGGCGGATGACCTCCTGATTTGCGACGGTGAGCGGCCCGCCGCTTTGGCGGGCATCATGGGCGGTGCAGAAACCGAAATTCGCGATTCGACGACCGAGGTGCTGGTCGAATGTGCGTACTTCGAGCCCCGCGGGATCCGCCGCACGGCCCGTCGTCTCGGAATGCACTCCGACTCCAGCCATCGCTTCGAAAGAGGGACGGACCACGGTGCGACTGAGATCGTTCTCTCGCGAGCGCTCGCTTTGATCGCGGAGCTCGGTGGAGGAAAGGTGCTTCCGGGTGTTGTTCGCGCGGACGGCATCGTGCCGGAAGTTCCGGCGATCGAGCTGCGCTCCGAGCGTATGAATCGGCTCTTGGGGGTCGAGATTCCCTTCCGCGAGGCTACGCTGCTTTTGCGCCGTCTCGGGCTCGAGGTGGAGTTTGTGAGCGACGTTGGTCGCGGGGGCACAGTGGCGCGCATCCGCGGCGCGTCACACCGCCCGGACATCAATATTGAGGCTGACTTGATCGAGGAGATCGCGCGCATTCGTGGCCTCGAGAGCATTCCCACTGAGCTGCCCTCGATCCCGCCGCAGAAGCCGCGCACCTCGGGGCTCTTCGAGCGAAGAGTGAAGACCGTCGCATGCGAGATCGGCCTCTCCGAAGCGCTCACCTATGCGTTCGTGTCGCGCTCAGATCTCGAAGCCATCTCTGCGCCCGCGCCCACCGTCACGCTCAAGAATCCGCTTTCGGAGGAGCGCAGCGTGCTCAGGACAAGCCTCTTGCCGGGGCTCCTTGAGGCTTTGGGAAGGTCCCGCCGTCGGGGCGAAGGGCGCGTGCGCCTCTTCGCCCAGGGTTCGATCTTTTTGCCGATCGATACTCCGCACGCAGCGAGCGCGGCGCGCCCGCGACGAGCCGAGGACGTCGGCGTGCTCCCCCATGAGAGGCCGAGCTTCGCAGCGGTGCTCGCGGGACCGAGGGATGAGCACCTCGTGAGCAATCCGGGGGACGTGGACCTTTATTCGGCGAAGAGTGTTGCCACCGAAATGGTGGAGCGCCTCACCGGGCTGAGTCCGACGGTGAGCCATGCGTCGGGCGAAAATGTCCGTCATCTGCATCCGCGCGGGGCGGCGCTCGTGACGGTGGGCGACGTGACCGTGGGCACATTTGGGCCTTTGCACCCGGACGTCATCGACGCTCTCGACCTCGGAGGTCCCGCGTTTGTCGTCGAACTCGATCTCGCGGCCATCGAAGCGCTTGGGCGCGCTACCCCGAAATACTCGCCTCTGCCTAAGCTTCCGCCCGTTCTGCGCGACCTGTCGTTGGTTGTGTCCGATCACACGCCGGCCGAGACGGTCGCTCTCGCGATTCGGGAGACCGCCGGTGAGCTCTGCGAGTCGGTGCGCATTGCCTCGGAGTTTCGAGGGGGCTCGGTCCCCGAGGCCCATCGCAGCATCACCTTCCGCCTCACCTATCGAGACCCCCGTTCTCGTAAGGACGGGGAAGGGCGAACCCTCACGGACAAAGAGGTCGAAGAGATTCAGACTCGAGTCCTCCGCGAGGCCGAGTCGCGCTTCGGCGCGGCTCTCCGCGGCTAAGGGAGAGAGGACCAAACTTCGGTGGATTGGGCTCGATTTCTCGCCGTCCTTGCAGGAGGCGCCTTCTTGGCGGTCTCCCCTGTGGCTCGTGCGGAATCAGCCCCGTCTGAAGCGGGCGAACCTGAGCCTCAGAGCGGCGCCGCTACGGGCGATCCTGGGTCGGTCCCCGTGGACGCTGAGCCCGTTTCGTCGACCAGCAGAGCGAAGGTCACCCCCTTGGGCCAACTGGTCGAGCCGGAGGCTCGGACGAGGCCACCCCTTGTGGTGATTGGTCCGCTCCTCGCTACTGTGTTTCGTCCGAGCCGCTCCGATGCGATCCGCTACGAACCAGGGATTGCTTATGGGGCCTTTGTGATGGTGCCCATCACCGAGTGGCTCCTGACCCGCGCCTCCTTCCGCCAAGAGTTGATCCCTGTGAGCGCGCCGGCGGGGGCGCTGGGAATCGAGGGTCCGTCTCGATCCCTTGCGCTCTCTCAGCCCAATTTGTCCGCGCTCGCATTCTCCGCGGAGGCTGAAGGGGTCTATCGCCCGCTCTCTCGCCTCTTTTTACGAGCGGGCGTGGGGGTCGCCTGGGCTCGAGTTGTAGCGCCACCTCCTGAAGCGGAGAACTTCTATGTGGACGCCGAGCGGTCGCTCACCGTGAGCACGATTTCCCTCTCCTTAGGAGCGGCCTACACGCTGATTCCCTCGTGGCTCGAGCTCGGGCTTCGTGTTTCGGGCGGGCTGCCCTTTGCTCAGACGGGCCGGATGATCTTACCCTTACAAGTGGTGGTCGACGGAGAACTCGCTCACGTGGACCCGCTGCCGGAGATGGCGGGTTTGCTCGACGCCACCCTCGAATTGGGGGTCGTGTTTTGATTCGCGCTCGAGGGAGAGAGCTCCGATCGGTCTTGGCTATGGCTCTGGCCGTGAGCTGCCTCGTCGGCTGTCGCAATGAGCTGCTCGGACCTCGTGAGTGTGAGTACCTTGCGGAGCGGCTGGCCAAGGTGACCTCCCCGGATCAGCTGCGGAATCCCAGAGTCCGAAATCAAGTCACCGAGCAGACCAACCGCTGTCTCGTCACTCCTTACGATAAGACGTTCGTTCGCTGCCTCGGAGAAGTCGGCCGCGTCGATATTTGCGAAGCCGATCTTTTCAGGCGCCAGGGGCGCCCTGAGGGACGCCGCCCACGATAGCGGAAAGCATCCGTCCGCTCCGGTCTCCATCGCGGCGGAACGAGTAAAAGAGCTCTCGATCGAGGACAGTGCAGCCGAAGACATCATCGATGGCTTCGGGCGCGAGCCCGGCAGCCTGGAGCTGAGCCCGGACCATTTTGCGCAGGTCGATGTAACTTCGACCGTCACGCAGGACGAAAATGTCGGGATCGGGTGAGGCGCTGATGATTTCCTGCGCCGTCTCGGGTGAGACTTCGAACGAGTCGACCGAGATGTGAGGACCGATGCTGGCGATGAGCCGGGTTGCCCCGAGGGTCCGCAGCCGCGCGATCGTCTCTGGCACGACCCCTCGGACGCACCCTTTCCAGCCCGCGTGGCAGGCCGCGACCCAGCCCGTCTCGACGCAGGCCACGAGGACGGGAACGCAGTCAGCTGTTCGGATCGCCGCGGCCACGTGAGCTCGAGTGATCGTGATGTCCGCTTCGACTGCTTCGATGTCCGCTCGGTTCTCTGAGCCGTCGACGACCACGCTGACCGTGCCGTGCGTTTGGAGAGGGAAGTAAATGTGTTCCCTTGGAACACCAAGGGAATCGGCCACGATGGCGATGTTCCGATCGACGTTTGTCGGCTGGTCCCCCGTGGTGCGGGTGAAATTGAGGCTTTCGAAGGGGCCCGTCGAAACGCCTCCTTTTCTGGTGAAGAACCCGTGCGAAAAACCGGAGTTTCGGAGCAGCGGGCTCTCGAGGACACTCGGACCCTCGGCCACAATTGGCGCTTCTGCTGTTTGAGTCGCGCTCTCTTCCGCCATTTGGTAGCAGTCTAATCGGTATGTCGGACCGGCAACAAGATCCGTTCGTCGGGAAGGAGATTCTCGGAGGTCAGTTCCGCATTGTGGAGCGCATCGGCTCCGGCGGAATGGGCTCGGTGTACCGCGCCGAAGAACCCCAGATGGGGCGACAGGTCGCGATCAAGATCCTTCACCAGAAGCTCAAGGAGCGAAAGGACTTGGTGAGCCGCTTCCGTCGCGAAGCGCGTGCCATGAGTCAGCTGACGCACCCGAATACGGTGCGCGTTTTCATGTACGGAGAGCTCGAGGACAGCGGCGCCCTGTACATCGTCATGGAGCTGCTTGAGGGCTTGAACTTGAATCAGACCGTGAAGCGGGGGGGCGTCATGGACGCGCCTCGGGCCATTTCGATTCTGGTTCCGGTGTGCCACGCGCTCCACGAGGCGCACCAACTCGGCATCGTGCATCGCGATCTCAAGCCTGAGAACATCTTCATCTGCCGGCAGGCGGGCCTCGTCGACTACCCGAAGGTCCTCGACTTCGGCCTGGCCAAAGTCACCGAAGCTCAGATGCAACCCGGCTCACTCATCTTGACCCAACAGGGCATGGTGTTTGGCACTCCTGAGTTCATGTCGCCGGAGCAGGCGCGGGGGCTGACACTCGACGCGAGGAGTGACGTCTATTCGCTCGCCTGCATCTTGTACGAAGCCCTGAGCGGCAAGCTTCCGTACGACGCGAAGACGCCGATGGAGTACGTGAGCAAACACGTCTCGGCGACTCCGATTCCCCTCGCCGAGCGAGCGCCAGGGCGCAACTTTCCACCGGGTCTCTGGCCAGTCCTCAAGAAGGCCTTGGCGAAGCGTCCCGAGGACCGTTACGACTCTGCGCTCAGCTTTGCGACGGCGCTCGAAGCGGTGGTCCGCGCGCCCTCCGAGTTGCCACCTTCGTACGCGGTCGAGTCGACGGTTCCTCCGCCTGCCGTGGAGAACCCGCCCGCGCCTGCCGCTTCCGGGCGGCGCTTCCCTGAGTGGGTCGTGCTTGTGACCGTAGCTGTGCTTTGTTTAGCGCTTGGTGGGGTCCTGGCAGTCCTCGCGATGACGTACTCCGGAAAATGAACGAGCGTCCGCCCTCCGACTCCCGCGACACGCCCACCCTCGGCTCCCAGACGTCACCTTCGGGCTACCAGCGTTACTCCGTGGCGCCGGACGCTGAACCATGGGAGCCGAAGTCCGAGCCTCCTCGCTCCCGGACGCGGCGCGTTCTGCTCATCGCCGGTTCGGTGTTCCTGGGCAGCATCTTGATCGGCATCCTCAGCCTCCTGGCGATCTTCTATCGCTACTCGAGCGATCTGCCGAATGTTCATCAGTTAGGGAAGACGTACGCGCCTCCGCAAATGACGCGCATTTTGGCGCGAGACGGGACGCTGCTCGGCTCGATCTTCACCGAAAGGCGCACCGTAGTGCCGCTTTCGAGCCTGCCGGATCATGTGAAAACGGCTTTTCTGGCCGCGGAAGACGCGGGCTTCTTCGAGCACCGCGGGCTGAATTATCTCGGTCTCGTGCGGGCCCTTGTACAGAACCTGCGTTCGGGGAGCGTTCGTCAGGGAGGCTCCACGATTACCCAACAGGTCGTAAAAAACGTGCTTCTGTCTTCGTCGCGCACTTATGAGCGGAAGGTGAAGGAGACGGTTTTGGCCTTCCGCATCGAGCGTGAGCTGACCAAAGAACAGATTCTTGAGATCTACCTGAACCAGATCTACTTCGGACATGGGCGCTACGGGATCGAGGAAGCCGCTCGAGTCCACTTTGGTAAGCGCTCCTCGGAGCTGACACTCCCTGAGGCGGCCCTCCTGGCGGGCATTGTAGCCGCGCCGGAGCGCTTCTCTCCTCAGAAGGATCGCGAGCGAGCGCTCAAGCGGCGCCACTACGTTCTCGATCAGATGAGAAAGAAGGGGTTCATGACCCCGGAGGTCTTTGAGGTCGCGGATAAGAGCCCTCTTTGGACTTTGCCCGCGGTCGAGACCGAGAGCGACATTGCGCCTGAGATCGTCGAGCGGGCGCGCCGTGCCCTCGAACAACAGCTGGGCGAGGTCGCTCGGCGCGGCGGCTACACGGTCACGACCAGCATCGATCCAGGGCTGCAAGAGAAGGCGCGGACGGCGCTCCGAAAAGGGCTCGACGACTACATGGCGCGCCACAAACTCGCGCCGCCCTTCACGCTGAAGAAGCGAAACCTTTGGGGGGAACTCTCCAAGGGCAAGCTGAGAAGGCACGGGATCTATCTCGGGAGCGTGGTTCGCGCTGACGACGAGCAAGGGATCTTGGAGGTCGACGTGGCCGGCCGCCGTGGCCAGGTCCGCGTGCTGCAAGAGGAGCGCTATAACCCCGGCCGACTCGCTCCCTCGAAGCTCTTTGGAGAGGGGGCAGCTGTGCGTGTGCGGGTCAAAGACGATCCGGATGAGGGGGACGATCCGCTCGAGCTCGGCCTCGAGCTCGGGCCCGAAGGAGCGCTGGTTGCGCTCGATGCGCGAACCCTCGATGTGGTGGCATTGGTGGGAAGTTATGAGGCTCTCCCCGGCGGGCTCGATCGGTCGACACAAGCCCGGCGGCAGCCGGGCTCCTCCTTTAAGCCTGTCGTTTACGGGGCGGCGCTCGAGGCAGGAAAAGTCACGGCGGCCACCGTATTCGAGTTCGACGATCCGAAGGCGGAGACGAAGAAGCGCCTGACCTTGAGAGAAGGCATCGCCCAGAGCGACAACCGTGTTGCGATTGAGACTCTCCATCGCGTCGGGGCGAAGAACGTGATCGACTTCGGTCGTAGGGTTGGGTTCCTCGGGAAGCTCGGAGAAGGCGACAGCTTGGCGCTCGGCGCTTACGAGTCGACTCCGCTCGAAATGGCTCAGGTCTTTTCGGTTTTCTGTCGAGGGGGCCAGCTGGGCACGCCGCGGTTTATCCTGTCGGTCGAGAGCGGGAGCGGACCGGTGGAGATGCCGCCTCGACCTGAGGACAAGCCGGTCGTTCGCCCTGAGGTTGCTTACTTGATGACGGATTTGTTAACGAGTGTCGTCAAGACAGGAACGGGGCGCCGCGCCCAGTCGCTCGGGCGCCCCGTCGCCGGAAAAACGGGGACCACGAACAAAGCCAAAGACGCCTGGTTTGTTGGCTTCTCGACGGACTACATCGTCTCGGTGTGGGTGGGTTATGATGACGCACTCCCGCTCGGTCCCGGAGAATCCGGGGCCGTCTCGGCGCTGCCGATTTGGACCGAGTTCATGCGCCGCGCTTCCGAGGGAAAGCCAGCGATCGAGTTTGCTCGGCCTCCCGGCCTGGTCGAGGTACAGATCGATCCCGACACCGGCCTGCTCGCTCCCTATGGGGACACCAAGGGACGCTCCGAGCTCTTTTTGGCAGGCACTGAACCGACTCAAATCTCCGGTACTTTTGGCGAGGCGGCCCCGAGCGCTCCGGAGGAGAGTGAGCCTTCTCCCTCACGCTCCGAGGACTCTGAAGGAGCATCGCCGAGCGAAGCCGCGCGAGAAGAAGAGGCAGGCGAGGTCGACGGGGAACCTTGACGACCGAGAACGACGAGGGAACCCTTCGGTGTATGGAACCTGCGCGTGAAGGTGTTCAAGACGAACTCGTCCTCTTCTACGTGACAGTCCCGACCCAGGAGGTGGGCGCTGAGCTCGCGCGCTTTCTCGTAACGTCGCGTCTCGCCGCCTGCGTCAACGTGCTTGGTCCGCTCCAGAGTTATTACGAGTGGCAAGGAGCCTTCGAGGAGGCGACGGAGTTCGCTCTGCTCGTCAAGACGCGGGCCTCCCTCATGAAGCGAACGATGGATGCCATCCTCGAAAAGCATCCCTACGAATGCCCCGCTATCGACGTGATCTCCGTGAAGGACGCGCCGCCGGCCTTTCGTGCTTGGGTAGCCCAGCAAACGACAGATATTAAGCCGAATTCGGGCGCGTGAGGATCTCCACGCGTACAGGCACGACGCCGGCTCGAATCATCTCGAGTTCCTCTGCCGCCGCGCGCGAGAGGTCGATGATGCGATCTTTGGCGCCAAAAGGACCGCGATCGTTGATGCGTACGTAGGTGCTCTTGCCGGTATCGAGACGAACGACGCGGACAACCGTCCCAAAGGGGAGCTTTTTATGAGCCGCGGTGAACTCTCGCGGACTGTAACGCTCGCCGTTTGCGGTCTTGTTGCCGCTCAAGGAATCCCCGTAATAGGTCGCTTTCCCTTCAAGGGTAGAGAGCGCCTTTTGGTTTTTGTAGCGCTCGGCGAGGGGCGACTTGTGTTTTTGGGGAGGAGAGCTAGGCGCTGACTTCACGACCGCCTTCTGGGTCGGACTCGTCTCGCTGAGGGGCGTGGAAGGCGGCGGCGGATAGTCGGGGGTTGGCTGCGCGAACTCGGGAGCTCTGGTGGGACCCGCGCACCCGGCCATGATGGCGACCAGGACGGCCAGGGCAATGCCTCCGGCTTCGTGGGGGAGCAGGGACGAAGGGCGCATGAAGCAAACCTACCCGTCGCCCGCCCTCCCGGGCAAATGAATGGGGAAAAGGCGGGATGGGCGATCGGTATCTAGTAATTTCAGTGGGATGGGCGGTGAACTGGACGCAGATCTGCAATCGATCTAAAAGTCGCGCCCCCGAACTATCGGATAACGGAAAGATGCTTCTGGAAATCAACCCGCTCCATCCTGAGCCTCGAAAGATTCGTCAGGCTGTGGAGGCGCTGGAGGCGGGCGAAGTGATCGCCTACCCGACGGACACCGTCTATGGCCTCGGGTGCGACCTCTTGAACAAGCGAGCGGTCGAGAAGCTCTATCAGATCAAAGGTATGGATCAGGGCCAGAAGTTGGCCTTCGTATGCCAAGACCTGTCGGAGCTGTCGAAGTACGCTGTGATGCATGACCGCGTGTATCGGGTCATGAAGGACCTGCTCCCGGGACCGTACTGCTTCATTCTCGAGAGCACGCGAGAGGTGCCGAAAATCGTGCACTGGCCGCGGAAGACGGTCGGCATCCGTATTCCGGATCATCCCGTCGCGCTCGCACTCTGCCGAGAGCTCGGAAGACCGATCATCTCGTCCACAGCGGCTCGTCACGGTACGGAACCGTCGGCTGATCCGGCGGAGATCGCTGCAGAGTTTCGTGGTCTGAAGCTGGTCCTGGACGCGGGTCCGGGCGGCACGGTCCCGACGACCATCGTTGATCTCACCGGCGACGAGCCAAAGGTGATCCGCGAGGGAGCCGGGGAGGTACGGCGTTTCGCCGTCGCCTAAGCGAAAGTCTTGCCGGTATTTGAGCGAACAAGGGGCCAGGGCGACGCGCCGGCCTCTGGCGTTTCGCTGCTGTCGAGTTTGCCTAGTTTGGGCCTGCCAGCTATGGGGACACCATGACTTTCGTCGTCACCGCGAACTGCAAACATTGCCGTTTTACCGACTGCGTCGCTGTGTGTCCTGTGGAGTGCTTCCACGGTGATGAGGAGATGCTCTACATCGATCCGGAAGAGTGCATCGACTGTGGCGCGTGCGTTCCTGAGTGTCCCGTGGAGGCTATCTACGACGAAGCACAGCTTCCGAGTGACCAAAAGGAGTGGCTCAAGATCAACGCGGAGCGTTCGAAGGTCTTGCCCGTCATTGCTGAGCAGGTCGAGCCGCTTCCGACGGCGGAGAAGCGGAAGCAAGAGCTCGGTTTCTGAGCGTTCTCTCATGATTCTCGCGTGAGGCGATGCGAGGTGCGCGAAGTCTCGAGACCAGCCCTCACACCGGGCTCCGTCGCGCTCGCCTCGCGCTCGCTCTGACAGCGCTGATCGTCTCTGTTCCAACGCCCCTCTCGAGGCTGTGGGGCATAGGAGAAGGCCCGAACGTCCTCTACACGCTGCTCGCGGTTCTCCTGTGGATCGCGTGCATCGTTGTGCCTTCGCTCATTCGCAAGGGCGAGAGTCTGAGGTTCGATGCGTGGTGGCCGCTGATCCTTGATGTGTTCTTCCTGACAGGTGTGCTCGGGTTGAACTCGGCGGCCGAAAACCCGTTCACGCTCCTCTATTTTGTCCCCATCACGCTCGCCACCCTCGTCTCCCAGGCGCAGACCTTTCGCGTCGCGCTCGCTGCTGTCCTCGGCTTTGGGCTCTTGTTTTCGATCTCTGCCGAAGGCGTCGATCTTTCCTCGCCGCGGGGCCATTTCATGCGCCACGTGCTCGGCATGGCGATTGGACTTGCGGTCTCAGGAGCGCTGCTGACGGTCTTCTTCCACCGCATCGCTCATGAGCTCTCGGAGCAGAGGCGAAGGATCTCTGAGCTGTCCGACGAGCAAGCTCGAGATCGGATGGTCACGACGATCGGCGCTATGGCGGCGGGAGCAGCCCACGAGCTCGGGACACCGCTTGGCACGATTCAACTGCTCGCCGATGACTTACATCTGATGGACCGCGCAGGTCTCTTAGAAGCCCAAGCGACCATCGCGGCGGAAGCGCAGCGGATGAAGAGGGTTCTCTCTGAGATGGACACCGTGGAACTCCGCGGAGAGCTGCTCAATGTGAAGCCCTGGGACGCCCGGGAGCTCGAAAATGAGGCTCGCGCTCGGGGCGCGCGCTTCGAATGCCCGGGAGATGTCCTGCTTCGACAGCCTGAACGCGTCGTGCGGCAGATCGTCCGTGAGCTCTTGAACAACGCCGAGCGAGCGAGCCTCCCGAACGAAAAAGATCTTACGCTTTCTGTTCGAGGCGAAGATGAAGTGGTGGAGCTGGTTGTGCTCGATCGGGGGTCCGGGTTCTCTGAGCCAGCGCTCGAGAGGGCACTTACGCCTTTCTGGTCAACGTCAGGTCGTCGGGGGCTTGGGCTTTTCTTAGCAAGTACCCACGCGCGCACGCTCGGCGGCGCGCTCACGCTTTCCGGGCGAGAAGGGGGAGGGGCGCGCGTGGTTCTCTCGCTCCCGCTGGTCGCACCCTTCGTGAGGTCGCAAGGATGAGCGAAAAGACAGTTTTGATCGTCGATGACGATGCCACGTTTCGCCAAGTTCTCGCGGGGTCGCTCAGACGAAGAGGCTTTAAAGTACTTGTGGCTGGCTCCGTAGAGGAGGGGATCAGCGAAGCTGAGGCCTGGAAGCCGGACTATGCGACGGTGGATTTGGTGATGCCCGGCGGGGGGCTCGCGCTGGTCGAAGCCCTCGTGCAAAGCTGGCCGGACATGCGCGTGGTCGTGCTCACCGGCTTCGGGAGCATCGCAACGGCCGTGCGGGCCGTGAAGCTCGGCGCCGTGCAATATCTGACCAAGCCCGCCACAGCGGCGCAGATCTGCGCCGCGTTCCTCGATGAGGAACCCCCCGAGGAACCCGCGGCGAGTGCCGAACCTCAGAACCTGAGCCTCGATGTGCTCGAGTGGGAGCACTTGCAGCGGGTGCTGGACGAGACGGGGGGAAACGTCTCCGAAGCGGCACGACGCCTCGACATGCACAGGCGAACGCTCCAGCGCAAGCTCAGGCGCGGTGCGCCTCACGAAGGCGACCGCCCTCTTAGTGAAGGCGGAGCACGCTCAAAGTGAGACGTGGCAGGCTGCGCGCGGCGTTACCCGAGCGGTCTGCCACGCTGGCTTGGGGTCCCGGCCTCGCGAGAGCTCTCAGGCGAGACCGACGTAAATGTTCTGTACGTCGTCGTCCGCGTCGATCGCTGCGAGGAATGCCTCAACCTCTTCGCGCGCCGCATCGTCGAGCTTGACGGGGTTTTTGGCCTGCCAAACGAGCTCGGCAGAGGTCACCGTCCAACCGCGCGCCGAGAGAGCTTTGCTCACCGCGTCGAGATCGGTCGGATCAGTGATGAAGCGGCTCTGACCGTCGTCGCCGGGCACGACTTCTTGAGCACCGGCTTCGATGGCGGCCTCTTCCGGATCTTCACCACCTTCGGGCGGAGTCGCTTCGATGGAGCCGAGGCGCGCAAAATCCCAGCTCACCGATCCAGTCGCGCCGAGCTGTCCCTTCTTGAACAGGTTGCGCATGTTCGGAGCGGTGCGGTTCTTGTTGTCAGTGAGACACTCGACGATGACGGGGACCTTGTGCGGTGCGAACCCTTCGTAGACGACGACGTCGAGTTGCACGCCGCCATCGAGCAAACCGGCGCCCTTCTTGATGGCTCGCTCCAGAGTATCTTTTGGCATCGACTGTTTCTTCGCGGCTTCGATGGCCATACGAAGACGAGCATTACCGGCAGGGTCAGGGCCGCCGGCTTTCGCTGCGACCATGATCTCCTTCGCGAGCTTCGTGAACAGTTTTCCCTTGGCGTCGGCCGCTTGCTCGCGGCCCTTTTGCTTCCACTGCGCGCCCATTGTTGTTGAGTGTCTCCTTAGTCAAAAAGGGCAATCTGGAAAATCCCTCGCCCAAGGGGAGCCTCACAGGACGGGGCTGAAAAGGTGCGCGGCGGACTCCGCGAGCTTCGTGGCCACGCTCTTCTGGGCCAGGACCTGAGCGTCGATTTCGACGGAATCTGCTGCGAGAGCGGAGAGATAGGCTTCGAGCTCGACGGCCAGGGCCCGGGAGCGGGCGAAAAAATTCACCTCGAACGCGTAATTGAGGCTCCGGCTATCGATGTTCGCGGAGCCGATCGACACGAGGTCATCATCGATGAGGAGGGCCTTGGCATGGATCATGGGGCCGCGCGCTTCCAGGATCTTCACTTGGGCCTGCACCAGTGCCCGGTAGTAGGAGCGCGCCGCCCAGGCCACGAGACGCACGTCGGAGTCGCGCGGGAGGATAATGCGCACATCCACGCCGCGCCCGGCGGCGGTTCGGAGCGCTTCGAGGATGGCCGAGTTGGGGATGAAGTAAGGAGTAACGATCCAGATCCGTTTCTTCGCTTGAGTCAGGAGCAGGAAGAAGCTGTCGAAGAGCCAAGGTTCCGTGTCCGGACCGCTTGCGATCACGGCGACCTCTGAACCTTTCGGCGGATCGGCGGGTGGAGGCGGCGTGGGGAGTGCGTGACTCGTCGCGAAGTACCAGTCTTCGAGGAAGATGTGCTCGAGAGTGTGCGCGACCCAAGGGCCCCCCCGCACCATCAGATCGCGCCATTCCTGCTCGTACTCGTTCGCGATGTTCATGCCGCCAATGAACGCTTTGCGACCATCGACAATGATGATCTTGCGATGATTGACGAAGTTGACGTTGGCGACCTTGAGCGGTCCGAGCCGGGAAGGGATAAATACGGCGAGTTCGCCTCCAAAGCTCTCGATCCGCTTGCGGAGCTTGCGCACTGCGCCTTGGCTACCGATGGTGTCGACGATCACGCGGACTTTGACGCCGCGCTGCGCTCGCTCTTTGAGGATCTCGAGAATGCTCTCGCCGGTGTCATCGAGCGTGAAGATGTAAGTCAGAAGGTGGATCGTGCTCTTGGCGGCCTGGAGCTCGCGCCTGAGCGCCGGGAAGAACTGGTGCCCGTCCGCGAGGAGCGTGAGGTCTTGCTCATAGAGGGTGAAAATCGAGTCGGTGAAGGCCCGCTCGGGGAACATCTGATCGAAACAGGTCGCGCCCGAAGGTGAGGGGCTTCCTCTCTGTGCGGTGAACTGGCGACGCCGCTTTTGGGTCTTGCGCCGCTTCCTCTCGAGACGGATCCGCCCGAAGGTCCACCAGGCCAGAACCCCGAAGAACGGAAAAGCGAACAGCGAAAAGACCCAAGCGAGCGCGGCGGTCGGACGACCTCGCCGTTCGAGAAGTACGCTCGGGATCGTGAAGAGCGCGAGGAGGACGAACAGGGCGCTGAGCGCTGCGAGAGGTGCGCCGAAAATTTCCGAGCGAAGTGTGTCTAGACCCTCGAGGAGCTTCAAATGAACCTGCTTCTCGGCGGCTCGAACGAGCCGCTCCCGGGCTCAGGCTACGAGAGGGCGCTAGGGTGTCAACGAGGGGTCAATGAGCAACGCCGCTCAGGTTCTGGAGCGATTTTCCGTCGCGAGACTCGAGGAGTCTCGGGCAGTTTCATCGGGAGACTGAGCATAAAAAGGGGGGAAGGAGCTACGCCCAGCCCAAGAACGAATCCGCCACCCGAGACTCCTCGAGTCCCGCACGGTGCACATCTTTCCCAGACGCAACGCATCATAGCACGAAACGTGCCAATGAAAAGTGACACTTTGTCCGAAGGGCCAGTATCTAGTTAAGCGGCTGAAAATACGTGGTTTTGCCTGCCTGCATAGGCCAACCTGCCTATTGGCCGATGAGTCAGTTGTCCGGTCGTCCGGTCGAGTGTCCGCCCCTCGCGGTGGTGACCGACTCAGTAGTGAGGAGGAGGTTCGTTCGGTGGCTTGCCGTCGACGTCGAGCGCTGCCCGGAGCGTCTCCTCGAGACGACGAACACGGAGGGTGAGCTCATCGAGGGCGAGCGTGTGCGACGTGACGACGCGATTCAGCTCGTCGAGCATCTTGTCTTGATACATGAGCTTCGTTTCGAGCTCGATGAAGCGTCTTTCGAGCTCCTCGTCTTCGGGCGTCTCCATCACGCCTCACCATAGATCAGGCGCTGCTTCGCATCGAGCGCATCAAGGCGCGTGACGTTCTTTGAGCTAAGTTCGCGAGCGCCGGTCCCGACGGTGACAGTGACCTCGTGATTTCGTCAGTGTACCCTCCCCCTTCGGATGTTTCGCGACTTCCTTCAGGCCGAGCATTTCCTCCTCGAGCGTCAGGGGCGGCCGCCATGCGCTCGGACAGCGTCCGCCTTCTGGCAGGAAGTTCGCGAGAGGGGACCCTCGTCGCCGGAGCTCGAGTCCAGCCTTCGCTCGATTGAACCTCGCACTCGTTTCGCCTCGGCCGGAGGTGTCCTGCATCTGATTCCCCTAGACCCGGCGGCTCGTCCCAGGCTGCGCTGGCTCCTCAGTCAGGCCCCTGCCGCGGCGCCGGTGCGCCTCGGGTGGCCCGGCTGGGATCACGAGACCGTCGCCCGGCTTGTCGAGCGAGAGGGAGCGCCTTTGGGTGGGCTTCGTGTGCGGGTCGGCATCGGGAAAGGGCACGTATTCGATCTCGTCGTGGGAGTGCCGATCGATGAAGAGTTCGATGAGCAAATCCTCGAGGAGGCGATCCTCGAGTACCTCGAGTGTCGTTTAGGGGAGACGTTCGTCGACGACTGGCTGGGCGAACTCCTCTTCGAGCGAATCCCTTCGCGACGGGGCCTCGCCGTGCTGACGAACGCAGGTCTGCCGAACAATTATGCGCTCAGGGATCTTGTCGACCTCGTGCTCCGGGGAGCGCTGGGGTTGCTCCTCGGTAGGCGGGAAGGCTCTGAGGAGAGTTGGGTTGCGTTTGAGCTCGGCGAAGGCGCTCCGGATAGCCCTCAGCCTTCCCGCGTCTTCGCGACGACCTGTCTTCCAGAGGTGCTCGGACCGATCTTTGAAGGCATCCCTTTCACATCTCGCCGATTCTTCGAGGAAGGAGAGCGTCTCGTCTGGTTTGAATGGAGCCCGAGTTCCGCCGATCGACGGACCGAACGACGGAGAGTCGAGGAGCAGCTCGACGAGCTCGTGCGTAGGCTCGGCGCTCGAGGCGTGGTGGGTACGGGATTTGGCGGCGACACCGACTACATCGACCTCTTGATCCCGTTTCGCCTCGATGCGCTCGGAGAGCTCGCGCATTTCGCTCGAAGCGCGACGAAAGATGGTCGCTATCGCTTCTACGATAACGAACATCGAGAGCTCGTCTTGGGGGCTGCGACCGTGGGTTCTTGCGTCTGATCATGCCGCTCTCGGCGCGCCGCGGGGACGGGCGCATGGCCTCACCCTCCGTTTGAGGCTCGCGGTCGGCCCGTCACGCGCGCGAGCATCTCATGGAGCTCCGCCAATTGCTCGAAGTCGGCGAGACGCTCCAGGGCAGCGAAGACCTTATCGATGGTCGGCTCCACGTAGGGCAAGAAGTGCGGCATGCCATTGACCTTGTTCAAAAACACGAAGCGCCCTGCATCTTTCAGCTTGCGCTGCACCGTGACCAAGTCGAACTCGAGCTGGATCCGCTCGAAATCTTCGGGTCGCCCGCTGGCGTCTGCGTAGTCGCGGAGCCTCTCGAGGACGAAAGGACGCTCGAATGTCTGGTAGCTGTCCGTGAGCAAAGCGACGAGGTCATAGACCCGCGGACCAAGCATGGCGTCTTGGAAATCGATCCAAGCTAGTTCGTCTCTTTCCACGTCCGCGATCATCAAGTTGCGACTTTGGTAGTCGCGGTGGACGAACACGCGAGGCCAGGAGGCGATCTCCGAAGTGAGCCAATCCCGGGCGCGCTCGAAGACAAGAACGTCGGCGGCGCTTGGGACGAGTCCTCGCTCCAGCAGCGCGTACTCAAGGAAGTGATCCATCTCCCAGCTCAGCAGGTCCTGATCGAAGGCGCGCCGACGCACCACGGACGCCTCAGGCAGATCGCTCAGGCGATTCTGCGTCTCGGCCAAAGCACGGACGGCGGAACGGTAAAGCCCCTCGCGGGCACCCGGAGAGCGTTTGAGGAACTCGGCGAGGGTGTCATCGCCCAGGTCTTCGACGAGCAAGATCTGGAGGTCGGGGTCGTGGGCCAAGAGGCGCGGAACGCGCACCGCGGCCGCCTCGAGGAGCCCATGGACCTCGACGAAGGGTGCGGTGGTCTGCGCTTGGCGCGCCTTATTGATCTCCTGGCTCGGGGCGGGAACGTACATGGCGACGAGCGCGCCCTCCGGGGACGAGACGCGGAAAAACTTCCTCGTCGAAGCGCCGCCGGGCATCGGCTGGATGTCGGCTGTGGGGGCGAAGCCGGGCAAAAGAGCTCGGGTCAGCGCAGCGCGGACCCGGGCGAGCGCGTCGCTGTTATCGACGGCCGTCATGAGAGCGCGGGGAGCTCGAAATGAGACATCAGAGCCAGTAAGCTACCGCGGGCCGATGCACCGGAAAAGTCCCCTGGCGCCTGGCCCCAAGCGGCCAACTTCAACGAACTCTGGGCTCAGTTCTCGGGAGTTCGACCGTCCGCCAAACGGCTTTCGCGATCACTTGGCTCGGGTCTTCGAAGGCCTCGGGGAGCCGCTCCCGAGCGGCGCGATCCTGGAGGGCCTCGAGACCTATTTGGATGAGGTGATCCGCTGGGGAAGGCGGGTGGACCTGGTGGCGCCGCGGACCCTGGACGAGCTCCTTGAGCTCTCCTTTGCCGACGCGATCGTGATCGCGAGCGCAGAAAAGCGGCGTCTTGGCTCGGGTACAGGCGCACGTTTTGTCGACGTCGGTACAGGTGGAGGCGCTCCAGGGATCCCCTTTGCGATCCTGCTGTCGGAAGTTGCCGACTGTTCGTTCACCTTCGTCGAGCCGCGCGACAAACGCGTCGCCTTTCTCCATCACGTCCTCGGGCGCCTCCAGCTCCCGGGCTGTCGCGTCATTCGAGGCCGCAGCGAATCCCTCGAGGCGACCTACGAAGTTGCCTTGTCGCGGGCGACCCTTCCCCCTCCTGAGTGGGTTCTGGAAGGGGCGCGGCTGGCTGAGGTCGTTTGGCTGCTCCTCGCGCGGGAAGAGGTTCCTCCACATGACGGCCTGCGTCTGGACCAATCCATCGAGTACGTGTGGCCCCTGCGCAACATTCCTCATCGCGCGGTCCGCTTCGTGCGTGCATCGTAAAATTTTCTATCGGCACGGTGTGCACATCCGCCCGTGCGATGCTTTGGCTTTTTGCCCGCGACCGTGGTCCAATACGCCTGCTTCATGAAAGAGAGAATTGGGCGCTGGATTCGCCTCGCCAGCTTGGTCGTTGCCTTTGCGTTCGTTTTCGGACGATCCACCACGGCGCACGCCTACGCGTGGATGATCAAGCACGAGTACACCTCCTGCGCGACTTGTCACGCCGACCCCTCGGGCGGTGAGTTGCTCACGAAGTACGGGCGAGCGACCTCCGACATCGTCCTTCGCATGCATTATAAGAAGCAGGACGGAGAGCCGGAAACGCCGAAGACCGGGGTGCTGTGGGGTTTGTGGGACACGCCCGACAATCTCCTCATCTCAGGTTCTTACCGGAGCCTGACGGTGATGCGTCCGGACCAGGCCGATCCCGTGAAGTTCATTCCGGTGATGGTCGCTGACCTCGGCGGTCAACTCACGCTCGGGAACTTCATGGTGGGCGGCACGATCGGCCTCGGCCGCTCGGCGCGGGGCGCGGTGCACGGCGCTCCGGCTCAGGTCACGACCAACGAGGATGGCTATAACCTTCTCTCGCGCACCCATTATGTCGGTATGAAGCTGGGCGATTCCGTGTGGGTACGAGGCGGCCGCCTCAACCTTCCGTTCGGTGTGCGCATGCCGGAACACACGACCTGGGTCCGGGATGCGACGCGCACCGATCGCGATTCCGACCAGCAACATGGCGTCAGCCTTGCTTATGTTGGTGAGCGCATCCGCATGGAAGCAATGGCCATCGCGGGCAACTACCAGCTCGGTCCGGACAGGTACCGCGAGCGTGGCTACTCGCTCTTCATCGAAGGGGTGGGCGCAGGAAACATCGCGGCGGGCCTCAGCAGCAAGGTGACTTATGCTGGCGAGGATCGCATCACCGGTGAAGTCGACTCGGTCCGCCAGGCGCACGGTATGATGATGCGCTGGGCTCCGGTGCAATCCCTCGTCGTGATGGCCGAGTTCGATGCACTGTTCCGTTCCAGGGCGGACGCCGGTTACGTCGGCTTTACCCAGATCGATTATGAGCCCGTCGGCGGGCTTCATTTCTTGTTGACCGGCGAGATGCTCGACGAAGGCCTGGCGATCCAGTCACCGGCGCCTGTGAGCGCTCCCGGCCAAGGCCAGCCGAAGTTTGGCTTCTGGGCGAGCATCGACTGGTTCCTCTATACGCAACTCGAGGTCCGGATCGACGCCATCGCGCGGCAGAACGAGCCGTTCACCTTGCTCGGCCAGTTCCACCTTTACCTCTAACGCCCTGTGATGAACACGACCATGCCGCGCCCCACCTCTCCTCTGGCCAAACTCCTGAGCTCCCTCGTGGTTTCCTCGAGCGCGCTCTTCGTTTCCAATCCGGCGTTCGCCTCGGATGTCTTCCCGGGCGCAGTCCGCGATACGCTCGAGATGCCCTGTCTTCCGAGCTGCTTGCTCTGCCACACGGTGAACCCAGGGATGGCTGGAACCGCCACGCAACATTTTGCAAACGTAATGGTCAACGCCGCGGGGCTGCCGAACCCTGGCGAAACGGCCTGGGTCGAGAGGGGACTTGCTGCCCTGGGTGCGACCGACAAAGATGCGGATGGCATGAGCGATCTTGACGAGCTGAAGGCCGGCCGCGACCCGAACGTCAAAGGGGTAGGAGATATCTGCGCTCCGGATGTGCACTACGGCTGCGGCGCGGCCAGCGTTGCGAAGCCGGCATCCGGAAGCTGGAGTGGCGCGGCCTGGTTCGTGCTCGGTGGGCTCGCCGTGGCCGCAGTCGCGCGCGCACGGCGTAGGCAGGCCTGAGGGGCGAGCAAGCGACCGTCTGACCTGGTCTTCGCCCTCCGCCCTCAGGGCGAGGGGGCCCATGTTTGCGTCTCGCTGAGTGTGGGCCTGAGGGGCCCCCATTCGCGTTGGCTCACTCGTCGGCTTCGTCTCCGGGAGCGCCTGCGCTGCCGTCGGGAGAGATCTTCGAGCGGTCAACCTCGGTGATCAGGGTGCAGCCGAGGGCTGCGAGGAGGAGAGAGGTGATCGCCGCCAGGGCCAGTGAACGAGCGCGGAACATGGGGTGGACTCTTGCTGCTTGAGCCGAGGAGCGCAAGGCTCGCGCCCGGTCATGCCCGGAGAAAAAGAGTTCTTTACCGAATCGTCACCAGGGAGCTCTTCGGGAGTGAAGGGCCCAGGAGAGCGGCGAACACGCGCATGCCTCGTGGACGGGACTTATGAGCTGTTCCGGGCGTACTTCGGGGCTCCCAGCGCAACGGACGAAGCAGGCGCCGAGGTGGGGGCGGTCAGGGGCTTGGTGCGGAGCCTCCGCGCCCTCTTTCAAGACGCGACCTGGACCCACGGGGCGGTCGCCTTCGATACTGTGATCGAGTCCTTTCGAAATGGCCTTTACGAAGGCTACAAGACGGGCGACGGGCTGCCCGAAGAGCTCACCCTTCAATTCCCGCTCGCGGAGAAAGCCGTTGCTGAGCTCGGGCTCTTGGTCTTACCGATGGTGGAATTTGAAGCGGACGATGGTCTCGCCTCGGCGGCCAGTTTTCTCTTCGAATCCGGTGCCATCGACGACATCGTGATCGCGTCCCCGGATAAGGATTTGGCTCAGTGCGTCGTCGGCGATCGCGTTGTCACGTGGGATCGGATGCGCCGCCTCACATATAACGAAGAGGGAGTGATCCAGAAGTTCGGAGTCAAACCGAAGAGCATCCCCGATTTCCTCGCGCTCGTCGGAGACACAGCGGACGGATATCCCGGGATCCCTCGCTTTGGGAAGAAGTCGAGCGCCGATCTGCTCGCTGTGTATGAGCACATCGAGAACATTCCGACCTCGGCTTCAGAGCTCAAGGTCAAGATGCGCGGCGCTGACAAGCTGATTGCGGAGCTGAACGAGAGGCGCTCTGACGCTGCCCTCTTCAAGCAGCTCGCCACCCTCCGTAAAGACGCTCCCGTCCCCCGAACGCTTTCTGCCTATGAAGTCCCGCGACCGTTCCCCCCGACTCAAGCCAGCGGGTGAGCGTCGGACGGCTCCTCTGCAAAACTCTCGGCTGGTCGTGTATCGTTATCGCCATGACGAGGCCACTTCTGCTCGGATTGAGCGTGCTCGCCTGGGCTTTTCCGCTTGCGGCCGCCGAAACCTATGAGCAGGCGGAGCAGCGCGAGATCGAGCGTCCTCAAGGCGATGAAGAGGAACTCTTCGAAGAGGAGCTCCCGCAAGCGCCGAGCGCTGGGGGGCTTGTCGCGCCTGATGGTGATCTGAACGATCCAGGGTCGACCTCGGAGATCGAGCGAGAGCTCGAGCACGCGGATCGCGCGGACTCGGGGCGCGGCCTCGAGTTTCTTTGGCTCTCGGGTGACGTAGGAGTTTTGGTGCTCGACCTAACGCCCTTCTCGAGGGGGGCCATCTTCCCAGGCGCGTCGGAGTCGGAGGTGGGGGTGACCTATGGCGGTGCGGTGGGTGTGCGGCTCCTCTACTTCACATTGGGCGTGCGCGCGCGCGGAGCCAGTTTGAACGCGTTTTCCGTCTGGTCAGTGCTCGGGGAGCTTGGCATTCGTTTCCCGATCGGGCGCTTTGAGCCCTTCGCTCGGGCGGGTTTCGGATACCTAGGGACAGGCACCATCGACGCAGAGGGTGCCCAGGCTTCTGCCGGGGGATTTGCGACTCGTCTGAGCGCTGGTGCCGATTATTACTTCAGCGACGCGTTTTCTCTGGGACTTGAGCTCTCTCTCGACGCCGCGAGCCTCTCACGAAGCGCTCTCGATCCGAGCGACCTCGCCTCAGGGGCGGCGAGCCCTTACGCCTCCTCGAACTCGGCGCTCGCTCTAGGGTTCTCGCCCGTCTTGAACGTCGGTTTCCACTTCTAGCGAGTCGCCCTGAGACAGGAGGGAGTCGAAAGCCACCGTCGAACCGGGACCGACCCTAGAAGGGCTCGAGTACCTCCGAAAGGCGAAGTTCCTTCGGAAAATTTCCGCCCAGGAGCGGCTCCCGCTTGCCCTCCCCCGGCGTATCTGAGATGCGCCTAGGGAGATGACCTCGGTCTCTACGCGCTCGGTGGTCGAAATGCTCCTCGCGGTTGCGAGTGTGGCTCTCGCCCTATGGGTGCGAAGACGCGTGGCGCCGCGCGCGTCCGTACCATCCCATCGCGCTTTTACGCTGGTCTTCTTGGCCCTTGCGATGGCTCTGGTCCTTGGGGTTTTCGAGGGGCGCGTGCTCGCGTTCTTGGAGCTCGACCCGCGAGACCGTGAAGCGCAGGGGGCACTCCTCGCTTTTGCTCTCCTGGTTCAAGGTCCGGTGATCGAGGGCGCGAAGGCGCTCTTGGTATGGCCTGTGTACCGAGCGGGCCTCGTCACCTCGGGGGTCTTCGGTTCGCTCCTCGGGGCGCTGGTGGGGTTTGGCTTCTTTGCGGGCGAGTGTCTCCGCTTCGCATTTCTTGACGAACCTGGCCCGCCTCCCTTTGAGCTGAGGCTCTTCTTGAGCCTCCCGCTAGAGGTCGCGGCTCCAGCTGCCTATTGCCACACGCTCGGGGTGCGCGGCCGTGACCGTTACTTCGGGTTGGCTTGGGTGCTGTGCGCGGTCATCCATGCGCTCACGCACCACTTCTTGTTCGTGAGGGGGGGAGCTTACTGGGCCCTTGCGATTCCGCCGTCTGCGCTTTCCGCTTGGCTATCCTACTGGCTCCTCTTTCGCCAAACTGAGGGCACGAGGCGAACGAACGCGTTCCTTGAGCTTGAGGGTTTGTCTCTGCGCGAGGTGTTTCGACCGGCTCGCCGCCCCCTCAAGCTCATCTGGATCGCTTTCGGCGCGTTCGTGACGCTGGGAGTGACGCTCGTCCTCCTCGCCTTCGCGGTCTACGTCGGGCACCGCTTCGACATCGACTTCACACTGGCCGAAGAGGGGTCGGGGTACTCGGGTTTGCTTCCAGTGGTCTTGCTCGGTTCGGCAATGCTCGCGGCGTTTCCTCTGTCGGCTTATCTCGTAGCTCGGGCGAGCGGTGCGAGCAGCGTTCTTGAGCCCGCCTGGTCGACTGCCATGGCGATTGCGCTCGTCCTTGGGCTGTTCTCGGTGAGCGAACCCACAGCCGTCGTTGTGGCCCTCGGAGTGGCTCCTGTCGGTTTTGCGCTCGCCTGTCTCGGGGCCTGGTTCGGGCTTGACCGTTAAGGGGCGCCGCGAAGCTCGCCTTTAGTGGCTCGAGTGAAGGCGAAGGACTCGCCTACCGAGACGCCAAGTTTCCTCAGCGCTCAGTGGCTCGAGCGAAGGCGCTTGAGCTCACGTTCGGCGTCTGCCCGGAGCGCAGAATTCGGGAAACGAGCGATGAATCCGGCGAAGGCTCGCGACGCCTCCGCATTGTGGCCGGAGTTTCGCAGGATGATCGCTTCGTGGAAGAGACGATTCTCGAGGGCCAGCGTCGTGCTGACATCGGAAGTGCGAACCTTGGTCGTCTTGCTCGCTTTCGTCTCCACAATGTCGCGGCGATTTGCCGTCCGGGAGGCATCGCGGGACGCAGGTGTAGACGTAGGACGAGGATCAACCTTGGGGGCGCTCTCCCAGCGATCCCCGGGACCGAGGACGTAGACCAAACCGTCGTGACGAACAGTCACTCGGCCTTTCTGGACGGAAACAGCTGTCTGCGCATGCCCATCCGCTCGGGCCTCCGAGGAACCTTCTGTCGCCACAGCGAACTCGGTACCGACCACCTCGACGCGAGTGTCTCCAGTGATCACTGTCACGTGCTTGCGCCGTTCGGGATCGACTGAGAAGCGAGCGGTTCCGCGATCGATCGCCCATTCTTCAGCGAGAGGAGTGAGCTCAGTCAGCGCGACAACGGCGTTCGGTTCGACGAGGACGCGTGTGGTCTGGGTATGGACCTGGGCGCCCTTTTCTCCCGCGCGCACCCGCTCACCGGGGTAGAGAGCGACGCCCTCTTTGACGGCTTCGGCTCGGCCGCCGGGGCCCTTGAGAGTACCGCTCCCGGAAAGCTGAGCGTGACGCTCCTCCTCTTCCGAGGGCATAGCTGCCGAAGACGGAGTCGAAAGCTCGCTCGGCGCGGAATCGTTCGGGAGCCAGAGAGTAAAAGCCGCGATCGCGGCGAGGCCGGCGAGGCCCGCGAGGCCCCGGCCCAACTGACGTCGAATCTTGGCGTCGCGCCGCTGCTTCTGTCCTTCGAGGATCGCAGTCCTGAGGGTCAGGATCGACTTGTTGCGCAGGGTCTCGTCCTGCGGAGGAACCGGAATGGGCGCTGTGCCCCAGGTTCGGAGTTTTTCGAGCAACCTCACCTCTTCGGCGGCGCTCATGCGCAGTCGCTCTGGCTTCATCGCTCCCTCCCGCGGGATTGCGCCTTGCGCCCGAGAAGTGCGTAAAGGTCACTGCGTCCGCGCACGAGGCGAGACTGAGCTGCAGCGAGGGTCAATCCTTCCATCGCAGCGATCTCGGCGAGTTCATGGCCGAGGACGTCGTGGAGGAACACCGCAGAGGCTCGACCGGGATTCAAATGAAGCAAGGCTTCCTTAAGCTGCTCGAGTTCGGCTCGAGCAAGGGCCTGGCCTTCGAGGTCTCTCGAGCTCCGCGCGCCCGGCGTAATGCTCACACCGTCGGAAGCATCGCCCACCGCGGCGAGGTCGAACACTTTCCGTTCTCGGCGCCGCGAACGGAGCGCGTTGAAGGCGACGCGACTCGTGACGGACGATGCCCAGGTGCGCAGGCTGCACGCGCCCGCGAACGACCCGCGCACGAGTGTCAGTACGATCTGCTCGAAGGACTTCTGGATGAGATCTTCGTGATCTTGTTCGCGACGTCCGAAGATTCGGTAGAGCGTCCGGTCCACCGTCTCGTACAAGCGATTGTAGAGCTGGTCGGCGATGCGATCGTCTCCGGCCAGGACGGCGGCCATGATCTGTTCATCGGTGAGGGCCTTTTCCCCCTCTCCTTTGACCACCCGCAGGGGGGCCGGAGTCGACCGACGCGTCATGGGATCCATTGCTGAGTATTGTAGCCTACTCCTGAATTTGTCAGGCATCTCGGAGCGGAAGGACGGTGCCCATCGAAATCCGAGCCCCCCTCGTCTGGCCGTGATATGGTGCGGAAAGCGTGCGCGCCTCGAAATCCGGCCTTCTTCTGGCGGGTCTTGCCGTCCTTGCTTCATCTATCCCTGGATGCGGTAACGACTCGATATTTCTGGAGCGGGTCATTTCTGCCAGTGGGGGGACGCCGCCAGGAGTGGGTGGAGGTACGGGCGGGGCGCCCGGAGGAGGGTCCGAGGCTGGTGGGACGCCGCAGATGGCGGCGGGGGGGAGCGAGACGGGCGGGGCCAACAGCGGGGGCGCGCCGAGCTCGGGGGGCGTGCCCCCGGGGAGCGGCGGAGACGAAGGAATGGCGGGCGCCCCTCCGGTGGAGCCTCCTCCAGGGCCCTGCGCGACCGAGCTCGATTGTCGGATCCCTCTGGCGATTTGTCCTGGCTGGGTTGAGCGCTGTGCGAGCTGCGTGAAGCACAGTGAGTGTCCGTCTGGTCTTGTCTGTGATTTGGTAGAGTTTCGCTGCGTACCCGTCTGCAAGTTCGACTGGGATTGCCCCCCTTCGCGGCCGCATTGTGACGCTCATCGTGGCGTCTGCGCCCAGTGCGACTACGGCTATCGATGCCCGGGCGTGGGCCAACAGTGCGTGGGCGCGAGCTGCTTCTCCTGTGACGAGCTTCCTTGGTGCAACAGCGCCGCCCCCTCCGAGGGCGACTGACTGCAGCGCGGGTTCCTAGAGAGACAGCGCGAGCCCTGCTCGTCCGCTCACGAATCCAGGCGGAATTGTTTCGAACACCTGGTCATCGATGATGACGAACGTAGATCCGAAGCGGACGCCTCCCTCTCCGCCCAAGAGCACCTGAAGCCTCTGATGAAGGCGCAGTCGGAGCCAGACGAAGCCTTCGACACCGAGACCGACGCGNCTTCCGCTCGTGAGCGCGGGGCCGCTCGTGAAGGCAGCCTCGACGAAGGGCCCTGCGGCCACGCTGATGGCAGCGGTGTCGCTTTGGGCGGTGGTTCCGATGCCGCTACCGAGGGACCAATAGGCGACCTCGAGCTCTACGCCATTGCGCGTGAGGGGGGTGCTGAGGGAGCCGCTGGTGAGAAACCAGAGGTCGACGGGGCCCGCTGCGCGCAGAACCGAAAAGCCGACTCCGCCTCCGAAGCGTGCTGACTCGGCGGAGCCGGTCCCCGCGAGGGCATGAGCCTCGAGGTAAATTTCGCGCGGCCGGGCTGGGCGCCTGCGTTTGCGAGGAGGCGTCGGCGACGAACGGGTGGTGGGCACCGGGGTTTCTGGAGCGAGCCGGGGAGGCGACGCCTCTTCAGGGGGCCTTGGAGCCGGGGCTAGGTCTTCTTGAGCCCAAGTTCCGAGGGCGAACCCGACGGCGCGATAGCGTTCGAGCTCGGGATCGGAGGCCTGAAAAGAGACTGTGCGCCTGAGCGTCTGGCCGCTGCGTGTGAGTTGAATGGAAGCCGAGATCTGCTCCCCGTCCCACTCGACACTGGCGTCGGGTGTATCCGCAGGGGAGGCCTCTACACAGGTTTTTTGCGCTAGCGCTGCGGTGCAGGCATCGAGCAGCGCGTCGAGGGCGGCGGGGTTCGGCTCCGGTGCCGTGACTGTGACGAAGAATGGCGGCAAGAGCGCCTTTGCGAAGAAGCTTCGGGTCCGAGCCTGGCGTCTCACCTGAGCCGTCGCACGCAGCACGAAATAGACGATTTTTGCTGGATCGCGCACGCTATCGAAATGTGTGGTGCGATCTTCGGGATAGTGGACCGACACTGGCGTGTGTTCGATGCGCGCCCCGGCCCTTGCCGCGCGCAAGAGGACGTCTGCTTCGAAAGCGAAGCCGGGTGCCCCTGAATCGAACTCGAAGGTCAGGGGCAACGGATAGCGGCGCAGACCACACTGTGTGTCGAGCAGCTTCGTTCCCGCGAAGGCCGAGATCACAAGATTGGAGAAGGCATTCGACGCGCGATTGGCGCGGGGGGCGCGAGCGGCCTTGAGGTCGCGCACGCCGATCACGAATGTGTCTGGCGGAGCAGGGTGATCGAGGAGCGCAAGAGCATCCTTGGCTCGATGTTGTCCGTCCGCGTCTATTGTGACCGCGGAGCGAGCTCCCGACGTCTGGGCGTGGGAGAGCCCGGTTCGGAGCGCCGCTCCCTTGCCACGATTCTGAGGATGGCGGAGCACCTGCGCTCCGAGCTCGCGAGCGCGCTCGGAGGTGCCGTCCGTCGATCCATCATCGACCACCACAACCTCGGGCAACGGCCCCTTCCGCTTGGAGAGCTCACGCTTGAGGTCAGAAAGGACGTCCGGCAGCGCTCGTGCGGCATTGTATGCCGGGATGATGATGAAGAGCGGCGCGTCCACGGGGCGAGTTATTCCATACCGAAAGATTGTCCTGAAGCGACCCGAAAGGTGCGGAGCGGCTAGGAGAGGTGAAAACTTGGCTTTAGCGTGAGTCTCTCGGAGCGGCCACGGATGCGCTATAGGCCCTCTTGTCAGATGACCGACGAGACGAACCAGGGGCGCCCCCTTCCGAGCGATCTCGAAGCTGAGTTTGCGCGGCGCGCGAAGAAGCAGATCCGTTCCCGAGCGAAGGCTGTGCGGCTCGGGCTTCCCGAGGCGGCCCGCCATGCCCGTTCCGAGCGCATTGTCGCGTCTCTCAGCGAACTGGACATCGTGCGGGCTGCTCGCGGTGTGGCCCTCTTCTGGCCGATGGTCGAGCGAGGCGAAGTCGACCTGCGACCGCTCCTTGGAATTTTGCGAGACCGCGACGTCGCGACCTTCTTCCCCTTCATGGAGCCCAAGGAGGGCGGATTCTCAACGGGCTTTCGTGAGGTCCGGCGAGAGAGCGATTTGGTCGAGCGCGGTCGGGGGTTCGTTGAGCCGACCGAAGGTCCCGCGGCGGCTCGCGGTCAAATTGACGTAGTTATCGTGCCGGCACTGGCCGTCGATAGTCGCGGCTACCGGGTTGGTTACGGAGCTGGCTACTACGACGCGACGCTCGGCGACCTGTGTCCGCCGGCCGTGAGCGTAGTGGTTTGCTACGACTTCGAGCTCATGGCGGAGCTCCCTATTGAGAGGCATGACGTCCGCTGCGACCTTGTGGTCACCGACAAGAAGACGCTGCGTCCTGCCTGACCCCTTCAGGCGTTTTTTCGAGCCTTTCAGCGCTGCATGCGGCGCTTGCTGTCGGGGGATTTCACGCACTCGGCGCAGAGCCCGTAGAGCTCGTGCTTGTGATGGAGCAGGTGAAATCCATACTGACGGGCGATGCGCTCCTGGAGCTCTTCAATCAGGGGCTCTTCGAACTCGGTGATTTTTCCGCAGTTCTCGCAGATGAGATGGTCGTGGTGGGAGCTTTCGTCCGCGAGCTCGTAGCGCGTGAGACCGTCGCCGAAATGGAGCTCATTGGCGATGCCGCCTTCGCTCAACATGCGCATGGTCCGATAGACGGTCGCGTAACCGATCCGATGATCGATGGCGCGGACTCGCTCCAGTAGCTCATCGATCGTCAGGTGATCGGTCGTGTCGAAGAAGGTGGATACAATGATCCTCCGTTGCTCCGTGGTGCGGAGCCCCTTCTCGACCATGTAGTCGTCGAGGTTCTGACGAAGCCGTTCGAGGTTGGGCCCCTTGGGCCTCTCTCCAACAGGCAAGATCGGTTCGTCGTTCTCGGCCATGCCTTGATTCATGCCACACTTTCCGGGGGATCGATACCCGGCGGGTTTGTTACGAATCCAGGGACGAAAGCGCCTTCGGAGCGCGTGCCATGAGACGTTTCGAAAGCAGGTAGCTGACCAGAGAAAGGCCTGGAATCGTTGCGATCGGCACGACGGCAAGGGTCGCTGCCACTGTCGCGAAGGCGGCTGTCACGGAGTGCACGAGCAAGAGCTCGATACCAGACTGCCGGAGGTCGTGGGCGAGGAGAATCGCCTGGCCGCACGTGGGCAAATGGGAGCCGTAGACGCTCACTGAGCGACGCTCATCTCGAGGAGGGAAGGTCGATGAGAACGAGTTCAGGCCTCCGAACAGGATGGGCACGTCTGCGCCCGAGAGGGCGCGATCATCGGTTCCGAGTTGGCCGATGACGGCTACGGGAACGCCTGCCGTGCGCAATCGTTCGACCTCCTCCTTCCGTTCGGTGCTTTCGCTCCGTACGTGGTCGATGCCGAGGCGTTTCGCGATGGCCTCGAGCGTATCTCGAGAGCCTCCGGAAAGCAGTGCCGGCTCGATGCCGCGCATGAGGAGGTTTTGCATCGTGGCGCGTGCTCCGGGGGAGAGCTCGTCGGAGAGGGCGATGACGCCGATGACATGTCCACCGAGGGCGACGATCAGGGCCGATTGCCCTTCTCCTTCGATGCCGCGGAGTTTCTCTTCGATCCAGGCGATGCTGATCTTGTGGCGAAGGAGGAATTCTCGCCCGCCCACGATCAACTCTTCGCCGTCACGAGTCAGACATCGCACGCTCGCACCTGTGCCCGCGGAGTGGCTGCGGCAGGTCTCGGGGGGCAGAGACATGCTCTCGAGGGCGACGATCGTGGCGCGGGCCGCGGGATGGTGAACGCTGCGGAGCGCTCCGGCCGCGAGCGAAATCACCCGTTCGCGCGAAGTGTCGCGGAATGCGTGGATTTCGGCGACGACGGGATCGCCCTTGAGCAGAGTGCCGCGGGTACAGAATACCGCGGTGCCGACGTGGCTTGAGGTTTCGAGCACCGAGGCGCGCGGGAACACGATGCCTCGCGCAGCGGCTTCGCCCAACACCCACCAAATCCGCTCTCGAAGCGCGCGGTGGAGGATGGGCGTTGACCAAGCAAGCCACGTCGCGGCGCCGACGAAGACCGCGCGCCACCAAGTGCTCGCCAAGTAGAGCGACACGATGGTGGAAAGGAGTGCGAGGATCGGGGCGATGCCCACCGCGAGCCAGCGCCCCACACGCACGATCGAATAGTCATCGATCAGCGAGCCTTTCCCCTCCTGAAGTACCAGCGAAAATGCCCGCTCGCGGCCGGTTCGATTGGCGGCGACGTGAAGCGGGCCGCCTTCGAGGACACAGCGCCCCGCCACGACCGCGCTCGCCTGGTGTACCTCGATCTCTGGGGCATCCGGCGTAAAGGGCTCGAGCTTTGCTGAGCCGCGGACAACCACCCCATCGACCGGGACGATCTCCCGCGCACGGACCTCTACCTCTTCGCCTGGCAGGAGATCCTGAGCCGCAATCCAGAGCCTCCGCCCGCCGCGGATGGTGCGCCCCACGGCGGCCATGCGCTCCCTGAGCGGCGCTAAGCTCTCTGTCGCACGTCCACTGACCTCGGCCGCGAGTTGTCGCCCGAGGATAAGGAAGAGAGCCGAGAGGGCGACCGTAAGTACTAGATCGACGCTGGCCTCTCCTAGGTAGGCGGCCACTCCGAGGGGGACGATCAGCAAGAAAAAGGGAAGCAGCTCGAGCGGGTCACTCAACCGGGCCGCTTCCCGGGCCCAGTCGAAAGCGGGCGGAGCAGGTTCGATGCCAGGTCGCGCCGCTACGGGCCAAAAGGTCTCGCTCTCCCGGTCCTCAGAAGAGAGTGGCCCGGTGGCAGGGTGCGGACGAGACTCGACGGGCGGTAAAGCTGCGAGTGGTTGGCCTCGGGACGAAATAGGAGCCGGGAAGGAGCCCGCTGTCGCCTCCCCCTCGACGCCGAGCGGTGCGTCTTGATCCGCTCCTTCGCTCAGAAGCCGCGTCTCAGGGGGCGCTTCATGACGAGCTTCGGCCTCGTAGCTCTCAGCATGAGCTACGGAGCAGAAGTAAACGACGCCCGATTCAAAAACTCGAACCTTGGGGGCGAACAGAGGATCGACGGGCGCGCCACAGGAGCCACAGCGAGCGGAGCTGAGATCGCGGTTCACGCGCCCTCGTCAAAGGAGGCCGAAGGCCCAGAGCAAGAGCGCCTTGGAGGTGTGGAGGCGCGCTTCAGCTTCGTCCCAGACCAGACTCTGCGGACCTTCGATGACCTCTTCGGAGATTTCCTCGCCGCGGTGCGCGGGAAGACAATGAAGTACGATCGCCTTCGGATCCGCCTGCTTCAGGACAGCAGAGTTCAGCTGGTACCCGGCGAACGCCTGGAGGCGGGCTGCGGTCTCGCTCTCCTGGCCCATGCTCGTGAAGACGTCCGTCGAGAGCACATGGGCACCGCGAGCAGCCTCGAACGGGTCTTCATGGAGGACGACCTCGGCTCCCTGAGCGCGGGCTGCCTCTACGAGATCACGTTTCACCTCGAAGCCCTTGGGACAGGCGAGGTGCAGCGTGCCGCGCAAGATGCCCACGGCTTCCAGCCACGAATTGGCCATATTGTTGCCGTCTCCGATCCAAGCGAACTTGAGCCCACTCAAGGTCCCAAAGTGACGGCGAGTGGTCTGAAGATCGGCACAGAGCTGCATCGGGTGACTCTGATCGGTGAGCGCGTTCAGGACCGGAACGTCCACGTACCGAATCATCTCTTCGAGTCGACTCTGATCATGAGTGCGGAAGGTGATGCCGTGGACCATCCGGCCGAGCACGCGCGCAGTGTCGCTGATCGGCTCACCTCGCCCCATTTGAGAGCCCGCCTGCGTGATGACAACAGGACTCCCCCCGAGCTCGTTCACGGCCACTTCGAGCGAGAGGCGAGTGCGCGTGGAGGCCTTCTCGAACACGAGAGCGATCTGTTTCCCTGCCAGAGGACGCTCGCTGATGCGACCACGTTGTTCTTTCTGCCGATCGGCCTCGTCCAAGATGGAGAGGAGGCCCTGTGCGTCGCCGAGGTCAGCCAAGTTTCGGAAATGTCGAGTCATGGTCGTCGCGTCAAAAGGAGGTCTCGGGAGTTTAGGACATCAGAGTCTCTTCGAGCAGGGTCAGACCCTCCTCAAACTCTTCATCGCTGATGGTGAGGGGAGGAGTGAAGCGGAGCGCGTTCGAGCCCGCCAACGTCACGAGCAGACCTCGGTCCCGCAACTGGCCCAGGAGCGCGCTGGCACTCTGTTCCGGGACGAGCTCAATGGCTTGCAGGAGACCGCGACCGGTCCTTCGGGTGATGAGGGGCGAGCGCGAGCGGAGCGTGTCGAGCCGGTCGGCCAGCCGAGCCCCCAGGGTCTGCACGCGGACGAGGAGTGACTCCTTGTCCAGGGTGCGCAGGACGGCGAGGGCGGCTGCGCTCGCGAGAGGATTCCCTCCGAAGGTCGAGCCGTGGCTCCCTTTGGGAAGAGACGCGGCCAAATGTTCGCCGGTCAGGAGAGCGCCGATCGGTACACCTCCGCCCAATCCCTTCGCCAGAGTGAGCGCGTCCGGCCGGGCGTCTTCCGCCTCAATAGCCAAGAACGTGCCTGTGCGGCCGACGCCGGTCTGAATCTCGTCCACCAAGAGCAATGCTCCGGCCCGCGTGGCCAGCTCGCGCAGTGAGCGCAGGAACCCAGGGGGGGCTTCGATGGCTCCCGCCTCCCCGAGCACTGGCTCTACGATGATGCCGGCCGTGCGCGAGGAGAGGCGCGCTTCGACAGCGGAAAGATCTCCGTAGGGCACGTGTGAAACGGGGCCGAGGGGTCCGAAGCCCTGCCGATACTTGGCTGTGCCCGTCGCCGCGAGCGAACCCAAGGTCCGCCCGTGGAACGCGTTTTCGAAGGCGATGATCTCGACGCGCTCCGACTCGCCACGCTCGAAGAAATGGCGCCGAGCCAGCTTGAGCATGGCCTCGTTGGCTTCGGTTCCTGAGTTGCAGAAAAATGCGCGAGAGAAGCCCGTCCGCCGTGTGAGGTCTTCGGCCAAGAGGACGTTGGGCTCGTTATGGTAATAGTTGGACGTGTGGATCAGCTTCGCCGCCTGATCCTGAATGGCCTTGACGAGTTCAGGATGTCCATGGCCGAGCGCGCTGACGGCGACGCCTGCATAGAAGTCGATGTACCGTTTTCCATTTTGGTCCCAGAGCTTCGCACCTTCGCCTCGAACGAGGACGACACCAGGGCGCGCGTAGTTCGGATAGAGACAGCGCTCCGCCGTCTCGGCGAGGAGTTGAGTTTCCGAAGGGGGGTCGTCTTTGGGCAGGCTGTTCATGACGGTGAAGAGGACGGTGAGATCACATTGCGAGCGGCGGAGATTCGTCTCGCCGCTTCCAAAAAGCCATGGCTTTGAGCCAGTTTTGTTTGAAAGCGCGGCAGGAGGTGGAAGCGCCCCCGGAGGTTCTGCACGCCGATGGTCGTGCGAAACGCGGCGAAGCATGGCGCATCGTTCTCGCTGTCGCCAATGAACGCAAAACGCCGCAAAATCTCCGTCGAATCGTGACCGCGCTCCGCGAGAAAGCGTACGGCTCCAGTGGCCTTGTCGAGCCGGTCCCAGGTCAGGTGCAGGTGAACGCTCGAGCGCGTCACCCTTGCTCCCGCCTCACGGGCGAGGCGTGTCGCTTGCGCGATGTCCTCTTCGCGCGCCCGCTCATGCTCTCCAATGTCGAAGGTGAAGTCGCTGATCCGCGCACCCGAGTCGTCCGCGGGGACGAGCCCTGGCACCGCGGTTCGAACGTGCGCAATGAGCTCCTGAAGACGCGCGCGTCGCTCGGCCCGTAGAAGGGGGCTGACGCTATCTCGCGCCACGATGCGCCGACCTTCACGAAAGAACGCGACAGCTCCGTTCTCACCGATCGCGCCGCTCACGGGGAGAACATGAGCGAGCGTCTGTGCCCAGGCGATGGGCCTTCCGGTGAGCGCGATGAGCTCGAGGCCGGCTCCTTTGAGCAGCTCCAGTGCGGTCAGGGCCTCACAGGTAAGGAGGCCGTGCTCGAGGAACGTGTCGTCGAGATCGAAGAGGAGTCCGCGGAGGTCCAGTGCTTCTTCAGGTGTGAGTGCTTCGAGAGGCAACATCTCGCGAAATTCGCTGTTTTTGAGGTGTCTGAGAGAAGATCATCCGAGCGTGAGCCCGGGCAAAATGCCAAAGACCCCGGCGCGTGAAGCAGCCGGGGTCTTCGCTATTCGAAGGTTGTCTGGTCGACTCAGACGAGGTCCTTGAGGGCCTTGAGAGGAGTCGCGCGGACCTTCTTGGTCGCCGGCTTGGCGGGGATGAGCATGGGCTCCTTGGTGAAGGGATTGATGCCCTGACGCTCTTTGGTGGCTGCCTTCTTCACGACGCGCAGCTTCACGAGGCCGGGCACCACGAACTCGCCGGGGCCACGGCTTCCAAGGTTCTTCTTGATGAGCGCGAAGATCTCGTCGAACAGCTTGTTGACGGTCTTCTTGTCGAGATCGGTTGCGTTCGCCAGCTCGGTGATGATTTGTGCTTTGGTCAGTCGCTTGCCCGCCATGAGTTTTCTCCTGAAAATTTCCTTAGTCGAATGCCTTCTCCCTCCTCGGACGGGTTCGCGGATTGCTTTCGCGCCGTCTCGAGAGGCTCGCAAACGATTATCAAGCTAAATTCAGCCTTTCAAGAAGAATCGTTAGAAATCACCGCCCGAATGCGCTTTTTTGAACCTGATCCAGGCGCTCGTGCCGATTCCGAAGCCCGATCAGGAGGCGTTAGCGGTCCGAGTGATCCCCCCGAGCGGCTCATGACAAGGCTCGGATCATAGGCTTTTTGAGCTTGATTTCTCACCGCACGCGTCTCCAAATTCGCGGGGAAGTTTGTGGAGTTAGAGTCACTCCCTTCGTGCGGATTCTGAAGGTTCGAGCAAGCGACGCGGGACGCGCGCGTCTCATCGGAGATGATCAACGATAAGAAGAAGAGGTCTCGCGCAGGGTGTCTTCGGCTTGGATCAGGGCGCGAGGGGCGCCTTCCGCACGAGCTCTTTGGTCCGCTTCGTCATGACCTCCTTCTCGGCGGGGGTCGCGTGATCGTAGCCGACGAGATGTAGGATTCCGTGGGCAAGGAGGAAGCGCACCTCTTCACGGAGGGAGCGTCTGCGGGAGAGCGCGGCACGCTCTGCGGTGTCAATTGAGATGACGACATCACCGAGCACATCGAGACGGAAGCCACGCCTGGGGCGGAGCGGGGCCGAGAACTCACTCTGAGGAAAAGAGAGCACGTCGGTCGGCTTGTCCTTGCCGCGGTGGTCGCGGTTGATCTCGCGAATGAGACGATCGTTGGTGAGGAGGATACTCAGCTCCGACTCACCAAGCCCGAGCGCGTCTAACATACACGCCGCCAGTGAGCGCACCTCCGCCTTCGACAGGCGCGCCGAGCCGGGCGCCTGTCGCCGAACGAGGATCGAAGAGACCTGATGCGTGTCGGGCTCCTCGAGGGAGCGCGCTGTCACGGTGCTCTTAGGCGGTCGGGATCTTCTTGGCATCCGCAAGGAACTTGGCGAGGCCGTTGTCCGTCATCGGATGCTGGACGAGCTGCTGGATGACCTTGAGCGGGATCGTGCAGACGTCGGCGCCAAGAAGAGCTGCCTCGGTGACGTGAATCGGGTGACGAACACTCGCAACCAGAACCTCCGTATTGAACGAATAATTCTGGTAGATGGTCACGATCTTCTCGATCAGATCCATGCCGTTCTCCCCGTTGTCGTCGAGACGCCCGACGAACGGCGAAATGAACGTCGCGCCGGCCTTTGCAGCGAGAAGCGCCTGGTTAGCAGAGAAGCACAAGGTGACGTTCGTCTTGATGCCATTTTCGGTGAACTCGCGGACGGCTTTCAGGCCATCCACGGTCAGCGGCACCTTCACCACGACGTTCTTATGGATCTTGGCGAGCTCTTTGCCTTCCTTGACGATCTCAGCGGCGGTGGTCGAGATCACCTCGGCCGAGATCGGCCCGTCGACGATTTCACAGATGGCGCGAATCGTCTTCTCGAGGGGCGCTCCCGCTTTCGCGAGGAGCGAGGGGTTCGTCGTCACGCCGTCGATCGCGCCCATTTCTGCGGCTTCGCGAATCTCACCCAAGTCAGCTGAATCGATAAAAATCTTCACGTGCGTCTCCGATCGTCGCCAGAAAGCCTTCAAAGGCGAGGCTCAGGCAACACTTGCGCGCGGAGCCTAGCCGAGAGAAGTGGCAGCCGCTAGCGCTTTTCTACCGGATTTGTGGCGACAAGTGCGGGGTTTTGCATGATTTTCCTTGGCAGCGCTGCCCATTTTGCCCCGCGCGCCCGGGTGAGGCGAAAGGTCGGAGTGTCTGGCTGCGTTGTCGCCTAGCTGGGCGACGCCGTGGGATGGGGAAGGAGTCGGCCGAACGGCGTGCTGCCCGCTCCCCGCCCGCTTCCCGCGCTGGGACGGTCGGTCACAGATCTCTCATTCCGCATGCTTCGTGTGAGCCTTTCGGAGCATCGGGGGGTACCAGAGCCCCGCACGGGCGAGGAGTAGACGTGAACGCTCCCCTCGCGGTAATGAGCGTCTGCTTTGGGCTTTTTATCTTCGATGCGAAGCGAGTGGTTTCATTTACTGCTGGGTGCCACGAGCGCGCTTTCTTCTCTCGTTTGCGCCACGAGCCTCGCCAGAGCCGAGGACGTTCTTGGTCAACCTGCGCAAACGGAACCAGCCTCGAGACCGACGGGTGGCGCGCTCGTGGGGGTCGTCCCTGAGGGTTTCGCCCTGCGCATGGCGGGCGTCAGGGCGGGCCCTTTGCGTCCGGAGGACACTCGAGATGTGAGTGGATTCATTGCCGCGCAAGAGTACTCGGACGCCTTGGTCAGAATCGGGATGTGGAGCGCGCGTTATACGGATCATGCGTGGGTTGGCTACGACGGCCGTGATCTCACCTATGACTTTGCGCTGAGCGGTGCGCTTGGAGTCTTCTTGCCCTTCGGGGAGCATCACGGTCCGATTCTGCGCATCTCTGCCCGAGCTGAGGCGCTCCAGCTCGTCGGCCTAAATCTGACGCAGGTCGCGCTGCCAGGCGCCGAGCTCGGCTATTCCTATCTCGATGGACCGACTCAGCTCGAAATCGCGGCCACCGTCGCGCCTTCTCTGGTCGGGGAATTTCGGCGAGGCGAGGATCGTATTGCCCTTGAAGGACCTTTGTTCGGCGGTCTGATGACTGTTCGCTGGCAGGCCCTCAGTCTCACCGTAGACACTTCCTTCACGGATCTCTCCCAAGGACCAACGCTGATGCGCACAGCTGCGCACCTTTGTGGAGTGCTGACCGGTGGTAGGGGAAAGCGCGTGGAGGCGTCCTCCTGGGTTGCTCATACGGCCCAGGAAGCGCGGAAATTTAGGCTCTCTATTTGCACGGACTTCTCCGGCGCTGAGCTGTTGAATAATCCAGTTCCTGGAGTGCCGCTCTCTTTCGCCTCCCTGGGGCTTTCCCTCCTCGTCGGCAATGTTTCATATCTTTACACGCCGTCTAAGGGTGTCCTATAAAGCCACAACTTGTCTATTTGGAGACAAGACAAAGGGGATCAAACCTTATGATTCAGAAACTCAGTGCACTCGTCATCCTCGCAGCCTTTTCGACTGGCTGCGCTATGTCCATGAACATGCCTGTCACGGGCTCCATCTATCAGGGTACGAACGGCGCGACTGCGGCTACCTCGAACACCCTCGGTGGCAAGACGGGCAAGTCCTGCGCCTCATCGATCCTCGGTGTCGTCGGCCTCGGTGACGCGTCGATCGCTTCGGCCGCTAAGGCTGGTGGCATCACCAAGATCGCCGCAGTCGATAGCGAGAACTTCGGTGTCCTCGGTATCTACGCGACGAACTGCACCGTCGTGACCGGCGAGTGATTTCGCCTCGCTCGTCGGCTGTCGCGCTTTACGACGTCTTCGAGTTCGCCGAATAGGTCGGCATAGATCGCGGGCCACCGAAGGCGAAAAGCGCTTCGGTGGCCCGTCTTATTTGCGGGGAGGGAAAGACCCGGCGCGAGAGCTCTCGACTTCCAGCGGTAGCGAAATGGCCCTCGGCCAGCTAGCTTCTGCGGACGTGGCGAGACGTTCGCGACCCCCCGGTTTTGATATGACCTACCGGCCGACCGAAGAGTTCTTCGGCCCGCCTTGGTACCAAAGGGTTCCCTCGCTCATCCATCTCGTGGTGGCGCTCGGCGTCATCGCCCTCGTCATCGTTGTTCAGAATGGCCCTCGCAACACGGCGCTTTACGCGTACATGTTCCAAGAGGCCCATCTGATTGATGCGCACGTCGTTGCAGGGCTCTTCTTTCTGAGCGCGGTCACTTCGGTTCTCCGGTCAGGGATGCGCGGGGTCCGGGTGCGCTCGGATTGGGTAGAGTATCGCGACCTGGTCAGCAGCCTGATTCCGAGGGTGCGTCGTATTCGTTGGGCGCAGATCGACCGCATCATCCTCGGACAACAGCTCATCACCTTCGAGCTGTGGGACGGCACGCATGACACGTTGCCCAGCGTGAAAGATCATGCTGCCCTCTCCCGCGTGCTCGAGAGAGTCGCCGCCTTTCGGGCGATTCCGGTCAGTGGTGGCGCGGGACTCGACGACTGGGACGAGCTCTCGGGTGCGTCGGATGCCGAGGATGAAACATGAGCTCTTTTGATTTCGTTGTGCTCGGAGGAGGAAGCGGAGGGATCGCCGCGGCGCGTCGGGCGGCACGTTACGGCGCAAAGGTCCTGTTGATCGAAGCAGGAGACCTCGGCGGCACCTGCGTGAACCGGGGCTGCGTGCCGAAGAAGCACTTTTGGAACGCGGCTTACATCGCCGAGACGCTGCACTATGCGGGGGCTCACGGCTTCAAGGAGGTTTCTCCGACCTTCGAGTTCGACAGGTTCTCCGAGCTCGTCCGCGGCGAGGTGCGACGTTTGAACGGAATCTACGAGGCGAACCTCGAGCGGGAGGGCGTCACGCTCATCCGCGGCTGGGGCAGGCTCCTCGGGAGCGGCCGTGTGATGGTGGACGGTCAGGAGTATCACGGGAAACACGTTCTCCTCGCCTCAGGCGGGCGGCCCCGTCGGCCGAAGGGAATCATCGGCGAGGAGCTGGGGTTGACCTCCGATGACTTCTTCCTCTTGAAAGAGCAGCCGAAGCGGGTGCTCATCGTGGGCGCCGGGTACATCGCCGTCGAGTTTGCATCGGTGCTTCAGTCCTTGGGGAGTGAGGTCTCTCTGATGGTTCGTCGAGATCGGGTCCTCGGGGATTTCGACGACAGCCTCTCTCAAGGATTGACCGCTGAAATTGCAGAGAAGATGACCCTTCTCACACAGACGAACGCGACGAAGCTTGAGCGCCGCTCGGATGGGGTGTTCGTGAGCGTCGATGGAGCGCGTGGCCCAGGGGAGATCGGACCATTCGACGTTGTCTTCTGGGCGATCGGCCGCGATCCGAACACGGATGGGCTCGGCCCGAGTGATGGTGGGCTCGAGTCCATCGGCGTGAAGCTCGATGGTGCGGGCGCGATTGTTACCGATCAGTACGAGAACACGACGCTGCCCGGCGTGTATGCGGTGGGGGACGTAACCGGAAAGGTGACACTTACTCCTGTCGCAATTGCCGCGGGGCGAAAGCTCGCCGACAGGCTCTTTGGGGGGCAGCCGGACGCGCATCTCGACTACTCGCTGGTACCGACCGTCATCTTCAGTCATCCCCCGATCGGCACGGTAGGCTTGAGTGAGGCAGCGGCGGTCGAACGGTTCCCCGGTCAGGTGAAAGTGTACTCGGCGCGCTTCACGGACAGCTACTATTCCTTCGCGAATCCGAAGCCAAAGACATCGATGAAGCTAGTATGCGTAGGAGAGGAAGAACGCATCGTTGGCCTTCATGTGCTCGGACGAAGTGCTGATGAAATGGTCCAAGGGTTCGCGGTAGCGCTCCGGATGGGCGCGACCAAAGCGGACTTCGATCGGACCGTCGCCATCCACCCGACAGCATCCGAAGAGTTTGTGACGATGCGCTGATGAACCCCCCCGGTGCCCACCCGGGGAGGGCAGTGGGCGGAGCTGATACGGCGAGAAGCTGATACGACCCCGGGTGCCCCCGGGAGCGGGTCGGCCGTGGGGCCTCGGGGTGATGGAGGCCCAGAAAGAGGTGCAGCTTGGACCAAGCCAGGCTAAGGTCCCGCCCATGTCGGAAGGCGTCAGCCCCGAAGTGGCGCGAAAGTCCGCCTCGATCGCGAAGCAGACGATGAGTCCGTTTTGTCCCGGTCGGACACTGGCCGACTGCCCCTCGCCCAATGCGGCCGAGTGGCGTCGGGACATCGAGCTGATGGTCGCAGAAGGCCGGGACCCGTCGGAAATCCAGGAAGTCTTGAGCCAGCGCGCCGCGCTCGATCTCTCCGGAAGTCCCCAGAAAGACGCGAGTTACGCGGTGCCCGTGGCGCTCTTGCTCGCCGCGCTCCTTCTCCTTGGGTTCATCTTTTTTCGCCTTCGCCGAGGGAAGGCTGAAAAGCCGCTCGGCGATGGGCCAGGAGTCCCGAAGGAGGACCCCGGTCCTGACCTCGACGATCGGCTCGCCGAAGAGCTCGATCGCGTGACCTGAGGAGTTCTCAGGTGGGCGCTCGAGCGCGCCATCAGAGGAAAAAGGTGCGTCGGGGTACGGTGCTCAGGTGCCGGTGTCGCACGTTTGCTCTCAAATTTGAGAGGTGTTTGCGCGCCTTTGAGAGGGGATCGTCCTTGCGTGCCCTTCTTTTCTGAGGCTTGATCGATGAGTCAATGAGTCGTCGGTCGAGCCTTTTTCTCCGTGGTACCCTGCTGCGGTCCTCACCCGCCCTCTTGGTGATGGTGGCTCTGGCCTGCGGCGGAGAAGATTCGGGTCCGCTGCCGAGTGACGGCCAAGGCTCGGGTGGAAGCGCTATGGGCACAGGCGGCGGCGCGCCCGACGAGCAGCCTATCGCGCAGGCGGGTCGTGTGCGGCGCCTCCGCAAGAGCGAATGGACCCGGAGCGTCCGCGACCTGTTCTTCGCCGAGAGCCCTTTCGAATTGTCGAGCCCGTTGCCCGACGATCCGAAGACCGAAGGATACATTTTTGACGGGCAAGCCGAACAACTGAATGTCGATCCTACCCTCTGGGCCGCCTACCAGCGCTCGGCCCAAGAGGTGGCGCGGCAAGTGACCGAGCGGCCGGAGCTGATCGAAGGGATCGCGCCTTATAAGGCGGGACAAGACGCCTCCGAAAGGGCCAAGGAGTTCCTCGTCAGTTGGCTTCCCCGTGCGTTCCGCCGCCCGATCAGTCGAGCGGAGTTGGAGAAGTACGCGAGGCTCTTTGAAACGGGTTCCGTCTCTTATCCGGAGGTGCCGCCTTTTGAAGGAGGACTGCGCCTCGTCATCGAAGCAGCGCTTCAATCTCCTCATTTTCTTTACCGGATCGAAGTCTCTACCGAGGTTGAGGAGGATGGGCTGATTCCGCTGGATGGATTCGAGCGAGCCACGCGCCTGTCTTATTTGCTTTGGGGTACGACCCCTGATGAAACGCTCCTTGCAGCGGCAGACGCCGGGAAGCTCGACGATGAGGAGGGAGTCCGCGCCGAGGCGGAACGGATGCTCGATGACCCGCGCGCGCAGGAATCGATCCAGTTCTTCTTCGAACGTGCCCTGGATACCGAGCGCTACCTTCGCATCTCCCCGTCGCCGACTTTTTACCCCGACGTGTCCAAAGATCTCCCGACGATCGCCCTCGAAGAGACCCGACACTTCACCTTCGACATTGTGTTCCAGGCTGGTGGCGGGGTTTACGACTTGCTGACTTCGCGACGGACATTTGCCAACGCGAGCCTCGCCAAGATCTACGGTCTGTCCGGCGACTTCGCCGAAGATCGATTCAAACTTGTTGAGCTCGAGCCGGGCGAGCGCAGCGGCTTTTTGACTCAGGTTGGCTTCCTCGCCTCGCACGCGACGAGCGTAAACCCCGACCCGATCCATCGCGGCGTCTTTGTCGGCAAGCAGCTCTCCTGCCTCGATATCCAAGCGCCCCCGGCCAACGTGCCTCCGCTCCCAGACCCTGAGGGCAAGAGCAATCGCGAACTCGTGGCAGCCCACACCGAAGCGCCCGACACGATCTGTCGAGAGTGCCACGCGGAGCTGATCAACCCCTTCGGTTTCCCCTTCGAGAGTTACGACGCCGTAGGCGCCTACCGAACGATGGACGGGCCACACGAGGTCGACACAAAGGCTGCTCCCCTGATCGACGGTGTCCCGACGCCAGTGAGCGACGCCATCGAATTTGCCGAACGCCTTGCGGGGAGTCGTGACGTCCACCGCTGCATGGTCGGGCGCATCATCGAGTTCGCCCAAGGACGTAAGCTCCTCCCTGAAGACAAGGAGCTCGCAAGCCAGATCGGCGAAGCTTCTCTGAGTGAGGGGCTATCCTTCCGGGAGCTATTTGTGAAGATTGCTACCTCCCGCGCGTTCCTTTACCGGGCGCCTCTCGCGTCCAAGGAGTCGCCATGAACCGAACCTTCTTCGGTAAGCGTGTCCCCCGTCGCCTCTTCTTGCGCGGCGTTGGAGGTGTGACACTCGCCCTGCCTATCCTCGAGGGACTCAGGCCGCGTCGCGCTGATGCGCAGGCCGAGACGACCCCCTCTTATGCGATCTTCTTTCGCCAGGCCGACGGCGTCGCTTCGGCACAGGTGGCGCAAGAGCTCGGCCAAGAGCCCGAGCGCTTCTGGCCGCGCGAGCCAGGGGCTCTCGACGCCGCGAACGTGGAGGGCCGCGCCCTCGATGAGCTCACCGAGTTCTTGCCCAAGCTCCTCGTGGTGGGGAACGCCAACATGGAGGACTTCAACTTTGGGGACGGTCACGCCCGTGGCGCTCTCCAGCTCCTGACCGGCTGGGGCCCCCACGTAGCCGGCGCCGGAGGAGACTCGGAGGCCGGAGGCGAATCTCTCGATCACCGGATTGCCCGTGAGCTCAACCGGGACGGCATTGAAAGCCTGTACCTCTACGCGGGGGGGCGAGGCGGGTGGCTCGGCGGCCCCTGCATTTCTCACCGTGGGCGAAACTCACGGCGCACCGCGGAGCCAAGTCCCTTGGTTGCCTACCAGACGATGGTCGGTCTGAGCGGATCCCCCGACTCGGAGACCATCGCCATGATTCGCGCTCGGAACAAGAGCGTGAACGATCTGGTGCGCGAAGAGCTCCAAGATCTCCTCGCCATGAGCGATCTGAGTCAGGGGGATCGCCAGCGGCTCGATCTCCACCTTTCGAGTATTCGTGACTTGGAGGTGAACGCGGGATGCAGGACGACAGCCGAAATTGAGGCCGAGCTGGCTGATACAAAAACCTCCTCTACCGATGGGGACGTCGTCCAGAAGCTCGCCCGTCTTCACATGGACGTAGCGGCGCTCGCTGTTGCATGCGGCTACACCCGCTCCGTGGCCATTCAGGTGGGCGATGGGAACGACGGCCAGACGCGGTACTGGGTCGATGGCAGCCTCCTCGAAAACTACCATTTCATTTCCCATCGCCGGCTCTCTCACGACGCGAGTGGCGCGATCATCGAAGGGTCCGATCTCTTGCATCACAAGATCGACCGACAGTTCGGGCAATCCTTCAAACATCTCTTGAGTCGCCTGAGCGCCTACGAGTTCGAGGACGGAACGCTGCTCGACAAGGGACTTTCGTGCTGGATGAACGACCTCGGCAATGGTCCGGGCCACTCTCCCTCGAATTGCCCCGTTGTCATCGCCGGAAGCGCCGGTGGAGTGCTGAAGAATGGAGAGTACGTTGTCCTGGAAGGCGGGCGCCGCGCCCGAACCCATGTGCGCGTCCTGAATACAATCGCGACCGCCGTCGGCTGTCGCACCGGAGACCAGGACTATTGCGACGACGTGGGGGATACACGCTTCGAAGATCGCTCGCCTTTGCCTGAGCTCTTTGCCTGACCGAAAGGGGTTCTCTGGCCCCGGTCCATCACATCCGCCTGAGCTCGGACGAGCCTTCGAGTGGGTCCACCGCCTCGTAAGGACGAGGGCAAATCCACCTTTTCGCCCATCTCAATGAAGGACGAGCGATCCCCAGAGTGTCGTAAGTGCCAAAAACTATAGGAGCTTTCGAACGGCGAGCGGCGGAGCGCGACGTCGTATGCGATTTTTTTCGAAGCGAGCGACGGAAAGTCGAGGGGGCCCCGTAGAAGCATGTAGAAAGGACAGCCCCGACGGCTGACACATCGAAGGCCATGAAAAACAAGAAGATTCTCCTCGCGCTCCCCACCTCCCTGATCCTCATCTCCGGCATCGCGCTGGCCCAAGGCAAGGCCAACCTCTTTGAGCGCGCCGACCGGAACGGCGACGGCAAGGTCACCAAGGCAGAGGCGCTCGCTGTCGAAGACGCCCGCTTCACCGAGCTCGACACGAACAAGGACGGCTACCTGACCCACGACGAGATGCGCGCCGCTTTCGCCAAGCATCGCGGCGAGAAGGGCGACCCGAAGGCTCGTGGCGAGGCCCGCTTCGCGAAGCAGGACAAAAATGGCGACGGCAAGCTGACCCAGGACGAAGTGCCGCGCATGCCGAAGGAAGTCTTTGAAAAGATCGACGCCAACAAGGATGGCGCGCTGACCAAGACGGAGCTCGAGCAGGCTTTCCAGGCCAAGATGGCGGCGAGGAAGTCAGGTCAGGAAAAAGGCGCTGAGCGCCGCGGTCCCAAGGGACCGCACCGTGGTGACACCGACGGCGACGGGAAGATCTCCCGCGCTGAGTCCAAGGCGATGGCAGAGGCATTCTTCAACCGAATCGACCAGGACGGAAACGGCGTGATCACCAAGGAAGAGGCAGCAGCCGCTCGCAGCGCCCACGGAAAGGGTCGCCACCACCAGAAGCAGGGCAAGTCGTCCTAACAAATAAGAAACGAGGACCGCTTGTCTGACGAGAGAGCCCTCCCGCCGTAAGGCCGGGGGGCTTTTCCCTTTCCATGGGAGAGAAAATCGCGGCCTCAAGCCGTCCGGTGAAGGCACTCGGGGGGCGGCCTTTCACTTTCTTTTCGGAGTTGCTGGCGAGAGGGGGGCGTAGGGCGTAAACTTTTCCGTGTCGGCGGCTCGTATCCGTCGACATTGAACCCCAAACGGGCACAGCGTTGGCCCAGCGGCTCGGGCGTATCCGTCCGCAAAAACGAAGGAAAATACTCATGATTTCAGTGAAACTCCCGGACGGGAGCGTGCGCGAACTTGCCCCCGGCGCGACGGCTATGGATTTGGCAGAACAAATTGGACCCGGGCTGGCTAAGGCTGCCGTTGCGGCGCGAGTGAACGACAAGTTGGTCGATCTCTCGCGGACGCTGAGCGATGGGGACGAAGTCGCGATTCTGACGAAGAAGGACGAGGATGCCCTGGACATCCTGCGTCACTCGGCGGCGCATCTCATGGCCGATGCGATCTTGCGCGTCTTTCCGAAGGCGGAGCTGACGATTGGTCCGGTCGTCGAAGATGGATTTTATTACGACATCTATCTGCCCGAGGGGAAAATCACGCCCGAGGACTTTCCTGCGATCGAGAAAGAAATGGACCAGATCGCGAAGGAGGCAGCTCCGTTCAAGCGCTGCGTTTCCGACGGGCATGATGAGATTTTTGCTCGCTACAAAGCTATCGACGGCGGGAACAACAAGTTCAAATCTGAGCTGATCGCCGGCATCCAGGAGCGCGGCGAGGAGATGTCCTTCTACCGGCACGGTGACTTCATCGACTTGTGTCGTGGGCCCCACGTCCCCCACACGGGCTTTTTGAAGAACGTGAAGCTGACGAAGGTGTCGGGCTCGTACTGGCGCGGAAAGGCCGAAAATGACCAGCTCGTACGGGTGTATGGGACGGCATTTTTCACGAAAGAAGAGCTCAAAGATTACCTCCACATGATGGAGGAGGCGAAGAAGCGCGACCATCGAGTTCTGGGAGAGAAGCTCGATCTCTTCACGTTTACGGAAGACGCGCCGGGCTTCCCGTTCTTTCATCCGAACGGCGCTCTGCTCTTCAACCTGCTCATGAGCTACATGCGGAGCCTCCTCTCGCGCAGGGGATACCAAGAGGTCAAGACGCCGCTCATCCTCTCGGAGGAGCTCTGGCACCGCTCGGGCCATTACGACAACTACCTCGAGAACATGTTCTTCACGAAGCTCAAGCTGCGCGACGAACAAGACAGGACGAAGGTTCGCGAAGATGCGCCTGAAGAGCGTCCGATGGCCGTTAAGCCGATGAACTGTCCTGGCCACTGCATGCTCTACAAGAGCCATCAGCATAGCCATAATCAGTTCCCGCTTCGGTATGCGGAAATGGGCCTGGTGCACCGGCGCGAGCTCTCGGGCGTCAGGCACGGTCTGTTCCGAGTGCAGGCTTTCACGCAGGACGACGCGCATCATTTCTGCACGCCTGACCAGATCGAGTCGGAGATTTCGATGCTCATCGACTTCTTTACGGAGGTCTACTCGGCCTTCGATCTCAACGATGTGCGCATCGAGCTCTCGACGCGACCGGAGAAGAGCATCGGCTCGGACGAGATGTGGGAGAAGGCGGAGAGCGCCCTCAAGCGAGCCCTGGACAACAAGGGGATCAACTACGTCTTGAACGAAGGCGACGGCGCGTTCTACGGACCGAAAATCGATTTCCATATCCGCGACGTGCTCAAGCGCTCCTGGCAATGCGGGACGATTCAGCTTGATTTCTCAATGCCGGAACGGTTCGGCCTGACGTACATCGGCGCGGACGGTCAGCGTCACACGCCGGTCATGTTGCACCGAGCCTGTTACGGGAGCCTGGAGCGATTCCTCGGAATCATCATTGAGAACTATGCTGGAAGCTTCCCGCTTTGGCTTGCTCCGGTTCAGGTCGAGGTCATCCCGGTGAGCGAAAAATTTGCCGACTATGCGCGACGTGTCACGGAGCGACTGCTCGATGAAGGAGTTCGGGTCCATGTGAACCTCTCGGACGACCGAGTCGGGTACAAGATCCGTGAGGCGAGCCTGAAGCGAATTCCCTATGCCATTGTGGTCGGCGAGAAGGAGCAATCGGCCGGCACGATCAGCGTTCGAAGCCGTGATGGCCAGGAACAATCCGATCTCACCATTGAGGCCTTCTTGGGTCAAATTGACCTGAATCCACCTCGACGGAAGCCTGCGCCGATTGCCGCGGAAGAGTGATCGCTCGCACAGAATGAGGTCAGAGCGCGCTCGTTTCGATGGGGTTTTCTCATCAAAGGGCGGGCGCGCTCGCAGCCGAGGGATCGGACGTTTTGCAGTCCCACTCAACTCACGAGGAGCGAAGCAGGTTCTTCGGATGCAGGGCCCACTCTATGAGCGATGAGAGATAGACGGGAGGTCGTCCCACTCTATGAGCGATGAGAGACAGACGGGAGGTCGCCCCGATTTCGTTTGCACGGTGCCAGACCGTTGTCTAAATACCGATCTCTATGGTGCCGGAGGAAGTCGCTTGGCACGACGCCAGGCAATCTAGAATCAGGAGAGCGCACCCTGAGGTCAGAGACCTCTTCGGGCACGATCCCATCACTCAGCTCGCGTGCCTCGCCACAGTCGGAGCGCATTTTGCTGTGGCCGCGGCGCTCAGAGGGGCCTCGGTTCTCCCTTGGCTGGGCGCCACGTTGGTGATCGGCCCTACGCTTGCGCACGCCATCGGCGTGCTCATTCACGAGACCAGTCACAATCTGGTGGCGCGGAGCACGACTGCCAATAAGGCCTGGAGCATCTTTCTGAACCTGCCGCTCGGGGCTCCTGCAGCCATCGACTTTCGCGCCCAACACCTCTTGCACCACAGGCATCTCGGTGAAGGTGGTGCGGAGGAGAGTCGCGATACGCAGTCTCCGACCGTCGAGGAGGATCGCTGGGTGGGCACTTCCTCTTGGCGGAAGGTCCTCTCCTTCACCTTGGGACGTTTCTATTGGAAGGGCAGGCCGGCCAACGCGGTGCCTTTCGACCGGTACCGCATCATCAATTGGGTGACGTCTTTCGGTGCGATCACGGCGGTGGGGGTCTTCTGGGGAGCGGGCCCCACGCTCTACTTGCTCTGTTCGTCCCTCCTCGCCTTTGGTCCACACACCTTTGGTGCACGGCGACTCTCGGAGCACCTTCCGGTGATGCCGGGGCAGCCGACGAACTCCTACTACGGGCCGCTCAACTGGGTCAGCTTCAACGTCGGGTACCATGTTGAGCATCACGATTTCCCGAACATTCCCTGGACGCGGGTCAAAAAGCTCCGGAGGCTCGCCCCTGAGGCGTACTCGGGTCTCTTTGCATTTCGTTCTTGGACTCGCCTGATCGTCGACTACTTCTTGGACCAGCGGTACCGCGTGAGCCATTACGTCGGGCTGGGGGGCGAGGCGCTGGGAGAGGCGGCTGTGCGATCGGGAAGGCTCGAGGGCAGGCCCGAGGTCTTCCCGGACTTCGAGCGGCGGCCGGGAGCTGTTCGGCCGGAAAGCGGGTTCTTCGAGGCCGAGAGCGAGCGGAAAAGCAGCTCCCGCGCGGCTTGAGTTATCCTAAAGTCTCGGGAGGGATTTCAGGCGCCCCGCAGGGGCGCGCCTGAAGCGTTCCGGAAACATGCGCTGAGGGAGATTGTCGTGCGTATGGGCGACAGATGAACGAGGGTGCCCTACCATGGGGCCGAGGCTTCATCTGATCCGAGCCGCTGCCGAGCCATGCAATTCTCTTCCATCGCGGACCTCAGAGCTTTTCTCGATGACGCGAAGATCCAGATCCACAAAGTTGCTGTCGTCGACATTGATGGTGTCCTTCGCGGCAAAACCGTCAGCCGCGAGAAGTTCCTCTCGATGCTCGAGGAGGGCTTTGGGTTCTGTGACGTGGTCGTCGGCTGGGATGTAGGCGACGTCCTGTATGACAACGGGACGCTCTCCGGTCCGTCCACTGGCTACCGGGATGCTCCAGTCACGCTCCGCACCGAATCGATACGGATGGTGCCGGGAGCACCTCGGGCGGTCCTCGCGCTCGGCGAGTTTGGGGGCGCCTATGAAACAGGCTGCTCGCGACGACTGCTGGAGCGGGTGATCCATGCCGCCCGCGAGATGGGCTACCGTGCGCGCGGTGGGTTCGAATATGAGTTCTTTGTCTTCAAGGAGACTCCCCACTCGATCCGAGAGAAGGGGTATCGGAACCTGACTCCCTTCACCCCAGGGATGTTCGGCTACTCCATGCTCAGGACCTCGGTGCACGCCGATCTCATGCGGGAATTCTGGGAGTGGTCAGAGACGCTCGGGACTCCGCTGGAGGGTTTGCACACTGAGACAGGTCCCGGTGTCCTCGAAGCCGCGCTCGCCCATGCTCCGCTGGGGGAGGCGGCAGAGCGGGCGGCGGTCTTTAAGACCTTCACCAAGGTCTTTTTCCAGAAGCGTGACCTGCTCGCGACCTTCATGGCCAAATGGAACACGAATCTCCCGGGCCAGAGCGGGCATTTGCACTTGTCTCTTGAGGACACGAGCGGAAAGAACCTCTTCTTCGACAAGGAGCGAGGCCAAGGAACGGACCTCCTCGAACATTTTGTCGCTGGCCAGGTGCAGCTGATGCCTGAGCTGCTCGCGATGGTGGCTCCCACCATCAACTCCTACCGTCGCTTGGTTCCGGGGTTTTGGGCGCCCACCTACGCGAACTTCGGGGAGGACAACCGGACTGCTGCGGTGAGGACCATCTTGGCTGGCCCGAAGGGAACGCGCGCCGAGTACCGGATTGGGGCGGCAGATGCGAACCCCTATCTCGTTGCGGCCGTGGCCTTGGCGAGTGGACTCTACGGAATTCGCCACAAGCTTCGCGCGACTCCGATTTCCGGAGATGGGGATCGAGATCCGGGCCCCGGAGCGGCCCGTCTTGCGCGGGACCTCCGGGAAGCGACGGAGCTTCTGGCCCGTTCTGAGGCGGCCCGGGAGCTTTTCGGAGATGCCTTTGTGGAGTTCTACGTGAAGACCCGGGAGTTCGAGGTGGTGAGGTTCGAGCGTCAGGTGACTGACTACGAGCTCGAACGCTACTTTGAGATCATCTGAGGAGCGAGCGAAGGACCGCTCTTGGGGCGCACCTCGCCCCGCCGTGCTCCGAAGCGGCCGCCGCTTGAGCTGAGGGAAAAAAGGCCTTATGCCGGGCCTCGCATGGCTTTAGTGCTGCACGATACGCTCGCCGCCAAGGAGGTCCCGTTTGTCCCGAGTGAGCCCGGTAAGGCGAGGATCTACGTATGCGGGCCGACGACCTACGATGACGCGCATATCGGTCACGCCCGCCCTTGTGTGACGTACGACGTATTGGTCCGGTTTCTCCGGAGCACCGGGGTCGAGGTGACCTACGTCCGGAACGTAACGGACATCGACGACAAGATCATTCAGCGCGCAGCACAGAACGGCGAGAGCCCCAAGGAGCTCTCTGACCGCATGTTCCTCTCCTACACGGAAGACATGGACCGGCTCGGCAACCTCCGTCCCGATCGTGAACCGAAGGTGAGCGAGACATTGCCGGAGATCATCGAACTCGTCGAAAAGCTCATCGCGCGAGGTCACGCTTACCAGGTCGGCTCCGACGTCTATTTTGAGGTCTCGAGTTTCCCGGAGTACGGCAAGCTCTCTCACCGAAATCTCGCAGAGATGGAGGCGGGGGCGAGCGAGCGCGTTGACGACGCGGAGCAAGGCAAGAAGCGTCACCCGTTCGACTTTGCACTTTGGAAAGGGGCTAAAGAGGGCGAGCCTTCCTGGCCGAGTCCTTGGGGACCGGGGCGCCCCGGATGGCACATCGAGTGCAGCGCGATGAGCATGAAAGAGCTCGGACCGACCATTGACTTGCATGGCGGCGGCCTCGACCTCGTGTTCCCTCACCACGAGAACGAAATCGCGCAGAGTCAATGCGCGACCGGTACTTGTTACTCGCGGCATTGGATGCACAACGGTTTCGTTCAGGTGAACAAAGAGAAGATGTCGAAGAGCCTCGGCAACTTCTTCCGACTACGTGAAGCGTTTGCCAAGGTCGAGCCGGAGGCGATTCGTTATGCGCTTCTCTCCGTCCATTACCGAACGCCGTTCAATCTCGAGGTCGACTTGGACGACGAGGGGCACCTTCTGAGCTTTCCTCAGTTCAGGGAGGCGGAAAACCGCCTCGAATACCTCTACGAGACGAAGGCGCGTCTGCTCGAGCTCGATAGCGCGAAGATCGACGAGGCATCGAGCGAGCCCGCTCACGCCGAGATCGCTGAGTTTCAAGCAAGGCTTCGAAGTGCTCTCGAGTCCGATCTGAACACTGCTCTGGGGCTTTCGCACGTGGCTTTGCTTTTGAAGCGGATCAATGAGCTCCTCGATCGCACGAAGCAAAAGAAGACGAAGATCTCGCGGGTCGCGTGGACGGCGGCGCACGAAGCCTTCCGTCACCTGGCCGAGGTGCTCGGAATCGGTCAGGCCGAACCCCGCTTCTTCTTGGAGCGGGTGCGCGATCGACGGGCCAAAGAGCGAGGGATTGAGCGAAGCTGGGTTGAAGAGAAACTCGCCCTGCGCAATCAGGCCCGGGCTCAGAAGGACTTTGTCCAGGCTGACGCGGTTCGGGCTGAACTTTCTGCCCTGGGTGTCGAAATCCTGGATGGAACGGCGGGGACGACCTGGCGTCTTGTGTGAGATCGTTGAGGGGGGGCGTGTGATGAGCGAGAGCAGCTGGGAGGGGGCGAGTGGAACAAAATGGGCCCGGAATCAGGCCCGTACGGACGCTCAGCTCGGACCCCTCTCGGACGGCGCGCTTCGCATGCTTGAGCTGCGTGAGGGAGACCGGGTGCTCGACGTGGGATGCGGCACTGGGCAGACCCTCATTCAGCTTCGTGAGCTCGTCGGGCAAACGGGGCGGGTCATCGGAGTCGACATCTCCCCGCCCATGCTGGAAGGCGCTCGAGCGCGTATCCGTGAGAAAGGGTACGATAACGTCGAGCTGCTCCTCGGAGACGCAAGCATTGAGCGGCTGAGCGCCCCCGTCGACGCGATTTTCTCGCGGTTCGGCGTGATGTTCTTCGACGATCCGGTTGCCGCATTTCGGAACCTGCTCGGGGCGCTCCGGCCTTCTGGCCTCTTGAGTTTTGTTTGTTGGCAACCGCTCGAGAGGAATGCATGGGCGCTTGAGCCGATGCAGGCAGTGCGCGAGGTGGCTCCCGAAGCACCACTGCCCGTCCTCCTGCGAGAAGGTGAGCCGGGGCCGTTCCGCTTTGGCGACGATCTCTATGTGAAAGAGGTGCTCACTTCGGCGGGCTTCTCTGACGTGCAGATTGACCCTGAGCGGAAAGAGATGGTTCTGGGAGGAGCAAAGACGCTGGAGGAGGCTGTCGAGTTTGCTCTCGAGATCGGACCTGCCGCCCGCATGGTCGCTGAAGTTGATCCGGTACTGATTCCGGCTGTGCGACAAAACTTGGAGAGGGTTTTTGCACAGCGCCTCACGGAGCGCGGAGTGATTTATGAGGCCGCGACCTACGTTGTAACGGCTCGGGCCCCCTCCGCGAGTAGGTGAGTGTGATCTGAGCCGGCGTTCGCCTGGCCCCGTTTCCGGGCGGCAGCGCGCGAAACTTGTTGCGGTGCTGTTCTGGGGGCAGAAAAACCGCGTACGGTTTCGGATTTCCGGTACTGCTCCTCGGCTGTTTGCTTTGCGCCCTGGTGCATTGCACGAGATAATCTCGGGGTTATGCGTCTTCGGCTTGCTTCTTCTTGGGTCTCGCTTGGTTTCCTCGTGATGGGACTCTGTATGTGTGGGGCGCCGAAGACGGAGGGGCCTTCAGGAGGAACGGGAAGCGATCCGGGCACCGGCTCAGGAAGCACACCGGGAAACGGAGGTAACGATGGCGAAGACGACCTCACAGTCGATCCCGACCCGCCCCCGGTGATGAACCCATGTGCGGCACCGGATGCGCCGGAAGACTGTATGTTGGTCGCGCCTCCCGCCTGCGGCGATGGCGAGATCAATCTCGATCCTCCCGAGGCTTGTGACGACGGCAACACCTTGCCTGGTGATGGTTGTTCGGGCGCCTGTGTCGTAGAGCCCTATCACGTGTGCCCGACCCCCGGTCAGCCCTGCGTTTCCACGATCGTCTGCGGCGACGGTGAAGTCGGTCCCGGCGAGGCCTGCGACGACGGCAACGTCGACTCGGGCGACGGATGCAGCGAAAACTGCAAGACCGTCGAACCGGGTTATCGCTGCAGAACGGCCGGAGAGCCCTGCGTTCGGGTCTACGTCTGCGGTGATGGAAACGTGGATCCGAATGAGGGTTGTGACGACGGAGGTGTCAAAGACGGCGACGGTTGTGACTCTCGCTGTCGCATCGAGCGGGGGCACAAGTGTGAAGGTTCTCCGAGCAAGTGTACGAAGACCGTTTGCGGTGACGGTAAAGTGGAGGGCGCCGAGAGCTGCGACGACGGCAACAAGGTCCCCTTTGATGGCTGCAACGATCGTTGCGAAGCAGAGCCGACTTGCGTGAGCGGACAGCCGTGCACTTCGACCTGCGGGGACGGCATCGTCCTCGGCGAAGACTGCGATGACGGGAACCTGCGAGACGGCGATGGCTGTTCGAGCGACTGTAAGGTTGAGCCTGGGTTCCAGTGTGTGGATGGGGGCTCGGGGTCCTGTGAAAAAGTGGGCGAGGAATGTGTCGTGCGCATTCCGGCGCTCTTCCGCGACTTCAAAGAAGACACGGTGAACACAGATTTCCCCGGCTCAACCTGTAACCTGACGACCGGGCTCCTCGACAGTGAGCTGAACGACCAAGCAAAGCCTGTATTCGTCGGCAACTCGTGCATCAAGTCCGCTGCTACCTTCTCTCAGTGGTACACGGACAACGATTTCAACAAGACGATGCCGGGCAACATCGTGCTCTTTCAGAGCGCGGACGGGAGCTTCGTGAATCGACTGGACGACGAGGGTCGACAGTTTATCGCCCCGAGCGCCCAGGCGACCGATACGACACAGCCGTGCACCACAGACGAATGTTTGCCTTGCCGGTACGTGCCGACGCAGACCTGTGAGAAGCTCGTCATGGACGGCAACCCGATGTTCTTCCCCCTCGACGGGTTCGAAGGCGCCTGGCCGGATGCGCGCATCGAAGCTCAGGTTCCACAGCAGGTTTACGGCGCGGACGGATGGCCGCTCCAGTCAGCCTGGGACTACTGGCCGGAGGGCTACGAGCTCGCTCCCCAGCACAACTTCCTGTTCTCGAGCGAGGTGCAGTATTGGTTCCGCTACGATGCGGCGGCCAACGCAACCCTCGAGTTTGTCGGGGACGATGACATGTGGGTGTTCGTCAACGGCCACTTGGCCGTGGACCTCGGCGGAGTGCATACGCCGGAGGCCGGTTCCGTCACCTTGAACGCGCAAAACGCCACGCGTTTTGGGCTCACGGACGGCCAGGTCTATCCGATCAAGATGTTCCATGCTGAGAGAAAGGCACCCGGGTCGAGCTTCCGCTTGACCCTCTCGGGGTTCTCGACGGGTCGCAGCGACTGCCGGACGAAGTGTGGGGATGGTGAAGTCGGACCGGGAGAGGAGTGTGATGATGGTCCGATGAACCTCGGCGGCTACAATCAGTGTGCGGCGGATTGCACGTTCGGACCGCGGTGCGGAGATGGCATTCTTCAGGAGCAGGAGGCCTGTGACCTTGGAGAGGCGCTGAACACGGGCGAATATGGCGGCTGCGCTCCGAATTGCCAGCTCGGGCCCCATTGCGGCGACGGAATCACAACCGACACAGAGCAATGCGACGACGGTGAGAACAAGGGCGGGTACGGGGAGTGCGCGCGAGGCTGCGTGTTCGGTCCTCGTTGCGGCGACGGCATTCTCCACTTGGGCTACGAGGAGTGCGACGACGGCAACAACAAGGACAAGGACGGTTGCAGCGCGGCTTGTAAGCTCGAGGTGATCTTCTATTAGTCCGTTGCGTCGGGCAGAAGGACCAGTTTGCCGGTCGTTTTACCGCTTTCGAGATCGCGGTGTGCCTCCTGCACCGCGCTCAAGGGGTACTCTTGGATGGGGGGCTCGGGGAGCAGTCCCTTTTCAGCGAGCGCGAGGAGATCACCCATTGCCTCCGCGAGGCGCTCCTTTTCTTCGAACAAGTAGGAGAGGTTGAATGCCGAGACGGTCTTGTTCGCGTCGAGCATCTCCAGGGGATTGTAGCGAGGGAGCCTGAGCCAACTCCAAGCGAGTCGCAGGGGGTTCGGGCGCCCAGCCCGTCGGGGGAACATCGTCCCCATGCCAAAGAGCACGAGCTTTCCCGTTGGACGAAGGAGAGCGTAGCTGTCACGGAGGGTCTCGACGCCGCTGGCTTCGCAGATGAGGTCGAAGCCAGACGGGACCTTGGTCCGGAGTTCCGCCACGTAGTCGCGGCCCTCGCGTACGACAGCTCCCTGCGCGCCGGCACTCAGAGCAACTTGGAGCTTTTCTTCGCTGCCCACGACTCCCCAAGCTTCGAGGCCAAATGCGCGGCAGAGGCTGAGCGCGGCCGTGCCAACGCCGCCGGCTGCCGTGTGGACAAGGATCTTCGAGCCAGGGCGCGGCCGTCCGAGGCCTGTCAGGGCGTAATAGGCGGTCAAGTGTACCGTGGGGAACGCCGCGGCGCGGCTCATGGAGAACCCGGAAGGAATCGGGAACAGCTGGTGCGCGGGCACGACGATATGACTTTGGTAGGCGCCGAAGCGGGTTACGCCGAGCACCTGATCGCCGACCTTGTGGCGAGTGACCTGGACACCTGTGGCGATGACTTCTCCGGCGAAGTCGAAACCTGGAGTGATGGGCCAGCCGACGTATTTCCCTGCTGAAGAGTAGTAGCCCATTCGCACGATGCAGTCGGCGAAGTTGATCCCGATGCCTCGTGCGCGGACGAGGACTTCGTCGGGTCCTGGCGTAGGCTCTGCCTCGCTGACAAGCGTCAGGCGTTCATAACCGCCCGGTCGGTAGATGATGACACGCTGCATGAGGCCGTCCTTTTACAGCGCATCTTGGTGTTCGTCCGCTGCCCGTCCGGTCCACAGGTCCCAGAAGGTCAGGCCGAGCCCTACGAGGAGCAAAAACGCTCCGGCGGGCACGAGCGCGACCAAGAGGCCAGGGTCACCGGAGCGGGCGTCGAGCCCGCCGAGGAAAAAACCTGCAGGGATCAACAGCGTTCCTGCGGAGAGTGTGCCCGAGGCTACGCGGAGCCTGCGCCCTATGGTCGGGCTTTTCTTCTGGGTGAGGATGAAGGCGAATCCGAGCTGGAGGAGCGAGAGCAGGGTGCCGTGGGCGTGCGCGAGGCGAAAGAGCAGACGTCGCTCGCTGTTTTCGACGTCGACGAAGGCGGGGACTTTGTAGGCGAGGAGGAACTCGAGCGCGACGCCGAGCAGCGCGTAGAAGAAGAGCCCTGAGACCCCCCAGAGCAAGTGGGTCGAGACAAAGGAGCTCATAGAGGCTCGGGGACTAGAAGGCTTATTGTTCATCTTCACTCGCTCACAACTTGGTCCGTGTTGTCTCGCTCAGCTCGCCAGGCGCTGAGCTCCGCAGCCGAGGGCGGAGCTACGCGCAACTCTGGGGCTGAGCTCGCTTCGAGCTTGACGAGCGCAGAGGCGGTGATGCGCCGCACCACAGGGTAAGGATCGTCCGCGAGCGCGTCGAGCAGCGTCCGGGCATAGGCCTTGCCGGTCTGCGCGAGCGCGAAGGGCTCGACGAGAGCTCGGGCCATGATGGCGCGGGTGACGGCGCTCCCCGCGATGGAGAGGTATCCTCCGAGAGGCCGAGATTCAGCTGGAGCTGGGAGAGGATCGGGGGGAGTAGCCTCGGGCGCGCTCAGCCGGTCCCAGCCCTTTTCGAGCCATTCCTTGCTCTCCGACGTGTGGCAGAGGACACAGGCGTTCGGAGGTTTTGTCGCTTGAGGCCGAGGGGAGGTGATGCGGTGCGAGCGGATTGCCTTCATGAGTGCGTAGGTTGTTTTCGGCATGTGACAATCTACGCAGCCGATCTCTTGCGGGTGATGACTATGGGACTCAGGGGACCTTGCGAGTCCGGCGTGGCAGTCGACGCAGGCGCGCTCATAGTTGACTTTCAGTTGATCGACGGGGTCGGCATTGTGCATGGAGTGGCAGCTGAGGCAGCCGAGTTTTCTGTCACCTTCGCCGAGCTCATAACAAGCGCTCCGGATCAGACCATTATACTCTCGACCACCGACCAGCACCGTTCCGTCGTCCCAGAAAATCGTGCCAAGGTCGCGGCTGACCCCGAGAGACTGTGCGACCTCGGGCTGCTCCCAGGTGAGCAAGGTCCGCCCCGGCAACTCGGGCGGCGGGGGACCGGTGTCCTGACTCGCGCTCAGAAATCCGCTTTCCCACCACTTGTCCGGGTCTGACGGGACGAAGTACGAGTGACATTGACCGCAGAGGACGCTGCTGTCGGCAGCGGGAAGGCGAGCGGGGCTCTGGTACTCGCTTGGTGTATCCTGAGTACGAGCGTGAAGCCTCGCGAGAGGTGAGCGATACTTCTCAGCGTGCTTTCGGCCTGGTCCATGGCAGGCCTCACAGCCGATTCCGAAGTCAGCGACCTTGGTGTCGAAGCGGCCATCTTGCTCGGCGGGCATGCCAGCCACGGTGTGGCACTGGATGCAGGCGCCGTTGAAGCGAGCCACGTGAGGTGGCGTGTGCGAAGGCATGAGAAAGACCTCACGACGCGGAGCAAAGGCTTTCTCGGTAAGTAGATAGACGAAGGGGAGTTGGCGAAGTTCAACGCCGTCGCCGTCTTCCACCCAGAACGCGAGGTAGTGGTGAGAGCCGGTGACGAGGGGAACGGAGCGCGTGACAACAGGCGCATGCTGAAAAGGGTTCGAACGGCTGTCTCTCTCCTCAGAGCTATCGGCGAGGATCCTTCGGGCCACGTCATGCATCGAGGGGCCTGTGACGGTGGGGGCGGCGCCGGGAGCGGGCCTTGTCAGATCGAAGATTCGCCCTTCTGCTTCGATGCGGGCGGGCAGCTGTGGCGACGATTGCCCATCCCAGGCGAGCTCTGCCGCCTTTCGCGTCATGGTCCGGTGGTAGGTGCGGGCATGGGAGGCATACTCACTGGGATGACATTCGCGACAGCTGCCGCTGCCTATGTAGCCTCCCGAACGATGGACCTCGGGTGTGCCTTGGGGTGGGGGAGGAGAGGGGGAGCGGCTCAGAGCGGAGAGCGCGGCGACCGTCGTTGCGAAGAGAGCGAGCGCAGCCGCAGCCCGCGAGCGTTCTCGTGAGAAGAGCGCGAAGCCGGCGAGCCCCAGCGTCGCGACGAAGAGCAGGCCAGCGAGCAGGGAGGTCACTTCGGAGCGGCGCGGTTCGTCCGCGGAAAGCGGGCCTCGTACTCGGGCAAAAAGCGCGCCCGACGTTGATCGCGTTCGGCGCGGCTCGGGAGGTCGAGGGGAGGCGGCTTGATTGCGAGCAGCGCTTCCTCGTCGACTACATCTCGCAGGTCGGGTGCGAGGTACTTTTCAGCGTAACGGAGGTATGTCTTGCTCCGTACGAAGAGGTCGAAGAGCTCGGGATCGAGATGATGATCGCGTTTCATGGCGCCCATGATGCGCATCGCCTCGGAGAGCTTCTTGGCTTTCTTGTAAGGCCGGTCGTCGGCGGTCAGCGCCTCGAATACGTCGGCAATGGCCATCATGCGCGCTGGGATGGAAAGGTCGCCAGCGTAGAGGCCCTTGGGATAGCCTTTGCCGTCCATTCGCTCGTGATGGGCTCCGGCGTACTCTGGGACGCGCCGGAGGTGGCGCGGGAAGGGGAGCGCCTCGAGCATGCGAATGGTCTCGACCATGTGCCCGTTGATGGTGATGCGCTCCGCTTCAGTGAGCGTTCCTCGCGCTACCAGGAGATTCTCGAGATCGCGCTCATCGAGCAGTGGTCGTACGACGCCGCGTTCAGTGAACGTGCGGCGCGCGATCTGTTTCAGGCGCTCGGCGACCTCCGGCAAAAGGAACTCGCCTCCAAGGTTGGCGCGCTCGATGACAGCGAGATCATCCTCGATCTCCCCCTTGGCCTTCTGGTAGCGGGCTTCGGCGATCTCTCGGGATTCGCCGGCCAAGATCGCCTCGAGCATCGAGGTATGCTCATCTCGGATCAGGATTTCGGCCCGTAAGCGGATCTCAGCGATCCTGTCGACGATCGCCTCGAGTTTCGTCGCCTTGTCCATGATGTGCACCGGTGTGGTGACTTTTCCTGCGTCATGGAGCCAGGCGGCGATCCGGAGCTCGTACCATTCCTCATCGCTCAGCTTGAAATCGGCGAAGGGCCCGTCACTCGCCCCACAGGCGGCCTCAGCGAGCATCTCTACGAGTACGGGCACGCGTTCACAATGATTCCCCGTGTAGGGGCTCTTTGAATCGATGGCGGCTGCGATGAGGCGAATGAAGCTCTCTAAGAGCTCGCCTTGTGCTTCGAGCAGCATGCGGCTGTCGAGGGCGAGCGCCGCGTGGGCCGCGAGCGATTCGACGGTATCTTGGTCCGTTTCGCGGAAGGGGATGACTTCCCCGGTGTTCCGATCGGTGGCGTTGATGAGCTGAAGAACGCCGATCACCCGTCCGTCACTGCCCTCGAGCGGGATGGTGAGGAAACTCTTGGAGCGATAGCCGACTTGAGCGTCGAAGGCCTTGGTGCCCGAGAAGTCGAAGCCGCTCGCGTCGTAGGCATCCGGCACATGGACGCGGCGTCTCGCATGAGCGGCGAAAGTGGCGACATTTCTCTGATTGGGCGAGCCGTCGGGATGGTAAAGCGGAAGCGGGGGGAACTGGATCTCGTCTTCTTTGCCCCCGTGCCCGAGGTGGATGCCGAGAGAGACCGTTTGGACCAGAGCGAAGCGGAGCTGATCGTCTTCCGTTCGCAGATAAAGCGTTCCACCGTCAGCTCCGCAGAGCTCCCGCGCCTCGGTGAGGACCGTCTCGAGGATCTGCCCCCTGTTCCTTTCCCGGGCCAGCCGCAGCCCGACCCGCTCCAGCCACTCCAGGCGCGCAAGCCTCTCCTCGATCGGAAGCTCAGAAGAGGGCACTCGCTCGCTCTTTATCACCTCAATTTTCAGTATCACGGGCGCCGCACTTCTTGAAGTACAGGCGAGGCTGCGGACCGCGCTCGCCCGAGAAAAACGGCCAAAAAGAGCCCTCGGACGCTTTCCGTCGTGAACCGAACAACGTGGGGGCGAAGGCAAATGGCAGCGGTGGGTTTGACAGGAGGGGCAGCTTTGGGTTGTCTTAGAGGCTGGAATATGCGCGCAGCTGCTCGTCTCACGGCAGGGGAGGAATCGGGATGTTAGCCGTCCGATTTTGGGGCGTCCGCGGCAGCATTGCTTGCCCATCGCCTGAACACGTTCGGTACGGTGGCAACACGAGCTGTGTGGAAGTCACCGCCGGCGACCACTCCATCATCTTGGATGCGGGCACGGGTATTCGTTTGCTCGGCCATAGCCTTCTGGAGCGTGACGTTCAGCGCGGGGCGATCCTGTTGACCCACGCTCACTGGGATCACATTAACGGCTTCCCGTTCTTTGCTCCGGGCTTCAAGAAGGGGCGTGAGTTCCGCGTCATGGCGGGGCACCTCGAAGGTGGCTCGATCCGCGAGGTGATGGCGGGGCAGATGATGCAGCCGACGTTCCCAGTACCTCTCGAGGCAATGAAGGCGAACCTCGAGTTCTGTGACTTCCAGGCTGGGGACTCTTTCGAGCTCTTCCCGGGTGTGGCGGTTCGTACTGCTCTTTTGAATCACCCGAATCGCGCTACGGCCTACCGCATCGACTATGGGGGCAAGTCAGTCTGTTACGTTACGGACACCGAGCACGCGCCAGGCAAGCCGGACCAGAACGTCCTCGGGCTCATCGAGGGCGCGGACGTCGTGATCTACGACTCCACGTACACCGATGAGGAATTTGTGACCAAGGTGGGCTGGGGGCACTCGACGTGGCAGGAGGCGGTGCGCCTCTGTTCCGCGGCGAACGTCAAACAACTCTGCATTTTCCACCACGACCCTGAGCACACCGATGACGTGATGGATCGGATCGCCGCTGAAGCTCGGGACATGTGGGCGAACGCAACGGTGGCGCGCGAAGGCGTCACCATTGAGCTCTAGGGAACCGTGGCGGTTTGAGGCGCCCTCATCGAATCCTAGGACAGGGCCGCTGAGGCCAGTGAGGGGCCGGAGCGTGGCGCGCCGCGGGCCCCTCTCATCATGGGGACGGAGGAGTGACGCGAGTCGCGGCAGGCGCTTCAGGTCCCGTAGGCGTCGCGGTTGGCCTCGTCGTTGCGCTGGCCGATGCGAAGGAGAACCGAACCGACGCTCACCTTGGGTCCCGGGCTGATCCCGAGATCGTCGGTGACGAGCTCGCCGGGGGTGAACAAGAAGCGCCCGGAGCGGGCGTCAATGACGCGCGCCAGCGCGTCCACGGGCTCGCTCGGGACGCCATCGAAGAAGGCTTGACCGAGCTTGCCTTCCTCGAGCTCAAGCGTCAGCGCGCCGCTGGTGGTGCTCAGCGTGAGGCGGCCTGTGCGCTGTTCGAGCTCGAACATGCTGAGCAGGGTCGGGACCGAGAGGTCCGCCAGATTGCCACTGAAAGGATGGCCCAGGTCGGGCGCTACGCGGGACGCTGAAACGGGGGGACGCCGAGACGGAGTCTCGGGAGCGCGCGGCTCAGGGGGCAAAGACAACCGCTCGCGGCGGTCGTAGTCGAGGAAACGACGTTCGAGGCGCTCCAGGGCGCGCACGCAGCTCACGAGGACCTCCGTGTGGCGTTCGGCGAGCTCGGTCAGACGGTCGATACCGTCGGTCACGCGCCGAGAATTGATACGCTCATGAGCAGCGCTGACGTTGAGGCGCTGCGTCAGGCTATCGATCGCCGCCTCAACGGAGAGGAGTTGCTCCGAGAGAGCATCGAGTCGAACCCTTGCGCTCAGGGAGGGCCGCCTCACGTCGGCTTTTTCGGGCGCTTCAGACTCGGGGCCTTGAGCCGCCGCAACGGGCTCCGTGCTGACAGTCTCCCCCGCAGGCGCGGGAGCCTCTGGAGGATCTTCGCTTCGTGGCCCGTCAAAAGGAGGCTCTTCGATCGACTTCGGTTCGTCTTTCGGGGTGAGGTAGCTGATCAGCCAGCGATTCCAGATCGCGTGGCGCCAATCAGGTTGATTCGTTCGACCCCTCACCTCGTGTTTCGTCCGAGTTCCACCCATGAGCTCACCTCCGAGTCCGAGCACCTCAGGGTCCCGGCCTCACGTCGAGCGAACGTATCAAAGGTAGCTAGGTTGATGGAACCGCATTCGCGGGGGCCCCTCTCATTTTGAGCGTTCTGCCCGGATGCGATCGCGGTACGCGAAGAACGAATCCTTGGGCGTGCGCGCACCTGTCCCGAAATCCACATACACCAGCCCAAAGCGGTGTTTGTAGCCGTGGTTCCATTCGAAATTGTCGAGGAAGGTCCAGTGGAAGTAGCCGAGGATGGGTACGCCTTCCGCCTGAGCTCGCTCGAGCTCTTGGAGGTGACGCTCGAGGAAGTCAACGCGGTCGGCGTCATGCACCCGGCCGTCGAGGGCGATCCAATCGCTCGCGGAGAGACCGTTTTCCGTGATGATGACGGGGAGTCCGTACCGCTGGTGGAGGAATTTCGGTCCGAAGTAGTGCGCTTCGGGCGTCACGGGCCAGTCGAAGCTGGTGCGAGGGCTCCCCACCCCGAAAGGAACGATTTCGGCAGCGCCCTCTGCGCCAGCCCGCACGCGCACAGCGTCGTATAGATTCACGCCCACGGCATCGAGAGGTTGGCTGATCAGATCGACTTCCTCGGGACTCACCTTGGGCATGAGCGAGCCGAAGCGGGTCCACACCTCGTCCGGGTACCCGCGGCCGTAGAGCGGGTCGAGCCAGAAGGCGGAGACGCGCAGACGATCGGTCGGAAGGGAGAAGGTGAAGCGATAAGCTGCTTCGACGTCCTCGGGAGAAGGTGAAGCGGGCGTGGCCGCAAGCAACACGGGAGCGGCACTGACCCAACTTTGGCTCACATGCGCCCGAAGGACTTGCACGGCGAGGCCATGGGCCTTGAGTGTGTTGTGGGCGGCTAAGAGAACCTGGGAGAGGGGTAGCCTGTGGCCCGGTGCGTGGCGACCGTCGCGGAGGCCTCCTTCGATATAGGCGTGCGGTTCGTTGATCGTGAGAAAGCGACGGATCCGATCACCAAAGCGGCGCGCGACACGCTCCGCATAGCTCGCGAACCAGGCGGGACTCTCCGGACTCAGGAAACCACCCAGTCTTTCGAGCTCAACAGGCGCGTCCCAATGGAAGAGCGTCGCTACGGGCTCGATGCCGCGGGCGAGCAAACCATCCACGAGCCGCTCGTAGAAGGAAACGCCCCGCGGATCGTCTACTCTTGCTCCAAGCCTTGGCCAGGAGAAGCTGAACCGGTAGGCACTCACCCCGAGCGCGGCCAAGAGATCGAGGTCCTCCTCGAGACGGGCGACGTGGTGCGAGGCGAAGAGGGCGTCATGCCCGGCAAAGATGGCTCCTTTGCGCTCGGCAAACTTGTCCCAGTTGGCTTCGGCGCGTGACGCCCGGTCTCCTTCGATTTGATAGGAAGAGCTCGCGACGCCCCAGAGAAACTCACCCATCAGCGCTCTCGCTTCTTCGCCTTCTTTTCTTTGTCCTTGGCGTCTTTGGCCTTCGTCTTCGGTATGCGCGCTTCGAGCTGACTCAGCTTGAGCTTGACCGTCCGGAGTTCGTTCTCGAGGTTGGTGATGTCTCGCTTCGCTTGATGGAGCCCAGCTCGTTTATCCGCGCCCAAACTAGCGAGAGCCTTCTTCGCGGGGCGGAGCACGCGGCCGTCCGTCTCACGCTCGAGGAGTCCCCGGATCGCCCCGCGGGCCTGCGTATCTCCCAGATCAGCGAGGGCCCGCAAGATGGCCGCGCGGATGTGGGGGTCTCTGTCCATGAGAAGTTTCTCTAGGTGCTCGCGGACCTTGCGCCCTTCTCCGACGCGACCGAGAGCCGCGATTGCCGTGCGCCGCGAGCGCAGCGGACGACCGTAGCGACTCTCGCTGATCAGGAACGGAGTCGCGACCTCTCCGCCGAGGGAGGCGAGTCCCTCGAGGGCTCCGGCGCGTACGACGTCGGCCCAGGAGTCACGTTCGAGCAGCGGAACCAGAGCGTCTCGAGCGAGGTCGGGAGCGAGCTTACCGAGAGAGCGGGCGGCCGCAGCGGCGACGAGGTAACTGGCGTCTTGGGTCAGGTGGACAAGCAGGTCTTTGAAGGAAGGATCGGCCGTTTCGCCGAGAGCTGCCGCCACCGCGCGACGCACCTTCGGGTTCGGTGAAGAGGCGGCCCGCTCGAGCGCTTTCTTGGCGCGACCGCTCCGGAGGCCGCCGAGACCTTCGGCGGCTGTGGCGCGGACGAGGTACGATTCGTCTTCGTTTGCGAGCACCTCCTCAAAGGTCTCGAGGCTGCGGAGCGACTCCTTCTTGCCGAGCGCCTGAAGGGCCTGGCAGCGCCCATAGGCGGTCTCCGCATGTTTCGCCGTGTAGACGAATAGGTCCTCGGGCCCGCTCACCTTGATCGGGCAGACGACCTTCAGGTTCGGGTTGATCACGACGCCCTGGGGTCGCACGAAAGTGCGCACGGAGAGGACGTCCTTTTTCGAGGCGATCCGCTTGTGATGGGTGGTCCAGGTGCCGCCGCTAGACAGCGAGACCTCGAGATCGATCTCAAAAACGGGGACGTCGTTGCCCGACTGTTTCTGCTCGACGGTGACCTCAAACATCCCGTCCGAGTAGCTCACGCTCACATCGAGGTCGGGGTGCCCCGGGCGGAAGACCCATTCGTCGAAGAATCGCTCGAGACCTTCACCGCTCGCCGCCTCGAACTCTGCGATCAGATCAGTAGTGGAGACGATGCCTTGGCGGTGCTTGTTGAGGTAGTTGTGCACTCCGCGCCAGAAGACCTCGTCCCCCAGTCGCCGCCGGAGCATGTGGAGGACGATGCCGCCTTTTTGGTAGAGGTGCCGATCGAAGAGGTCGATGGGCTCTTCGTAGTCGCGACACACGATCGGCCGTTGATAGTCACCGTGGGCTTCAGAGAGGTACCGCTCGAGGTCCGAAACGACCCAGGCGTCGAGCTCGTCGCGACCGAGTCGCTCTTCCCGCTCGATCATCTCGATGAACGTCGCGAACCCTTCGTTGAGCCAGGCGTGGGACCAATCGCGACAAGTGACGAGGTCGCCGAACCACTGGTGGGCGAGCTCATGAGCCACAAGATCGTGGGAATCGATGTCGATGGCTGCGCGCTCGTCCAAGAGGATGTGCTCGTACATCGTCGTGGCGGTTGTGTTCTCCATGCCGCCAAAGATGAAGTCGCTGACGACGACCTGTGTGTAGGAGCTCCAGGGGTATTCGATCCCTGTTTTTTCAGAGAGCAATCGGACCATCTGTCCCGTGTCGGCGAAGGCGCGGCGTCCCTCTTCAACGCGCCCCGGAGGCACCAAGTAGCGCAGGGTGACATTGCGCCCCGATGGGAGTTGAATCTCTTCGGACCATTCGTCGAAATGGCCCACGACGAGCGTCACCAGGTACGCAGGGTGTGGGGTCGAGAATTGGTAGTGGAAAACGCGCCGCTCTCGCTCATGGCCCGAGAAGACGAGCTCCCCGTTGGAAAGCGCGATCATGCCGTCCGGGACCCGAACGCGGAGCTCGGTCGTCATCTTGGCGTGGGGTTTGTCCTGGCAAGGGAACCAATGGCGCGCGTCTTCGTCTTGGCACTGGCTCCAAACCTGGGTCGGCCGCTGAGGAACTTGTTCGTCCGGCTTCAAGAAGTACAGACCCGCTTTGGGAGCGGCGCGATAGCGGATGGTGACTTGACCCGCGTCCATGGTGGCGTCGATCGGAATCGAGATCGTTTCACCGTCATAGGTGTAGCCTTCTCCCTCCTGGCGCGTCGACGGAGCCCAGCCTTCCGCGTTCACGAACACCTCCTCGATGGCGAAACCAATCGCGTCCAGGGTCAGCGAGGTCCCGGAGCGGGAGCGTCGCCCGAAATCGAGCTTCGCGATCCCCGACACTTCCTCTCGGTCCAGGTCGAGATCGAGGTCGAGGGCTAGATGGGTGACCGCGAAGGGGCGCGAGCGCTCGTACTTGCGCTCCGTCCCGGCAGACGCAAACGCGTGAGGGTCTTTGGGGGAGGCTCCCCGGCCGCAACATCCGTGGTGCCTAGCGAGAAGGCTCGAAATCATGATGTGTGGAGCGCATCTCAAAAATGAGGTGTGCGCAAGGAGCTCGGGCTGATCCTTGAGCGATTCTCGCGAAAACAGGGGCAAATGGGGTGGCCGGGGCGCTAGCTCGCGCCCCTTTTTCTTCGACGAGCTTCGGGAACTTTCGCGGTGAGACATTACGTGCCAAGGGGGGCTAGCTCGCGTGTTGCTCCGATGGAGCGCGCGGCGTAGGAACTTGCGAGCGTGATGGACAAGAGCCCCTCGTGCACCACGGTCAGGAGCATCCTGGGCGAAGTCTCACGCATCACCTACGAAAACGAGGAGACTGGCTTTCGGGTGGTGCGCCTCTCTCATGTGGCGGGGCTGGATCGCCAGAGAGCTGTTGTGGCGGTGGGGGTTCTCCCGCCAGTCGGTAAAGGGACCCGTCTGCGGCTCACGGGGCAGATCGAGACCCACGCCCAGCACGGCGAGCGCTTCAAGGTGACGAGCGCGATCGTTGTCTCCCCAGAGACCACCGAGGAAATCACGAACTACCTCGGCAGCGGGATCTTGCCCGGCGTGGGTCCCAAGATGGCCGAACGGATCGCGCGCACGTTCGGCGACAAGACGCTCGAGATTCTGGACGAGGACAGCTCGCGTTTGCGCGAAGTGAAGGGGCTGGGCGAGGCCCGGGTGCAGGCGATTCGCGATGCGTGGGCCGAGCACCGGGCGCACGCGAACCTCGCTCTCGTCTTGAACTCCTACGGGATCGGCGCGGGGCTCGTCGCGCAGATCATCCGTGTCTTTGGGGACAGCGCTTTCTCCGTCGTCCAGACGAACCCCTATCGCTTGATCCGCGCGGTGCCCGGAATTGGGTTCCGGACCGCGGATGCCATCGCCAAAAAGCAGGGACTTCCCCCCGAGCATCCTGAGCGCATCTCTTCCGGTCTGCTCCATGCGCTCTCCCGAGAAGCGGAGGAGGGGCACACGGCGACGCCTCGACAAGACCTCATCACGCGAGCAGCCGAGCTACTCGAAGTGTCTCGCTCGGTCTGCGACGCTCAGGTGGACGCGCTAGCCCTGCGAGGTCTTGTCGTGGATGACAAGGGTGAGATTTTGCTCGAGACGCTCGCGCGCGCCGAGCGCACAGTGGCTCAGGAGATCCATCGTCTGCTTTCCGCGCCGCGTCACCCCGTTTCTGACGTCGCGCAGCGAATCGCGGAGTTCGAGGCTCGCGCCAAGATCGAGCTCGCCCCGGCCCAAAAGGAAGCTCTGCACCTGGTCGCGGACCAGAAGCTGCTCGTGGTGACCGGTGGACCAGGCGTGGGGAAAACAACATTGGTGCGCGCGATCTTGGCGGTGTTGGGGAAGAAGGAGCTCCGCGTGCAGCTGGCAGCGCCGACCGGACGCGCCGCGCGGCGGCTGCTCGAGGCCACAGGACGAGAGGCGAGCACCATCCACCGTTTGCTCGAGGTGGACCCCAAGACCGGCACCTTTCAGCGTGACGGGGAGACGCCCCTCGCGGTCGACCTTCTCATTGTCGATGAGTCTTCGATGATCGACGTGGAGCTCATGGCGAGTCTATTGACGGCGATCCCGTCGGCGGCGCGTGTGGTCTTTGTGGGCGACCGGGACCAGCTTCCTTCGGTGGGGCCGGGGGCAGTGCTCGGCGACCTGATCGAAAGCGGGAGCGTGCCCGTGGCTCGGCTTGACACGATTTTTCGCCAAAGTGAAACCAGCCAAATTGTCGTCAACTCGCACCGCATCTTGAGCGGAGAGGCGCCGGGGGGCTCGGGCGGACCAGAGGGAGAGTTCTTCGTCATCCGGGCCCGGGACCCGGCCCACGCAGCCAGTCTCGTCACAGAGCTCGTCACTGAGCGCATCCCGGCGCGCTTTGGATTCGATCGATTGCGAGAGATTCAAGTGCTCACGCCGATGCACAAGGGCGACGCCGGCACGATCGCTCTCAATCAGCGTTTGCAAGCTGAAATGAACCCGAGCCGCCTGGCGGTGCGCGGCATCGACGTTGAATTTCGCTTGGGAGACAAGGTCCTGCAGGCGAAAAATGATCTCGAGCGCGGGGTGGTCAATGGTGACATTGGCGAGATCATCGCCGTTTCTCCCGAGGAAAATACGCTCACGGTCCAGTTTGACGACGCTGACGGGACGCGGAAGGTCACCTACGAAAAGGAGCAACTCAAGGAGCTACGGCTCGCCTACGCGACGAGCATCCACAAGAGTCAGGGCAGCGAGTATCCCGCGGTCGTCGTCGTGCTGCTCTCGCAGCACTTTGTGATGCTCTCGAGGAACCTGCTTTATACGGCGGTGACGCGCGCGAAGAAGCTCTGCGTCCTTGTGACGGACCAGCGGGCGCTCCGGGTTGCCTTGGCCGAAACGCGCCGCGAACAGCGCCGGACTCGGCTGGTCGCCCGCCTGAAAGAAGCAGCCCGGGGCTAGAGGGGCACCCTCGGCCCTTTTTCGTGATCGACGGGGGCGATCCGTGCATCATAGGGAGATGGGTCCATCGGCGGCTTTTTGCGCACCGGAGGAGAGCAAGCGAGCCTTTCGGCGCGGGCCACCTCAGCGCCGCTGGGGTGTGGCTTCGCTGCTCGTTGGCTCCTGGCTCGGGGCCTGGGGCTGCTCGGAAGGGCAACCAGGAGACGCGCCTTCGAATCCCGCTTCGGGAGGGGCTGCGAGCGTTTCGGGGGGCGCCGCGTCTGGGGGGCAGCCGAACCCCTCAAGCGGCGGCGCGGCCTCGAGCGGAGGAGCCTTGGGCTCAGGCGGGGGACCGAGCAGCGGGGGGGCCCCGGCGGCGGCGGGAGGCGCTCTGGGCTCGGGGGGAGCCTCGAGCGGTGGCGCGGCGGCGGGCAGTGGAGGCGACGCTGCGGGCGGAGCTTCGGGGGGTGCGGCGGCGGGCGGCACAGGCGGACAGGCCAGCGACGACTTGTGTGACAGTGGGGTCTTCGATGGAGAGGTGCCAGCCCCGCTGGCGCTGAGCGGCGAGACCCTCGCTCACGATCCGACCATGATCCGGGTCGGCGACACCTACTACCGATTCTGGACCGGGGACTATATCCCCTCGGCGACGTCGAAGGACCTGAAAAACTGGTCGAGGGGGCCGAATGTTTACTCGGCGTATCCAGACTGGTCGAAGACTTGGCTCGCAGGGATCTCGGGCCAGACCTTCAACTTCCCCTGGGCACCGGATGTCGTCAGCTTCGGCGGTAAGGTCCATCTCTACTCGAGCTTTTCTGCCAAGTTCGGCGCAAACATCTCCTGCATCACACACCTGAGCACCAGCGACATCGGCGCGGGGAACTGGACTGATCATGGACCTGTCATCTGCACGAACGGGAGCGAGAAGTACAACGCCATCGACGCTGACGTCGGGTTCGACGCGGAAGGGCGCGGATATCTCGCCTTCGGGAGCTTCTGGGACGGGATCTTCGCCTTTGAGCTGAATGAAGACGGTTCTCGGAGAGGGAACGACCTGGTCCGATTGGCGCATGCAAGTCAGATCGAGGCTCCTGTTTTATTCCGGCGCTGCGGATACCATTATCTGTTTGTGACCTGGGGCCTCTGTTGTCCCGGGGAGGGCAGGAGTGTGAACCAGCTCAGCTACCGCGTGGCCGTTGGGCGTTCGGAGAACATCCTCGGGCCCTACCTCGACAAGACAGGCAAGCCTCTTCTCGAGGGAGGAGGAACCCTTGTGGTGGAGGGGGACAAGGTCAACTGGGCCGCTGCCGGACACAGCGATGTGCTCGTCGTGGGCGACACGATTTACCACACGTACCACGCCTACCGTCGGTCGAACGGGGCAGCGGTCCTCCGCATCACGCCCCTCGTTTTCGACGAGGATGGTTGGCCTCTCCCGCACGCTCCTTGATTGATGGCGGCTCGCGTCCGCCAGGGAGGCTGATCCGCGCGAGCGGCGAGACAGATGCCTCGGGGAGACTCGACGGAACCTGCTTCCGCGGATAGACCCCGGGCGCGTGACGACGCTCGGATCGAAAGCAACTGAAGAAGAGTCCGGCCCCCTCCGCGCCGAGGTGCTCCTCAAAGAGGCGCGCGGGCTGTCACAGGCGCTGCACCAGGAGGGAAACCGCGAGCGCTACCGGGCCCTGCTCGCGGAGGTGATCGAAGCAGCTCTGGTGGAGCTTCCATCGGAGGATGTGCTCACGAATCGCGTGCGCTGGGCGCTGCTCGAGGCTCACGCTGCCCGGGCCGAGTCGGCTAGATACGGCGCCGGTCAGCTCGCGCGCGGGTCGCAGCGCGCCCCCACGGAGGAGGACTGTGAAGACGGCTGGGCGAGGGTCGAGTCCATCATCTTGGAGGCGGAGGACTCGGCGCGGATGGCCGCCATCCTCGCTGAACAACTGAAAGCGCCGAAGGCGTCGCGGTTTGCGCAGGCCGCGCACCTCGCGGCGGAAAAGGCGCGCGAGCTCACCCGCGAAAGGAACCGGTCTTATACGTTCCACACGGACCCAGGCTTCTCCTTCGGCGAAGGCTGGTACCTGGCGGCGGCGAGTCTCCTCGCTGGAGTCGAGATTCAGCTCGAGGAGGGCCCCCTCGCAGAGACGGCGGAGCTCTTCTTGCGAGAAGCAGGACTTTCGGACCGGCTTCGACCTTTTCGAGCTCGTCCCCGCGCCAACAAGGCCCTGCCCGAGATCGTGGCGCGCGCCTTTCGGAGTGATGCGCCGAGCGCTCAGGCGAAGCTTCGGGCGGCGTTCCTAGGTCGAGAACCGGTGCCCATTGAGATCCGCCGTTTCGCCGAACAAAGACTCGCGGGGGCGGCTCAGACTGGAGCCAAGGTGCTGCTTTGGGTGCGGAAAGGAGTACACCAAAAGAACCGCAACACCGACTTCGACGAGCTTTCAGTGTTCTGTCAGCGGACACTTTCGCTTGGTCTGACGCCCGTCCTGATCGGCGACGGTCTCGATGGCTGGGAGATGCCCGAGGGAGCGGTAAGTCTCGCCCTATTCTGGAAGGAGGAGCTTTTCCGCCGAGGAAACATGAGACGTTCTCAGTTGCAGCTCTTTGAGGTCCTCAAGGAGGAGCATGGAGTGGTGGGGCAGATGGGGGTGACCACGGCGGGAATGGACGGCCCCGCGCTCCTCGGGATGCCGACGATGTACATCACAGAAGAGCCAAACGTGCGCCTAGGTCGGTGGGTCGGGGCGGTTCCTGGTTATGAGGAGATTGTGCGTAGGCCAGGCTACCTCGAGCGCATCTCGTTTCGCCTTGCGGCTTGGTCGAAGGCGTCCGAGCCGCGTCTCACTCGCTAAGGGTCTGGCGGGGCCCAGGAAGGCGGCAGATTGTGCGGAATCTCGAGAGGGCGCGGTCTTTGCGTCGGGCGCGGGCCGACCTTCCGAACCCACTCCGCCATCTCGCGAAGGCCAGTCTCCAGGGCCACCTGAGGCCGATAGCCCAACATCTTCCGTGCCTTCTTGTGGGAGGCCTCGTTGTGTCTCGCTTCGGGGCGCGCAGGGAGATGTTCGACGCGCAAAGGGACGCCCATCGCCTGACTCACTCGCTCGGCGAGCTCGAGAATCGAAAAGCTCTCGTCTGCGCCCAAGTTGAAGACTTGCCCTACGGCTTCTTGAGAAAAGAGGGCATCGACGAGCACGGGAGCGACGTCCGAAACATGGGTAAAGGCCCGCGTCTGGGTCCCATCGCCGAACACGGTGAGCGGCCTTTCCTTGAGGATCTGGTTCATGAAGATGCCGACCACGTTGCGGTAACGGTCGCTGAAATTCTGGCGAACGCCGTAGACGTTGTGGGGGCGGAAGATCACGTAGGGCAGCCCAAAAAGCCGATGGGAAATCTCGAGCTCTCGCTCCACGGCCCATTTGGCGATCCCGTAGGGATCATGGGGCAGTGGCCGCATGTCCTCGTGGAGAGGAGGCGTGAGGTCGCCGTAGACGGCGACCGACGAAGTGAAGATAAAGCGATGGACGCTCGCGTTCACGGAGGCGTTGATCAGGTTCACGCTTCCGATCAAGTTGCTCTCATAGTTGAAGCGCTTGACGTAATGGCTCAGTCCTTCAGCCGCATAGGCGGCCAGGTGAATCACCGCGTCGATCTCGAAGTCGCGGAAGAGACGCTCGAGGAGAGGAACATCGAGGGTCGAGCCCTCGACGAAGTGCGCGAGGGGATGGACGTTCTCCCGGTATCCCCCTGAGAGGTCGTCGAGGGCGACCACGAGGAGGCCTCGCGCGATGAGTTCGTCTGTGACGTGGGAGCCGATGAAACCCGCCGCGCCCGTCACGAGCACGGTCCGGGGAGCACGCGTGGGGGAGTTCATGGCGCCGGGGCCATACCATGAACCTCGGGAGATTCTCGTCCTAAGGGCTCGCTCGGGACCCTAGGCTAGCCGCAGCCGTTTCTTCCGGGGTCGCTCTTTCGCTGAGCCTGCGGCAGACTCCGCCACCTCTCAGGGAACAATGACTTCTCAAGCAACGCGGTGCTTCTATCCCTTCTGTGTCTTCCTGACCTTCGCGTTGGTGCTCGCGCTGCGCATTGGGGGCATGCCATTCGGCGAACCCTTTGTGATCGACGCCGACGAGCCACATTTCGTGCGCAGGGCAGTGAACATCTTGGCCACCGGGGATCCGAACCCCCATTGGTTCGGGCACCCGGGGACGCTTACGATCTACAACCTGGTCGCGCTCTACGCACTCAAGGCCTGGGCCGCGGGCGTGCCATTCGATCAGCTCCTTGTTCAGTACCAAGACGATCCGGCTCCGTTCCACGCGCTCGGCAAGCACTTGATGATCTTCTGGTCGCTCTTGGGTCATTTTGGACTCTGGCTCCTCACTCTCCAGTTCTCGACCCGCTGGGTAGCGCTCCTTGCTGTGCTCCTGATGGCCGTCGCGGGGATCGACATCAGGATCGCGAGCCTGATCCGGACGGACACGCAGCAATCAGCGCTGCTGATATTTCTCTTCTTGTGTCTGATTCAAGGGATTCGGACGCGGAAGGACCGATGGTTCCTGGGGGCTGGTCTGCTCCTAGGGCTTTCCACGGCAACGAAATGGCCGTCCGCTGTTGTGAGCTTGGTGATCCTCCTCACGGTTTTTGTGGCGTCGCCTGGCGCGAGCATGACTTTTGAGTGGAGCCTCAGGAGATTTCGTATTGCGGTCATCGCAGGAGTACTGAGCCTTGCGGCGCTCTTTCTGGTCGCCCCGCATATCTTCCTCGACTTCGGTACAGTGCTCCACGACTTACGGGCCGAGGCGCCGGAGAACTACCCTCTCGTGAAGGCGCGGAGTACGGGGTTCTTCCCAACGCTCGGATACTACTTCGCGGCCCTTGATTCGAGCCTATCGACCTTGGGCCTGGGACTGGCTGCCGTGGGGATGATCTCGGGGATGCGTGGCGAAATGCGGCGCCTGACCCTGATCCCGTTATCGTTCTTCTGGATCTACCTTGTCTTCATTTCCTCCTTGGTATTGAAATGGGAACGCTGGCTCGTTCCTTTGATTCCTCCCTTATGTCTGTTTGGAGCGCTGGGGACGAAAGCGATTTACGACCTGGCGCTGGCTCGGAACGGAAAGACGGTCGGGGCCTTCCTTGTAGGGCCGCTTCTCAGCGCAGCGCTCACGCTCGGCCACGTGCCGCGGGTCGTTCAGATTGTCCAAAATCAAGCTCGGCCGACCCGAAACGTGACTGTGAGTCGGTGGATCACGTCGAACCTCCCGCCTGGCTCGAGGATTCTGAGCGAGTCGTATGGGCCGTATCTACCTCGTGGGCCGTTTGAGCTCCACCAGGTGGACGTCCAAAGTGGGAAGATGGTTCGCGTCGCCCCGACTTCCCGGTACGTCGAAGCGCGTGGGAATCTCGGGGGATTGAAGGACGTTCCATCGGCCTTGGCGAACGTAGATTACGTGATTGTAACGAGTTACAAACAGAAGTTCAGGAAGGACACCCCCGCTGGGCGCAAAGCCTTGCGCGTCTATGATCACCTGAAACGAGAAACGGAGCTGGTGGAGAGGTTCGGCACGCTCCAGGTGAGAAAGGTTCGGAGAAAGGATGGGAGGAGGGACGAGGGTGGGGAAGGAAGGTGACGTTGAGGCAGGGACGCCTGAGAGGCGCTCGTGGGGGAGCTACCCTTTTCTTGTGTTCCTTACATTTGCGTTGGGGTATGCGCTCCGGGTCTCTGGGATCCCTTTTGGGGAGCCGTTCTTGGTTCATGTTGACGAGCCCTCTTTCGTTCGAAGAGCTCTGCGGGTGTGTTTCGCGCTGATCGAAGTTCGGGTCGACTTGTGAGGATCGAGTCCAGGGGTCGCTATATCGAAAGTAGGAATTCCATCGGATTTCTGAGAGCTCCTCGAGCAAAAATCCGGACGCTCGATTACGTTCTCGTGAGCTCTTACCATAAGCGACTTCGTGCGGAGGCGAGCCGCTACGGCGACCAGATCGAGGCATACGATCAGGTCTTCCGTGAAACTCGGTTGATCAAGAAGTTTGGCTCTCTTCAGATCAGGCAGGTCCGAAAAGAAGCCCCCGAGTGATCCCGGGCAGGCGGGCTCACTCGAAGGCTCGTCCGAGTGTGAGTCGAATGTGATGGACCGGGGCCCGAAGCAGGTCTGAAGACCTCCGGGGCCCCTCTCGTCTCAGTTGATCTTGAAGGCTTTGGTGACGGTTTGGGGTGCGCCGTCGAAGGCCGGGACGCGGGCGCGCTTGAACGTCGACGAGACACAACCGCCGACCGCCGTGCCGCCGAAGGGACCTTCGATGACGGTGGCGGTGGTGACGCGGCCGCTCGGTGCGAAGGTGAGCTGGACCTTACCAGGGCCGGTCGGGCCCCCGGGCTGGCCACAGGCCGCCGCGTTTGCGGCGGCTGCGCTGAGGGCAGCCTTAGCGGCGGCGACGTCGAAGGCCTTGCCACCGCCGCTGCTCGAGGAGGACGTCGAAGCTGAGGCGGTCGTGCTGGTCTTGGCCGGCGCAGATGAAGTGGTCGTGGTCCTGGTCGGGGCAGCAGGTTCTTTCGTCGCCCCGGCCGCGGGAGCGGCAGCTTCGGCTGCGGCAGCAGCTTGAGCTTCTTTGACCTTTTTCTCGGCAGCGCTCGGGTCTTCGCCCTTGGCGGTCGCTTCGGCGCGGGCCTTGGCGAGAGCTTCCTCAAGTTCCTTCTTTTGAGCTTCGGCCTCACGCGCCTTGGCCTCAGCTTCCGCAGCTTTGGCCTGGGCTTCGCGCGCCTTTTGCTCCGCTTCCGAGGCTTGTTCGCCAGCGTCGCCGAGCTTGTCCTTGAAGGCGAAATAGCCGCCACCGAGCGCGAGAGCCGCCACTGCGATGAGCCCGAACATCAAGCCACCTCCGCGCTTGCCAGCCACGGCTTCACCTCGACGAGAGGCGGGCGCCGGCGGGGGCTCGAGGGCCGGGGCCGTGAGGAGGTCGACGTTCGCCGTGAGGAGTCCGCCGCCGGGCATCGTACCCATCGCGAAGAGATCGTCAGGCGAGCTCTTCTTGGCGGGCGCAGCCGGTTTCTCAGCGGTTCCTTTCAGTGCGTCGAGAGAGAACAAGACGGAGTTCTCATTGCGCGCGCCGGTCGGCTTCTTTCCTTCGTCCGTTCCCGCACCGAAGGGCGTCTCCTTGCCCCAGCTTCCAAACAGATCGCCCGCGGGCGCGTCCGCCTTGGCAGGCGAGGCGAGGGGAGTGGTCTGCAAACCCGCTTGAGGTGACGTCTTCGTCGCGAGGGGCAAAGCGGGACCGGCGCTCACGGCGGCCGTCTTCGGGCTCAGCGTACCCGTCGCCAGGAGCTTCACCTTGAGCTCCGCTACCTCGAGGATCGGCTTCCAGGCCGTCATGCCGTCGCGCCAGACGTAGGCGTCTTCCGTAACGATGCCCGCTTTCCAACCCTCCACGATCTCTTCGGAGGTCATGTCCCGCGAGTCTTCATCCGTGAGGTTCACGGTCCACTGATTGGCCGCGGCGGGATGATCCGAATCTGCGTTTCCGATGTCTCCTGCGTCTCCGCCATCGGAGCTCCCCTCTTCGAGAGCGGTCCCATCGACGAGGATGTTCGCCTTGCAGTTCTTGCAGCGAACCTTCACCTTCCTGCCGCGAACCTTGTCGTCAGCGATCGAGTACTTCGAGCCACATGCGTCGCAGGTAATTTTCATAATCTTCGCGTTTGTCTTGTCGATTCGGGCAGAGCGGACGATCGAGAGCATCTCTCGAGCCGCGCATGCGACACCGTTACGGCATCAGCTTATCAAAAAGCAGCTTCTCCTCACCTACCCATTGAATGCAAGAGAGGTTTTTCCTCCCGAGGCCTCGCTCGGCGCAGACGAGAGCAGGATTCTGAGTCAGTTCTCCCGAACGAGTCGAGCGCCGTCTTTTCCACAAAAAACGCTCTCGAGGGGATAGCGCTCTCCACAGACGGGGCAGAGGCGCCCTTTGGGCCGAACGGTCGGAGGGTGTGGGCGAGGCGCTCCCTCTGCGGGCGTAGGCTCGGCAGTGGGAGGTTTCTCCGAAGGCTTTTCCGCTGGGGGAGCGGAGGGCGCGCTGCGCTCGGGCCTCCTCCGGAACCAATACAAGATCCCGCCGCAGGTCAAAAGTGCCGCGAAAAGTGTCGCGAGCAGGGCAGCGTTGCCCGCGTCCTTCTCATCGGCAGCGTCGGTGGAAGTGCGAGCTTCTGTGCGCGCGGGGTCGAGTGCCTCTGCGGGGTCGAGCTCCGGGGCGTCACCTAAGAGGTTCTGGAGCTCACGATTCGAGACGACGAGGACCGTTTGCGTCGTTTCGAGGGCCCCGGCGCGGGCACGGAGAACAACACGTCCGCTGCCTGCATCAGCTCGGACGCGGAAGGCGGAAGAATCGCCTTCTTCGAGCAGATCGCGCCCTTCGATAAACTCGACGTGCGCCTTCTCTTTGACAGGGCAGCCCCGCGCGCCGCGCACGGAAAGGTCAAATTCGAGCAGATCTCCGCTGCGGAGCACGGAGGCCCGTGGGGTGAGCGTGAGGGTGCTCGGCTTCTCGTCGCCGGTGCAGGAAGAGGGTGTCGTGGGAGCTTTCTGATCAGCCGCCACGGGAGCATCAGAAGCAGCCTGTTCGGATTTTTCCGGGGAGGCGGTGGGAGCGGGGGCGGCGCGAGAGAGAAGCCGTGTGCGGCGAGCGCTCGCGGTGCAGGGGCCGTCCTTGCTGACGAACTGATATTGGGCAGCTTCGTCGAAGTAGATTTTGTCGCCTCGGAGCGCCCAGGTCGTCACCAGCTTCGCTTGGCGCGGGTCCCCTTTCGGCATCTCGCAGGTCGTTTGAATTGTAGTGGCGCTTGCGGAATGACTCCTCACCTGGAGTCCGGGCATCTGCTCCCAGCAGCTTGTTGATGAGTAGGAGCGTCCGAGTCCCGACCAGGTGAAATCGCTTGCTGAAGCGGTCAGCGTGACGACTCCTCCACCGTCGCCCCCTCCGCCAGGCTTGGCTCCACAGCTCTCTCCCCAGGAGCCAATCGCCCAGCTCACCTGGAGCGGGCTCGCGTCCCACCGACCGCTCACGGACGATGACTGGGCACCGCTCACAGCGCTGATGAGGAAACCCGCAAACGCCGCGAGTCCGAGGCGCCTCTTCGCGACTGCCGCGGATTTGACAGGAATTTCGCGATGCTGATACGGTCCGTAAGGGAACGTCACTGTGATTCGCAAGCTCCTCGCTCCTGCCTTTGCCGGTATTGTCGCTGTCCTCGCTGCGCCCGGCGTAGCGAGCGCACAGTCAGGTCCTCATGTCCCCGAATCGAACGGTTCGGGCATGGACACGCACTTATACCGTCCCGCGGTTGACTCCAAGGGATTTTTCTTTGTCAACGGTACCGACATCCTGCCGTCCGGGCACATCAGCTTCGGCATGATGCTCGACTGGGGCTACAAGTTGATGCGCTCCAATGAGGCGGTCACCGGGACCGACAAACTCATCGAGCACTCCTTCCAGGGCTCTGTGACCGGAACCTACGGCCTCACGAACTTCATGGTCGTCGGTTTGAGTATTCCGGTGAACATCATGTTCGGTCCGGGAGGCACGAACCTCGGACCTGCTGGCTCGACCTACGACGCAGGCCAGCTCTCGTCTCAAAAAATCCAGACGATCATCCCGCACTTGAAGATTCGTCTGCTGCGCCCGACCGAGTTCCTCGGTGTTTCCGTCGTGATGCAGGCGGGCGGGCCGCTGCTCGGAGCGGAGCGCGATATGGGCGCGGATCCGGGCTTTTGGTACTGGCCGCGCCTCGTCTTGGAGCGTCGCTTCGACGAGAGCCGCTTCAAGATTGGTGTCGACGTCGGTTACCGTGGACATACCGGGAGTAACCCGACCTTTGCTGAAGGGCAGCTGGTCGAGGGTGCGCTGACCCTTGGGGATCGGCTGACCTACGGGATTGGTTTCTCTTATCGTGCGCTGCCGCGCCTCGATCTCGTCGCCGAGAACTACGGGACCTATTTGATGGCGGATGCTGCCTCGGACCAGAAGCTCTCCGCCGAGTTTCTCGGCGGCGCCAAGATCTTCATCGAAGAGAACAGCTACCTGATGGCCTCGGCCGGCGGACGCGCTTTCTTCACGGGCTTCGAGGCGGCGGATGCCCGCGTCATGCTCGGCTTCGTTTATGAGCCGACTGTGGGCGATCGGGACGGTGACGGTTATCGCGACGACCGCGACCAGTGTCCCGATGAGCCGGAAGATTTCGACAACTGGGAAGATTCGGACGGCTGTCCCGATCCTGACAACGACAATGACGGCATCCTCGACAAGGATGATCGGTGTCCGAACATCCCCGAGGACTTCGACGGCATCGAAGATCACGACGGTTGTCCCGAGGGGGAGAAGCGCGGCGATCGTGACGGCGACGGCATCTACGATGACGTCGATAAGTGCCCCGACGATCCGGAAGATCGCGACGGCTTTGAAGATGAGGACGGCTGCCCAGAGCCGGACAACGACAAGGACGGCATTCTCGACAAGGTCGATCAATGCCCGAACGACAAGGAAGACTTCGATAACTGGGAAGACGACGATGGTTGTCCGGATCCGGATAACGACCTCGATCGAATCCCGGACATCGTCGACAAGTGCCCGAACGAGCCCGAAGTTTATAACGGCTTCGAGGACGAGGACGGTTGCCCCGACAAGGGCAAGGTCATCATCGACGGCTCGAACATCGTGATCCTCGAGAAGATCCAGTTCGCGACGGGCTCGGACGTCATCCTGCCGCAGTCGCAGTCGATCGTGGAGGCGGTGATCGGGACGCTCAAGGGCCACCCCGAGTTCCTCGTGGTCGAGATCGCCGGCCACGCGGACGAGCGCGGTGCCGATGAGTACAACCTCGACCTAACGAAACGCCGGGCAGCCGCCGTGCGTCGCGCCCTCATCGCGGGCGGGATCAAAGACTCGCGCCTCGTCTCCCAAGGGTACGGCGAGTATTGCCCCCTCGAACGGGCGAGCAATCCGGCGGCCTGGGAGAAGAACCGGCGAGTAGAGTTCAAGGTCGTCAAAACCGAGGACGGCCCGACCAATGTGAAGCGTGGTTGTGAAGAAGCGCGCGACGCGGGCATCTTCCCGCCCGTCGTCCGGTAAAGACAGAGACGTATCAGAGGACGGGCCTCCTCGAAGGACGCGGAGGCTCAGGCGTCACTGACCGCTACCAAAGAGCCACCTTGTTTTGGGGTGGCTTTTTTTGGCCCCGGCCCATCACATCCGCCGAACCCGACCGAGCCTTCGTCAGAGTCCAGCTCCTCACCGTGCGCCGGCGCCCGCGCTTCGCGCGGGCTCCGCCAGAGTCATGTCGCCCGCAGCCGGAGCCCCCCGCGCTATCGCGCCGGCGCCCGCGCTTCGCGCGGGCGCCCGGACTTTCGTTTAGAGTCCCGCTTCGCTCAACTCCGCCCGCACAAAGGAAGCGAGGGAGGCGTCACCGGCGGCGACGGTCACGTCCTCGGGAGTCTCACGAAGCAGCCAGCGGACCTCGTAGGTGAGCGAAGCGCCCGCCGCGAGATCCTTGTAGGCTCCTTGGTTTTCGACCTCGACGTAGGTCCCGTCCTTCGCTGAGTAAATCTCGACCTCACCTTCCGTGGGGGCGGCTTGGCCGCTTTGGAGGTCGGCGAAGGACTTGATGAGCGTGACAGTAGGCGTCGCGTGGGCGAGCCAGCCTTCTTTGCCGTCAGCGTGGATCTTCCTGTCTTCTTCGACCGCCATGCCCGGATGCTGGAACCAGGTGATGCCGCCCGCGTTCGTGACAGGGAGCATGCCCATGCCTTCCGGAGTGCTCGCACTCTCGCCAGTAGGGAAGAAGGTCAGCCCGCTCTTGGGCACACGCGTGATTTCCCAAGGGGCAAACGAAGCGCTCCCCGCGCCGACATTTTCAATCGTGTAGACGATCGTGATGACGTCTTTCGCCGTGTCGACGCTGAAGGCTTTCTTGATCCGAACGTCCTTGCCCTCCGCGACGGTTGCGTTCGACGAGGTGAACGTGGCGGTCCCGTCGTCCACTGTCACGGTATAAGCGGCGCTGTCGATAGCCACGATCGGCGGCCAGCCCCAAGCGGACTGAGGGGAGGTCCAGAAAGTCGAACCGTACTTAAAGAGATCATCACCGCTCGGACTCGCCGAGGGAGCCTGGGAGAGGAATTCGTTCCCTCCGGCCTTGAGGGAGACGACGCGGGCGCCGCGCGTTCCATCGACGACGAGGGTTCGCTCGGGCCAGGTGAAGGTGACGACGCCGCTGTTGTTGGCGATCGCTGCTGGCTCAGCGGGGCTGCCACCGGTTCCTTCGCCGCCGGTGCCGCTTCCGCCCGCGCTCTCACCGCCCGTGCCGTTCGGCGCGCCGCCGCTGGGGCTTCCCCCGCTCGCGTCGCCTCCTCCCCCCGTCGAAGCTCCGCCGCTCTCGCTGAGTCCACCTGCCGCGGCTCCGCCGTCTCCGACGGGCGCTCCGCCCGAGCTGGTCCCCCCTACGGCGGCTCCGCCGCTCGCCATGCTCCCGCCGCTTCCGGTCCCGGGATCATTCGACGTCCCGCAAGCCCCGAGGCCGAGACCGATCAGACCCAGGGACGAGACGACAACCCACGACAACCGGCGCATACTAGCCACCCGCGAACGGTACTCCTGCTTGCGCCCCGGTTCCACACCCTGAGCCGAGCCCTCGTCCGCCTCCTCTTTTTCCCATGTCCGCCGTCGTCTCAGGCATCGCCAAGCTCCTCGANCACTCCCTCCTCGCACCTGTCGCCAAGGAGGAAGATTTCAGGAAGGCCGTACAGATAGCTCGCCTCTATCAGACTGCCACNGTCTGTCTCGTCCCCTATTTCGTGGCGGAGGCCGCGCGGATGCTCGAAGGAACGGACGTAGGGGTATGTTCCGTGGTCGGTTTTCCTCACGGCGTGACGAGCGCTGCCATGAAGGCGAAGGAGGCAGAGCTGCTCCTGCAAAGTGGGGCGAATGAGCTCGACATGGTCGTGAACATCTCCCTCGTGAAGAGCGGCGACTTTCTCTCGGTGCGACAAGAGCTGCGTTGGCTGCGCGACGTGACGTCGTCGGCGGGCGCCAAGATCAAACTCATCTTCGAGACCTGTTACTTAGACCAGTACGAAAAGGAGATGCTCTGCGACTTGGCGAGCGAGTACTCCTTCGATTGGGTCAAGACGTCGACGGGCTTTGGGTCCGCGGGAGCGACTCTCGATGACGTTCGCTTGATGCGCGCTCGCGCCGAACCCCACGTCCAGGTCAAAGCGTCCGGAGGCATTCGGACGCTGGATGACGTCCTTGCTTACCGAGCGGCCGGAGCGACCCGCATCGGAACCAGCGCCACCGTCCAAATCTTGCGAGAAGCGCGCGCTCGAGAAGGACTGCCTCCCCTCGAGCTCGGGGCGGACGAACCGGCCTTCGACTACGGCGGCCGTCCCACCTGACCCTCGACCTCGCGGCGACGTGGTGGTCTGATGGGCGGGCCATGTTGATCGTCATTGTGGACGTGCTCGTCAAACCTGGGTCTCGTGAGGAATTCATCGCCATTACGGAGGAGAACGCCCGAGAGAGTCGGAAGGAGCCGGGGATTGCCCGGTTCGACGTGCTCGCGGACGAGGCGGACCCTGACCACTTTCAGCTCATTGAGGTCTACCGGACCAATGACGCGCCCGCCGCTCACAAACAGACGGCTCATTACAATCGCTGGCGTGAGCTCGCTGAGCCATTGATGCAGCGGCCCCGTTCGAGTCAGCGCTTTACGAACATCTCCCCGGACGACAGCGGCTTCTGAGCGGAGGCGAGGGTGGATTTCTCCTTCGAGACGGCGGGGCGCATCCTGTTCGGAGCCGGGCGGCGGCGTGAGCTCCCCGAGCTCGCTTTGAGTCTCGGCAAGGCGCCGCTGGTCCTGGCCGGGCGCGACCAGGCTCGAGTCGAGTTCTTGATCCAGGCGCTCTCGGAGCGCGGCGCAAAGCCGGAGGTCGGTTCGGTGAGCGGGGAGCCCAGCGTTGCTCGCGTGCTTGAGCTCACCGAGCTCGCCCGCTCCGCGGAGCGAGATGTCATCATCGCCGTTGGAGGCGGGAGCGTCATCGACGCTGCCAAGGCGGTCGCGGCGCTCCTCGCGAACCCCGGACATCCGCTCGACTACCTCGAGGTCGTAGGCGCCGGAAAGCCACTCAAAAACCGCTCCCTTCCTGTCATTGCTGTCCCGACTACGGCGGGGACGGGCGCCGAAGTGACGAAAAATGCCGTCATCGACGTGCCCGAGAGAGAAGTCAAAGTCAGCCTGCGCAGCGCGACGATGTTGCCCCCCGTTGCGCTGCTCGATCCTGAGCTCACGCTCAGCGTGCCTCCGGACATCACACGCGCGACAGGCTTCGACGCCTTGACCCAGGTCATCGAACCTTTCCTTTCTTCCGCCCGGACTCCGATGACCGACGCGCTCTGCCGCGAGGGAATCAGACGTGGCGCTTCAGCGCTGCCGCGAGTGCTCCGGGATGGCTCCGATCTCGAGGCGCGTTCAGAGATGATGCTCACGAGTTTGTTCGGAGGCATGGCGCTCGCCAACGCCAAGCTGGGCGCGGTCCACGGGTTCGCGGGCCCTCTCGGAGGCCTCAGCCACGCGCCCCACGGAGCCTTGTGCGCGGCGCTGCTGCCAGCGTCTTTGCGCGTCAACCTTCGGGCGCTTCGGGCGCGGGGAGAGGCCTGTCACCTCGAGCGATTCCGGGAGCTCGCAGCTCTCCTCACCGGAAAAGAGGACGCTCAGCCGGAGGATGCCGTCTCTCGGATCGAGGAGTTGACCAAGGAGCTCCGGGTTGTGCCGCTCTCTGGACTTGGGGTGTCGCGAGAGCTCGCCTTGCGTTCGGTCCCGATGGCGCGCCGCGCGAGCAGCATGAAAGGCAATCCGATCGAGCTCACCGACGAAGAGCTCGAAGAGCTCGTCACGTCGGCTTAAGTAGATTCGCTGACAGCCTGTTCGGCTCGCTCGGCGTACTTCTGCGCGATGAAGGCGCAGACGAAGAGCTGGAGCTGATGGAAGAGCATGAGCGGGACCACGATCGCGCTCAGAGAGCTCGCAGGGAAAAGCACTTTGGCCATGGGGATCCCGCTCGCCATGCTCTTCTTCGATCCACAAAAGACGACAGCGATCTCTTCACCTCGCGGCAGGCCCAAGGCGCGGCTCACGAAGAACGTGAAGGCGAGCACGATACCAAGCAAGATCCCGCTCAAGAGCAGCAAGAGAGCGATCTCGAGCAGGCTCACATCCTGGAAGACGCCGCTCCGAGCTCCCTCACTGAAGGCGGAATAGACGATGAGCAGGATCGAGCCGCGATCGAACCAGGAGACGACGCGCTTTTTTCGCTCGAGCAGGCTGGAGAGCCAGGGGCGAGCCAGCTGGCCGAGACCAAAGGGAACGAGGATCTGCAGCGAAATGGCGAGGACAGCGCCTTCATTGGTGGGGACATCGTCGCCGACGCCGAGCACCAGGGAGGTCAACAGTGGCGTGAGGAAGACCCCTAGGAGATTCGAGATCGTCGCGCCGGAAAGGGCAGCGGCGACATCACCGCGCGCAATCGAAGTGAACGCGATCGACGACTGAACGGTCGACGGCAGCACACTCAAATAGAGGATCCCGATCTTCCAAGGTCCATCGAGGACAGGACCGAGCAGCCAAGCCGTGAGCACACCGAGCAAAGGGAAGACGAGATAAGTCGTCAGCAGCATCAGGAGCTGCGGCGGGTAGCGGCGCATGGCGTCCAGTACCTCGCGCGCACGCAGGCGTGCTCCGTAGAGGAAGAAGAGGCCGAAAATCGCGGCATCGACGCCGAACTCGATCGCGACGTGCGCGGCTCCTTCGGCGGGAAAGAGGAACGCGAGCGCGACCATTCCCCCCAAGAGGGCGAGGTAGGGATCGATCTTCATCTCGGGCGTCCTCGGCTGGACGGGCGCTTGTCAGCGGGGCACGAAGTATTCTGCGGCGCTCTCCGTCGGATGGAGAGTCTCGACCACGCGTGCTGAGACGACTCGCACGCGCTCGTCCCCGACGGTCTCCGCCGCGGCAGCAGCGAGCCACTCAGCGAGGCGTTCGGAGGTCGGCGTGAAGGGAAACACAGCCACCTTGATGTTCGCGGGCCAGTGATTCCGAGCGCCGGCGAGACCGCGCTCGTCTTCTCCGAAGCCGGGCTGACGCTCCCCTTGGGTGCCCTGGACTTTCTCGCGGGAGGCAAAAAGGATCGAGCCGAGGTTCGCAAGGGCCTCACGGCTCTCGTCGAAGCTCTCTTGACCGAGCGCGAGGCTGTGATCGAGCAGCCTGTGACAGGGGGTGAGCAACCGGTCGTGCAGGACATCGAAATCGATGACGAAACCTTGATGGTCCAGGGTTTTCGCCTCGAGGGTGACCTGAAAAAGCCAGGTGTGCCCGTGGAGGGAAATGCAAGGACCGAGGTGACCCCGGACGTGGTGCGCGAAGTGAATGAAGATACCGTCTGTGACGCGGTACACTGAAATCTCCTGCTCCGGTCCCTAGCAGAACTGACCGCAACCGCCAATTTCGCCTCTTCTCCTCGGCTTTCCTCGGACGACAACAGGACTACACTCCCGGCGCGCGCAGCTCCTTTTCGGCTCCTCGTCGACGAGCGAGCGAGCGAGAGCGGCCTCCCCGAGAGCGAAACGATGCGTCAATACCTCGAACTGCTTGAGCTTCTGCTCGAGACCGGAACTCGCAAAGAAGATCGAACGGGCGTCGGGACCTTGAGCCGTTTTGGTCACCAGATGCGCTTCGACTTGAGCCAGGGATTTCCGCTCCTGACGACGAAGAAGCTCCACACCCGCTCGATCATCGTAGAGCTCCTCTGGTTTTTGCGCGGCGACACGAACGTCCGCTACCTGCAGGAAAACAAGGTCACGATCTGGGACGAGTGGGCGCGGGAGGACGGCGAGCTGGGGCCCGTGTACGGGAAACAGTGGCGCTCTTGGAGCGCTCCCGACGGCCGCAGCATCGATCAGATCGAAAACCTCGTCCGCATGCTCCGGACCAATCCGGATTCGCGGCGCCTGATCGTGAGCGCTTGGAACGTCGCCGACATCGAGCAGATGGCGCTGCCCCCTTGTCACTGCCTGTTCCAGTTCTACATAGCGGGGGGACGCCTCTCCTGCCAGCTCTATCAAAGGAGCGCGGACGTCTTCTTGGGCGTTCCGTTCAACATCGCTTCCTACGCGCTCCTGACGATGATGCTCGCGCAGGTCACGGGACTATTGCCCGGTGAATTCGTTCACACCTTCGGCGACGTGCACCTCTATTTGAACCACATCGAGCAGGCCAAGGAGCAGCTCTCCCGAGAGCCGAAGGAGCTCCCAACCCTCAAGCTCAACCCGAACGTGAAGGACATCTTCGGGTTCCGTTTCGAAGACTTCACAATTGAGGGTTACGATCCGCACCCTGCGATCAAGGCTCCCGTCGCGGTGTAACGATGCTCGTCAGTTTGATCGCGGCGGTAGCGCAAAACGGCGTCATTGGACGTGACAACCAGCTTCCGTTTCGACTGGCCGATGACATGCGCCATTTCGTCCGCACGACGCGTGGTCACACGGTGATCTCGGGTCGACTGAATTTCGACGCGATGGGCCGAGCGCTGCCCGGACGAACGAACCTCGTGGTGAGTCGCGACCCGAGCTATGCGCGCCCGGATGCCGTCACTGTTCCGTCCCTCGAAGACGCCCTCCATCGGGCGAAGGCGGGGGGTGAGACGGAAGCGTTTGTGATCGGAGGTGGCCAGATTTATGCGCTCGCGCTCCCTTACGCGGACCGGTTCTATCGGACGCGGGTCCTCGCGGACGTGCCCGGTGACGTCTTTTTCCCGGAGTTCGATGAGTCCGAGTTTGAGCTCGAGGTCCTGAGCGAACACGAGCGGGATGAGAAAAACGAACACCCCTTTCGCATCGAGCTCCTTACGCGTCGCGGGCCGGCCCGTCCGCTGTCCAGCTCTCAATAGACGAGCAGGACGACGCCGAGGAGCACGAAAGCGAGAGGACGGAGTTTCGCTCGAAGCAGCTGCTCCCGGAAGAGCCATCCCCCGACAGCAAAGCTGACGAGGACGCTCGCGCGCCTGGTCACCGAGATCACAGAGATGAGCGCATGTGGATCGGAGACCGCGTGAAGGTAGAGTTGATCCGCGAGGACCAGGAGAACTCCGGCGAGCGGCGCTGCCAAGCTGAAGCGGAAGGGGCGCTTTTTCCGGTCACGCCGGTGCAAGGTCAAGACGAGGAGGAGCTGCAGCAGCGCGTTGTCGAAGGTGAACCAGAACTGGACCGAGGTGACGGGGAGAGCGGCCTGTTGCAGAAGGTACTTGTCATAGAGCCCGCTGAGCGAGCCGAGCAGCGTTCCGCTGAAGAGCAGCCAGACTGCGCGATTCTTTCGAAAGACGATGCCCTCCTGGGCGCTCACAGTTGCGAGGCTCAAGTAGCCATAGATGAGCACGGCGATCCCGAGCCATTTGAGGGGCGTCGGACGTTCCGCGAATAAGAGAACCGCGAAGATGGCGGTGAAGAGAGGGGAGGTGGCGCGAACGGGTCCGGCCGTCGAGATCGGGAGCGAGCGAACGGCGCTGTACGAAAAGGCCCAGCTCGCCGTAACCAAGAGGGACTTGTAGAAGATGAGCAGCTGCTCGCGAGGTCCGAACAAGACAATATCGAGCCCCAGAGAGCGGAGGAGCTCACCGTGGGAAATCGAGAGGATCGCGAGAGGAAGAAGGCTCGCGAGTCCGCCCAGCGTGGCGGCGAGCAGCGTCGGAAGGGCTGCGCTGTCAGTGACTGCAGCCTTCCGAGCGACCTCGTAGAGCCCAATGAAGGCGGACGAGGCGAGGGCCAGATAGATCCACATCGGGGGGGCGCCCGACGTAGCGACTACTTTCCGGCTTTGTCGAGATCTTGGAGCAACTTCTTCGCCGCCCAGAGATCGGGGCGGACCTTGAGAGCCCGCTCGAGCTCCTTCCTTGCCCGCGGGATGTCGCCCTCGGCCTGTGCAATCTCGGCGAGGGTCACGTACGCATCGGGAAGGTAGGACTCGCGAGCGATCGCTGTCTCAGCGAGGAACGCGGCTTTTCTGTACTCCTTCTTCTTGAGCAGGACCTCCGCCATCGTCGAGAGGGCGAGAGGGTGATCGGGGGCGAGGACGAGCGCGCGCCGAAGCAGACGCTCGGCGCGCGGGATGTCACCGCGCTTGAGATGTTGTTTGCCGACGTTGATGTCCTCGATGGCGTTGCCTTGGCGTCGGCCCGTCTCGTCGGCGGTGAGGTGGAGAGCGCGGAACCAGACCTCCCGAGCTTCGTCGATGCGTCCGAGCTGAGTCAGAGCTACAGCCCGGAGATCGAGCGTCTCACGCACGCCGGGGCGAACTGCTTCGGCCTTGTCGAGCCAAATCAGCGCCTCTGTCGGCGCGTCTTCGGTCACGTAGAGGAGCGCCAGCGCTTCAAGAGCAGGGCTCGACGTATTGATGAGCGCGGCCTCACACATGCCGGTCTTCGCTGCAACGAGATCGCCCTTCACAATGGCCTTGCGAGCGGCGTTCCAGGAAGGACTCGCCTGAGCTGCGGGATCGCGGCCGATCGGGGGCGGGTTCGGGACCAGGTCCTCGCAAGTCTGCGTCTTGCGCGCGGTGACCGTGAGAGCAGCGGCGAGGTCCTTTGCGCTGGCGGTGGAGGGAGCGGGGGCCGGCTCCGCCGGTTTCGGGTCTTCGGAGGGACTCCCTAGAGCGGGAGCGTTCTCGTCGGCTCCGCTCGCCTCTTCGGTAGGAGCAGCGGGGGCTTCCGCGGCAGGCTCCGCGGACGGCGCGTCGGCAGGCTCCGCGGACGGCGCGTCGGCGTTTGTTGCGGGCTCGTCTTGTTGCTCGGTGAGCGGGGCCTTCTCCGCGGTCGGGGCGGGAGCGGAGCTGGGGCCGGACGCCGAAGAGATCAGGTACGCGGCACCGAGGCCACCGAGCAGGACGAGGAAGAGGCCCGCAGCGGGCGAGCTCTTCTTTCCTGACGGGGTTAAGCTCGTGCGCGGCTCAGGAGAAAGGCGGGGTTCAGGCGCGGAGCGTTTCTCCGGGAGAATGTCGGCGAGAGTTTTCTCCGGGGTCTTCGCCTCGGGCTCGATCGAATCGAAGAACGGCGCATCGGTTTCGAGCGGAGCGACGGAGATCGATCCATGGGGCGTGCTCTCGCTCTCTGGCTTCTCTTTGCGCTCATCGTCCGAGGACCCCTCGGTGGCGTCTGCTTCGAGCTTCTCGAGAGCAGTCTCGGGACTCTCCTCTGGCTTGATCTCTACGGCGGCAGCGCCCGGGCTCGATTCAGCGAGTGCAAAGGGCTCACTCGTCGGTCCCTCGAGGGGAACGTCGCTGAGTGGATCGGACTTGTCCTTCTCTTCCGACTCTTTCGAGGGCGCCGACTCTGACTTCTCGTCGGAGGCGTTCTTTTCGACCGTCTCGGGAGGACGGGCCGTGACGCTCTCATATTGTGATGTGATCTCGAGATCCCAGCTCGCGTCTGCCGGAGAAGCGGAAGCGGGCGGAGGGTCGGTCGGGGCCTCGCTCTTTCCTAGCTCGGGTTCGGGAGGGGCCTGAAGCTTCGGCGCCGCTTGTTTCGCCGAGAGGCGCAGGTTTTCAGGCAGGCCGAGCCCGATGCGGGTATGGGCCATCGAAGGCAATGACTTTTCCGGCGCTGGCGGGCGGTCGGACTCGAGCAGATCGCTGTCGAGCTCGGTCACATCACTCGGTAGGGTCACCTGAGGCATCGAGGGCGCAGCGGCTGCGGGCGCTTCTTTCGGGCCTGCCGGGGCCGCCGGCGACGCAGCCGAAGAGCCGGGGGGCACAGGGGCTTCGGCACGCTCTACCTTCTGGCCTTGTTTGACGAGCTGAATCGCGGCGACAGCTTGAGGTGCCATCGTGGTGAGCGCATCGCTCGGCAAGCGTGGCTCGAGGGAGACGCTTGCCCCCGCGATCGGCTCGAGGACCTCACCGCGTTTCTTTGCAGCTTGACGCGCGAGCGCGTCGAGTCGACCGGCGACGACCTTGTCACCCATTTCGGTAGCGAGCAGTGAGATGACGACGTCGCGATTGAGTCCCCACAAACGTGATAGGTCGCGGCGTGCGGCGATCACCGCGACGCGCGGCGAGGAAGCGCGATCTTGATCTTCGAGCAACGTCGAGAGCTCCATGGCGCCTCGAATCCCTGAGAGAGCGATGAGGTGGGGGTCTTGGCTCTCGACCAACTCTTCGACGTCAGCGACTTCTCCCTTGGTCACGTCGACGCCTCGCTTCTCTAGCTCGTAGATCAACCCAGCGGGCGCCTGGCCAAAGGCGATGACGGAGATGCGCGGCCTACGATTCATATGGCTAAGGTAGGTAACTCTCGAGCTTTCGTCACCGCTCGCGGGCGCGATCTGGCGAATTTTGGGCAGCGAGGGCTGCGCAGCTCACCTATTGAAGTGCGGAGTTTTCGTCCCATGCTGCTCTTCGTGCTCGGCCCCGACGCGGGGAGGCGAGCGTCGCTCCGGTCCCATGGCGGAAAGCACACAGGCTCGCCGGTCGAACTTCAGTAGCGAAGCTGAACGGGGACGACCTGCGTGCCCGCTTCGAAGCTTGCCTCGTCGAAGCTCGGGACGCGCAGCGGAGACAGCCTACTGAAGCCGAATCCCTCCTTGGGCAGGCCGAGCCAGTTCGTGTCCACGACGCCATTTTTGTTCTCGTCGTGGAAGACGGCCACCGCGTAACGTCCCCGGCTAAGTCCCGGGATTGTCACGGTGAGCTCTCCCGTGCGCGCGCGTACGGTTCGGTAAGTCTTGAACTTACCCGGAACCAGCCAACCGGAACGATCGTAAACAGCGACGAAAACGTTGCCCTGAGCGCTTCGAACCTTCGAGATCGCCAGGCGAGTCGACAGAGTTCCCTGGGGTTCGGCGGTCGCCTGCGACGCCGCCGTGAGCCAAAGGGCAGCTCCGAGCGCGGCCCCGAGCCGGAGAGTCCTCGACAATGGGAGGAAACGCGCCATGACTCTGATTGTAGCAGATTGTCTTTGTGCGCCAGGGTGGTGTCACTGAAACATGCGTAAGATGCGGAAATGATGGCGTAATGTCAGCTTACAAAGTTTTACAATTCAGCGGGGCTCGGCGACGGCGATGACCCGCTGCGGCGCGGGATACCCCTCGACCGTCTGTCCTTGAGCGTCGGGCGCCAGGGCGTCCACGAGAGACGGGCCCGTCGCGAACACTGTGGCCCGCTGTTCCTCTGGAGTGGTCGGAACGAGAGGGCCGAGGTCCCGCAGGCGGAACCCTGAGCGCTCGAGCCAATGGACGAGGGTGTTGGGCGTAGGGATGAACCATACATTGCGCATCCCTGCGTAGCGATCCTTCGGTGTGAGAGAGTGATGATTGTCACTCTCGAGAGCAAGGGTCTCGATCACAGCGAGCCCTTTCGATCGCAGACGCGCGCGAATGAGCGCGAGATGATCGAGCGGTGAGCGAACATGATAGAGAACCCCCATGGAAAACACCACGTCTGCTCTCGGGAAACTCACGGGGAGCTCTTCGGCGCGCAGCGTAAAGAAGGTCGTGTTCTCGAGGGGATCGAGCGCTTGCAAAGCCATAAACTGGGCTGCGCTTCGTACGCTTTGTTCGACGGCAAAGACGCGCCGGGCGCGGGCCTTCTCGAATTGCCGCGCGTAGAAGCCATTGCCGGATCCGATATCGACAACTGTGCGGCCCTCGAGAGGAACATCCATCTGAAGGACTCGGTCCCATTTCATGTGACAGTCCCACTCGGCATCGATCTTCACCCCGGCCACATCGAAGGGGCCTTTCTTCCAGGGGCCGAGCGCTTGCAGGGCATCCGTCAGTGCGCCTTGGTCACCCCGCTCCCTCGCTTGTCGTGCGGCTTCGATCGCAAGAAGGAATGTGTGGAGGTCCCCGTGGCGCATGATGCGTTCGAGAGAGCGGGCGGCGGCTTCGAACGCTGGGGCCCGTTCCGTTTCTGGCAGATCGGAGAGCAGCTCCTGACCGAGGAGGGCGGCTGTGAGGGATTCGGCGGCCATGTGGTTCGGACCTTCGGTCGAGGAGGCAGGGACTTGTGTCATGGGCGAGGGGAGCGCAAAGGAAGAGGGAGCCAAATTGCCACGAACTGGCGTGCACACGAACCGGGACGCGAAAAGGGAGGGAAGATGCGGGAGCCTCGAAGCGTAGGGCGCGCCTGGTGCGCGCGGGGGCCTGCTTGGCCACCCTCACGGGCGCCCCAGATTCCGTGATATCGAGGAGAAATGGACCCGAAGCATGCGCGCGCCCGAGCCTGGACGCAGAGTTTTGGCCTCAGATCGTCCGTTTTCGCGAGCGCACTTCTGCTCGCCTGCGGCCAGAAGCAAAGTGAAGTCCCTCGCGTCAGCCCTTCGGGGGTCCTCGAGCTTCCGAACACCGCGGAAGGGACGCGACAGCCGATGCGGGTCGTGCATAGCGGCCCAGAGGGGCAGGCTCTGAGTCGCCCCACGGTTCAGATTTTATTCAGTCAACCGCTTCGCGAGCTCGACGCTGAGGTGCCGCTCCCGAGCGGTCTTTCGATTTCTCCGGATCCAGGCGGACACTTCGAATGGCTCGGGACGCGAGCGATTGTCTACGTTCCGAACGAGGGGGAGCTCCCGCTCGCGACCCGTTTTCGCGTGAGGGTGCCGGCGGGCATCACGTCGGTGTTCGGCGACAAGACCCCGGAGGCTCACGAGTTCGAGTTCATGACGCCTCTGCCTGAGGTGATCGGTTCCTCACCGCGCTCGTACAACGTGGGCGAGGGCCGTCAGCAAGAGATTCGACTCACCTTCTCTCAGGCCGTCGATCCCGCACACATTGCCGAGTCTTTCCGGGTGACAGCTCAGGGCGAGCCTCAAGGGGTGCGAGCGCTCGCCGGGAGCAGTGACCACGAGGTCGTGTTTCGTCCCGTCACTCCTTGGCCCCTCGACGCGCGAGTCGAATATGCCCTTCTGCCAGGCTACCGCGGCAAGACAGGCGAGCTCGTCGCGACCCAGAGTTATTCCGAGTCGTTCAAAGTGTACGGCCCGCTGATCGCTCGCGTGGAGTGCGACCGGGATGATTTCGATCGCTGCCGCCCCGGAAGCTACATGAGCGTGAGCCTCTCGAACCCTGTCCCGGCGCTGCGTTTCTCGGAAGGCCTCTCGGCGGGGGACTATCGCCTGAACGTCGATCGCTCCTTTGGCCCCGAAGATCGGACCTATTCGCTCTACATGTCTCCGAAACTCGAGCCTGGCCAGAGCTTCGAGGTGAAACTGGCTCCCGGCCTGCGGGATGTCTACGGACAACCACTCTCCTTCTTTGCTCACTCCAAGGTGGTCGTGGGCGACTATCGTCCGAGCGTGCAGATCGGCTTCTCCGGGAACTCGATCCCTGCGCGCGAAAAATCGATCGCGGTCCTGTCGCAAAACGCGCCCTATACGCTCTTCTACGCGCCTCTCGACGAGAAAGCGGTGGCGGAGCTCGACGCTGGACGCAGTAGGCTCAGCCTTCTCGAGAAGAACCCCCGTGTCATCAAGAAGACGATTCCTCTGCGCACGAAGAACAAAGCGCAGTCTGAGGTGATCGATCTCGAAGCGTTGCTCTCGGCGAGCGGCGGGCGAGGGGCCTTTGCGGTGGGCGTTCGTTACAAGGACGAGCGAGGGAACGTGCGCGAGTCAGTTCGCTGGGCGCAGCGCACGGGGCTCGGGGTCACTGCGAAGCTCGGCCGGGGCCAGTCGCAGGTCTGGGTGACGGACCTCTTGAGCGGCGCGCCTGTCCAGGGCGCGACGATCTCCGTTGTCGGTGGTCCCCAAGCTGTGGCTCACACGGACCCGCGGGGGCTCGCGTCCCTTCCTCCTGGCACCTGGGTGAGCTCCGCCTCGCAGAGGGAAGCGGCACGTTGGGTGCGCGTCGAGCACGGGGCGGACGTCGTCCTGCGCTCGAGTCACGAGACGGTGGAAGGCTATTTCCTTCCTGTCGCGACGGACTTCGAAGGAGAGAGGCACGATCGAGTCTTCCTGTTCCCCGAGCGCGAGATCTTGCGCCCGGGAGATGCCTTCTGGGTCAAAGGCTACGTGCGCCAGACGGGCGCGGAGGTGAGCAGTCCGCGAGCCGGGGCGCCATTCAAGGTGGTCCTGATGAGCCCCGAAGGAACGGAGATTCAGGCCCTCGACGTGCGCACGAACGAGTTCGGCGCGCTCTCGACGCGGCTGCAGATCCCGCTCTCGGCGCCCCTCGGCTATTTCCAGGTTGCGCTGCGCGAAGGAAAAAAGCTCCTTGGTCAGGCGGGCGTGCAGGTCGCGGAGTACGTGCCCGCTGAGTTCAAGACGAGCGTCACGCCGAAGGCCCATGAGCTCACCCGAGGAGATACCGGGAAGGTCGAGGTGTCCGCCTCCTACCTCTACGGGGCACCGATGGCTGATGCTCGGACCCACGTGACGGTCTTCCGTTATCCGGCGTTCTATTCACCGCCCGGCCGCGACGCGTTGGTGACGAGCGACAGCGACTACCAGAGCCTGAGCGACCGAATTTACCAGTCTCCTTACATGACCGATCTGGACGTCAGCCTCTCGGAGGAAGGGCGTTACGAAATCGAGCTTCCACTCAAGCTCGAGAACATGGTCGGACCTGAGCGGATCGAGACCGAAGCCGAGGTCGTCGATTTGTCGAACCGAGCCCAGTCGGCGCGCGGCGCATTCCTCGTGCATCCGGCGTCCTACTACCTGGGGCTCGAGCGACCTGAGAGTTACTTCGTCGACAGCGGAGCCAGCGTGACGCCCAAGCTTCTCGCTCTCACCCCCAAGGCAGAGGTTGTCAGCGGTCGCAGCGCTGAGCTCACGCTCTATCGGATCAGATACGCGGAGGTCACTCGGAAGGGCAGCGACGGCGAGCCCTACTCGATCACCGAGCGCGTGCAGGAAAAGGTCGGGAGCTGCGCGGTGCGGACGGAAACTGCCGCGCGGGGCTGCGCTCTGACGACCAAATATCCCGGACTCCACGTCGTCCGCGCCACGAGCAGCGACGAGCGCGGTCGCCCGGTGGCGGCTTCTTATTCCTTCTACGCTGTCGGCAGCGGCGCGGCGGGCTTTGCTCACTCGAGCCACAGCCAGGAGGTTGAGCTACAGCTGGACCGCGAGACCTACCGCGTGGGTGATACCGCGAAGGTCTTGATCAAGTCTCCGTTCAAGAAGGCCCGCGCTTGGGTCACGATTGAGCGGGAGGACGCCATGGAGTCTTTCATCGTCGATGCGTCCGGGTCGACGCCGACCTTTTCTTTCCAGGTGAAGGATCGTCTCCGGCCGAACGCTCACGTGGGCGTTGTGCTCATCGAAGACCGAGCCCAGGCGCCTTACACGGCGAAGCTCCTCGGGGACTCCTATCGGATCGGATACGTGGAGCTTCGGGTCGACCCCGAGGAACAGCGCCTCGCCGTCGACGTCCGGCCTGATCGGGAAAGTTATCGTCCTGCCGATCAGGTGACCCTCGATTTCACGGTCAAGGACGCGAAGAACCGCCCGGTCGCGGCAGAGGTCAGTGTCTTTGTCGTGGATGAAGGCGTGCTGCTTCTGAGCGGCCAAGGCCTTCCGGATCCGCTGAGCGTCTTTACGGCTCCCGAGCCCCTGCGCGTTGAGACTCTCGAAGGGCGAAGGTGGCTCGCGCACTTGTTCGGGTTCGACCCGGCGGACTACTCCGCGAAGGGCGATCCGGGAGGTGGCGGAGAAGATGGGCGTTCGAACTTCCTCACCACCGCTTACTTCAACCCGAGCCTCGTGACGGATTCCTCTGGGCGCGCTCGCGCCACCTTTACGCTCCCGGACAACGTCGGACAATTCCGCGTCACCGCCATCGCGGTGAGCCGGGCCGATCAGTACGGGAGCGGGCGCGGCGACTTGATCGTCAACCAAGAGCTCATGGTTCGGCCGCAGCTCCCACGGTTCGTTCGCGCGGGCGACGAGTTCTCGGCCAGCGCCCAGATCAGTTCTTTGGCGAAGGACGCGCTGGACGTGAAGGTCTCTCTCGAGACGAAAGGCGCAGAGAAACAGGCGGGCGGATCGAAGATGGCTCGCGTTCTAGCGGGCAAGACGGCGCGCGTCGATTTCCCAGTGATCGCAGGTTCCGTCGGTGAACTCGCCTTCGACTTCCAAGGTCAAGCGCAGGCGCTCAAAGACCGAGTGCGTCTCACCCGCCCCATCCGGGCTCCGTCTGTCTTCGAGGCGGTCGCCGCCTACGGTAACACCGAGGATGCAGCCGCGGAGCGCCTTGGATCTTTGAGTCAGGTTCGGCCGGATGTGGGTGAACTGACGGTGACGCTCTCCTCGACGGCCCTCGCGGGTCTTCGGTCGAGCTACGAGGCGCTCATCGACTATCCCTATTTCTGTACGGAGCAGCTCACGAGCCAAATTTTGCCGCTCCTTGCGCTTCAAGATCTCGAGACACGGCTCGACTTGCCGGCTCCGAAAGATCGAAAGACCCGGATCGGCAAGGCTGTTCAACAGATCTTGAAGCGGGAGCACGGAAACGGCAGCTTCGGCATGTGGTCCGACTCGACGCGGAGCGATCCGTTTGTGAGTGCTTACGCGTATCTCGGGCTCGATCTCGCCAAGAAGAAGGGCTACTTCGTGCCCGAGGGGGTCTTGGACCGGGCTGAGCGCTACCTCGCTCGGGTCGCGAACGGAAAAGATTCGGTCTCTCTCTCGGAGAGCGTCTTCGCGAACTTTGTTCTGACGCGCACCGGGCGCGGCGACGCCGCACGCCTCAACTCACTGTATGAGAAGCGCGAGACGATGAGCATTTCGGAGCGGGCGCTCTTGCTCTGGGCAGCGGCTCAGGCGGGTCAGAAGGCGCTGGTTTCGCCGCTCGAAAAGACGGTCGAGGCAGCGCTCGTTCCTCGTGGGGCGCGGACGGAGCTCTCCTTGGGGCCTGGGGCTTTTGAGGCTTCTCCCTTCGCTTCGCCCACCCGGACGCAAGCGTTTGTTCTCGGGGCTCTGGTCGCGGCCAACCCGAAACACCCACTGGTCCCGGGGCTTGTCTTGTCGCTCCTCGATCAGCGAAAGAACGGCGCCTTTGGGAGCACTCAAGAGTCAGCTTTTGCTCTGCTCTCGCTCGCGGATTTCCAGCGCAAGTCAGAGCCAGAGCCAGCGCGCTTTGACGCTCGCTTATTCGCGGGGGAGCGCGAGGTGTTCCGTCGCGCCTTCCATGTGGGCACTTCGCAGAGCGTGACCGCGACCTTCCCGATGAAAGATCTGCTCGCGGGGTCCGATCTCGTGTTCGCCAAGAGCGGTCAAGGAAACCTCTACTACGAGACGCGCCTCCGCTACGCGCGGGCGGACCTTCCGAGGTCGCCGAGCGAAGCGGGATTTGCTGTCGAGAAGAAGATGCGCCCGATTTCGCGGCAGGAGCTCTTGAGTCCCGGGAGCCTCCGGTCTGAGGGGCGATCGTCTTTGACCACGTTCCAAGAAGGAGACCTCGTGCTCGTCGAGGTGATCGTTCTGGCGCCCGATGAGCGTCGCTTCGTGGTGATCGACGATCCGCTGCCGGCTGGGTTCGAGGCGATCGACTTCTCGCTCGCCACGTCGAGCTCTCACCTCGCCGAGCGAGGCCTGTGGCAGGATGGCTTCTCGAGCGCTTGGTATCGTCGGGAGCTCCGCGACGAACAGGTGTTGCATTTCGTCGACGAGATGCCGGCTGGTCTCTACCGGTATGCATATCTCGCGCGCGCTACGAGCTCGGGAAGCTTCGTCGTTCCCCCGACGAGCGCGAAGGAGATGTACCAGGAAGAGGTGTTCGGACGGACGGCTGCGACCAAGGTGAAGATCGCTCCGGCCGAGGCGCGTTAAAAGGTGAGCTGGCTTTCGGACGCTACTCGGCGGCGGCTTCGGCTCGCCGCCATCGGCCTCTTGGGCTTGGCCCTGGCCCTCGGGATTGGTCTTCTGCTGACGAAAGTGCCGAGCCAGCTCGAAGAGCGCACGGGGGCTTCGGCTCGCGTTTACGATCGGAATGGGCTCTTGCTCGCGCGCACGCGCGGGAGCGGTGGAGATTGGTATCTCCCTCTCGAGTTCGAGGAGTTCGGTCCCCACGTCGCGTCCGCGCTGTTGGCCGCGGAAGACGCGCGGTTCTGGAGTCACCCGGGGGTCGATCCTCTCGCGATCACACGGGCCTTGGGGCAAGCCCTCACCACGGGCCGGATCGTCTCTGGGGCGAGCACGATCACGCAGCAGCTCGTGCGCACCACATTGCCTCCACTTCCGCCTTGGGTGCGCAAAGTCGTCGAGGCTTGGCTGAGCCTTCGGGTGGAGCTCTCTCTCTCGAAACAGCAGATCCTCGAGCTCTACGCCAATCGCGTGCATTTTGGCCCGCAGGTTCTCGGGCTGCGGGCGGCGGCGGAGCGTTACTTCGGCAAGGAGCCGAGTGAGCTCGATCTGTCTGAAGCCGCGACGCTTGCTGGGCTCGTGCGCGGACCGAGTTTGTACGATCTTGAGCGACGTCCCGAGCTGGCTCGGCGTCGTCGAGATCGGGTGCTCGAGCGAATGCAAAGGCGCGGCTTCATATCGGAAGACGCTCTCGGGCGAGCCCGCCTCACACCTATCTCACTCAAGGGATACGGACCAATGCTGGGCGCGGAGCACTGGGTCCGCTTCGTCAGACGCAAGATTCCGGGTCAGGAGGTCCTTCACACGACTTTGGACCTGCCCTTGCAGAGGGAGCTCGAACGCCTCGCGCTCGGACATAGAAAACGGCTCGAGAATTATCAGGCGAGCGCGCTCGCGGTGATTGTCTTGGATCTCGAGACGATGGATGTGCTCGGATACGTGGGGTCTCCGGATTTTCAGGACGAAGCCTCCCAGGGCCAAAATGACGGGGTGCGCGCCCTTCGGCAACCGGGTTCGACCCTGAAGCCTTTTTTCTATGCGGCGGCGGTGGACCTTCTGGGCATGAACGAGGACACGCAGCTCTCCGACGAGGCTGAGTCCTTCGCGGCGGTCGGCGGACACTTCATGCCCGTCAACTATGATCGCCGCTTTCGCGGCAAGGTGAGCCTGCGCCGAGCGCTCTCGAACTCGCTGAATGTTCCAGCGGTGGGGGTTCTGGAGCGGGTGGGGCTCGAGAGAAGCCTCGAGTTCCTCCATCGCTTTGGCTTCGCCTCTCTGGATCAGCCGGCGACAGTTTACGGCCCTGCGCTCGCGCTCGGTGCGGGAGAGGTGACGCTGCTCGAGCTCATTGAAGGTTATGCGGCGCTTCCGAATGAAGGAGTTTTTCGAAGAGCCCGCTTTGACAAGGACGGGCCCGTGGAGCCTTCGAGTCGCGCCTGTTCGCCCCACGCTGCGGACTTGATCACGCGGGTTCTGAGCGATCCTGCGTCGCGCCGAGAGGCATTTGGGGCGACGCAGAATTTTGAGTTTCCTTTTCAAGTTGCGGTCAAGACGGGGACCTCAACGGGTTTTCGCGATGCCTGGGTCGTGGGCTACAGCCACTCGGTCGCCGTTGCCGTTTGGGTCGGCAACTTTGATGGACGACCCATGCAAAGGGGCACCGGCGCGGGCAGCGCGGGGCCGCTGTTCCATGACGTGATGATCAGGAGTGAGGCCCGCGCGCTCGAACTCTGGCCGAAGCGAGCGGGGAGACGGGAGCGATGGGGGTCGGCGTTTCAAGGCGCACCCGCGGAGGCGGGGGCTGCTTCTCCCCACGCGGTCATGCCACGCATCATCTTCCCGAAGACAGGGATGCGGTTCACCCACGCTCCTCGCTCGACCGCTCCGGAACTTGTGTTGCGCGCCGCCGATCTGGGACCAGGGGGGTACTTCTTGGTGGGGACACGACGCCTCGAAGCGGGCCCGGAGGGGACCGCCGTGCTCGCGGCGGAGCCAGGAGAGCTCTCGATTGTCGCGGTGCGAGCAGACGGGACGCGATCGGAGAGCGTCTACGTCACCTTTGAGTGATCGAAATCGACGAAAGGCGGCCCACGCATTTTGCATGAGGTGGGGGGCGTTGTGTACGATGCAGCGCCTTGGGAGAGATTGACAGCGAGGAGCCGCCTGTTTCGGAAGCCGGTGAGGAGGAGCAGGGAGCTCCCGACTATATCGGTGCATTTCTTGCGCTCTCTCGGCGCGCCAAGATCAGAGTGCTGATCCCGGTGAGTTTCGTCTTGTGGCACGTGGCCGTGGTGCTTCTTTGGGGAGCGGGAGAGCGAGTGCGCGAAGTGGTCCGGCCGGTGGTCGGTTTCTACGCTGGCGGCCTGAAGCTCGCCGGCACCTGGGGCATGTTTTCGTCACCATCCCGGATGCACGTGACCTTCGTCTACGGCGTCAAGGAGGACGGCCAAAGGATCATGATTTCCCCCGATCCGGAGTCGACCTTATACCAGTCGCTGGTCGATATGCGTGAGCGGAAGATGAGGACACGTCTCGACGACGAAGGACAACGGAACGCTTGGGGGAATCGATATCTCGATTCGTTCTGTCAGCGTCCGGACGGGAGCTGGTTCCAGCGAGTCGAGCTGGAGTCCGCAGAACATGACGAACAGCGTCGCTGGGGGACGCGGAAGGTCGTCTTGAGCCGACCTTGTTTCTTTGCTCACAAAAAAGCCCAAGAGGCGAAGCAGAAGGAGCAATCCCCGTGAGGCTCTCCCCCCGCGTCCGCCGCGAGCTCAACGAGATCATTGGATTTTTCTGCGAGCGAACTGATGGCTCTCCGATCGCGCTCCTTCGTATTCTTTACGGAGCCTTGGCGGTCTGGACGTCTCTGTTTTTGCTCCCGAACTACGAGCGCTACTACACAGAGAGCGGGCGGCTGCCTTGGGACAAGGTGAAACACTTTCCCGAGCACATCTACTCAATCTTGCAGTTTGCGCCGCAGAGCAGCGCTTTCGTCTATGCCGTCGTCTGGACGGCGATCATCGCCTCCTTCTGTCTCCTGCTCGGAGTGATGTCGCGGCTCGCGGCGTTTGTGCTGTTCGCGATTCAGGTCGCGCTCCAGCATCGGAACCCCTTCATTCTGAACAGTGGCGATCACCTCTACCTGATCATCGCCTTCCTCCTCTCGTTGACCCCCTCCGACCGCAAGTGGTCGCTCCGTTCTTACTTTGCGCACCGACGGGGCAAAGGGGAGTCGAGCCCTATTTTTGCCTGGTCCACGCGCCTGATCGGCCTTCAGATTTGCTACGTGTACCTCTACGCGTTCGCCGCGAAGATCAACAGCAAGCCTTGGATCAACGGCACGGCCATGTACGACGTGTTCGCGTCACCGTCGCTTGCTCGCTGGCCGGCGGAGCTCGACTACCCCGTACTCTTGGCGCTGATCACGTGGGGTACGCTGGTTTTCGAGCTCTTCTTCCCTCTCTTTGTTTGGCAAAAGGAATACCGCCGCTACGCTATCCCTGCGGGCATCCTTTTTCACCTCGGGATTGAAGTGACGATGGTACTACCGATGTTCAGCGCGCTCATGATGATCAGCTACGCATCCTTCCTCGATGACGAGGAAGCGCGGGCGATCCTGAGCTTCCCTCGCCGGTTTATCGATCGTCTCCGGGGCAAGACCAGCCCCTCCCCCGCAGAAGTGGAGGCGCATGTTTCCCCTTCCGATTGAAGGGATCCTCAAGCACTACGCCTGGGGCAGCGCTCGGGAGCTCGCCGAGCTGCTTCGGCGCGAACCCAGCGGAGAGCCGGAGGCAGAGCTTTGGCTCGGCGCTCATGAAGGAGGACCGGCGAGGCTCCTCCGGGCGCCTCCCGGGACGTCGGCGGGCGACCTGCTCCAGTTGTTCCGAGAGCGGCCTCTGGAGCTCGTCGGCAACGAAGGAATCAGGCGGGGCCGGGGGCGCTTTCCCTTCCTGTTCAAGGTCCTGGCGGCGGCGGAGCCCCTGAGCCTGCAGGCCCATCCGGATCTTGAGCAAGCGGAGCGCGGTTTTGCGGCGGAACAGGCTCGCGGCCTGGACCCTGGGGGCCCCGAAGCCAACTATCGCGACGCGAGTCCCAAGCCCGAGCTTCTTTACGCGCTCAAGCCGTTCTCCTGTCTGTGCGGATTCTGTGGGTTCGAGGAGAGCGAGCGAAGGTTCTTGGAGATTGGTCTCGGGGATGACGCGGGGCCACTCCGGACGCCACTTGAGGCCTACCGAGCGGCTCTCGGACAAGGCGAAGCGCGAGGTCGCGAAGCGTTCTTTCGAGCCTTATTTGAGTTGGGCGCGGAGGAGCGAGCTTCCATCACTGAGCGAATGAGGGGCGCTTTGCCCGAGTCGGGGGGCCTTTTTGCGCATCTGCGCTGCGCCGCCGTGAAGTATCCCAATGATCCGGGGCTCGTGGTTGCGCTGCTCATGAACTACCTAGAGCTCGCTCCAGGCGAAGCTCTTTTCATGCCCGCGCGGCAGCTGCACGCTTACTTGGGCGGGCTCGGGCTCGAGGTGATGGCTCCGAGCGATAACGTGCTTCGGGGAGGGCTGACGCCGAAGAAGGTGGACGTCGAGGAACTGGTCCGGGTCCTCGATTTCGGAGCCACGAAACCGCACCTTGTAGCTGCGGTGGAAACGCGCGCGGAAGACGGGACGATCGTCGAAACGTTCCCTGCGCCGGTCGAAGAGTTCTTGTTTTCGATCGTTACTTTGCCCTCGGGCGGGCTCCACTGGGTCCGGGGGCCGTGTTTGTGTTTGGTTTTAGAGGGTGAGCTCTTCGTGCAGAGCGAAGGCGACGCGCCGCTTCCCCTTTCGCGGGGAGGGGCGTGTTTGATCCCTTTTGGGAAGGGAAAGGCGTCGCTCACTGGGCCCTGCCGCGTCGCGCTCGTCAGTTTGCCGGCTGAAACGGGCGCGTGATCCAAAGGGGCCCTTCGAGCCAGCCGTCCTGCTTCTTGGCGCTTTGGAGCACGTCCCCCTCGGGGCTGATGGCGACGGGAGCGCTCTCGAGTCGGCGAGCTCCGTGGATGGGATGCAGGAGGGTTCGCTCGACGCTGAGGTAGGGGCCAGCGACCAAGAGCGGAGAGAACGGGGAATCTAGCTCGAGGAGCTTCTCTTCTTGGCGAGCGTCGCCTGAGCCGAGCTGGATAGCTTTGATGGTGCTCCCTTCTCGAAGGAGCGCTGAGCGCCTGAAAGAGGTCATGAAACGCTCCTTGTCGCGGAGGAGCAATGGCCTGCGCGCCTTGAGGTCGACGATGAGGGGAGCGCCGCTCGCGGTGAGGGAAATGAGCTCAGGGGACCAGGCCAGTGAAGGGCCGGGCTCGAGATCGTAACTCGCCCGTGCGTCTTCGGCGCCGAGCTCTCGCACAAGCCCCGGTCCGATCAGGTAGAGCGGGAAGAAATACTGAGGCTTTTTGGGCTTCGTTTTGCTCTTTTTTGCCTCTGGATCGGGGCGCGGACGGTACTGCTCACAGGCGACGAGCAGGAGTTGTCGCGGAGCATCTGCGAAGCGCACGCGAGCCCCACATTTCGAGCTCGTGAGCTGTTTTTGAACCTTTCCCGAGACGAGAACTAGACGGCCGTCGTCTTCTCGCCTCACCCAGCCCCCTCCCAGGGTCATCAAAAACCCCGGGGCCGGCTCAAAGGAAGCTTTGGGATCGCGCCGTCGCCGGAGCTCGACCGTCTTGTGAAAGGCGGCATTCGGTTCACTGTCCTTTGCAAAAGCATCGTAGACGTGCGGAGGTCTTTCACAGCGGCTCTGGGGTCGAGAAGCAGGCGGGATCGACCAGGCTGCCGTAGGGCCCGCTTCGGCGAGGAGAAATTCTCCCGAATAGCGGAGGCGATGGGGAGCAAAGGTGAGCTCGAACGTCTTCGAGGGAGCGCCGGGGTCTTTCAGGCTCAAGACCGTGACGTGCCCAGCCTTTGTGAGGAGCGCGAACTCCGAGCTGTCTTCTGAGAAGCTGGCGCTGCGGAGGCCAGGGCCCTTGTCCTGGCGAAGGTCGGGAGAATATTGTGAGAGATTTCGTTCGATACCGAGCTCGAGATCGAGAAGCCAGAGCGCGCCGGCTTCGAGCGTGAGCAAGAAACGACCGTCTGGGGACCAGTCCAAGAGGGCGTCGATTTTCCGTGGAATGGAGCCGGAGAGTCCGAGCTCGGCCGCAGCGCGAGAGTCCCTGCCATGGATTCGGACCTCGAGGTGCGTCCCACTTCCGAGACAGAGGGCGACCCAACGGCCGCTCGGTCCGAAGGCCTCGAGCCGAAAGGGGCCCTTCTCATCGACACTCCAGTCAACGTGCGCGGGAGGCGCGAATTCTTTTGCGGAGGAAAAATTCTCTCCGGAAGGGAACTCTGAAGAGGAAGCCCCTGCCTCTGTTGGCGGCGCGGAACCTTGTGGAGCCGACCCGCCGGGCTCACCCTTGGGACTCGAAGGAGTCCGAGGCTCCGGGCCCAAGGCGGCAGAAGGCCGGGGCCCAGCGCAGGCAAACACCGTGAAAAGCGAGGCGAGAAGCCAGAAAGGGCCGCCCAGGCAGGCGGCGACGCGGGCTCGCATGGGGGCATGGTACACGAGTTTCCTGGTCCTCCTCGCTTTGGGTGCGGCGCTCGGTTTCTGGCTCTGGGAGGACCGCACCGGTTCGGGAGCGCCAGAAAAAGGCCGTGGCGGGAGCAATGGGGCCTCGGAAGCGCGGCCCACTGGGGCGGATACCGGCGCACATCGCGGCCCCGGAATTGAGTCCCAGGCCAATGACGACTAAGCGGTGGATCCCGACTCATCAAGGGATAGAAAAATGAGAACTGGTGGTGCTTGTGTTGTGAAGCCCGCCGATCCGATCTGACCTATCCCTGGTCTAGGAGTTTACGAATGATTCAGACTCACATGAAACGAATGGTTCGCGCCGGCCAAGCGGTGCTTATGACTCTCGCGCTCTCCGCGGCACTCCCGGCTTGCGTCAAGAAGTCCTCTCCCGAATCCTCTCAGGGTTCGAAGTTGCCCCCGAGCGGTAAGGTCCCCACCGATCCGAACGCGCCGATCGAAGAGCCCCCGGTGCCCCCGCCCGGTCCCCCGAACCCCCTCGCTGGGGCGACGCTCTTCGTCGATCCCGATTCTCTCGCCATGCTTCGCGCGAAGCACGCCGATCCCGCCACGGCGGCGATCTTGAATCGTATCGCGCAGCAGCCCCAGGCGCTCTGGATGGGCGGCTGGAACTCGAACATCTTCCGCGCGGTCGAGCACTTCGTCGCCCGTGCAAAGGCCGCAGGCGCGGTCCCGGTCATGATCGCTTATAACATTCCGCTCCGCGACTGCGGTCAGTACTCGCAGGGTGGTCTGAAGACCCTCGAGGAGTACAAGCGCTGGATCAGCGACGTGGCCGCCGGTATCGGCGACGACAAGGCTGTTGTGATCCTCGAGCCGGACGCTCTTGGTCACTTCCAGGAGTGTCTGACCGACCAGCAGAAGAAGGAGCGTCTCGAGGCGCTGAACTTCGGCGTGCGCGCTCTCCGCAAGAACCCGAACACGGCAGTTTATCTCGACGTGGGCCACGCTCGCTGGCTGAGCGTCGACGAGGCTGTGGAGCGTTTGAAGGAAGCCGGCGTCGAGTACGCGAACGGGTTCTCGCTGAACGTGTCGAACTATGTGTCGACCGAGGAGAACATGGCTTACGGCAAGGCGATCTCCGAGCGCATCGGCGGAAAGCACTTTGTCATCGACACCAGCCGCAACGGCGCTGGACCTTACGAAGAGGCCAAGACCCCGGAGGAGGCTTGGTGTAACCCGCCCGGTCGTAAGATCGGTCAGGCTCCGACGACCGACACCGGTGAGCCTCTTTGCGACGGCTTCCTCTGGCTGAAGCGCCCCGGCGAGTCCGACGGCCAGTGCCAGGGTGGTCCGCCCGCGGGCCAGTGGTTCGAGGAGCGCGCTCTCGAGTTGGCTCAGTAAGACCTTCGAGACGAAAAAGGGACGGGCCTGCGCTAGCGCGCTGGCCCGCTCTCATTTTGTGAGCACAGCTTAAGCGCTCTCTCGCCGAAATGGTGGATCGGGGCCTTTTGCCTGGGGACGAGGTGCTTGGCAGGCGGCCTTGGATACCGCGAGACGCTCGCGAGTCACTTCTGGCCGGTGAGGTATTCCTTGGGCGTCGTTCCGAGCAGATCGCGGAACACGCGGTGGAACTGGGCGTAGCTCCCGAAACCGGCGTCGAGGGCAGCTTGCAGGAGATTTCCTCCGCCGGGTGCGACGAGCGTGAAGAAGCGTTCGATGCGGAGACGATTGCGGTATTCGACGATGCTCACGCCCATCTGTTCTCGAAACAGCGCGGTGAGGCGGCTCGGACTCAGACCGAGCCTCTTGGCGAGCGCGCCAGCGGGCAGACTTGGGTTTCCGTGTAGGGCGTGGACGGCGGTGATGACGATCGACTGGGAGTCGTGTTCGCCGACCCGTGGAAGACGCGCGAGCACCGATTGCCAAGGCAGGACGCCGGGTCCTCGTCTGAGGTCGTCGATGATGCCGCCGAGCAGGCGCGAGAGGATGGCGAGCTGGACCTGTTTGCTCTCGTCGAGGCGCGTTCCGGAACGGGCCGCATCGTTACAGAAAAGGCCGAGCACATTCGACGCGCCGACGATCGGGGTGATCGCGTTCCACCCGTAGCCGGCGACGCGCGCTTCGCCTTCGATCTGCACGATGAGCGGGACCTCGTCGAAGGTGAGCCAAGGAGAGTCTCCCGCGAGAGCCTGTGCTTTGGCTTGTCTGTGGTGGAACCCTTCTTCGAAGAAGATGTGATGTTCGTCGGTCGTCTCGCCGGAGAGGCCCGTTCCCCAGGTACCGCAGAGTTTGGTTCCGGAGTCGTCGTACAGAAAGATCGCTGTGCGCTCGAGGCCAATCCGATCGCGGGCCACCTCGACGGCGCGCTTCAAGACGAGCTCAAGATCGCGGTAGCTCCGGAGCTCATCGGCGGCCGACAGCACGGAGAGTCCACCCACCGGGCTCGGGAGAGTGCGCGGCGAGGGGAAGTGGCTGCCCGTCAAGAGCGGCCAATCGACGGCCGTCGGTTTCGGGGGCTTCTGCGCTGCCATCGGCTGCGACATCCTGACTTACCATGTTATGATTGAAAGACGCGCAACCGCTTCTCATTTTCCACAAATTTGTCGTACTTCTCGGTGAAAGTGAGAGTTTTGGGGTCAGCGCGGTCGACAAAAAGCACGCCGTCGAGGTGATCGAGCTCATGACCCACGACCGCAGCGAGTGGACCTTTGAACTCGTGTTCGAATGGTTTGCCCTCGCGGTCCATGGCGCGGAGCAGGATGTGGCCGGGGCGCCGGACGAGTCCGCGCAAGCCAGGTACCGACAGGCAACCTTCGTACATTTCGACTGTGACTCGATCGGAGAGCGGGGTCCAGACAGGGTTGATCCAGATCGACAGCGGGAGCTCGCCCAGGCCCGGGTAGCGGGGATTGTCACGCACCTCTGCCACAGCGATGCGCACGCTCTCACCGATCTGGGGCGCGGCGAGACCCGCGCCGTGGTGGGCGCGCATCGTCTCGATCATGTCCTCGATGAGCTCCTGGATCGGAGCAGTCGAGATGGCCTCCAGCGGAAGCTCTTCGGCGCGCTCGCGGAGGGTGGGATGACCGAGTTTGAGCAAAGGACGGACTCCCATGGCTGAAGGGGAGTGTACTCGACGACCCCGGCTTCTGGCGATAAAGGGTTTCAGTCGTGCCCTCCGAGGTTTCACCATTTCGACAGCGCGCGGCGCGCCTCCTGTCCGCGCTGGGCGAGGAGAACTCCCTCGAGACGGTGCGCGCGGCGCAGCTTGAGTTGTCGCGGATGCGAGATGCCTTCCGTCGAAAGAAACATGTTTTCGACGCGGCGACGCTGGCCATGCTGAAGGACTTGGCGGCGCGGGCGAAAAAACGGAGCGAGGCGGGGCTCGGTGAGGCGCGGCAGCTCGCGCTCAAGACGCTGCAAGAGACCTTCGGTTATGAGTCGTTTCGCCCCGGCCAGGAGGACTTGATCGCGAGTGTTCTCGCGGGCCGCGACACGATCGGGATCATGCCGACAGGAGCGGGAAAATCGCTCACCTACCAAATCCCAGCGCGCATTTTGGGCGGGACGAGCCTTGTCGTTTCCCCGCTCATCGCGCTCATGAAAGATCAGGTGGACGCGGTGAGCGAAGTCGGGATCCGCGCGACCTACCTGAACTCGACTTTGTCCTCCGAAGAGCGCAGCGCGCGTCTCGCCGCGCTCAAGCGCGGCGAGTACGAGCTCCTCTACGCAGCTCCTGAAGGGCTCGAGGGCAGCGTAGGCTCCATCTTAGGCGGGCTTGATCTCAGGTTCATCGCCATCGACGAGGCCCATTGCATCAGCCAATGGGGACACGACTTTCGCCCCGCCTACCGCAAGCTCTTCGGGCTCAAACAACGCTTTCACGTGCCCATCCTCGCGCTCACCGCGACGGCGACCGCCGAGGTGACGGCGGACATCCAGAAGCAGCTTTCGATGCACGATCCGTGTCTTCTGCGCGGCTCGTTCTATCGAAGTAACCTGCGGCTCAGCGCCTACAAGAAGGGCGAATCGCTCGGGATGACGACTCAGAACGCCATCTTGCGCCTGACCCAATCGCGGCCCGGTCAAAGCGGGATCATTTACTGTCTCTCCCGGAAGAAGACGGAGGAGCTTGCGTCGTTCTTGCGCAGTCACGGCGTGAGCGCGCGCGCTTATCATGCAGGACTCAGCACCGAGCAGCGCTCCGAGATCCAAGATGCGTTTCGAGACGATCGCATTGACGTGATCACGGCCACGATTGCTTTTGGCATGGGCATCGACAAGCCGAACGTGCGCTACGTCATCCATGCGGACATGCCGCGCAGCATCGAGGGCTACTATCAGGAGATCGGCCGCGGGGGCCGCGATGGGCTCGAGAGCGAGTGTGTGCTCTTCTACTCGTGGAGTGAGGTGCGGGCCTACGACAGGTTTGCGGCGGAAAGTGGGGATGAGCTGCTCGCGGATCGGATTCGCTCCCAGGCCCGTGAGATGTTCGAGATGGCGGAGGCGACTGAGTGCCGGCACGCGACGCTTGTCGGATACTTTGGCGAGACGATTGGACCCTGTGGCGGAAGCTGTGAGCGTTGTTCGGGCTCGGACATCCTCCTCTCCGCTCAGGGACGTCGCACGGTGCAGAGAGTTCGTCCGAACGCGGCTCCCCGAGAGTCAGAGATCGACGGGGAGCTCTTCGAAGCGCTGCGCGCTTGCAGGCGAGCTCTGGCCGAGGAGCGAGATGTGCCCGCCTATGTCGTGTTCAGTGACGCGAGCCTGCTTGAAATGGCTGCGCTCCGGCCGACGACCCTCGGTGAGTTGAGCCGAATCCCGGGCGTCGGACCGACGAAACTCGCGCGTTATGGCGAGGCGTTCCTGAAGGTGCTGCGAGCTTCTGGGTGAGCAGCCAGTGCTATTGCACGAGCGTCTCTGGAGAGGCGTCAAGGCGCGTGAGGGGAGGGGATGTGGCGGCCCTCCATGATTGTCCGATGCAGGCGAAGGGGGCCAGGCGGCTTACGACGATCCCCCTGAGCTTGGACTATCGCTGGCGCGGAGGAGCTTGCTCATCTGGCTCAGCGAGGACGGCTCCATTTCGCGCATCCACCAGTTCTCCGCGTCGTAGGCCGTCCAATCGTGGGCGCAGCCGAGCGCGCCGAGCCGAATGGCGAGCTCCCGGGCGGTCGCGGGGCGCGCATCCGGGTACTTCTCGAGGCAGAGCAGGATCAGCTCTTCGAGGTCGTCGGGGATCGGCTGTTTGGCGACTTCCTTCGGGGAAGGGGGTTTTTCGTGGGCGTGGGCGAGGGCCATCGCGGTCGGAGGCATGCCTGGGAAAACCAAGCGCCCGGTGACCAAAAAGAACAGGACGCAGCCGAGGGAATAGATGTCGGCGCGGCCGTCGACGGCGTCACCCCGCACCATTTCAGGAGAGATGAAGGCGGGTGTGCCCGTCATCATCCCCTCACGAGTGATGGTGGAGAGCTCACCGGTGGCTTGGCCGATACCGACCAAGCCGAAGTCGAGGACCTTCACGAAGTCGTACTGCTGGCCGGCGCGCACGATCATGATGTTGCCCGGCTTGACGTCCCGGTGGATGAGGCCGGCCTGGTGGGCTTCGCCGAGCGAATCGGCGACCTGACGGATCAGGTAACAGGCGCGACCGGGTGAGAGCGGACCGTAAATTTGGACGAGGCGCTGGAGGTCAATGCCGACCAAATGTTCCATCACATAGTAATAGAGACCCGTGTCGGTGATCCCGTAGTCAAACACGCGCACCGTGTGAGGGGACGTCAAGAGCGCGGTGACCTGGGCCTCGCGCCGGAAGCGGCGGAGCGCCTCGGCTCGCTTCTTTCGGCTCTCGTGACGCGCAGCGGGGATGAGCTTGAGAGCAGCGGGACGGAGCAGGTAGCGGTGCTCCGCCATCCAGACTTCCCCCATGCCCCCTTCTCCGATCTTCCGCACCAAGTTGTAGCTGCCGGCGTGCCTGGGCTCGTCGGCGCGGATGCGTCGAATCAGCTCCGAGCACCAATAGCCAGCGGTACCCGCGAAGAGCGCGACCATCGTCGAGCGGAAGATGTATTCAGGATGAATCTCGCGCGTGAGGCTGAGCCCGAACATTCCGAGCGGCTGAGTCAAAGCCGCCAGAATTGGCATCACTCGGCCGAGGACACCGTGGGGCGGCAGAGTGAGCGGGACGATGATGCTCGCGAACGCTGCCCAAGAGAGGAGCGGAGGGTCGGGACTCGGTGAAGGAGAGAGGGAGAGCGTGAAGGCTCGGAAGAGCTGATAGGCGAGACCGAACCTGAGAACTTGGGTATCGGAGAAGTTCTTGAGGCGAACCACCAAAAACATGCTCATGTCGAGCAGGACGCCGGTCTCGGCGAGCGTGATACCCCAAGGCTCAAAGACGAGCGGGCGCGCCAGTGGATCAGGATGAATGGTATTGATCAGGCGCTGGGCGCAGGTCAGCGCAAAAACGGCGAAAGCGATCCATCCGAGCCGGTCACGACTTGTCGCGAGCAACTCGGGCGAAGCAGAGACCAAAGCGGGCGTCAGGCGACGGAGTGCGGATTGAGGGCTCTCGTCCGCCCGTCCTTTTCGCCACTTCAGCCCCATTACTTGTTTTCGCCCCCCGTCTCGGCGTTCAGGAACGGATCTTTTGGATCGCCTGGGTGACCGTCTTGGCTTCGGCGGTGATGCCTTGGCTCTTGAGCGCCTTCATGGCAGCGCCCATTGCCGGGCCTTCGCCGGGTGCGCTGCGAATCGCGTCAGCCACGCTCGTGAGGGCCGCGACGAGCTCGTCGACGCTGAGCGCCTTCGGAAGCAGGCTGAGGAGCACGGACTCTTCGAGCTCGAGGGTCGCGCGACTTTCGGCGTCGGCTTGAGGCAGCGTCTCGCGCACCGACTTCAGCATCTTGCGCAGGATGCCCTGCACATCTTCGTCCGACAGCTCGCGGGACTCGCGAGCGGCGGTCATGGTGATCTCGCCGGTCGCGACGCGGAGAATCTCCTTCTCCGCCGTATTGCCCGCCTTCATTGCGGCGAACATGCGCTTCTTGATCTCATCGGCCAGCTGACTCATCAGAAGGCCCTTATAGCGCTGAGGCGCCTCGGCGCCGAGAGCCCCGAGCGCGCGTGCGGAAAAGGCTCTAGATCAGCCGAGCGCCTGCCTGAGATCGTCGATCAGATCGGCGGCGTCCTCGACGCCCACCGCGTAGCGGATGAGCGCAGGGGAGATGTCGATCTTCTTCAAATCCTCGTCGGAGAGCTCGAAATAGCTCATCAGCGCTGGTTGCTCGATGAGCGACTCGACTCCGCCGAGGGAAGGCGCGATGCGCGGGATCTTGACCCGGTCGACGACCTGCCCCGCAAACTCTCGTCCACCTTTGACGGTGAAGCTGACGACCCCGCCGAAGCCCGACATTTGTTTCTGGGCGATGGCGTAGGAAGGATGAGTCTCGAGTCCTGCGTAGTACACAGTTTCGACCTTCGGGTGCTCGGCGAGCATGCGAGCGAGCGCGAGAGCCGACTCGTTCTGGCGCTGCACCCTGACCCCGAGCGTCTTGAGCCCGCGCGCGACCAAGAAGGCGGCGTGAGGATCGAGGACAGCACCTGTCACGTCGCGAGCCTCGCGAACGAGCGAAATCACGTGGGAAGGGCCAGCGACCACGCCCGCGAGCACGTCGTTGTGGCCGCTGAAATACTTGGTCGCGCTGTGCACGACGAGATCGATGCCGAAGGAGTGCGGTCGGCAGTTGATCGGGGTAGCGAAGGTAGAATCGACGAGCGTCTTGGCCCGGCGATTTTTCTCGCGCACCCGCGTCGCGAGGGCCGCAAGATCCACGCAATAGTTGAAGGGGTTGGTCGGCGACTCGGTGATGACCAGGCGCGTCCGATCGGTGATGGCATTGGCCATCGCGTCGAGGTCGCCCGGAGGCACCACGTCATGACTGATCCCGTAGCGACTCAGCCAACCAGACACGAACTGGCGAGTGCGCCTGTAACAGTCGCGGAAGAGCACGACATGGTCCCCGGACCGGAGCAGCGCAAAGAGGGTCGAAGTGACCGCGGCCATGCCGCTCGAGAAAGCGACGCAATCGTCCGTTTGCTCGAGGGCGGCCACGCGCAGCTCAAGCTCGCGCACCGAGGGGTTGCCGTAGCGACCGTACTCTTCCCGCTCAGGATCGGGATCTTCACCCCGCATGTACTGCTCGAGGTCTGCGGTGCTGTCGAAGACGTAGGTCGCCGTCTGGGCGATGCCAGGGGCGAGCGCATGGTGCGCTCGCCGCCGGGGGATCCCCGCATGGACGGCGTCAGTCGAGCTGGCCAGGCGTGATTTGGTCGAGGACATGGCTAAGGGACGCTGAGGCTAGCCGCGTTCCGGGGTGCCGGCCAGCTCGTTTCGGATCCGGCGGACCAGGGTCGAGGCGGCTTCCTCGAGGGGAAGGAGCGTGACTTGCTTAGGATCGGCCTGCGTGCGCTCCTTGAGCTCAACCTGACCGCTGGCCAGGCCCCGGTCACCGATCGTGACGCGGAGGGGGATCCCGATCAGATCAGCGTCCTTGAACTTCACGCCTGGACGTTCGTTTCGGTCGTCGACGAGCGCCTCGATGCCGGCCTCCTTGAGTTCGCGCTCAATGCGGGCGCTCGCTTCGCGGACGGCGTCGCTCTCGCCGACCTGGACGATGTGGACGGGATAGGGAGCCACCGAAAGCGGCCAAATGATGCCGCTGTCGTCGTGATGTTGCTCGATAATGGTGGCGACGAGGCGTGAGATGCCGATGCCGTAGCAGCCCATGACGATCGGGCGTTTTTCGCCCTTATCGTCGAGGAACTCCGCGCCCATCTTCGCGGAATAGTGGGTTCCGAGCACGAAGATGTGTCCGGCCTCAATGCCTCGGAAAATCTGAACCGGGTTTCCGCAGCGGGGACAGGGGTCCCCCTCGCGCATGGCGCGCACGGAGAGGATCTCTCCCTGGTAGTCGCGACCGAACTGAACATGTTCGAGGTGGTAGTCGGTCTTGTTGGCGCCGGTGATGCCATCGCTGACGGCTCGAGCGTCTGGATCGACGACGACGCGACCCGAAAAACCGACAGGCCCTGCGAAACCCACTGCGGCTCCCGTCTTCTCGCGCACGTCCTCGGGGCTCGCCAGGCGTACATCAGTCACACCGAGCGCGCGGGCCAGCTTGACCTCGCTCACCTCGTGGTCGCCGCGCAGGACGACCAGGACGAGCTCCTTGTCGGCCCAGTAGAGGAGACTCTTCAGGAACCGCTCGGGACCCGCGCCGAGGAACTCAGCGACGCTGTCGATGCCGCCCTTGCCGGGCGTGTGGAGCTCTTTGCGCTCCGGGACAGCTGCCAGGGGCTCCTCTGCTCCGCGCACCGGCTCGGCGACCTCGAGGTTCTCGGCGTATTCGCAGTGATTGCAAGCAGCGAGGAAGTCCTCGCCGCTCTGGACCAGGACCTGAAACTCCGCGCTCTGGCTCCCGCCCATCGCGCCCGAGTCCGCTCCGACCATCCGGTAACGAAGCCCCATCCGGTCGAAGGCGCGGCGATAAGCAACGCGCATCCGCTCGTAGGACGCGTGCGCTCCTTCGAGATCGGCATCGAAGGAGTAGGCGTCCTTCATGATGAACTCACGACAGCGCAAGAGTCCTCCGCGCGGCCGAGGTTCGTCGCGGAACTTCGTCTGAATCTGGTAGAGATTTTTGGGCAGGTCGCGGTAGGACTGGATCTCGCGGCGTGCGAGATCGGTGATGATCTCTTCGTGAGTCGGGCCGAGGTGATAGTCGCCGCCTTTTCGGTCCTTGAGTCGAAGCAGGGTATCTCCGAACCCGTCGAAGCGACCGGTTTCACGGAAGTACTCAGCGGGAAGCAATGCGGGCAGGAGCACCTCCTCGGCGCCTTGTTCAGCGAGCTCTTCCCGGACGATCTTCTCAATGTTGCGCAGGACCCGGAGCCCCATCGGGAGAAATGAGTAGATCCCGGCGCCGACTCGGCGAATGTATCCGGCCCGGAGGAGGAGGATATGGCTCGTGCTGATAGCGTCGGCGGGAGCTTCTTTTTGAGTGGGGAGGAGTGCCTTCGTGTACCGCATTTTGGTCTCGGCGGAGCCATATCACGGCCGGGCTGTTCTTGCCTTCCAGTTTGCGGCAGGCTGAGGGCCATGGGATTTTTGCCTTCGGACGAAAGCGAACGTTCGGACGCGGTGCTTTTTGCCGAGCGTCTGGTCTTTGGTCCGCTGCTCTTTCAAGGGGTCGTCTCGTTGCGGCGACGTGGAGTGCTGCAGAAGCTTCTGCGCCGTGGCGGGGAAGGGGCGACCCTGGAGACGCTCCTCGGGGAGCTGGAGCTGAGTCGTTATGGCCTGACCGTGCTTCTTGAGGCGGGTCTCGCGGCGGGAGTGCTCCAGGTCGACGACGAGGGGGTGTATCGTCTGGCACGGGTCGGGCTCTTGTTTGAGCGCGATCCGATGACGATCGCGAACCTCGATTTCGTCGCTGACGTCTGTTACCGCGCGGCAGCGCATCTCGATGCGTCCCTCGACTCCGGAGAGGCTCGTGGTCTCCGGGAGCTCTCCGACGAAGAGAACGTCTATCAGGCTCTCTCGACGCTTCCTGAGCCCGCTAAGACGAGTTGGTTCGCCTTTGATCACTTCTACTCGGATCGGGCCTTCAAGGATCTAGTTCCGCGCCTCTCGGCGCGCGCTCCGAAGCAGGTACTCGATGTGGGCGCGAACACTGGACGCTTTGCGTGCGCCCTCCTGGCAGCGGACGAGCGGGTGAGGGTGACCCTCGCGGACCTTCCGAATCAGCTCGCGGTGGCTCGGAGGGAGCTGGAGGAGCGAGGCCTGAGCGCGCGGGCGCACTTTCACCCCATCGATCTTCTATCGCCGGAGCTGAGTCTGCCTGAAGGCTTCGACGTGATCTGGATGAGCCAGCTGCTTTGCTGCTTCGGTGAAGAGGACGTGCTCCGGATTCTCAGGGCCGCGGCGCGCGCCCTCGGTCCAGGAGGAGAGCTCTGGATCGTCGATACGTTCTGGGATCGCCAAAAGCAGCGGGCGGCCGCTGTGACGCTCATGGGGACGAGCCTTTACTTTACGACGGTCGCGAACGGACGCGGCCGCATGTACGACTCGGCGACCATGCTCCGGCTCGCTCAGGAAGCGGGCCTTTCCGTGAAGTCCGTCGAGGACTCCCTCGGTCTTGGTCACAGCTGCATCGTCTGCGGGAGCGCCCGCTGAGGGCGCTCCCTGAACGTAACCGTCAAAAGAGATCACACATGACCGCGACCTGATCGGAGGCTGGTCCGGGGATGTCGCAGTCCTCGTCGAAGCGGTCTTTCCCGTTTACGAGGTAATAACAGACCGTGTCATCGGTACAGGCCTCGAGACTGGTGCAGCTCCCGCTTTCGAGGGGGTAACAATTGACGTCACCGTTACCGGGTCCATCCGGCTCTTCCTCTTCGGGCTCTTCTTCTTCCGGCTCCTCCGATCCCTGTTCGTCGCTCCAATCCGCCGTCGTTCCAGGGAACGGTTTTCCTTCGTCCATCGAGCAATAGGCGAAAGTCGTCACCCCGTCCGCCGACTTGTAGCTTGAGCAGAAATCGAAGCCGTAGTCGGTACACTTCCTCTGAACCTTCGCGCCAGCGACACAGAACTCGAGCGTCACCCCGTCTTTGGCGCAACCTTCTTCGCAATCCGGCTCGGGTTCGCACCCATCCACATAACAATCGACGCCAGCCTCACCGTTTCGGCAAGACGTCCCCTTGGCGCATTCGTAGTGGACCAAGACGCCCGGAGCGGCGCAGAAGTCGATCTTCGAGTCGCTGACGCACTTGATCTCGTTGACCTTGTTGCAGCGTCCCGCATCCGGCAGACACGTAGCGTTACTCTCCGCCTCGAAGCACTTGGTGCCGACCTCCCCGCAGTCGTAACCGATCGGACGTCCCTCGGTGCATCCGAGCTGGAGATCTCCTTCACAGAACGGGTTCTTATTCTCACCGGCCTTGCAGGTGATATGATCCGGGATCCCGCAGGGGTAGGCGCCCGGATCGGCGTCCTCTGTAACGGTGCACACTGAGCCGCGGGCCGAGCAATCTCGCATGTAGGGGCGACCCTCCCCGCAGTAGAGAGAGGAGCTGCCGTCGGGTGAACAGACCCAACCATTCGGGGCTCCGGCGCAGCTCGAGCGCGGCTCATAGCGGCGGCCGAGAGCTTCTTCGATCGGCTTGCAGCTCTTCGCGTTGAGGGTCGCTTCCTCTTCCGGAATGACGAGCTGGCTCTTGTAAGTGACGCAGTTCGAGACGTTGAAGGGAGGGCTGATCGGGTCACAGCTCGCGCGATAGATGCAGCCGTCGACGAGAGCCTTGTCGAGGTTCAGATCGCACTCGCCGCCGGCTGTCTCGGAGAGCTCGGCCTTTTGGATGCCGAGGATCGAGTTACATCCGATGATCAAGGGAAGCGCCGCGAGGTGGGCGAAGGAGATCAGGGTACGAGCCGATCGATGCATCAGAAGCTCCCGCGATAAGTAAGAAACCCGCCGCCGAGCGTGGGTGTGAAGGTCACCTGTTCCGTCTTCTTCGGGGCAGCGAGCACGATCACGAGCCCGCCCACCGTGAGCACGCCACCAGCGATGAACGCGACTGTCGCAGCGTCGCCGAAGCCGAGCGCTTCATTTCTGAGGTCGATTCCAGGCTGCTGACAGAGGTTTGGATCGGAGGGATCGCAGTGCTCTTTGGAAGCGCCGTTCTTACTCATGGCCAGGATGCCGAGGATGGACCCTGCGGCGAGTCCGGCGACGCCTGTCCCTGCCACCACCCAGCCAGTGGTGCGCAGAGCGGAGCCGGGCGCAGGCGCGGGCGCGGGGCGATCTTCGAGAGGGGGAGGAGCACTGGCGGTGAGCGCGGGGATGATGACGTTCGTGGTTTGGCCGTCTTCGACGGTCACCTCGACGACGAACGATTCATACCCCGGAGCGCTGGCTTCAATGCGGTAGGAGCGCGCATCAGCGGGCAGCGGCGTCCCCCAGATCGCGCGGGCAACGATCTCGCCGTCTTTCTTGATCTGAAGGCCTTCAGGGGCGCTCTCGTCGACCTGCAAGGAGATGTGCCCGAGCGCGGGCTCGAGCTCTGCAGCTTTGTTCTTCGCGTACTCTTCGCGCTCGGTCTGACCGGCGGCGCGGGCGCTGCGGGCCGCGTCGATCCAGGTAGCCCAGGCGGAGGCGAGCTGGTTCGCCTTCTCATAACAGTCGGCCAGGTTCAGCAGGGTCCCGGTGCCGGGGTCGAGCCGCTGACTTTCCGCGAGTTTGGGACAGGCTTCGGCGTAGTTTCCTTGTTCCTTCAGCTCGCGAGCCTGATTGAAGAGGGCTTCTGCGGCGGCAGACGAGGCTGCGTCTGCGAAGGCGGGCGAGGACCAGAGGAGCAAGGGGAGGACGGACAGGAGACGGGGCGAAAGCATGAGCACTATCCGAAGGGCCCTTGGTGAGCACCAAACTATATCCCCATAGCACGATCCTCTCTGACTCCGATGGTGCGACCGGCATAATCCCGCACCATTTGCGGCAAAGTGGCCGAGAGGATGGAGAAGTGCCGCGGGGGTTCCACCATGAGTGCACTCGCTCGGGAGCGACCCGTGGGAGGCAGGTCCTCTTAGGGGCATGGCGCCCGGATTCGGCCGGAGTCGCGGGGGGCGTCAGCTCGGCTCTGGGGCGTCTCCCGCGGGGCCGAGTGCCTCGGTGACCAGGCGAGCGGAGCGCTCCGTGAGAGGGAGTCCGAGCGCCAGCGAGTGTCCGCGGGGGCTCATCTTGCGCCAGGTCTTTTGGATGATGTCGATGACCTTGTCGTCTTCGTGCTTCTTCGCGAAGTCTTCGAGCTCGAACTCAAGGAAGGCGAGACAGAGCGCATCTTCCATCGCTTGAGTCTCAGGATCTTCCTTGAGCTCCTGTTTGAGCTGGATCTTTCTGACCTGGGCTCGGATGGCTGGATCGATGCCGAGCTCGACCAGGACCTTCTCGGCCTCGTCTGCGTGATAACGGGCTAAGTCTTTGCGCCACTTGAGGTAACCGACCCGGTCCCGGGGATAGTTATCCCGGGGCACCCGAAAGCGCAGGAGATGTTGGCAGCGGGCAGCGAGCCTGAGAGCCGGTGAAGGGTCAGGGACGAGGCGCAACAGCCAGCTCTCGACGCGCTCCGCCTGGAGCAGCTCGTACGGCCTCAGGGTTCCGTCGACCGACACTTGGCGCGGGTCGGTCGCGTTCAGCGCGTTGAAGCGGCGGATGGCTTCGGCGACTTGCTCCTCCAAGGTCATCTCTCTTTCGATCGCAGAAATGGGCTCGGGCGACAAGCGTTCGTTGGGGGCTAGAGCGACGTGAGAGTGGCAAAAGCTCAGCGGCGTAGGGGCACGCCGTTCGGGTTCGTGTCGATGCTCCCGGACATGCGCGGACTTGCGACGTAGATACGCACCCGAACGCCTTCGCCGAAGGGGAGAAAGCGTCGGGCTACAATCCGCTCTACGACTCCGTCTTCCGGATCGACTGCGCGCCGGGCGACGTCGAAAGCCTTTCCGATGCCGATGATGTCGAGCTCGCCGGAGGAGAACAAATTGTCTTCGAGAGCTCCCTGTCCCAAAAGCGGGCTCACGTGAGGGCCTTCGACGCGACCCTCGACGTTCGGGTCATCGCTCTCGAGGTAGACATACTCGTGGATGACTTCGCCGACCTTTGTCTGCAGAGAAATGGCTCGCGGTGTGGCGCGCAGCTCGAGCAGCTGGGCTCCGTCGCCGAGGCGCTTTTTGAGAGCCAGGGTTCCGCGCAGCAAAAACTCGGGTTCGAGCGGCGCCTTGGGCATCGGCACCAAGGCGCTCGGATCGTAGGGCTCGACTGCTGGGGTCGGGGGCCTACCGTCTTCGCTCGAGCGAGAGCAGCCGGCGAGCGAAAGGACGAACGTCAGGCTGAGGAGCGCGCGGCTCCCCGGGAGAGAGGAACGGGAGCTAGGCTCAAACCGAGACACCAAAGTCCCTGAGCGCCTCGTTGAGCGACGTCTTCTTGTCGGTGCTCTCTTTGCGGGTTCCGATGATCAGCGCGCAGGCGACATTGAACTGGCCCGCCGGGAACTGCTTGGGGCGCATGCCGGGGATGACGACGCTGCGAGCGGGGACACGTCCCCGAAGTTCCTTCGGCTCGGGGCCGGTGACGTCGATGATGGGCGTGGACGCGGTGAGCGCGACACCGGCGCCGATGACCGCTTCGGCCTCGACGTGCATGCCTTCCACGATGATAGCGCGGCTGCCGATGAAACAGCCATCCTCGACGATGACGGGCCGCGCTCCCGGGGGCTCGAGAACGCCGCCGATGCCCACTCCGCCTGAGAGGTGGCAGTTCTTTCCGATCTGTGCGCAGGAGCCCACCGTGGCCCAAGTATCGACCATGGTGCCCGCGCCCACGTACGCGCCGATGTTGACGTAGCCCGGCATGATGACGGCGCCGGGCTCGACGTGCGCGCCGTAGCGCACTGTGCCCGGGGGCACGACGCGAACGCCAGCCGCCTCGAGGTTCTTTTTGAGCGGGACCTTGTCGTAAAACTCAAAGGGCCCAATCTCCATGACTTCCATCTTCTGGATGCCGAAGAAGAGCAACACGGCCTGCTTGATCCAGGCGTGAGTGATCCAGTTGCCCTGCTCGTCTTTGCTCGCAACCCGGATTTTTCCTTGATCGAGCAGCTCGATCGTCTCACGGACGGCTTTTTCCGTGGCCTCTTGCTTGAGCAAGGAGCGGTCGGCGTAGGCGGCCTCAACGAGTTCTGCGAGCGACTTCAGGTCCATGGGGGCCGTCTAGCGCGAGCCGCCGGTCATGAAAAGTCGGTGGGCTCTCGCTCGAACATGCTGAGCAGCTCGCTGCCCTTCTCGGCCAGGGTGCGATACGTCCGCTCGGCGTCGAGGCGCTGTTTGGCGCGGAGCGGTGCTTTCGGGGTGGCTCGAGCGGACTCGGCGAGCAGCTCAAAAAACTCCCGGACGCGTTCGGGAGCGCGGCCGTCGCGAGCCCCTTCGAGCCAGCCCCGTGAGCTCTCTTCGAGCTCAGTGAGGACCGCACGCAGTTCACGCGGCCCGATGCGCGAAGAACCCAAGAGTCGAACGAGGTTCATGAGCGCAGAGACCGCTTCGCGGAGCACGCCCAAAGGATAAGAGGCAGACTCGGGTTCAGCTGGCACTAAAGCTCCGAGCCGGGGAAGAAATAGCGCGTCTCGATCTGACCGTTTTCGACCGAGTCGGAGCCGTGGGCGGCGTTCACGCTCACGCTCGTTCCATAGAGCTTACGGATGGTTCCGGGGGCTGCGTTCGCCGGATTCGTGGCGCCGATGACGTCGCGCCAGTGCTGCACGGCGTTTTCGCGCTCGAGCGCAAGGACGATGACCGGTCCGCTCGTCATGAAGTCGACGAGCTCACCGAAGAAGGGGCGCTCGCGGTGCACGGCGTAGAATCCTTCCGCCTCCTTGCGAGTCAAAAGCATCTGCTTCATGGCCAGGACCTCGAAGCCTTCGTCGAGGATCCGTTGAAGCACGTGGCCCTGCTTCCGCTGCTTCAGAACATCGGGCTTGATGATGGCGAGAGTGCGCTCGGTCATTTCTCCTCTTTTCTCGGGCTGCTTATGGCACACTCTAGCCCACAGGCGAAAAAATCGGGGAAATTCGCCCCTGAAAGATGTGGAATCGGCGAGAAGTCCGGCCCGGTTCCGCTACACTGCGCCCGGCTATGCGGCTCAATTCGAGGCCCCTTCACTTCCTTTTGGACCGAGGCAGAAGGACCCTGCTCCTCTCCCTCCTTCCGCTCTCGGTGACCTTCGGCTGCCTGGGAATGCGGGTCGGAGGTTCCCAAGACGATGATTCAAGCATGGGCGGAGCGAAGGCTGACCCGCGACCGGACGTCGAACCAGGGAGCTGTAACGGCTGGAAGGTGAGCTACTGCGACGCGGTCAAGACATGTCAGTCAAGTCAGGCCGCCGAACGTTGCAAAGCAACGGTGGGGTACGTGCGCTGTCTGGACGACGCGCCGGTGGGACGGTGCGCGAAGGAGATCGACAAGACAGTTGCGAGTGAGAAGTGTGCTTTGCCCGAGGACTGTCATCCGGGAGACATCGCAGATCGCCGGCAAGCGGTGGCCGCCTGTCGTGACCTGTACCAGGCCGCCTGTGAGTGGGGATTTTTCTGCGGCTTCTACCTCTCGGAAGACTCCTGCCGCGTGCAGTTCGAGTTCCAGCAAACCTGCTCGGAAGCGCTCGCGGTGCTCCCGGACGCGGAGAAATGTCTTCGCGCCTACCAGACCCTCGGCTGTTTCGAGCCCCTGCCGGCGGAGTGTCCGGGGATCTTTTTTGAGTGATGACAACGCCTGAGCAGCTCCCCGCCCAAGAGAGGGCGGGCGAGCTGCAACTGAATCTCTAGGGCCTTGGGCCTCAGAAGGCGCCGCCGACGCTCAGATAAGGCCAGGGGAAAATGAGGGCCGAATCTCCGGCGAAGAGAGCCTGGATGCCGAGGCCCACACGAAACTGAAAGCCCACGCCGCCGACCGGGTGGAGCCGATAGCCGGCGAAGCCCGTGGCACCGTAAGCGGAGCCCGAGGCAGAACTCGACGTTCCGGCGTTCACCGCGTTCCCTGTCGCGAAGATGAGCGTTGCGCCCGCGCCGGCTTCGAAGCCGTGCGCTCCTTGGCGCAGTCCGACGTAGCTGACTGTGATGGGAATGGAGAACTGGGTCGCGGAGGCGCTTGTTGATCCGTCTGATGCCGAGACGCTCAGAACACCGATGCCGATCCGGGGCGCGACCACATCGGCGATGATGCGCTCGTAGTTCACCGAGTAGAAAACACCGGGGCCGAGGCCCTCGAGATAGACGGCGTTCTTGGCCATAGGCGCACGCGCGTCTTCGGCCATGGCCAAAGGACAAAAGGATAGTGATGCGGCGACCGCCGCGACGGATAAGAATACTCGTTTCATGAACTCTCCCCCACCCAAGTCTTGGGCAGATACTCTTCGAATTCTAAGCGATAGTGCCCGGCTGTCAAACTCGGCCAGGGAGAGGCCGAAAGCGCGTCCCCTTCTAGCTCCCAGGAGTCTCTCCGTGAGAGCGCATTCATAGTCTCCTCACGCGCGCGGACGCCTGCGGTTACTCTGTCCCCGGGCGAGGCTCTTCTCTGCTCCGCTCCGGCGTAGAGCAGAGCAAGAAGCTTGGGTTCGGGAACGGCTGCCCAAATGGCAAACGGCCGCTTGCCCCTTTCGGAGCGAGCGGCCGCGTGCCATCGGTGAGTCAGCTCTCAGAGCAGGCTCTTCAGTGTCACACCGAGCTCAGCGGGGGTCGGCGCGACCTTCACACCAGCCTTCTCGAGGGCGGCGATCTTCTCAGCGGCAGTTCCCTTACCGCCGCTGATGATGGCGCCAGCGTGGCCCATGCGCTTGCCGGGAGGAGCGGTGCGTCCGGCAATGAAGCCAGCGACGGGCTTCTTCATGTTCTTCTGGATCCATTCGGCCGCCAGGATCTCAGCGTTGCCGCCGATTTCACCCATCATGATGACGGCGTCGGTTCCCGGATCTTCATTGAACAGCTTGAGGCAGTCGATGAAGTCCAGTCCCGCGACGGGGTCACCGCCGATGCCGATGCAGGTGGACTGACCCAGGCCGAGGGCGGTGAGCTGTCCTACTGCCTCGTAGGTGAGCGTGCCGCTCTTCGAGACAACGCCGATCCGACCGGGCTTGTGGATATGTCCGGGCATGATGCCGATCTTGCACGCGCCGGGCGTGATGATGCCGGGGCAGTTCGGACCGATCAGCTTCGCCTTCGAGGTCTCGAGGGCGCGGCGGACGCGGATCATGTCCATGACCGGGATGCCTTCGGTGATGCAGACGATGAGCTCACAACCGGCGTCCATCGCCTCGAGGATCGCGTCAGCGGCGCCGAGGGGCGGCACGAAGATGCAGCTCGTGTTGGCGCCAGCCTTCTGGACCGCTTCGGCGACCGTGTCGAAGACCGGCACGCGCACGGTGTCTCCGCTCGGTCCCTTGGCCTCGAAGATCTCTCCACCACGATTCGGGGTGCAACCGGCGACCACGTCGGTTCCGTAAGCGATGCACTGCGAGGCATGGAAGGAGCCGGCGGAGCCGGTGATGCCCTGGAAGACTACTTTGGTTTCTTTCCCTACTAGTACGCTCATTTTAGCCTTCGTCCTCGCCGCTTACGCATTCTTTACGGCTTGCACGATCTTCTGTGCACCGTCGCCCATGTTATCGGCTGCCTGGATGGCGAGGCCGCTCGTCTCCAGGATCTTCTTACCCGCCTCGACGTTCGTGCCCTCTAGGCGGACCACGAGCGGCACGCGGAGTCCGAGCTCCTTTGTCGCCGCGACCACACCTTCAGCGATCACGTCGCACTTCATGATGCCGCCGAAGATGTTCACGAAGATGCCCTTCACCTTGTCGGAGGAGAGGATCATCTTGAACGCCTTGGTGACCTGTTCCTTGTTGGCGCCGCCGCCCACATCCAGGAAGTTGGCAGGCTCGCCCCCGTAGTGTTTGATGATGTCCATCGTGCTCATCGCGAGCCCTGCGCCGTTGACGAGGCAGCCGATATTGCCGCCGAGGGACACGTAAGACAGACCGACCTGCTTTGCCTCGAGCTCGACCGGATCTTCCTCGTCCTGATCGCGGAGCGCGGCCCACTCGGGATGACGCGCTTCCGCGTTTTCGTCGAGGTTCAGCTTGGCGTCGAGGGCGACCACGTCTCCGCTGCCGGTGATGACGAGCGGGTTGATCTCGCAGAGCGAGCAGTCCTCTTTTACGAACAGCTCGCCGAGCGAGATGAGCGTCTTCACGAACTGGGCCACGGTCTTCTTCGGGTCTGGCGAGCCTTCGCCGACCTTCAGGCCGTACGCGATCTTACGCGCCTGGAAGGGCGCCAAGCCAAGCAGCGGATCAAGGTGCTCGGTCAAGATTTTTTCAGGGGTCGTCTCAGCAACATGCTCGATCTCGACGCCGCCTTCCGTGGAGGCCATCAGGGCAACACGGCGCGACTCACGATCAACCACCATGCCGACGTAAAGCTCACGCTTGATGTCCTGCCCCTGCTCGATGTAGATCCGGCGCACCTTCTGGCCCTCGGGGCCAGTCTGGTGTGTCACGAGCTGCATGCCGAGGATCTTCTCGGCCTGCTCTTTCGCAGCGGCTACACCCTTGGCGACCTTGACGCCGCCGCCCTTGCCGCGACCACCCGCGTGGATCTGAGCCTTGACGACGACCACTTCGCTCTTCGTCTCTTCGATGAGACGAGCCGCGGCGGCCTCGGCCTCAGCGACCGTAAAGGCCGGGTAACCCTTGGAGATCGGGATCCCGTAGCGGGCGAGGATCTGCTTGCCCTGATATTCGTGAATGTTCATGAGTGATTCCTCAGATCGACTTCTTCACAACGTCGACCACGCTCTGCACGCTCTCGACGCTCTTCTGGAGCATTGCCTTCTCGTCGGCGGTCAATGAAACCTCGACAATCTTCTCGACGCCGCCGCCGCCGATCACGGTCGGCACACCCATAAAGAAGCCGGAATAGCCGTACTGGCCGTCGAGGTAAGCGGCTGAAGGCAGAAGGCGCTTCTCGTCGTTCAGGTACGCCTCAGCCATAGCGATCGCGCTCGCGGCGGGCGCGTAATAGGCGCTCGTGCCCATGAGCTTCACGATCTCGCCGCCACCGGTGCGGGTGCGCTTGACGATGGCGTCGAGGGTCTCAGCATCGACGAACTGGCTGACGGGGACGCCGTTGATGGTGCAGGCAGAGAGCACCGGGACCATGTCGTCGCCGTGTCCGCCGAGCACCATCGTGCGCAGGTCCTTCACGCTGGCGTCCGCCGCGCGCGCGAGGAAGAGGGAGAAACGGGCGCTGTCGAGCACCCCGGCCATACCGGCGACCATGCTCTTCGGGAAGCCGGTGACGCGGTGGTACTCGTAGACCATGGCGTCGAGGGGGTTCGAGATGATGATCGAGAAGGCATTCGGACAGTACTTCTTTGCGTTCTCGGCGACGTCGCGGATGATCGGCAGGTTGATCCCGACCAAGTCGTCGCGGCTCTGACCGGGCTTACGGGGGACACCTGCGGTCACAATCAGCACATCAGCCCCTGCGACGTCTTCCCAGGACGAGGTCCCGATCACTCGCGCGTCCGATCCGCTCAGCGTGCTCGCCTGCTCGAGGTCGAGGGCCTTGCCCTTGGCGAACTCTTCCTTGGCCTTGATGTCAAAGAGGACGACATCGCCGAGCTGCTTCGTCATCGCCAGGTTCGCGAGCTCGCCGCCGATGTTGCCCGCGCCGATCAGACCAATCTTCTTCCGCTTCATAGTGCTCTTCTCCGAAATTTTTGGGCCAGATAGGCCCCTGAGCGGTCCGCGTAGATCACCTTGGGCATGAGGGCAACCTGGCGGCGGGGGTGCTTTATGAAGCGGGAGGACGAAACCTGGCGTATGTGCGTTCGCCCGGCCCCCGCTTGAGGGAAGGCCGAGCGAAGCTTGTATGTGCGTCAGGAGTCGACCTTGGTATGACAACCGAAACAGCCGAAACCTTGGTGCGTCTCGGGATCGTAGACAGGCTCACCGAGCAGCTTGGCCATCGTCGGCACCACGTGCTCCATCATGAACTTCGTTCCGTTCGGGTGCTCCTTCAGCTCATCAGCGAAGCCATCGGAAGGATCGAGCTTCAAGAGCTCGGGGCTCGGCATCTCGAAGTTTCCTTGAGCTGCGCGTGAGCCATGACAGGTCTTACAGCTGAAGTCTTTCGCGCTCTTGCGGTTGTGCTCTTCGAACAAAGCTTTCATCTCCGGGAGCACGACATTCTTCATGAGACTCATCCGTTCGCCGGGCGTCATGTCGTGGAACGCCTTTCGCTTGGCGGCGGGCGCTTCGCCTGTGCTCTCCTCTCCGACGCGCTCTGCGGTCACGGAGGGCAACGGCTCCTTCCCCTCGGGTTCGGCTGAGGTCTCACTCGGCGTCGTCGCCCGATCTCCGGGGGTGACAGTGCAGCCGAGCGCTGCGCCCAGGGCGATGGCGAGCGAACCGAGAACGATAGCGGATTTTTTCATGGGCAGATGATCTGCCTAGCTTTATCTAACTGTCAAACCGATCCGAGGTCGGTCCGAAGGCGCCGAAGGCCTTCGCCAGGACTCGCGCGGCTCGTGCACCTTTTTCGGAGCGAGGCCGATAGATCTCATCACGGCCGTCCAGGGGCCCCATGGGGGCTACTCCGTCTGCCAGACCCAGCACCTCATCGAGGGCAGCCCCGAAGCTGGCCATATCCGGATAGCGATCTTCTGGGTTCTTTCGCGTCGCCTTGTAAATCACGGCCTCGAGTCCGGGTAAGAGCTCATCGACGAGCCAGCTCGCCGGCGGAACGGGACTGAAGAGTTGGTGACGGACGAGATCTTTGGTGTCGGGGGCGTCGAAGGGGAGCTGGCCGGTGACCATGCGGAACAGCATCATGCCGAGGGAGTAGATATCGGTTCGTTCGTCGACAGGCTCGACCAAGATCTGTTCGGGTGCCATGTATTGCACGGTCCCGAGGATGCTCATCGACTGTTCGTCGTAGGTCTCGCTCGAGAGCTGCGCCATGCCGAAGTCGAGGACTTTGACGTGGCTCGGCTCATCAATCGGTCCGACGAGGAAGATGTTGTCGGGCTTGAGGTCTCGGTGGACCACACCAGCGGCGTGCACTGCTTCCAGAGCGGTCGCGACTTCACGCATGAGCCGGACCGCGAGCTCGGCGTCGACGAACTGATGGCGCTTGAGGTGGTCCCCGAGAGACTCCCCTTGAAGCGGCTCGAGGACGAGATAGGGCGGTTCGTCCGGCGGCTCCTCGATCGCGAGGATCTTGATGACCGCTGGGTGAGAGATCAGTCGGAGCGCTTCGGCCTCGAGCAGAAAACGCTCATGGAGCTCCCGGTTCCGGGCGATGTCCGGGCGAAGGCGCTTGACCACCACGAGCTCGGAGGTCTCATTGTCCCTGGTCAAAAAAACGTCCGCTGTGCCGCCGCGTCCCACCAAACCTTTGACGGTGAAGCGACCGCCGATGACCTCTTCTTCCGGCTGAACCGGGAGCAAAGAGTAACCTCGAAGGGAACCCCCACGGGAAGGCGGAGAAGAATGCATGTTCAGGCCAGGCAGATCGCTACCGAGACCATGGTCCATCTAACTTGCGCCGATATCAAAATTCGTCTGCAAGGACCAAGAATTTAGCATTTTTCCGGCCGAGGGTCTCCTGACCTGCTCCAAAGGGGGCGCTTGTGTGTTTGAAGGAGCCCCCCGGAACCCGCCGAGTCTTCTCGGCGCAAGAGCCAGCTGCTAGAGGAGCAGCCTCGCCGACCGCGACTCGCGGAGAAGCGCCGGCCCTTCGCCTCCGAGGATCTTCCTCGGGAGCGTCTCGGAGTGAATGAGCATGCGCAGAGTTGTTGTGACTGGAATTGGGGCGGTGTCGCCCGTTGGCCTCGACGTCGCGTCCTCCTGGGAGTCCGTGATTCATGGACGGAGCGGCGTCGCCCGCATCACCCGCTTCGACCCGACTGACTATGCGGCGCAGATCGCCGCCGAGGTGAAGGGCTTCGATCCGACGAACTTCATCGAGAAGAAGCGGATCAAGGAGATGGATACCTTCATCCACTACGCGATTGCGGCGGCGGATGAGGCCGTGAAGAGCTCGGGTATCAACGAGAGCTCGATCGACAAAGAGCTCATCGGGACCATCATCGGTGTCGGCCTCGGCGGCCTTCCGTTCCTCGAGCAGATGGGGCGAGTGCTGGTCGAGAAGGGCTCGAAGAAGATGTCGCCCTATTTCATCCCGGCGGTGATCTCGAACTTGGCTCCCGGCCAGCTGAGCATGCGCTACGGCTACAAGGGCTCGAGTTTCACGACCACGAGCGCCTGTGCTTCGGGGGCCCACGCGATCGGTGAAGCGGCGCGGGCGATCCGTCTCGGAGAGCTCGATGCCTGTCTCGTGGGCGGCGCGGAAGCGACCGTTACGGGCCTCGGCATTGGCGGTTTCGCCCAGATGCGAGCGCTTTCGACGCGCAATGATGAGCCAGAAAAGGCGAGCCGCCCCTGGGACCAGGATCGCGATGGGTTCGTCATGGGCGAAGGAGCGGCGATGCTGGTGCTCGAAGAGTACGAGGCGGCGCGCAAGCGCGGCGCGAAGATCTACGCGGAGGTCGCTGGCTACGGCACGACGGCTGACGCCTATCACATGACCTCACCGTCGCCGGAAGGTGAAGGGGCCCAGCGTTCAATGAAGATGGCGCTCCGGGGCGCCAAGCTGAACCCGTCGGACATCGGTTACGTGAACGCTCATGCGACCTCGACGGGCGTCGGGGACATCAATGAGCTCCTGGCGGCGCGAGCGGTGTTCGGTTCTCACGCGACGGATGGCCTCGCGGTGTCGAGCACGAAGTCCATGACCGGCCACTTGCTTGGCGCCGCGGGCGCCCTCGAGAGCGTCTTCTGCATTTGTGCACTGGAGAGCGGAATTCTGCCCCCGACGATCAACCTCGACCGCCCGATCGAAGAGGCAGCTGGCATGAACCTCATTCCTCATCGCGCTCTCGAGCGCCGGGTGAATGCGGTGATGAACAACTCCTTTGGCTTCGGTGGCACGAACGCCACCGTCATTTTCACGCGGGTCTAAAGGACCGCTCCCGCAAAAAGGGGGAACCCGCTCAAGAGCGGTCCCTGAGCGTGGACCTGAGGTCTCCTGTCAAAAGAGGCTCGCGCCGCCAGCGGCGCGGGCTTCGCGTTCTTCAGGCTTCGGGACGACTCCGTAGAGCGACAAGCGGAACCCGAGCAGGACATGATCGGTGTTCATGCTTTGGCTGAAGGAGTGCAGGTACGAGAGGCTCGGGCCTGCTGAAAAGTGCCAGAACCGGAGCGGTTCGTAGAAGACGCTGACCCCGAGCGAGGACATGGAGCCACCGTCAGCGAGGGGCTTCTGGTCGTTGCCGCGGTCGGGATCGAGCAAGTAGCCGACCCCGAGTCCGCCCTCGAGGGCGATGCCCAGGTCTTGCCAGGTTCCGCCTCGGTAGAAGAGGGGGAAACCCTCTACGTGGAGGATGAACGAGGGATTGGCGGCGATGGGATTGCCGGTCAGGGTCGCGGTGGAGCTGAAACCGAGGCCGACGCTGAGCCAATCCCGGAGGGCTCCGCCGAGCCAGAGGGTGAAGTTGTTGCCGAGCTCGAAGCCAGTGCTCTGTCGATTGTCGGGATCGGAGATGGAAGCGACGGTGTTTTCGAACCCTGTGGCGTGGCTGAGGCCGAAGCTCGAGCTCATGGCCATCGCGAAGCCGTCCCGCCGGACGCTGGGCGCAGGCTCATAACTGACAGCGTTATCGTCTCCGCCGACGGTCCCTCCTGGAGGAGCCGCAGCCGCCCCGCCTGCTGAGCTCAGGATCAACAGGGGAAGCGCTCGTCCGAAGGCTCGCACGCTCATAACCGCCGGCTAGCATGCCCGGGGGCCCTGAGCCAAGGGACAGCTCAGGGGAGACACACGAGCACGTGGCGGTCGCTCAAACCCAGGCGATCCAGGCGTGGAAGCAGAGGCTCGAGAACAAGGGTTCAATCCTCTGGAAGCCGACGCTCGCGAGCGCGCGTAGGTTTTCGTCGACGGTCCACGGGAACAGGACTCCCGAAAGACTCCGTTCTTTGGCCAGGATCTCAGCCTGGGAGAAGCCTTGGGCGCGCTTGAAGGCGTGGTACTCGGCGCGCGCCCGAGCTTCTTCAAGAGGGTCTTTTTCGCGCACTTTCTCGGCGAGGAGAAGAGAGCCTCCGGGGAGGAGGGCTTCTCGAATTTTTCGAAGCAGCGCCCAGCGCTGGTCCTCTGGGATGAACTGGAGGACGTAGAGAGCAAACACCCCGTCCCAGCGTCCAAGATCGAACTGCGCAAGGTCAGCGCAAACGTAGTGACCAGTGGGATCGAGGCGGTACGCTTCTTCGATCATCCCGGGTTCCCGGTCGACACCCACAACTTCGGCGTTCGGGTAAGCGCTTCGCAGCTTTTGGGTCAGGGTGCCCGTCGAGCAACCGAGATCGAGGAGTCGCCCAGCCTGAGGCAGGGTCCGCGCATGCTCGAGGCACTTCGCGTGGAGCTCGTCGTATCCAGGGATCGAGCGGCGCACGTGGCGATTGAACACGCGCGGTAGGCCCTCCCCGAACGTCCACTTCCCGGGCGCGCGAGTGATCCCATCGCCCACCGGGGAAGCAGAGGAGTCCGCGCGCGCACAGCGCGCGCGGACTTGGTCGAGAGACTCGCTCGACTCCATCAGCCGATGGAATCGATGATGCGATTGAGGGTCGGGCTCGGTCGCATCGCCTTGCTCGCGAGCTCGTCGTCAGGCTTGTAATAGCCGCCGATGTTCATCGGCTTACCCTGCGCGCCGTTCAGCTCCGAGACGATCTGTTGTTCGTTCTTGCTGAGCTCCTCGGCGACCCGAGTGAAGATCTGGCGGAGCTCGGGATCTTGATCCTGAGCGGCGAGCGCCTGGGCCCAATAAAGAGCCAGGTAGAAGTGGCTGCCGCGGTTATCGATCTCGCCGACCTGGCGCGCCGGTGATTTGTTCTCGTCGAGGAACTTGGCGGTGCCCTGATCGAGGGTCGAGGCCAAGAGGGCGGCCTTCTTGTTCCCTGTCGTGACGGCCAGGTGCTCAAGAGAGGCCCCGAGCGCCAGGAACTCACCGAGCGAGTCCCAGCGCAGGTAGTTTTCCTTCTCGAACTGCTGGACGTGTTTGGGAGCGGAGCCACCGGCACCAGTCTCGAAGAGCCCGCCACCGTTCATGAGAGGAACGATCGAGAGCATCTTGGCGCTGGTGCCGAGCTCTAAGATCGGAAACAGGTCCGTCAGGTAATCGCGGAGCACGTTGCCCGTGACGGAGATCGTATCGAGACCAGCTTTGAGCCTCTCGAGCGTGACCTTGGTCGCCTCGCGCGGGGGCTTGATGTCGATCGATAGGTCCGTGAGATCGTGCTCAGCGAGGTACTTCTTCACCTTTGCGATGAGCTGGGCATCGTGGGCGCGGGCCGGATCGAGCCAGAAAATCGCGGGTGTGCTGGAGAGGCGGGCGCGGGTCACAGCCAGCTTGACCCAGTCTTTGATCGCCGCGTCCTTCGTCTGGCAGGCGCGCCAGATGTCGCCGGCCTCAACCTGGTGCTCGAAGAGCACCTTGCCGCTCTCGGTGACGACGCGCACCGTCCCTTGGGCGGGGATCTCGAAGGTCTTGTCGTGGGAGCCGTACTCTTCGGCCTTCTGGGCCATGAGTCCGACGTTCGGCACGCTGCCCATGGTCCGCGGGTCGAAGGCGCCATTTTCGCGACAGAAGTTGATGACTTCGTCGTAGACGACTGCGTAGCTGCTGTCGGGGATGACGGCCTTGGTATCGGCGAGTTTGCCCGCCTTGTTCCACATGCAGCCCGACGAGCGGATCATGGCAGGCATCGAAGCGTCCACGATGACGTCGCTCGGCACGTGGAGGTTTGTGATGCCGCGATCGGAGTCGACCATCGCGAGCTCGGGCTGACTCGTGTAGGCAGCGTCGATCTCCAAAAGGAGGGGAGCGCGCTCAGCTTCGGGGAGAGTGTTGATTTTGGCGAGGATGTCGCCGAGGCCGTTGTTCGGATCGGCGCCGATCTTGGCCAAGGTCGCGCCGTGCTTTTCGAAGAGCGTCTTGAAGTAGGCGCGGACTGCGTGGCCGAACAGGATCGGGTCTGAGACCTTCATCATGGTCGCCTTGAGATGCAGAGAGAACAGCACCCCTTTGTCCTTCGCATCGGCGATCTGTTCATCATAAAAGCGCACGAGAGCGTCGCGGCTCATGAAGGTGCCGTCGAGGATTTCGCCTGCCTCAAGCTTCAGCTTGTCCTTCAGGACCAAAGTGGTGCCGTCGCTCTTGACGAGCTCAATGCGCGCGGTGGTTGCTTCCTCGAGGGTGACCGACTTCTCGTTCGAGAAGAAATCGTCTTTCCCCATGGTCGCGACGTGAGACTTCGAGGTCTTCGACCAAGCGCCCATCGAGTGGGGATTCTTGCGAGCGTAGGCTTTGACGGCGCCCGGGGCTCTGCGGTCCGAGTTGCCCTCGCGGAGGACAGGGTTCACGGCGCTGCCCTTGATCTTGTCGTAACGTGCCTTGGCGTCGCGCTCCTCATCGGTCTGGGGCTCGTCGACGTAATCCGGAATCGCGTAGCCTTTCGACTGGAGCTCTTGGATCGCCGCCTTGAGCTGAGGCACCGAGGCGCTGATGTTCGGAAGCTTGATGATATTGGCGAGGGGATCTTTTGCCTTCTCACCCAGGAGAGCGAGATCGTCAGGAACACGGGCAGACGGATCGAGCTTCTCGGGGAAAGCGGCCAGGATTCGGCCCGCCAGGGAGATGTCTTTGAGCTCGAATTGGACGTCCGCGGGCTTGCAGAAGGCCCGAAGGATGGGCAGGAGCGAGTAGGTCGCCAGGAGCGGAGCTTCGTCTGTCTTCGTGTAATCAATCGTCGACGCGGCGCACATGATTCCGGTCAGATACCAAACGGGCGGCAGGTCACCAAGCGAGAACAATGTTTCCGGAAGGGGCGTAAGCGACCGGATCCTGTGCCCCCGAGGAAACAATCCAGCCCCGGAGCCCCCGGGAGGGGTGGCGCGGCCTTACGAATGTGAAACATTTCCGCGCGCTTCGATTTGACCAGTTCAGGGAACTCAGAATATGAGACGCCACATGAATCGCGCGGCTTCCTTATTATTGATCGCGCTTCTCGGAGGTCTCGGAGGCTGCCAGGGGGGCGGCCTCACGGTCGCCGAAACCAACGCAATCCTCACCTCCCGGGATGTTGGACGAGACTTCTCGAAGTACCGGTCCTACGCGCTCAGCGATCACGTCAAGGCCCTCTGCCTCGTCCCGAGCGAAGTGAAGGACGGAGGAGGAGGAGCAAGTGGTGATGATGGCGCGGCCGGAGCGGCTGGTGCACCCACGGCTCCTGACTTCAACAGCAGCAAATGCACCAGGGCGAGCAGCGCGCTCGAAGAGGACATCTTCGAGGCAGTGGCCGAGGGCATGGAGGAAGCGGGTTACGAGCGCGTCGACTCCCCGAAGAAGGCCGACCTGGCGCTCCTGGTTGCGCGGGTTGCGCGCGATCATTGGTACTTCTCGAGCAGCTACGGAATCTGTGATGAGTTCATCGACACGTGCGTCGAGCCTCAGCTCGGGTCGAAGTACTTGATTCCGACCGAGTCGCTGGCCCTGGTGCTGGTGGATCGGAAGAAGAAAAATGAGGTGATTTGGCTCGCGGCGATCCCGAAGGTGTTTTCCAGCGGCGTCCAGAGAGCCAGCGTTCAAAGAGCCATTGCTCAGGCCTTCGCTCAGTCACCCTACCTGGAGGTCGACCGATGAGGCTTCCGACCACTTCGCGTTTCCTCCCTCTTATTGCGCTCACCTCGCAGGTTGCGCTCGCTGAGGAGCCCGCTCCGAGTGTGGAGACTCCCGCTCCGGTTCAGCAAGCGGAGACTCCCGCATCGGCGTCGGATGATGCAGCCCAGGCCGAGGCGGCTCCTGCTCCGGCGCCTGCTGCTGAAGCTGCCCCGGCGTCTGCTCCTGCTCCGGCGCCTGCTGCTGAAGCTGCCCCGGTGGCGGCTCCCGCTCCGGCAGCTCCCGCTCCGGCGTCTGCTCCTCCGGCCGCCCCTCAGGCTTCGAGCCCGGCCCCGGAAACGCAGCCTGCCGCGGGAGCGGCCCCCGAAACAGAGCCCGTCGCCCGCGAGACCGAGATCAAGAAACCGAAGGCCCTCCAGTTTGCGCTCACCTGGGACATCGTGTTCCCGATCCAAATGGCTCTGCCCGCCGGTGCCGGCACCATGTCCGGCGTCGGGTACCAAGGGTTCTCACTCGATGTCCGCTATTGGATCCGCGATGACATAGCGATCGGTGGTCTCGCTGCTTGGCACTCCGTCGATCACAAGACGACTGTGAGCTTCGAGGATGATCGCGGCGTGACCCAGACCGGTTCGGCCTACGTCGAAGCCAGCACGAACGAGGTCTTGGGACGTATTCATTATGCAATGGCCGATCGAGCGGCCGTGCGTGCCTATTCGCCGCCAGAAGGTCAGAAGGCTGATCTCGGCAAACAGATCATTCCGATGGTCGCGCTGGGCATCGGCACGGGCCGGCTGGTCCAGAGCATCGATACGGGCATTTCTCGCACCACGACCGAACGTTGGACAGGGGTGATCGCGCCGGAAGTAGGCCTCGAAATTCCTACGCGAATGCTTCCGCTCATTGTCGCCGGGCGGATCCACTACTTCTTCGGCTCCGAGGAGGGGCCGGACCAGCTTTACGGGACGATCAGTCTCGGCGGTGCCTTCGAGTAGCTTTCTCTGTTAGAATTCGCGGTAGGAGGCTCAATGGCAGACGCGCCGCGGTCGGACAATAACGATTCAAGTCGAGATTCCGGCGACGAACGGTCGGAGATCACGCAGGCCGATACTCGCGTGCCGGATGATGTACTCGAGAGCGCTCCTCCCGAGAGCGCTCCTGCCGAGAGCGCGCCGACCAAGACCGAAGTCGAAGCTCGCCGAGTTCCGCGCCCCTCCGCGGCACCGGGGCGCTCCTCGCATGCGCCTGGTCCTCTTCTGACCCCGTCCAAGCCGCCACCTTACGCGTCGGCGCGGCCGGGCCCTTTGCCTCCACCCCCCGAGCGCCCGCCGAGTGCGAGCGCACCTCCGCCTCGCGCCGAACCTTCGCCGAGCGTGACCCCGCCCAAGGTCAGCTCGAAGTCGGAGTCGCACGCCGTTGCCGCTCCCGACCTGAAGGATGCGACGGAGCCGGAGCCGGAAGGTCCTCCCATCCAATCCGTCACCGCCGTGCCCGTGCGTGAGCTCGAGCTCATGAGGAGCGAGCTCGCCGCGCTCAAGGCCCAGACCCAGAAGCAAAGTAGTCTGCTCCGTGCCTCGATCCCGTACGTGGTGCTCGCTCTTGGCGCGACCAGCCTCGGATACTTGCTCGGGGACACCACCGCCACCCGCCGTCGGAGTGAGGTGCGCAAAGCGGCCATGGAGCGGTACTTCGCGCTCGAGTCCAGAGGGATCGACGATCAGAAAGACGCCCTGGACTTCATTCGGCGCGAGCTTGGCAAGGATGATGCCGAGCTTCGGGTTTGGGCGGACACGCAGGTCTCCGTTCTCGAGGAGCGGCTTGCAGCGCGCGGGGAGCGAGAGGACGCTCTCAAGTCTGAACTGGGAGAGCGCGCCGACGAACTCGCGCGGGCGGAGGAGCAGCTTCGAGCGCTCGAAGCCGAGAACAAGACGCTCGGCGAAAAAATCCTCGCCTACGAAGTTGTGCAGAAGAAGCTCGATCAGCTCAAAGCCGCGAACATCGTCCTGGTTCTGGCCAAGACGAACATCGAGCGGCTGAGCAGCCGTCTCTCGGAGATTGAGGAGACCCCCGAGGCGAAGAAGCTCTCGGACTGACGGAAAAAGACGCGACGTTTGACGGTCCTAGACGGCGCCCCGGAGCGCCTCCCGCAAACGGTGGGACCCAGCGCGCCGCGGGGCGACGCGCTCGCTATTGCAGATTTGCAGCGCGCTCGGTCACACTGTGCGCCTCAATCGGCCGGTGTTCACGTTAGGGCCAAGCGGTCGGGACGGCCTCGAAGGTCGCGGTCACGAGCGCGGAGCCATAACAGGTTCCGGTGAGCGACCAGCCAGCCGTGAAGTTGCTTCCAGAGGTCGAATAGCCAGCGAAGCCAGTGACCTGGTCTGGCTGAAAGGCCTCAGCGACTTCGGTCAGCCCGATGGGAGTGCCTGAGGCGCCCGGATCGTTGCCTTGAGCTGCCAGGCTGGCCACTGTGAAGCTTCCGGGCGAGCCTACCGTCACCGGGAAACTCACTTCTCGGGGCGTTCCGCCCATGCAATCGTCCTCCGTGTTGTCGCCTTTCGTCGCGAAGGACGCCTGGTTCACATTTCGAAGTTCGAAGACCGTGACCACTGTTCCACCCCAAGTGCTTTTCACCGTGATGGTCTTGTTCCCAGCTGCGCCGATGTCCGCATCGGAGACGAACGCGATCTGCGATGCTCCGTTGGTGCCAGGGATAGACTCGGAGATGATCGGTGCGATCCCCTCGCCTTGATAGCGAATGGTCGGCGAGCCCATGGAGGCGACGGCGATCACGAGGGCGCGGTTCGCACCGGAGCCCACGTTGATAGTCACCTCTGCTTGTGCACTTGACATTGCTTTGCCGGTGACCTGTTGGACGATCGTGACGCCCGGCCGGTGCATGCATCCGCTCACCGGATCGCAGAACGGGTTCGTCCCGCCGCAGGTATCCCCGCACACCTCGCAGTTATTGATGGACTGGCCGAGCCTGACCTCGCAGCCGTTTGTGGCCTTCCCGTCGCAGTCCGCGTAGCCCGCGTCACAGGCCACGATGCGGCATTCACTGTCCTCGCAGATAGCGTCCTCGACCCTAAGGCTGGCTGTGGTTTCGAGGCCGACGCAGCTCACGCCACCGCTGCCCGCGCAGCCGCCGCAGTGCTCCTCGTTGGTGCGAACATCGACTTCGCAGTCGCGGAGATCGGCGTCGCAGTTCGCGAAGTTCCGGTCGCACTGCTTGATCCCGCAGGATGCGACACCGTCGTTGACCTCACAACTGGGGGTCCCGTTTTGGACGACACAGGTGCCGCCACAGCGGCCACAATTCTCCGGGGTCGTCAGACTGTCATTGCAGAGGCCATCGCCATCACAGGCACCGAGTCCAGGGGCTTCAGAACAATCGGTCGTCTCACAGTCGCCGTCGACGCAGGCGGGGTAGATCCCCATGGCGACGTCGCCTTCGCAGATGTAGGCGTCGTCTTCGTCGCCGCAGCCTCCGCAGTTCCCAGAGTCCTTCCAAATGTTGGTTTCGCAGCCGTTCTTGCCCGGATCCTTGTCACAGTCGCGGAAGCCGGGATCGCAGGTGATCCGGCAGGTGCCGCTGACGCAGCTCGCCTCGCCGTTCTTGTCTGAGCAGGCGACGTCGCAGCTGCCGCAGGTGGCGATGCTGCGCTGGAGATTCGCCTCGCAGCCATTCGCCCATTGACCATCACAGTTAGCGTACCCGCTGACACAACCATCCGCGCCCGCGCTCGTATCGAATTTGCATTGTCCGGCGTCGCAGAGCGGGGTCACCGTATGGGGGGGATTGCAGACAGCGCCGCAGGCTCCGCAGTGCTCCGTGCTGGTATTGGTGTTCGTCTCGCAGCCGTTTTTCGCGAGCTCGTCGCAGTCAGAATAGCGCACCGGGCATGTAAGCCGGCAGCGTTTCTCGTTGACCCCATCGTCCGGATCGTCGTCGACGCAGCGGGCGGTTCCCGTCTCGGGATCGTCGGGCTGCAGGCAGTCACTGTGCGAGCGGCAGCGTTGACCCGTGTCGCAGGTCGCGCCGCAGATGCTGCCGCCGCAGTCGATGTCCGTCTCACCGCTGTTCTGCTTGTTGTCATTGCAACTCGATTCGACGCAGACTCGGCTCCGGCACGCGTTCGTCTCACAATCTTCGTCGACCAGACATCGATCTCCGACGCTGCAGCGCGCCTCGCAGGTCTTGCCACCGCAGTCCTTGTCGGTCTCGTCCTGATTCTGGGTGTCGTCGCTGCACGTGGGAGCCGCGCAGATCTCGTCGACACAACTATTGTTCTTACAGTCGCGGTTCTCGAGACAGCGCTGGCCGATCTCGCAGGGGTCACAGTCGGGGCCCCCGCAATCCCTCGCCGTCTCTCCCCGGTCCGTGACCCCGTTCGTGCAGTGGTCGACGGGGCGGCCGCCGCCGAGTCCGCCCGAACCACCTCCATCGTCCAGTTTGAACGATGGCGTCAGGCAGGAGGCAGCAAAAAGCGACACCACGCTCAGGGTCGCGAGCGCCCGGAGGAATCGAAGCTGCGCGTGACTCATGACAGGACGCCCGGTGCCACTTTGGACCATGGCACAAACGTAGCACGCCGCAGATGCCCGGAAGAACGTCCGGTGAACTCGCTCACAACCGCGGGCAGAGCGTGAGCCCCCGAGCCGGGGAGCCTACCTCCGCAGACCCAATCCAAGTGAAGTAACCACAGAGCTCTGAGCTCCGTCATTTTCTGTGCGATAAAGCGCGCTTCGTGTAGCCTCATGCTGTGACACGTTCTGGTTCGATGTGCGTCAGACACCGCGGTCTCTTGGGTGGGTGGAAGTCTCTCTTTGCGTTCGGCTGTTTCGCCGCGCTGTTCGGTCATCCGAAGCCCGCTGCAGCACAGTATTTTACGCTCGATCGAGCCATTACTTCAGGGACACCCGACGACGGCTTCATGGTGTTTCGACCATACGTGTCGAAAGAAGACCGCTTCTATATGAACGGGGCCCTTGGATTCTCCTTGAATCCGCTGCGATCCGAATCCGTAACAGCCGAACCCTCTGTCCGAAGGGGTATGGAAACCCCGATCCGCGGTCAGTTTCCCCTCTACCTGCAAGGCGGCGTGCAGTTTCTTGGGCGTTATTCGCTCAATGTCGCGCTCCCGTTTTACCCTTTGCAGATTCCGGGGCGGGACCCGAACTCCTCGGGCGTGGGACGCGGCGGCATTGGGGACGCCTATGCGGGAGTCGGTGACCTGAGGCTCGACGCCCGTATGAAAATCTGGGAGTCCGAGAAGCAGCGCGGCCGGATTGGCGCGGCAGCTCTCGTCACGATTCCTTGGGGTACGGAGTCGACCTTCGGAGGCGACACGGGGGCCTCGGCGCTTCTACTCGCCAATGCCGAGCACGATTTCGGCCCGTTTTTGCTCTCCGGTCATGCCGGCGTCCACTTCAAGGCTCCCATGGGCATTGGCGGGACCAACGGGAACCTGTTGATCGGCCACGAGCTCCGCTACGCGATCGGCGCCTATCTCCCGATGAAGGGCGATCGACTGCGCCTCGGCCTCGAGATCTGGGGCAGCACCAGCATCGAAAATCGGAGTAACCAAAGCCCGTTCTTCGGAGAGCGGAATACGACGGTGGAGTGGCTTGCCCAGGGGCGTTATCTGCTCGACCGAAAGAAGAGGTTTTTCCTGAACTTTGGCGGCGGTACGCGCCTGTCGGCCGGGTACGGTTCCTCGGACATTCGCCTGCTCGGAAGCATCGGTACCTATTTCCTCTTCTCGGACTTCGAGGAGAAGGCGCCGGCGGCGCCGGTCAAGGTCATCGAATCGAAGCCCGAGTACTACGATCCCGACACGGACGGTGACGGCTACCCGGACACCATCGACCAATGCCCGAATGAGAAGGAGGACGGCAAAGCTCCGCGGCCGAGCGACGGCTGCCCCGCGCCTTCCGATCGCGACGGCGACGGGATCTTTGATGTGGACGATAAGTGCCCTGACGCGGCGGAAGACTTCGACGGGTACGGAGACCAGGATGGGTGCCCCGAGGTGGACTTCGACGGGGACTCGGTCCCCGACGACGAGGACGATTGTCCCGATGAGCCTGGCAAGCCGAGCGCGAAGGAAGGTCAGAATGGTTGCCCGACCCTGACGAAGCTCTCTGACGACGGCACTGTTCAGATTCTCACTCCCATCGAGTTCGATCGCGGAAAAACCACGATCAAGGCGACGAGCTTGCCGATCCTCGATGAGGTCATCGCCCTCCTGAAGGTGCGCACTGAGTTCCGCGTCGGCATTTACGGGCATACCGACAATCTCGGCTCTCGGGAGAACAACATCCGTCTCAGCCAAGAGCGCGCCGAGGAAGTGCGTCGCTATATGGTCGACAAGGGCATCGAGGAGGATCGTCTTGAATCCGACGGCTTTGGCCCTGACAAGCCGATCGACTCGAACGACACCTTCAACGGTCGCGCCCGGAATCGCCGCGTCGAGTTCGTGATCTTGAACCAGCAGGCGAATCTCAAAGAGCAGTTCACGGAGTGAGAAAGCCCGGATCGTCCGCTCCTCCAACGAGGAGAGAGCGGACGATCCGGCAGGGACTTCGAGATGCGCCTAGCGCGAATCGATGAAGAGCTGTGTCAAAAACAGCGAGCCGTCTTCGCGCCGAGCAATTGCTACGCCGACTTCGTCCCAGCGTGTGAGCAGCAAGTTCTCGCGGTGGGAAGGGCTGGCCCAGAGCGCTCGATGGAGTCGTAAGGGTGACGGCGCGAGGGCGACGTTCTCTCCGACGGCTTTGGGGGTGAGGGACGCGGCGCGCACCCGATCCTCGGGAGTACCGTCTCCGCTCGTGTGGCTGATGCGCCCTTCCGCGAGCATGCGCTCCGAGTGGGCCCGAGCGATGCGATCGAGGGTTTTGTTGCGGCGCAGAGGGCTCTGGCCGAGCGCGCTGCGCGCCCCATTGAGGAGGGCAAAGATGGCTTCTTCAGGGTCCTGGTCGGGATCGTACTGGTCTTCGCCGGGGACCTTTGCCTCCTTCGGTTCGCTCGGCGGGTCTTGTCCGACGGCGATGAGCGCGAAGGCGACCGGCCTCGGATCGCCGGAGGCTCGAGCCATGACCTGAACTGTCCAGAGACCTCGGGACAAGAGCGGGAGCTTGCCGGTGCCGATTGAGTCGCGGATGGTGAGCTTGATGTGACGAGCGCGCCCTTCCGGGGAGAGCAATACGAGCTCGGCGCTGTCGACGTCGCCCAGGAAGCGGAGCTGAACTTCCGGCCTGTCGTCTTCCTCGATACGGGTCAAAATGGGCGCGACGTGCGCGAGCAAGTCGGCTCGAAGCACGACGACACGCTCAAGTCCGTCCGTCGTCTCGGCGCGCCCAGCGCCGCACCAATATTCGCCGCGGGGCTTTTTCCCTCGGGCCCAGGCGCGAAATGGCTCCGTGAGCTCCTTGAGATCCATGTTGGGGCTCATCTCGGCGACCCAGACCTCCGGTGTGGTGGCAGCGACCCCCCGCTTTCGCAAGAGGAAGACGAGTAGGTCGAGATCAGGCGAGCTCGGCTCGGCGAAGCCGTGGCGCGCGAATTCGCTGGCCACTTCGTGGAGTCCCATGTCTCCACGGCCGCACTCGTCTGCGAGTTCGCCGAGCTCGTGCTCGGGAACAGAGCCGGGTTCGGGAGAAGAGGTCCACTTTGCCCAGGTGAATCCGTCCAAGACAAAGCGAGGGGATTCTTCCGCCGTCGTGGGAGCTTGGGGTTTCGTCTGGGCGTCGGGACGTACCGACGGCGAGCGAGCGCACGCGAGCAAGAGGGCGCTCAAGAAGGCGAGAAAGAGGAGACCAGGTGCGCGGCGCAATCGCGCCGGACCGCCCTTCGGGGGCGGGGCCTGGGTGTGGTCGTCAGACATGCTATGCCATGATAACCGCTCGCATGGATCGTCGTCTCCCGGCTCTCCTTTTCGCTACGCTGCTCGGCATTGGCGGCAGCTTGGCCTTCGCCTCCTGTTGCGATTACGGCAAGGGAGCGAGCAGCGTGGAGACGGCGGCCCGTCCCACGCTCCGGATTTATGCGCTCGGCGCGGCGGCGGGGGCGATCGAGCCCTGCGGCTGCGTGGAGGATATGCTGGGCGGCGTCGATCACTTGGCGGCGCTTTTGACCGACGAGAAGAAAGTAGCGCCGGCGTCGCTCTTGCTTTCGGCCGGGCCCATGTTCTTCTCTGACCCGACTGTGCCTGAGGAGCAGCGGGCTCAGGCGATCATGAAGGCGGAGACTATGGCCGAGGCTCTCGGGATTATGGGCCTTACGGCCTTCGCACCTGGGGTCAACGATTTTGCTCTGGGCCCCCAGGAGTTCGAACGGTTCACGCGTCTGGCCAAGAGCGCTCCCCTTGCCGCAAACCACGCGGGGAGGCAGGGCATCAAGGCACACTCGATCGTCGAAGCGGGAGGCCTGAAGGTGGGTCTCGTTGGTGGCGCTGATCTTTCGGAGGCCAAGGCCCTCGGCGCGGAGTCGAACGAGCTGCTTGCGAGTCTCAAGAGTGCCGTCGAGGCCGCTCAGAAGGAAGGCGCACAGCTCGTGGTGGCATTGCTCGCGCTGCCTCGGGGACCGGCGCTCAGGCTCATTGAGCAGCTCGACGCGGTCGACGTTGCGATCGTCGGCAAGAACATCGAAGCCGGAGAAAATAACGATCCGCCGTTTCCGCCTGAGCTGGTCGGCCGGACCCTGGTCGTTCAAGCTCCCAACCACGTCCAGGGCGCTTCAGTGATCGATTTGTTTGTACCCGAGCCCGGAAGTGGTCTCCAAGACGGCAGTGGTCTCGAGAAGGAGGCGGAGCTAGCGCGCGCTCGGGAGCGGCTCGAGTCCCTCTCCGAACGTCTCAAGAGCGCAGAGGCGCCTGGCTCCGGCGTCGACGCGGAGGATATCGCGAGCCTCCGTCGGGAGGTTTCGAGCCTCTCGGACAAGGTCAAGGAGCTCGAGGCGCGTCCGGTTGCGACGCCGAGCGGGAATCACTTCAAGTACGCCTACGTCGAGATCCGAGAGAAACTCGGAGCTTCGAAGGTCGTCGAACAGAAGCTTTCAGACTATTACCAGCGGGTCAACGAGCACAACAAGGTTGCCTTCGCAGACCGTCGTCCGGCTCCCGTAGAGCCGGGGCAAGCGAGCTACGTGGGCGTTCAAGCTTGCGTCGACTGCCACCAGGAGGAGTACGACTTCTGGAAAACAACGCGCCACTCACACGCTTACCGGACGCTGGTGGACGTGCATAAGGAATACAACCTTGACTGCGTTTCGTGTCACGTGACTGGTTATGAGCGACCGGGCGGCTCCACCGTGACGCACGTTGAGAAGCTCGACGCGGTCCAGTGTGAGGTTTGTCACGGCCCGGGCTCGCTCCACCTGGCCTCGCCCAGCGATCCGAAGTTGATTGATATGCCTCGCACCGATCTGTGTGCAGACTCCTGTCACCACCCGCCCCACGTGAAGCCGGATTGGAAGGTGTCCGACGCTTGGCCGAAAATTCTCGGTCCCGGGCACGGACTGCCGAACAGCGCTCCCTAGGGGTCCGCTCAGCTCGCCTCGAGCGCCTTGGGAGATCCATGCGTCATTTTGCTACCCCTTGTGCGCTGAGGGAGGCTCGCCCGTGATGTGCGCCAATGCTTGCACACACATAACAAACACACACGACTCTCTGAGTCGCCCTGAAATGGCTACCATGGCGAGGCGCCTTGGCGCGGGTACGCTACCGGGCGATGCGCTTGGATCTTGAAGGACTCGATGCACAAGGGGTGGAGCTAGCTTTCGACGCGGACGCGTCTCATCCGCGCCGCATTCGTCTCGGCCGCACTCAAAAGCTCTCAGGCATGCTCACGAAGACGGCGGACTCTCTCCTGCTCACCGATGTTCAGGCCGAGGCGGTTGTCGTCTCTCTCGTCGAGCTCGTGCTGTCGAGCTTTTCGGTTCAGCTCGGCGCGGAGGGCTCCCTTCGGGGTCTCCAGGGAGGCCTGAGGCGCGAGGAGGCGACGGACGTCGACGTCATGGCTGCTGTCCTTGACGCTCCGGAGCTGTGCGTACGCTTCTCGAACTTTTCCGTGAAAGGCCACTTGCGCGGGGAGAGCGTGGCGCTTCGGATCTCGGGCTCAGAAGGCCAGCTCGAGGCGGGCACCGTCGTCGTCGAGGGCGTCGAGTTCGAGGGCGATTTGTCCTCGCGGGCAGAGCGAGTCGTGGGACAGGACCTTCGCGTCGCTTGGGGAGCGGACGGTTATCGCGTCACGCTTCGTTGCCTCGAGCTTGACGGGGCGCACGTCGGCTTGGACTTGCGCGAAAAGTCGCAGGAAGCGGGCGGAGAGGACAAGAGCCGAGGGAGTCGATCGCCGGTTGCTCTCTTCGACTGGCGCACGCTGGACGGCCTCTCGGGGGCGCTCGACGTCGATGTTCACGTGAACATGAAGGTTCCAGTGATCGCCAGTCGGCGCGCCAAACATCCCTTCCGCATTCAGATTCGAGAGGGGACCGTGAACTACATGGACCTCGAGCGCTCCCTCTCGGCTCTCGAAGAGTCGATCCTGGATTTTGCTGTGCGCGATGGGAGTTTGGTGCTCGAGCGCGGGATTCCTCTCATTCCGACGCGAGGTCGAGGCACGCCGCTTGTTCTTTGGCCTCTTGAGGAACGAGATCTCGCCCTCACGAGTGAAGATCGGGTTCGTCTCGCGGTTTTGCCGAGGTATGAGCGAGTCGAACAGGAGAGCGGCGGGGAAGAACAGGGTGATTCGAGCGTCTCCCTCGAAGAGCTCAGCTTGGTCGACTTGCAGGCGCTCCTTCGGCTGGAGGTACAGGAGACTCGGGGCACGGCGAGCTCTCTTCGCGCCCTCGGTTTCGAGGAGCTTCAGCTCCAAGGCACCGTTCATCACAGCCCCGGCAAGGAACCTCGACAGGGGGAGGTGACAGGGAAACTTCGCGCCCTCTGCGGCAGCATTTCCGGCCTCTTTCTGGGCGAGAGTCAGCTCGACATTGGACAGCTCACGCTCAGTGCGCTCACCGATCTGCGGGCGCGCTTCTTGGACGTGAGACCGGAAAAGGTGAACTTTGCCCTCTCCGATCTTCGTCTCGACTCAGTTTCATTCGGGAACCTCGTGGAGCCGCCCGAGGGAGTCATAGATTCTTAGGATCACTCGGGCCCTTGGCCGCCGGCTCCTCCCATGCCCGCGGGGACGCAATAGTACTCTTCGAAGTGGTCACAATCGAACCGCTTCCCGGCGTGGCGCGAGAATCGCTCCCCTGTGCCTGGTGTGCCGCGTCGGCGAACCTCGGTCACGGCAGCTCCCGGGAGGGACCGGGCGCGTCTCTGGAGTGAGAAGTGTCAAAAATAAGGGGGCGCCGCTCCTCCCTTCGGGGAGGAGCGGCGCCCGTATGGGACATAGAACGAGGGGATTAAGGGAAGTAGGCGGGTCCGTGCACCTTGAGCTCCGCGATCTCGGCCTGAAGAGACGCGAGGACGGCGGCGTGGGCCGGGCTTGAGTACAGGTTGTTCCGTTCGAGCGGATCGGCCACGAGGTCGTAGAGTCCGCGCTCTTGGAGGTTCACGACGAGCTTGTAGCGAGTATCGCGCAGAGCATAACGACGGTTCGTGGTTCCATTGGAGAGCTCGGTGAACGAATGAGTTCGGCCTGTTGAAGCTGATTCGTCGGTGAGGAGCGGCTTCAAGCTGTAGCTGTTGTTGATGTGGCCGACCTGGATGCCAGCGAGCTCGAGGATGGTGGCGTAGAGGTCCGTGGAGGTGACGAGAGCGTCCTCACGTCCGCGCCGCGTCACACCCTTGCCCGCGATGACGAGAGGGACTCGGACTCCTCCTTCGTAGACGCTGGTCTTGCCGTCTCGGACGCCGGACCCTGGATCCTTCAGGCTCGCTACGGTGCCGTTGTCGCCGATGAAGATGACCGTGGTCTTCTCCAAGTCGACGTCCTCGAGGAGGCGACCGATCTCCGTGTCGAGGCTCTGGATCGCAGCCTTGTAGACTACAGTTGTGTTCGACTGCTGGCCTACGCGGAGATTGCCGACGTCCACGGAGTGGAGATGTTCCGGCGGGACGTAGTTCGACGATTGGTGCACCTGGCTATGAGCGAGCCAGACGAACCAAGGATCGTTCGGGCGGGTGCTCTCATGCTCGCGGATGTAGTCGACGCTGAAGTCCGTGAGGGCGGTCGCCGCATAATCCGGGATGAACTGGGATGGGCCGTTGATGTCGACCGCGGTCCAGTTGAAGGGATTGCCGAGGGTCGCGCCCATGTATCCGCGGAAGACGGGGATTCCGAGGTCGCGCACGTGCTGGAGATTCGTGCTGCTGTTTCCGGCGAGGTGGTACTTGCCGAATAGAGCCTGACCGTAGTTGCTCGGGCTGTCCGCGGTGATGCGATCGAACACCGTGACGGTGTCGGTGGGCAGCACGCTCCCGGCCGTCGTCACGCCCGTTCGATAGCCATAGAGGCCACTGATGATGGTGCCGCGGGTGGGCGAGCACATCGGGCTGGCCCAGACGGTGTCGAACACGAGCCCTTGTTCGGCGAGGTTCTCGATATTCGGGATCGGCACCTGCCCCGAGTTGCCCGCGAGGTCGGGGTAGAGGCTGACCGCTTCGGAGCCGAGGTCGTCGGCGATGATCAGGAGGATGTTCGGAGGATCGGAGTCCGGGGGCTCTGCGCCGCTGCTCGCCTCACGGGCGACGAAGGTCACGCTGGTCTCGGAGGTTGTGATGGTTTCGCCGTCGGAGACAGTGAGCTTGACGAGCGCGGTGCCGGGGCTCTGGCTTGTGAGCTTGGCCGTAGGCGAAAGCGGATCGTCGATCACACCTTCGGTCGTCGACCAGTAGTAGGTGAGCGAGGAAGGTCCTTGGTCGGGATCGACGGCGACCGCTCGCAGCGTGACCTCGCCACCGACGAACACGGAGAGCGGTGTCACAGTGAGCTCGTCGATCACGGGAGCCACGTTGAGCGTGCCGCTCACGTTCACGCTGCCGTTCTTGCTCGTTCCCGCGCCGCGCAGACGGACGGAGACCGAGGTGGTTCCGCCGGCCGTGACGTTGAACTGAGCGGAACCGGTGAACGCGATGCCGTCCGGAACCGAGCTTGAGCTGAGCTCGATGGTGTAGCCATTTCCGGCTGGAATTCCGCCGATTTTCGCTGAGATCGTCGGGGCGTCTTTCACGTCGATCGTGCCCGACTTCTGGTAGTCGCCCTTCGTGATCTTGTAGGTGACGGTTTGGAGCGTCACACCGTCCGCGACCTCTAGTTTCAGGCCAAGGGAGCCGACGTCTTCGGCTTCGACCTCCAGCGCCTCCGTTGCGCATCCGACGATAGGGGCGCCGAGCGAGAGTCCAAGCCCAGCGAGAACGGCAATCTTGCCGAGGCTCCGAGTGAGCCCCGAACCATTGCGCGAGTGTACCATTGAAACGAACCTTTCTGTGGGAAAGTCGCCCTGCTCGATCCGACCATCGGATCCCCCCAGGGCGACTCACTACAGCTGCGTCGCGCGTTCATGGTGACCGACTTCTAACGGATAGCTTCTGAGCGGGTCAAGAAGAATGTCCATGATAATAGACACAAAGCTGCCGGCGCAGCACTCACGTCGCTGACATTTTCCCTAGAGGAGATTCGAGCTTTCGGTCTCGCCGAGAGCGATTCTCGGCGCTCGGGCTGTGAAGTCTCCGCGCCTGAGCTCGCGTGAGGACACTTCTGGGAGAGCGCGCGGGGTGAGGGATGGAAAAGAAACACGCCGCCCCTCTCTTTCGAGAGGAGCGGCGTGTCCTGCTTGCAAGGGCGCTCGCGAGCTTTCAGGCGCTCACAGCTTCGGGCCGACGAAGACCTGGGCTTGTCGCTTCACGCCGCCGGGGCTGCTGAGGGTCCCCGAAAGAACGGGGAAGGCGATCTCAACGCTGGGGGTGAAGGGCTGAAACCAGGTGAACAGCTGTGGTCCGTCGGTCACGGGGCCACTCCACGATGCGTCGGGTGAATCCGCGATCGAGAGCGTGTTGTTCACTGGGAGCTGGATCCCAAACAGAGCGTAGCCGGAGCCGAACGTCACTTGGGGAGTCGTAGCGGAGGCGATCCCGAACGCGGTGCCCGAGCTTTGATTCGAGCCGAACACCTCGACGGCGAGGGATTCTCCGCGGAAGAAGAAGGCGGTGGCCCCGGTGTTAGCGCTGGCGGTGCTCGCCCAAGTCAAGGTGCGCTCACTGCCGATCGGGCCGTAGCTCAGGTTGTGTTGAGCTGCGGCCAGCTGTGCAGTGACGAAGCCCGAGGGTGAGCTCGCGATCGGGGGCCCATTGCCCGTGACGAGCACGAAGACCACGGCCAAGTCTCCCGGTTGCACCTCGGGCGGTACCTCGATCACTGTTGTCGTCTGACCCGGAGCGTTGCCGGCGACGGCGGTGGCGACGAGCTCGACGGCGCCTTGTTCCTCACCGGAACCGCCTGTGCTGCCACCGCTGCTCGTGCCACCGGTGCTCGGTGCGCCGCCTGCTGAAGCGCCGCCAGCTCCTGCGCCGCCGCTGCTCTCAGAACCGCCCGTCGAAGCGCCGCCCGACGAGGCTCCGCCCGACGAAGCTCCGCCCGACGAAGCGCCACCACTCGAAGCGCCGCCCGACGAAGCGCCACCACTTCCCGTCGCGCCGCCGCTTCCGCCGGAAGACTCCGCCTGGACGAAGGTCACAGTCGCAGTTTGAGTCTTTGTGATATCACCGTCCGAGACGCTCAAAGTGACCGTGACAGCGCCGGGCTCCGAATGTGTCAGGCGCGAAAGCGGCGATGAGGGCTCTCCGATGGCGCCGGCGCTCGCGGACCATGAGTAGGTGAGCGGCGAGGGGCCCCCGTCGATGTCACTTGCTGCTGCGCGCAAAGTGACCGGGGTGCCTACGTAGGCGACGAGCGGCGAGAGCGAGAACTCTTCGATGACGGGGCCAACGTTTGTGGTAGCCGTGACCGCGACGCTGCCATTCTTGGAGCTGCTCTGGAGCTGAATTTTGACAGAGGTCGTCTGTCCAGCGACGACATCGAACGTCGCAGAACCAGTGAAATAGGCTCCATCCTCGTCTGAGGTGGCGGTGAGCGTGATGACGTAACCCTGGCCGGCCGGGATGCCGCCGATGGTGGCGCTGATCGTCGGCGCACCCGAGACGTCGATCGCTGCGGACTTCTTGAAGTCGTTGCCTTCGATGGTGTACGCGACGGTGCTCACGGTGATACCGGGACCGACGCGCAGATTCAGGTCGAGGGAGCCGACGTCTTCGAACTCGGAGCTCTGTGCCAGGTCACCGACGCAACCTGTGAGCACCACTGGTGAAACGAGGGCAAGGGAGAGGAGGAACGAGAGCGTCCTCGCTCTCGGCAAACGTGGTCTGAGAGATGAAATCATGAGACGAGAACCTTTCGTGAAAGTCGTCCCAGCCCCGAGGTTCTCGGGCTCCCTGGGACGACTAACTACAGCTCTCGCTCGCGCTCATGGCGTCCTCCTTGTAAAGGAGCACATTCCACGAAGCAAGAGAGAGGTCTATAATAATGGACGGGGTGGGCAGGCGGCGCTTTCGAGCCGCGTTCAGGTCCGGGCCGAGCCTCGAGCAGCCGAGACGCGTACGGCCCTCAGGACCCGATGTGATCGAACAGGGTCCTGATCGCGAGCCCGATCAGGAGGAGCCCTCCGAGCGCGTCGAGACGACGTCCGAGGCGGCTCCCGAAATGGCGTCCCGTGTAGAGTCCAATGGCGCTCAAGATGGCTGTTGTAACTCCGATGGTGAAGACGGAGAGAACCAGGGGAGCGCCGAGCACCGGGAGCGTGACGCCGGCGGCGAAAGCATCGATGCTCGTCGCGAGGGCGAGCGCGAGCAGGGTGTGGATCTCGAACACATCACGCTCGGGCTCTGCGGGTTCACTTTCCTCTACGTGTCCGCCTTGGAGCGCTTCCCAGAGCATCTTGCCGCCCATGGCGAGAAAGATCGCGCAGGCGATGAGGTGACCAAAGCGAGTCGCAAGGGCGCCGAGTCCCGCGCCGATTGCCCACCCGAGCAGCGGCATTCCCCCTTGGAAGCCGCCGAACAGAAGCGCCACCCGCAGCGCGTGCCGAGGGAGGACCCGCTGGGCCGAGAGACCCCGGGCAGCAGCGACCGCCATCGCGTCGAGAGCGAGTCCGACAGCGAGGAGGAGGATCGCAGGGAAGGTCATGGAGGCGGGGGACCTTGTCTCTGAACTGGTCGATCGGCAATGGCGAAGGGGCGCCACAGTGCGCAGAAAACGCGTCATTTTCTTCGCGCGTTCGTTGGTAGATGCGCTATAGCCCCGAAAAGCCGTGTCCGAGCGTCGAGAACAAGCAGCGTCCGAGCGTTCGGAGCCCCTCGGGGAGGCGGTGCTCTGGGCGCGCGGTTTGACAAAAATCTACCAGATGGGGGAGGTCGAGGTGCAAGCGTTGCGCGGTGTCGATTTCGCCCTGCACCGGGGTGAGCTTCTGGTCCTCTTGGGGGCTTCCGGGAGCGGCAAGTCGACCTTGCTCAATATCGTGGGGGGCCTCGACGTGCCGACCTCCGGCCAGGTGTTCTACTCGGGTCAGGATCTCAGCCAGGCGGACGACAAGGAGCTGACGAACTTCCGCCGCCGCAACATAGGCTTCGTCTTCCAGTTCTATAACCTGATTCCGAGCCTCACCGCGGCGGAGAACGTAGCGCTCGTGACGGACATTGCGGACGAGAGCTTGCATCCTCGCGACGCGCTCGCGCTCGTCGGGCTCTCAGCGCGCGCTGACCATTTCCCCTCGCAGCTCTCCGGCGGTGAACAACAGAGGGTCGCGATCGCCCGCGCCATCGCCAAACAGCCAAAGATTTTGCTGTGTGACGAGCCGACCGGCGCCCTCGACTACCGCACGGGTATCGCAGTGCTGGAGGTCCTCGAACGGGTCAACCGCGAGTTTGGGACCGCTACCGCGGTCATCACCCACAATGCTCCGGTCGCGGAGATGGCGGACCGAGTCGTCTCGCTCGCCGACGGTCGCATCATCTCCGACCACAAAAATCCGGCGCGGAAGAGCCCGAGGGAGCTCGCCTGGTGAGCGCGCTCGACAAGAAGCTGTTCCGCGATCTCGCGAGCCTTCGGGGGCAGGTCATCACGATCGCTCTGGTCGTGGCCTGTGGCATTGCGAGTTACATCGCGATGCGCACCGCGTACGACTCTTTGATCACGTCGCGGGACGAATATTACGAGAAGTACCGGTTCGCCGATGTATTCGCGAACCTGAAGCGGGCGCCACGCTCGCTGGCCGAGCGCATCGAGAATATCCCGGGCGTCGTGGAGGTGCAGACGCGCGTCGTCGAGCGTGTCCTTGTACCGCTCGACAAGCTCCCGCGGCCGGTCTCCGGGACGATCGTGAGTGTCGATCGCCACGCCACCTCCCAGCTGAACGGACTCTTTCTCAAGGAGGGTCGCGAGCTCGACCCTCGCCATCCAGATGAGGTCATTCTGATCGATGGTTTCGCGACGGCTCACGATCTCCGCCCGGGCTCTTCCCTGCCCGTTGTGATCAACGGAACGCTGCGCAAGCTCCGCGTGGTCGGAGTGGCCCTTTCGCCTGAGTTCGTTATGACTTTGGCGCCGGGACAGCTCACCTACGATCCGGGTTTGGCGCCGGTGCTTTGGATGAACCATGCTGCCCTCGAGGCAGCTTTTCGGCTCGAAGGGGCCTTCAACAGCGTGACGTTGCGCCTCGAGCGAGACGCGAGCCGCGCCGCTGTGCTGACCGAGCTGGACATGGTGCTCAAGCCCTACGGGGGTATCGGCAGCGTGGCTCGAGACAAACAGCAGTCGAACTACATGCTGAGCGGTGAGCTCGCGCAGCTCGACTCGATGGCTGGCTTCGTTCCGTATCTCTTCTTGGGTGTGGCGGCGCTGCTCGTGAACGTTGTCTTGTCGCGCCTCGTCCAGCTCCAGCGGAGCTCGATCGCTACCCTGAAGGCCATTGGCTATGACGACCGAGCGATCACGCTGCACTATCTCAAGCTGGTGAGCGTCATCGTGATCGGCGGCGCAGCTCTGGGGATCGGGGTCGGAAGTTATCTCGGGCGCCTCGAGATGCACCTGTATACGGACCAGTTCTTTCGCTTCGCGGAGCCCCGTTACGTGCTCGCTCCAAGCGCGGTGATCTTTTCGGTTGCGATCAGCGTGGCTTCGGCCTGTTTTGGGGCTTGGTTCGCTGTCCGGAGGGTCGCCACGATGCCGCCGGCCGAGGCGATGCGCCCCGCCGCACCGGCGCGTTACCGGCGGTCGCTCCTCGAAGTCTTGGGCGTGTGGCGCTTTTTGACCCCTGTGATGAGAATGATCTGGCGCGAGCTGTCCCGTCGTCCGCTCAGGCTCATGCTGTCGGCCCTCGGGATTGCTCTGGGCGTGGGGATCAATGTCGTGGCCCGGTCGATGACGGACTCGATGGACTATCTGATCGACGTTCAGTTCCACCGCTCCATGCGGGAGGACTTGAACGTAACGTTCATGAACCCCGTCCCCCGCTCGGCGCTCTCGAGCCTCCGGTCGATCCCGGGAGTTCATTATGCCGAGTCCCTGCGCTCGGTGCCCGTGCGGTTCCGCTCCGCTCACCAATACCGCGACGCGGTCATCCAGGGCTACTCGGACCAGCAGGCCCTGCGCAAATTGATTGACGATCACGCCATCGAGGTGAGCGTTCCGGAGCATGGCATGCTCCTCACCGAGAAGCTCGCCGAGATCCTCGGTGTTCGGCCCGGCGAGCGCATCACGGTCGAGATTCGAGAGGGAGATTTCCGGGAAACGAGTGTGACCGTGGCGGGGCTGGTTCGAGAGCCCTTCGGTCTTTCGGGGCACATGACCGAGCGGAGCCTCGCGCGGCTCTTGGGGGACACGGCCCCGATCAGCACAGCGCTGCTCACGGTGGAGCCGAATGCCGTCGAGTCGATCGAACGTCGGCTCAAGACCTTTCCGACCGTCGCGAGCGTCGCGAGTCCCCAAGACTTCAAGCGACAGTTCAACGAGCAGAGCGCGGCCATCATGAACGTCTTTATGTTCATTATGTCGCTTTTTGCGACGATCATCGCCGTCGGGGTCATCTACAACAATGCCCGCGTGGCCCTTTCCCAAAGGGATCGAGATCTCGCGAGCCTGCGTGTGCTCGGCTTCACGAAGCGGGAGGTCGCGGCCATCTTGTTCGGAGAGCAGGCCATTCAGATCGCGATTTCGATTCCGCTCGGTCTCTACGTCGGGCGAGCACTGACGATCGCGATGATGACAAACGCCGATCCCGAGACGTACCGTCTCCCGGTCAGCATCAGCGCACAAACCTATGTCTTTGCGATCGGAGTGACCCTGATCGCAGCGGTCTTGAGTGCACTCTTGCTCAGGCGGAAGCTCGATCAGCTCGACCTGATCGGGGTACTCAAGACGCGAGAATGAGAGATCATCAAGAGGCGAGTATCGTGAGCGAAGAGACGAACAAGTTGGTCAACGTGAACAAGCGGAAGCGGCGCCCTTGGCTGCGCAGGCTCGTTTGGATTGCGCTCGGCCTCATGGCGTTGGCCCTGGTCGTGATCGCGGTGCAGCCGAAACCGGTAGAAGTCGAGCTCGCGCGCGCGACCCGGGGAGTCTTCAGCGTGACTGTCGACGAAGACGGAGTCACGCGAGTGACCGATCGTTTCATCATTTCGGCGCCGCTCGCGGGACAGCTCGAGCGCATCGAGCTCGATCCGGGCGCGGAGGTGAAACAGGGCGACGTGCTCGCACGTTTGACGCCGGCGAAGGCGCCCCTGCTCGATGAGCGCACTCGGAGAGAAGCGGAAGCGCGTGTGCTCGCGGTCAGTGCGGGCCTTCGGCAAGCGGAGGCACAGAAGGAGCGCGCTCAGGCGGCTCTTGAGCTCTCCACTCGAGAAGCCACGACTGGCCGAGCTCTGGCGAGCCGCGGCGTCGTCAACCAACAGGAGCTCGACCGGCTGGTCTTGGACGAACGGTCGCGGACCGCGGAGCTCGCGAGCGCAGAGTTCGCGACCAAGGTCGCCCGCCACGAGCTTTCCATGGCGCAAGCGGCCCTCGGTCGAATCGGTGGCAAGGGCGACTCCCTGGAGCAGCTGGTGGTCACGAGTCCCGTGAGCGGACGCGTCTTGAAGGTGATCCGAGAGAGCGAGGGGGTTGTGCAAGCGGGCACCGAGCTCCTGGAGATCGGCGATCCGAGCGCCCTCGAAATTGCCGTGGATGTGCTCACGAGCGACGCCGTCCACATTCGCCCTGGTGCGCACGCGAGCGTCGAAGAATGGGGAGGAGACAACCTCATCGGCGTCGTGCGTCAGATCGAACCCTCCGCCTTCACGCGGCTGTCGGCGCTCGGCGTCGAGGAGCAGCGGGTGAACGTGGTGATCGATCTCAAGTCGCCCTACGAAGAGTGGCGCTTGCTCGGAGACGGCTATCGTATTGAAGCGCGCATCGAGATCTATCGAAACGAAAGCGCCCTCACGATCCCGTGGAATGCTCTTTTCCGGCGGAACGAGGCGTTCCACGTGTTCGTCCAGGAGCAAGGCCGCGCAGCGCTGCGGAAGGTCGAGGTCGGGCGCCGCAATGAGCGGGTCGCGGAGATCTTGAGCGGACTCGACGAGGGGGAAGAGATCATCCTCCATCCGAGCGATCGAGTGCAGCCGGGGGTCCTCGTGGCCAGCCAGCCGGCTCGATGAGTCGCGCCCCGCAAGACGGCGCTTGAGATGCTGCGGCATGGCGCGGGGCAGCTCTCTCCTTTCCCTCGCCTTCTGAACAGCCGAAGCGCGCCCAGCCAACAGGCGGTGAGCGCGTCTTTTCGCCATCAGCGGCGAGGCCTTAGGGCGCCCGGGTCAGGTAGACTGAGCAGCCGTGGGCCTCGTGGGGAGAGTGGTCGGGATCGTAGGGATGGTCGAGGTCGACGCCACCAAGGTTCGTCCCGACGAGGAACAAACGATGGGCCCCTTGGGGTTCGAAGCGCTCTTCGTAGCGAGAGGAGGTCTCTCGGTAAGGGATCGGGAACTGGCTCTGGAGCTCGCCGTTTGGACCGAGGCGCAGCACGGACCAAACGTAGGTCACAGGGGACTCACAATCGAGGCGTAGCGCGAGCGGTGAATCGATCGGAGAGCTGCTCTTGAGTTCGATGGCCACGCTCCCGGTCGGAGCGAGCGGGTCCTTCAGACTCAGGTTGCGCGGGAGCGAGGAGACCTCGATGGACCATGCAGGAGCAGCCAGGTCCCCTTGAAGCTCTCGAACGACGTCGAGGCCTTCGGTGGGCACGAAGCGGGCGATAGCGAGGCGATTGAAGAAGCGGGCGTACGATTCCCGATCGGTCCCGAGACTGCGACGCAATACGTCGAGGACATCGGGCTCAGCGTCCCAGCGGAGAGCCCCCGGTGCTGTGCGCGTCGCTGTGAGACCCAAAGCAATGAAGCTCGTGTCTCGGGCGGACGCGCCCGCTCGTGCGGCGAGGGCTGCGAAGAAGAGAGAGCTCGAGCGAGAGGAGAAGCTCCTCGGCTCGCGGGTGACGAGCGCGAGATAAGGAGCGCTCTTGAGCGCTTCGTGGGGGGGCTCATGCGCGGAGACCCGGGGGTCGGTCGCGCGTCGATAGTGACTGTAGCCGCGGGCGATGGAGCGGGCCGTGGCGGGGGCTACGCCGAGCAGGAGCCCTTCGGCGACACAAGTCTCCGCGGCCGCCTGGTAGGGAGCTCCTCCCTCACAAATCGCTCGTGCGCGGTCAAAGCCGAAGCTCGGCAGGCGCAGAGTTTGGACCTCGGGGAGGATGTCGGTCTGGTCTTCAGAGAGGTGCCAATGGAGCGGCGCGCGGCGCGGGGCAGCGCCTTCCGCGAGCCAGAAGCGCGCGAAGGCCTCCTCGAGGAGGGCGAGTGCTCGCTGGGCCCTGGCCCGGTCGGGGGCCGAGACCGAAAGAGGGTAGTGGCTCGAGTGCAGGAGGAGCGCGCGCTCCGGGGAGCGCGCGCGCTCTTGGGCGGCCGCCTCCGTCCGGAGTTCTCCGCGGGGAAGCCGGGGGTCGAGGGGAATGGGACGCGGGAGGACCGTCGTCTCACCCCCGAGGAGCAGGGGAGGGGCCATGCGCTCTTGGCTCGTCGCGACACGAGGGAAGCCGAGGCCCAGGAGCGTCAGCGCGAGAGCGAGCGTTTGCCTGGATCGGGCCAGGAAAGGGCGCGTCTCTCCGCGTAGGCCCCTTTCATACATAGTAGGGAACGCGGGGCGAATTTCTCGGAGGGGAGGTTCGATGCGCGCGGCCACTCGGCCGGAAAACTACAGGAGATTTGACAGCTCGTCGCGGTACCGCCCTATACTGACGATCGCCGCTCTTTCTTTCGAGGAGCCAGCTCTGCCCCATGACACAGAGATTCGATCCGACCCGCTCGATCCGCTACGACCTCGAGCGCGGTCAGCTCCGCGATGAAGAGGGAACCCTCCGGCTGAATATCCCGGCTGCGCTTTTGCTGCGCCTCTGTGAGAGCGCCGGGGAAGCCGCGACCCGGGATTTCTTGAGTGCCCTCGGGACCGACATCGGCCGGCGCATCCAGGCGGCCCTCGGCCAGGATCTCAGCGCAGCGCCGATCGAGAGCTGGGCTGAGCACCTGGGGGGCCAGTTGGCTCTGCTTGGAATGGGCGAGCTGCTCATCGAGCGCTGGGGCAAGGCTCTGGTCCTCCGAGTCCGGGGCGCCCCCGAAGAGCTGAAAGGGCTGATCGGTGTGCTTCTCGAGGCGGTCTTGCAGCGGGCGCTTGGGCGCGAGCTGCGCCTGCCCGGGTTCAGTGAAGGTGCCGACGCGGCGTTCCTCGTCGTCTCGCCGAGCACCTCCGAGGAAGTGTATCGCTTGGCGGGGACGGGCGCGTCTCTGCTCCGTGTGATTGAAGTCCTCCACGAAAAGACGCGAGGTGCTGCATGAACGCCCAAATTGCCCGTCTCGAAGAGCTCCTCACGCGCATTCAGAAAAACCGCCAGGCGCCGCGCGCGCCTTTGGCAGGCGCCGCGTCTCAGGCCTCCGGTCAGGTCGCCGCTCCCGAAGCTGCTCCTGCGGTCGACCAGGCTCCGGCTCGAGAATCGGTGGTTCCTGACTCCCTCGACGCGCCGCCCCCCGAGAGCGGCACCGAGCGGCTCGAGGCGAGTCTCGTCCCGTCCAGCGATCTCGAAGCTCCCATCACTCCTCCCCCCGAGTCAGGAAGGGAACGATCCGCCGCTGAGCGCGGCCGTCGCGAGGGCCCGACCATGGAACAGCTCGGCCAAACGGTTCCTCTCGAAGAGGGGACGGGGGCGGTGCGCGTCCTCGATCTCGACGAGCCCCTCGGCTCCGATCGTCCGGCTCCGGCGAGCGAGCGTCTCGAGATGTCGCTGCCGAGCGCGATGCTGGGCTCTTATGAGGAAAACCTGATGGCTCCTCCTGAGGCGAAGGCCGATCTCGAGCGCGTTCTCCGGAGCGGCGGCACTGGTGAGTTGGTCGTGCAGGCGGTGGCGAGGCCGCGCCTCTCGACGAATGTCGTCGAATTGATCGCGGCCCAGAAGACCTTCCGGCCCTCTTCTTTCGTAGAGCTCATCGACTCTTCCCTCACGCTCTGAGCCGTGCGTGCTCCCGGCGCTTTCCTCGGTTAGGCTAGCTCCGGCATGGGCGACCAGGATCTGATCCAATTCTCCGGAGTTCAAAAGCGCTTCGGCGACAAGGTGATCTACCGCGGCCTCGATCTCAGCGTGAAGCGGGGCGAAGTCCTCACGATCCTCGGAGGCTCCGGCGTCGGTAAGAGCGTCATGCTCAAGATGCTGATCGGGCTGCTCAAGGTTGACAAGGGTTCGATCCGCTTCGACGGCGAAGAAGTCACGTCGATGGGAGAGAGGGAGCTCGCTCGCGTGCGCCAGCGCATCTGTATGCTCTTTCAGAGCGGCGCCCTGTTCGACTCGCTCTCTGTCGGGGACAACGTCCGCTACGGGCTCGAAGAACACTATCATCACACCATGACGAAGGCCGAGAAGGACGAGCGCGTCGCTTGGGCCCTCGGCTTGGTGGGCCTACCGGGTATCGAAGCGATGTGGCCCGCGGACCTTTCCGGCGGCATGAGGAAGAGGGTCGGGCTCGCCCGGGCCATCGCCGTGCGCCCGGAGGTCGTGCTTTATGATGAACCGACCACCGGTCTCGATCCGATCAACACGGCCCGCGTCAATCACATGATCATGGGACTTCAGGAGAAGCTGAACATCACGAGCATCGTCGTGACCCACGACATGAAGAGCGCCTTCCAAATCAGCCACCGGCTCGCCATGGTTCACTCTGGCCAAATCATCATGCAGGGGACCCCTGACGAATTCCGTAGCGCCAAAGACCCGCGGGTCAGCGACTTTATCGAAGGACGGGCCCCCGTGCAGGAAGATGTGGCGACGCTGCTTCAGACATGACAAGGTCAGGCCGAGGAAAGGCAGGCGAATCGAAGCCTCTTCCCCGGTCACGGTTTTCGCCTGCCCATTTTCCTGATACTCCTTGAGGTAGGTGGAGCACCGTTTTTCATGAGCGCCCGTGATATCCGAGTCGGAGCATTCGTCCTTGGTTCGCTCTTGATGCTTGCGGTCTTGATCTTCATCTTTGGAGGCGAGTCCGATCTGTTCGCGCCGCACACGGAAATGAAGACATCCTTCAAGGATGTGCAGGGACTGGCTCGAGGATCCCCGGTCCGTATGGGTGGCGTCGACATCGGGCGGGTAACGAACGTCGGCTACACGCCGGACGCTCATAAAGATGAGATCGTCGTGACCATGTTGATCAACGCCGATCAGACCGTGCGCATTCGCAAGGACTCGGTCGCGTCCATCGCGGGGCGCGGCATGCTGGGCGACAAGATGATCACCATCACGGTCGGTTCACTCACCGAACCGGTGCTCAGCTCCGAGGAGCTCATCCCGTCGAAGCCGACCACCGATATTCTCGAGATGGTCCAGGACCTGAAGCAGGTCACGAGTCAGATCGAAAAAGTCGCGAACAACCTCGAGAAGACGACGGCGATGCTCGCGGAGGACGAGCTCCACGATGACATCCGCGGCACCATCGATCATCTGAACGGCGTGCTCGCGTCCCTCGACAAAGGGGAAGGCTACATCGGCAAGCTGATCTCTGATCCCAGCGAGGCGAAGTCCCTCTCCGACACCATCGCAGGGGTTCGCCGCTCCGCTGCCGAGCTCGAGCAGCTCCTCCGTTCGACGCGTCTCGTCGTCGATCAGATTCGGTCGGGGCCTGGTCTCGTCCATGAGGTCCTCTACGGAACCGAGTCGGAGAAGGCGGTCGCCCAGTTTGGCGGCGCGGCAGAGGAGCTCGGCCTCGCCCTGCGCGGCATTCGCGAGGGGAAGAGCTTCGCCCACGGCATGCTCTACGACGACAAGAGCGGCGAGATCGTCGACAACCTGAATCAGGCGACGGCGGACTTCCGGGACATCGCCCGCGACATCAAGAGTGGAAAGGGCACCGTGGGCGCGCTGCTCACCGATCCTTCGGTGTACGAAGATCTGAAGCTCCTGCTCGGCAACGTCGGGCGCAATCGCTCGCTCCGTGCTCTCGTCCGCTACTCCATCAACCAGGACGAACGCGCCGGGCGCGTCGGAGACTCGGCGGACAGCGCGCCGGCCAACTGAGACCGCGATCATGAGCGCTCGGCCGGGCCGATTTGTGCTCTCTATCGACCTCGAGCTGGGCTGGGGGTACCGAGACACTCGACTCGACCGCGCGCTCCAAAGGCGCATCCAAGCCGCCCGCGACAGCTTGCCGGAGCTGCTCTCGCTGCTCGTCTCCCGAAAAGTTCGAGCGACGTGGGCCACGGTGATGGCGCTGGAGCTCGAGGGGGCCGATGAGCTCTTCTCCTTCGATGAGGTGCCGAGCGTTCGGGCGCTCGAGCGGGGCGGTCGGAGCGGATTGAGCGAACAGGTGACCCGTCTTCCCGAGCTCTATTTCTACGACGAGTTCGTGCGAGAGCTCCGCAGCCATCCGGAGCAAGAGGTCGGCGCTCACACCCTGACGCATCTCGTCTGTGATCGCGCGACGAGCGAGAGGTGTGCGACATTTACGGCCGAGCTCGCCGCTTGTCAGGAGATCGCTGCTCGGAGCTCTTCGAAGCTCCATAGCCTCGTCTTCCCGGGGAACTACTACTCGAGTCCGTATCTTCAGATCGCGCGTCGCGCTGGCTTCACTTGCTATCGCGGCGATCGTTTTGTGAGCGGAGCGGAGCCGCGGGGGGCGCTTTCACGTTCGCTGGGCCGAGGCGGTCGGCTGCTCGACGCCTACCTGGGGCCGGTGCGCTCTTCCGGAGTCGAGGTCAGCTCCGGGCTCAAAAATATCCCCGGCGATCGGTTCCTCCGCCTCGAAGACGGGGGCTTTTTCGGACGGGCGCACCTCGCGCGCGTCGAAAAGGAGCTCAAGCACGCGGCGGAGACCTCGGCCACTTACCACCTCTGGTTCCACCCCCATAACCTCGGAAGCCGCGAAAATGGCTTCGAAAGGCTGCGCGCGGTGCTCGACCTGTTCGCCGAGCAGGCCTCCGCCGGGCGCCTTTTGAGCCTCACGATGGGGGAGGTGGCGGAGGAGAGCGAGCCGTCCGGGTAAGGCCTGTCCGCCCGACGCGCATTCGCTATATTGGCTGGCAATGGAAATTCTGTCGCGTGGCGCACGCGTCTTTACGCTGCTCTTCGTCTTCGGCCTTGGCTCCCATTTTGCGCTCGAATACGGCGAGGGTGGTCTGTGGAAAGGCCTTCGAGCAGCCCACGCGGTGGTCGGAGGGTCGTCCAAGCCTCCTTATGATCTGACCGAGCTTCGCGCCGTGAACGCGGTGCTCGACGCGGTGCGCAAGACCTACGTCGAGCCTCAGCGTATCGATCCTCGGCAAATGTTCGTGAGTGCGCTCGACCGGATCCAAATGGAAGTGGCGCCGGTCATTGTCACCCACAGTGAGAAGTCTCCGACCGTCAAAGTTCAGATCTTGGATCAGACGGCCGAGTTCCGCGTCGACAATGTCCAGGGTCCTTGGGACGTGGCGGCTCGGCTCCGTGAGGTGTTTGCGTTCATCCAGCCGAGCCTGAAAAAGAGTCAGGTCGACCTGGCCCAGGTCGAGTACGCCGCCGCCAACGGCATTCTCCGCACGCTCGACCCCCATAGCGTCTTCCTTTCGCCGGAAGACTTCCGGGAGATGAAGGTCTCGACGTCGGGGCGCTTCGGTGGCCTCGGCATCGTGATCAGCCTGCGCGACCAAATGCTCACCGTGATGCGTCCGATGCCGGGCACTCCCGCGGGCCGTGCTGGGCTCAAGCGCCTCGATCGGATCGTGCGCATCAACAACGAATCGACGCTGAACATGCCGCTCGAAGATGCTGTCGATCGCTTGCGCGGAGATCCGGGAACACCTGTCACGGTCTGGATCACACGCGAAGGACCCGGTGGCTGGTCGGGGGCGCGGCCTTTTGAGCTCGTGCGCGAGATCATCCAGGTCGCCTCCGTCGAGAAACAGAAGCTCGAGGGCGGTATCGGTTACGTCCGGCTCAAGCAGTTCCAAGAGCGCACCGCTGAGGACCTCTCTGTCGCTCTCGCGGAGCTGAAGAAGGAAAACTCCCTGAACGCCCTGGTCCTCGATCTTCGGGACGATCCAGGTGGTCTCCTCGACCAGGCGGCCAAGGTGGCCGATTTGTTCCTCGAACAAGGGATCATCTACGCGACGGAAGGTTACGCGACAGGTCGCAGCGAAAGGCAAGCGACACGCCCCGGAACGCAGCCGAACTATCCGGTCGTCGTTCTCGTCAACGGCTCCAGCGCGAGCGCGAGCGAAATCGTCGCGGGCGCGCTCAAGAACCAGAATCGCGCCATCGTGATCGGCGAGACGACCTTCGGCAAAGGTTCAGTGCAACAGGTCTTTCCGGACGTGACCCCCGAGGGCGCCGCGCTCAAGCTCACCGTCGACCAATACCTGACGCCTGGTGATATCTCGATCCAGGGAACGGGCGTGACCCCCGACATCAAGCTCGAGGTCATGACCGCGGACACGCTCGAGATGAACCTGTTCCGCGATGACGATCACATGCGGGAGCGCGACCTCAATCGCACGCTCGGAAGCTCACGCCGCCACATGCAGGAGCCGCCCGAGTACGTCATCCGCTACAATTTGCCGGAGTCGGTCCGAGCTGAGATCCGAGATCGAGGCTCCCAGCTCGACGACGAGTTCCGGATCGACGGCCCCATCCGCATCGCCCGCGAGATTGCCGCGTATGTGAGCCCAGGCTCGCGCAAGACGCAGCTCGAACAGCTCAGAGGCCTCGTTGGTGAGCTCGGTAAGCGAGAGCAGAAGAGCGTCGCCGCTGACCTGAAGGCCCTCGGCATCGACTGGTCTTTGCCGGCAAAGCCCGGACCCACCGCGAAGCTCGAAGATCTCGAGCTCAAGATCAGCACCGATCGAAAGGACGACACGGTGACCGCGGGCGAGCCGCTCACGCTGAGCGTCACCGTGACCAACCGAGGTACAGCGCCCGTCTACCAGTTCTACGGCGTCACCAAGAGCGACACCGGCTATTACGATGAGCGGGAGCTCGTCTTCGGAAAGATCGACCCGGGCGCGACCATGACCCGAACCGTGCCCTTCGGTTTCTGCACGATTGACGGGTATAAGCGCGGCTCTTCGAAGCCGATCGGGCCTTCCCGACCGCGTGTGTGCAGGATCCCGCGGGACGCCGAGACGCGCCAAGACGGCGTGCGCATCGAGTTCGGCGCAGACGGGCTCCCCTCGATTCCACCGAGGGAGCTCAGGCCGACCATCATCGCTCTGCCGAAACCCGAGTTCGCTTACAGCTATCACGTCGTGGATAACCGTGAGGCGAACAAAAACGGTCAGCTCGAGCGCGGCGAAGGCGCCACGATGTATCTGAAGGTCAAGAACGTGGGCCTCGGTCCCTCTTACGACACTCAGGCGAACCTACGGAATCTGACGGGCGACGGGCTCCTGCTCGGAGCGGGGCGCTTCGACATTTCGAACATGAAGCCAAAGGAAGAGCGCGAGATCGCCTTCACGTTCGATGTACTTCCGGCTCTGAGTGAACCGGAAGTACGAGTGGAGCTCGGTGTGGTCGATACGGATCTGGCCGTGGGAGCGGGCGAGAAGATTGCCCTCCCGGTGGTCTCGAAGAAGGAGGCAGTGAAAATCACGCCGGCCTCTTCGGTCCGTCGTGCGGAGCGGGAGGTCATTCTCCGCGAAGAGCCGACCGCGGCAGGACGTGCCATCGGCAAGCTGGCTCCGGGGACCCTTGTCCCCGTCGTCGGGACCGTGGGCGAGACGCTCCAGGTTCAGCTCGGACCGGACGCCTTTGCGTTCACGGACGCGGGCGGCCTCGTGGCGACGAAGGAGGCCGCGCCTGCGAAGGTCAACTACGAGCCCCTCGATACTCATACTCCCCCGCTTCTGACCGCGAAGGCCACGGCGCTAGCGACCCGCGGCGATACCATCGAAATCACAGCGGAGGCCGTCGATCCGGGAGGGACGATTCTCGACCTGGTTGTCTTCGTCGGGAATCGGAAGGTCTATTATCGACCGAACTCGGGTCAGGACAAATCGCGCATGGCCCTTCGGACTGACGTCCCGCTTCACGCAGGCGTCAACATCATCACCATCATCGCGCGAAAAAATGACGAGATCGCGAGCCGGCGCACGCTGATTGTGCGGAAGGACGGTCCGAACGGCGAACTCGTGCCGACGCCGAAGAACAGGAGCTTCGGAGACGACTGGGAGTTTTCAGAGTGATCCGCCTCCACGTGAACATTGACCACGTCGCGACGCTCCGAAACCAACGCGACACTTCCTATCCGGACATCGTCCAAGCGGCGGAGCTCTGCCTGGAGGCCGGCGCGCAAGGCATCACAGTGCACTTGCGCGAGGATCGACGCCACATCCGAGACGGCGACGTGGAGCGGCTGCGCGCTGTCTTGGGCCCGAATGGGAGCGCCGGACGCGCTGACTCCATCCTGAACCTCGAGATGGCAGCGACGGACGAGATGTGTGAAATCGTTCGACGCATCCGGCCGGACATGGTGACGCTTGTGCCCGAGAAGCGAAACGAGCGCACCACCGAGGGGGGGCTCGACGCGATCGCAACGCGAGGCGCAATTGAGCGAGTGGCCGCAGCTTGTGCGGAGGTTCAAGCGCGATTGAGCCTGTTTATTGAGGCCGATCCTGCGCAAATTCGCGTGGCGCCAGAGCTCGGCGCGGTCCAGGTCGAGCTGCACACGGGGCACTACGCTGAGGCTGCACCCCCCGAGCGCCCGAGGTTTCTCGAACGCTTCGTCGCTTGTGCCGAGCTTTCTCATGAGCTCGGACTGCATCTCGCCGCCGGCCACGGGCTCAATATCGAAAATGTCGGACCCATCGTCGCGATTCCGCACATGGCAGAGCTCAACATTGGCCATTCTGTGGTATGTGATGCAGTGATGAAGGGGCTCGGCCAGGCGGTCCGTGATCTCCTTTTGGCGATGAAGCGTTGAGGCGTCCGATCGGGCGTCACGAGAGGGTAGGATGAGAGCGGTCCTCGGTGTGGCGGAGATGCAGGCCTTCGATTCCGGGCTGATTGCCCGGGGCGTGCCGGGGATCGTGCTCATGGAGAATGCCGGCCGTGGCGCGGCGCACATTCTCGGCCAAAAAGAGCGCCCTCGGACCGAAGGACGGGCGCGTCCGACGAGTGTGCGCGGGAGCTGTGTGCGCTGCGCTGATGGCCGCTCCCTCGAAGGAACCGAGTATTTGATTCTGTGCGGACCAGGGAACAACGGCGGCGATGGCTTTGTAGTCGCGCGTCACCTGGTCGGCCGCGGGGCCAAGGTGCGGGTGCTCGCTGTGCGTGAGGTGTCCTCTTTGAGAGGAGACGCGCGCATCGCGGCGGAGGCGTGGCTGGCCGTCGGCGGAACGCTGGAACCCGCTTCATCACAAGCGATCAGCGAATTCACGGGCTCTGTGATCGTGGACGCTTTGCTGGGGACCGGAGTGCGCGGTCCGGTGGACGAGAGCCTAGCGGACCTGATCGAGGCCATAAACGCTCACCCGGCGAGCGTGGTAGCCCTCGACGTGCCATCGGGGTTCGACGCCGATCGCGGCTGTGTGCACGAAGGACCGCGGGGATTCGTCGCCGTTCGCGCAGAGCAGACGATCACCTTCGGCTTCATCAAGCGAGGCCTCTTGACGACCTTTGGCCATGAATACTCAGGGCGCATCACGCTGGCGAACCTCGGGGTTCCTGCGCTCCCGCCCGAAGATCGTCCGCCCGTCGCCTATCTCATTGAAGAAAAGGACCTCCGCGCTTGGCTTTCACCGCGCCCGGTGACGCTGCACAAGTGGCAGGCGGGTGAAGTGCTCATCATCGGCGGATCGCCGGGCATGGTGGGCGCGGCTCACTTGTGCGCGCGCGCGGCGCTCCGCTCGGGAGCAGGGCTCGCCGTCATTCATACCTGCGCGGAAGGCGCTCGGGCCCTCGAGCAAGAAGTCCTCGAGGTCATGACGCGTCCTTACGATCCGAGCCAAGTCGGTCACCTCGATCTCGGCAAGGCTCGCGCCGTCGTCTTTGGTCCTGGGCTCGGGCGAGGCTCTCAGGCGGAGGAGATTTCCCGCCTTGCGCATCGCGCCCTCGCAGATGATCCCCGGAGAGTGGTGGTCGACGCGGATGGACTTCGCTTGAGCGTGGGCCGCCTTCATAAGCTCCGTCTGCTTCGAGAAAGCGGCGTGCCGTTGATCCTCACTCCCCACTCGGGTGAAGCCGCGGCGCTGCTCGATACGACCGCCGCGAAGGTCGAAGCCGATCGTTTTGGTGCTGCCCAGACGCTGGCCGATCGCAGTCAGGCCGTGGTTGTGCTCAAGGGTTCCCGGACGATCATCGCCGCGCCCGATCGCCCTCCCCTCGTGAACGCTCTCGGCAGTCCCTGTATGGCCACAGCCGGCTCCGGTGACGTCCTCGCAGGGATTCTCGGCGCGCTCCTTGCGGAGCGCCCCGCTGGCGAAGTGCTCAGCGTGCAGGCGACCCAGGAGCTCGCGGCGCTCGGAGTCGGGCTACACGGACTCGCGGGGGAGATGTTCGAGCAGGAGCTCTCAGACTCGGGCTGTCTCGCCTCCGATCTCGCAGACCGGATCCCGCTCGTACGTCGACGTTTGCTCGGTCTTCCCGAGGCCGCTCAGATTTCTGAGCCCCCGCCGTCCGAGGAGCGCGGGACTGCCGCCTTGGAAAAGTGAGCGCCGAAAGGGGCGACAAAATGCGTCCTTGGGCGAGAGCGACGCGGGTTCAGGCCGCTCCGAAAAAGAACGCCGCCCCGGCCAGGACGGCGTGAGGGCGGCGACGAAGCGGTGCTGCTCCTGGGGCGGTGCAGCTCGGGCGCGGAGGCGCGGCAAGGCGCGCTCGTTCTCTGTCGAAGGATTCACGGAGCGGCGGGAGCTTCGGGGGCGGGGGCCTCCGGAGCGGGAGCCTCCGCCGGCGTTTCGACCGGAGCGGCAGGGAAGTTTGGGAGGACCGTCGCTTTCTGGAAGCTCGGCGGCAAAAACCCATCGAGTTTGCCGAGCAGCCAGGTGAGGGCGAGCCCGAGAACAATGATGAGGAAGAGCCAGCGGCCCCAATGGACCTTCTTGTCCGCGAAGGGGTCGACGAGATCGCGCGGCGCGCCGCGGGGGACGCTGGCGAGGGTGGTGAAGGAGTTGCCGAGGGCGATGTTGATGCGCGGAAGCACGTTCACGGCCCAGCCATTGGCGTCGAGGAGGGGGCCAATGTTGCGGCGTCGGAGCTTGAGCCAAGCGACGGCCATCGAGGGGCCGCTGATGAGCAGGAGCAAGCCGAGCACGCCGAGGGGCATCCAAATGCCGAGGCCGAAGAAGGCCTGAACGAACACGCCGAGAGCTGCGGTGATGCCGCCGACGGCGACACCGAGGGCCGCCACGACGCCGATGTCGAGCTTCTTGGGCGGCTCGACTCCCGCGGGCTTCTTCCCTTCCGCGATGTTCGCCTCGGTTTCGGTGGCCTTCGACAGGACGTCGCCTTCCGACTTGGCGGCGGCCTCGACCGCCCGCTTGTTGACCTGCTCTTCGATGAGGCGGATGACCTTCTTGTAAGGAGACCAGAACGCCTGGCGAACGCTGATGGGAGCGTCGACGATGCGTGTGATGGTCGCGTCCCAGTCGCGGCCCTCTCGGTCGTAGAAGAGGCCGTTTCGGCCCACCATGAGATTGTCGACGTCGCCGTTGGTCACCCCTGCGACGATCGACATGGTCTCACCGGCGACGCTCTTCACGTCACAATAGACGAGATACGTGGCCGCGAGAGGCGCTAAGGCGGCGTGTTTCGCCGCGTCGTTGACGCGGAGGACGAGCGTGAGCGCCCTCTGATCGAGGTAGAGGGTACCCTGCTGGAAAATCGCGGTTTTTCCGGGTTGGTAGAAGTCGCGGAAGGCGACGAAGTTGTTCGCCAGGGTGAGCAGGTCCCGCTTGTAACGAACGAGCTTTTCGACATCTTCGATAGCGCCGGCTTGGTCGCTTGCGCCTTCATCGCTCGCGATGATGTCGAGGAGCTTCTCTTTGAGACCGCCTTCGACGGCGCGCTCGAACTCCACAGCGGGCAGCTCGCGGTAACGAGAGGCGGGCTCGCCTGCGAGCCACTCGCCATAGGGGGTGAGCGCCTCGACGATCGTCTGGTACTCGGCTTCGCTCAGGGTCGTGCGTTCTCCGATGAGAGGCCTGACAACCTTTTCTTCAAAGGCACGGATGCGGGCGCGCCAAGCGGGGTTCACGCCCTCCTCGAGAGGAAGCTCGGCAGTGAGCGTGATGTGAGCGAGGGGCAAGCTCGAGAGCTCCTCTTGGCTCTCGCTCAGGGTGCCGGTGCCGAGGGCGACGAAGGTCGCCTCGTCGCGGTTCATCGCGGCGAGGGCGCGCGCGTCGAAGGCGGCCACATGGACGCGGGTGAAGTAGTCTTCGATCTTCGCTCGAACTGCCTGGAGGGCTTCGTAGGCGGCCCCGGTTTCGGACCCCAACCGAGCGATATCACTCGCAGATCCGGCCTGGAGCCAGGCGAGGCGCGCCAAGGCGTCCGAGAAGAAGAGTTCGATGTCGTCCCGCGTGATGCCCGGTTCGCCTGACCGATCGGTCTTGGGGCTCTCGACGCCGGCCAAGATCGTGGTGGCGAGGGCGGAGAGATCAGAGTCAGTGATTTGTGAGGGGGGAACGATGCCGTCGCCGTTTTGCGGTTTTTTGTTGAAGGCGTCGAGGGCTGTCTGAACCTCTTCGACGGAGATCGCCGTGGCGTCGGGCTGGTCCAGGCTGCGGAGGAGTGCTCGCGCCGTTTCCAAGATGAGCTTCCCTTCCGGCACTTCGTCGTCGATCGCGTCCAGGGGGAGGGGACCGGGCTTGCCGATTTCGTCCGGGTTCTTGAGGTGCTTCGCCGTCCATTCGATGGCCGCGAGCAGCTCCGGCGCGCGTACCCGACCGTCCTTATTGGCGTCGATGAGCGTGAGGGTTCGCTCGTCGAGATGAAGCCCGGCCACGGGGCAGGACAACGCGACCCAGAGTTTCTGGTCGAGATCTTTCAAGCGGACGAGGTCGCGCCCCGTTCGGAGTTGTACTTGATCGACCCCACCAGCCCGAAAGAAGCGAAATGGCTCTCCACTCATGGCAGAAGTCATAGGCTGGCCAGGGCAAAAACGGTAGAGCCGAGAGGGCTTGGTGATTGCCCGGCCTCGTGCCAAGACCCGTGCACCTTGCTCGCCACGAAACTGCGCGGAGCCCGTACCCACAACCTGGCCGGAATCGACTTGGATGTTCGGCCAGGTGAGGTCCTCGTTCTGTCGGGCGTCTCCGGGTCGGGGAAAAGCTCGCTGGCCCTCGATACCCTCTATGCAGAAGGTCAGAGGCGCTTCGTCGAGAGCTTCAGCCCTTACGCGCGCCAGTTTCTGGAGCGGCTGCCGCGCCCTCCGATGGATTCCCTGGACCCCGTGGCGGCGGGAGTGGCGGTGGATCGGAGCGCACCCATCAAGAGCTCCCGATCCACTGTGGCTACCATGGCGGACCTGGAGCCCTACCTCGCGGGGCTGTTTTCGAAGGAGGCCGTTTCGGTCTGTCCGGAGCACGGCGAAGCGGCTGTGCAGATCGACGCAGGCATCGGAGCCGAGCGGGTCATCGAGCGATTTTCCGGGGCCCTCTTGCTCGTGACCAGGCCCCTCGGCGTGGGCGACAAGGAAAGTTACCTGCGGACTCGGGAAGATCTTCTCCGTCAAGGCCATAGGCGCGTCGTCGTTCAAGACAAACTCTACGATCTCGACGAGCTGAAGCCTTCGGTGGCGACCAAGGCGGGGAAGCTCCATGTGGTTCTCGACCGACTGCGCGCGACGCCTCTCGATCGGGACCGTCTGGCCTTTGGGCTCGAAGCGGCCTTCGGAGCTTCCGGCGAGGCGGAGCTCTTTGTGGCTGAGGACCTTTCGCTGAGGCAGACGCTGAGGAGTGGGCTCTCCTGTCCCGTGTGCGCCCGGTCTCTTCCGGCCCCGCGCCCCGGGTTTTTCTCCTACGAGTCGCCCCTCGGCGCCTGCTCGAATTGTCGAGGTTTCGGGCGCATTCTCGGCATCGATCTCGACAAGGTCATCCCCGACGATGGTCTCTCTCTCGAGGAGGGAGCGATTCGGCCTTGGCGCGGGAAGTCGGCAGAGTGGGAGCGGAAGCAGCTCGCGGATTTCTGCGCGTTTGAGAAGATCCCGATGGACAAACCTTGGCGCGCGCTCAGCGAGCGCGCTCGCTCACTGATCTTGAGCGGGGCCAAGAAGGAGCGCGGGCGCGAGAGGTACCACGGGGTCCTCGAGTGGTTCGAGTGGCTCGAGACAAAGGCCTACAAGATGCACGTTCGGGTGCTCTTGTCACGCTACCGATCTTATAATCTCTGCCCTGTCTGCCAAGGGACCCGGCTGAACGAACGTGCCCGCAGTTTCCACCTGCTCGGCCTCGATCTCGGGCAGTTTCACGCCCTTCAGATCCGAGAGGCGCGAGCACGCCTTTTGACCCTCGAAACCAAGAGTCCCCAAGGGGAGCTCTTGCGGAACGAGCTCCTGACGCGCCTCGGCTACTTGGAGCGGGTCGGACTCGGCTATTTGACCCTCGATCGCCAGGCCCGGACCCTGTCTGGGGGAGAAGCGCAACGGGTCACTCTCACGGCGGCGCTCGGGACGTCCCTCCATGGAGCGATGTTCGTGCTCGATGAGCCGACAGTCGGACTCCATCCGGGTGAGGTCCACGAGCTCATCGTGCTCATCCGAGAGCTCGCCCAGCGCAACAACGCGGTGATTGTGATTGAACATGATCCGGCGGTGCTCGCCGCTGCGGATCGGATTGTCGAACTGGGGCCAAAGGCGGGTCCCAAGGGCGGGCGCATTGTCAAAAGTGGTCCCCCGTCTCAGTTTCTCACGGCAGAAACAGCGACGGGGCGCGCCCTTTTGCCCCTCGAACTCGGCGCGCGCCCCGAGCACAAGCGCACCGGGCAGCTCGTCCTCTCTGGCGCGGCCGCGAACAACCTGGACCGAGTGAGCGTCTCCTTTCCCCTCGGTCAGATCACTGGCGTGAGCGGTCCGAGCGGCTCAGGGAAGAGTAGCCTTTTGGTCGACGTGCTCTATCGGGCTCTGGCGCGTCGACTGAAGGTCGAAGATGTCCCGCCTCCCGGGCCCTTCGACGAGCTCACTGGCGACGAAGGGGTGACGGCGGTTGAGCTCGTGGATCAATCTCCTTTGGGGCGAACTTCCCGAGGCAACGCCGCGACCTATACGAAAGCCTGGGACGTTGTTCGGAAAGGGTTTGCCTCCGAGCCGACCGCGGTCCTGTCGGGCTTCACGCCTTCGACCTTCTCGTTCAACGTGGAAGGGGGGCGCTGCGACGCCTGCAGCGGCGAAGGGTTCGAGACTGTTGAGATGCAGTTTCTCGCCGACGTGGCCTTGATCTGCCCGGAGTGCGGCGGCCGCCGTTTCAAGTCTGAGGTCCTCTCGATCGTGCATCGGGGCCTCGATATCTCCCAGACCCTCGAGCTCTCGGTCGACGAAGCTCTCGAGCGCTTCGCCGACTCGGCGGCGATTCGGCGTGCCCTCACGCCGCTCGCCATGCTCGGCCTCGGTTATCTCAAGATTGGTCAGCCTCTCTCGACGCTCTCCGGTGGCGAAGCGCAAAGACTCAAACTGGCCCGGGCTCTCGCTTCTCCTCAGAAGGGATGTGTCTACGTGCTCGACGAGCCGAGCGCTGGACTCCACACCGACGAGGTCCGCCTGCTCGTGCGGGCCTTCGATATCTTGGTTCAGGCGGGGGCGACGGTGCTCTTCGTCGATCACGACCTCGAGCTCCTCAAAGCCGCTGACCATGTGCTCGAGCTGGGGCCCGGCGGGGGCAAAAATGGCGGGCGCCTCGTGTTCTCCGGGAGCCCAACGGAGCTCTTCAAGAAAGACACGGCGACCGGGCGCGCGCTGCGGGCCCAGGCGCGCGGAGCTGCCATTGTTCCGCCGCCCGAAGAACGAACCTTGTTCGAGCCTTCGATCGTGGTCCGGGGCGCGCGGGAGCACACTCTGCGCGGCGTCGACGTCTCGATTCCTCACGGAAAGCTCACGACGATCACCGGCCCGAGCGGCTCAGGCAAGAGCACCCTCGCCTTTGACGTCGTGTTCGCGGAAGGTCAGCGCCGCTTCCTCGAGACCCTCACGCCTTATGCGCGCCGCTTCCTGCCGACCTTGCCGCGTCCGGATGTCGACGCGATCGACGGCGTGCCTCCCTCGATCGCCCTCGAGCAAAGGACAACCCGCGTGGGGACTCGTTCTACGGTCGCGACCGTCACCGAGGTCGCGCACTTTCTGAGGCTCGCATTCGCCAAGCTCGGGACCTTCTATTGCCCCGATCACGACGTTCCGATCGAAAAGCGGAGCGCCGAGGACCTCTTCTCGGATCTCAGCCGCATTCGCGACAAGGGCGACCTCTTGGCCCCGGCGGTCCAGGGACGCAAAGGAAGTTACGCGGAGGTCTTCCGCGCCGCGGCAGCAGCAGAGATCCCTTGGGCCATCGCGGACGGGCGGCGCGTCGCGACGGAGAAGCCACCGCGCCTCGCCAAGACGCGCGAGCACACGATCGAGCTCGTGATGGCCGAGGGCATCCGTTTCGACCGTGTCGATCAGGCGCTCTTGGCGCGGGCGCTCGGTTGGGGTCGAGGCTCGGTTGTCGTGCGACAGGGCGCGCGTTCGAGGGTGCTCTCATTGGTGGGGAGTTGTCCTGAGTGTGGGTTCTCGATCGGTGACGTGGACCCGCGCTACTTCTCCTTCAACACGAAACAAGGGCAGTGTGAGACCTGTGAAGGCACGGGCCGGGTCGAGGACGAGGTCTGTGAGGATTGTGGCGGGACACGCCTGAGTCCTTTCGCGCGGCGGGCTCGCCTGCTCGGACGCACGTACCCGGAGATCGTCGACGAGAGCGTCGGACAAGCGCGCAAGTTCTTGAGCCAGCTGGAGGCGAAGAGCGCTCGGCGGGAGATCGCCGAACCGATCGCTCGAGAGCTGCTGCGAAGGCTCGAGTTCCTCGGCGAGGTGGGGCTCGACTATCTGAGCTTGAGTCGAGACGCTCAGACGCTGTCTGGCGGCGAAATGCAGCGGCTTCGGCTCGCAGCGCAGCTCGGTTCCGGACTGACCGGCGCTCTTTATGTTCTCGATGAGCCGACCATAGGCCTGCACCCCACCGACACCGGGCGTCTGCTCAACAATCTCCGAAAGCTGGTCGACGCTGGCTCGACAGTGCTGATGGTGGAACATGATGAGGACGCCATCACGGCTGCCGACTATGTGATCGACATGGGTCCGGGAGGAGGACGAGGCGGGGGCCAGGTCATCGCCCAGGGGCCCCCAGCGGTTGTCTTGAGTCACCCTGAGTCCAAGACGGCCCTCGCGCTCCGCGGCCAAAAGAGCCCGCGGAAGATCCGAGATCTCCCCGGGGAGTTCGTTGAGCTCAAAGGAGCCTCGCTCCACAACCTGACCGGTGTGACGGTGAAGATCCCTGTGGGGCGCATGACGGTCGCCTGTGGCGTGAGCGGTTCGGGCAAGAGCTCCCTGATCGGTGGGGTGCTGCTTCCGGCGGTGCGGCGAGAGCTCGGTCTTGCCCACGACACCCCCGGCCCCTACCAGTCGCTCGTCGGTCACGAGGCTTGGAAGCGCGCCATCGCCGTCGACCAGTCACCGATCGGGCGTACCTCACGCAGTGTGCCGGCGACTTTTCTCGGCATCTTCGACGAGATCCGAGCCCTCTACGCCCGCATCCCCGAGGCCCAGGTGCGCGGCCTCGACAAGACCCGCTTCTCCTTCAACTCGACCTCAGGCGGTCGCTGTGAGACCTGCGCGGGGCAGGGGGTGCTCTCCCACGAGATGAGCTTCTTACCGGACGTTGTGACCGTGTGTCCGACCTGTGATGGGCTTCGCTTCGATGAACGGACGCTCGCCGTCACCTATCGCGGGCTCTCGATCGGTCAGGTTCTTCAGCTCACTGCCGAAGAAGCGCTCGAGGTTTTCTCAGCGCATCCGAAGATCCTCGCCCCGCTTCGGGTGCTCGTTGATCTCGGCGCCGGCTATGTTCAGCTCGGGCAGAGCTCAGCGACGCTGTCGGGAGGCGAGGCGCAACGGCTGAAATTGGCTGCGGAGCTCTGCGCAGGTGCCAAACATGAGCCGACTCTCTACGTGCTCGACGAGCCGACGACAGGGCTCCACCTCGCCGACGTCGAGCGCTTGATCGAGGTGTTGGATCGCTTGATCGCGCGAGGGGACACCTTGGTCATCATCGAACATCATCCGCTCGTTCTTCGGAGCGCTGATTGGCTGGTCGAACTTGGTCCCGGTGGAGGACCGGATGGCGGACGTATCGTTGCCGAGGGGCCTCCGAGCCAGGTGAAGAAGCAGAAGACGCGGTCCGCGAGCCTCCTCGTCTAAGGCCGCCCACGGAGCGCCACTCGCCCTGCTTGGGCTCACGGCCACGCGAGTCTGCCTGCTCGGAGCCGGACTCGGGGCGCGCTCAGCGCTCGTAGTCAAAGCACAACCTTGCGGTGATGGTGCACTCCTCGCGCAGGCGTGGGGGCGTCCTGCGGCAGCGGTTCCGCACCGAAAATCGCGCTCTGGCTTGACGGTTCGCTCTCGGGTCGAGTTGCGACGCGTGTCCTGTAGGTGGCCGGAGCCATCGCGTTTGGGCACTTGGACCTGCTTTTTTCGATGCATTCTAGCCAGCTACGGCTTCTTCTGATGTACTCCGGCGCCCACGAACGGACGTCTCACAGTCGACTCTCTTCTGAGTCCAAGCGTCCGCGGGTAGGTGAGGGAAACGAAGCATGTCCAACGAAGCAACGGCGCCGAGCACAGATCGCGGCAGCCTCCTCTACACTCTTCTCATCAGCGGGGTCGCCACCATCGGCGGCTTCTTGTTTGGCTTTGACAGCGGCGTCATCAACGGGACCGTTGACGGACTTCAGGCCGCATTTGGCTCGGACTCGGTCGGCACCGGGTTCGACGTTGCCTCGATGCTCCTCGGCTGCGCCGGCGGTGCGTTCTTCGCGGGCTGGCTCGCTGACAAGTTCGGACGCAAACCCGTGCTTCTTGTCTCGGCGGTCTTCTTCATCGTGTCGGCCTGGGGCTCTGGGATCGCGACGAGCTCCCCCGAGTTCATTTTCTATCGAGTGCTCGGCGGCGTGGCGGTCGGCGCGGCGTCGGTCATGGCCCCCGCTTACATCAGCGAAGTCGCCAAGGCGGAGTTCCGAGGGCGCATGTCGACGGTGCAGCAGGTCGCCATCATCGCCGGTCTCTTTTTCGCCTTCTTGAGCAACTACTTCCTGGCGAAGGTCTCAGGGTCCTCCCTCAACAAGTGGTGGTGGGGCTACGAGACCTGGCGCTGGATGTTCTGGATTGAGCTCTTCCCCGCCGGCTTCTTCCTGTTCGCTCTGCTCGGGATCCCCGAAAGTCCCCGCTTCTTGGTCGCGAAGGGCAAGAAGGCGGAGGCGCTCAAGGTCCTCCGCAAGATTTACGGCGTGGAGGCTGAAGACAAGGTCAACGAGATCACGAGCTCGCTGGCGTCCGATCACCACATGCCGAAGATGTCGGACATCATCGACAAGGTCTCCGGCAAGATTCGACCGATCATCTGGGTCGGTATCGGCCTCGCTTCGTTCCAGCAGCTCGTCGGCATCAACGTCATCTTCTACTACGGCGCTGTACTCTGGCAGTCGGTCGGCTTCTCTGAGAACGACGCGCTCCTCATCAACGTCGTCTCGGGCGCCGTCAGCATTGGCGCGGTCGTCGTGGCGCTGTTCTTGATCGACAAGGTGGGTCGGAAGCCCCTGCTCTGGGTCGGGTCGATCGGTATGGCCGTGACCTTGGCCCTGTGCGCGTTTGCCTTCTCGACGGCGACCTTTGACGCGAGTGGGAACCCCTCGCTCAGCGACGGCATGGGAACACTCGCGTTCCTCGCGGCGAACATCTACGTCATCTTCTTCAACTTCTCTTGGGGTCCCTGCATGTGGGTGATGCTCGGGGAGATGTTCCCGAACCAGATCCGAGGTTCCGGCCTCGCCATCGCGGGCCTCTTCCAGTGGGTCGCGAACTTCGCGATCACGATGACCTTCCCGATCATGCTGACCTCGATCGGCCTCACGGGCGCTTACGGTATCTACGCGGGTTTCGCGGCGATCTCCGCCTGGTTCATCTCGAAGTTCGTGCACGAGACCAAGGGTCTCGAGCTCGAGCAGATGGAAGGCTGAGCTTTCCATCCCCGAGAAGCGAAAAGGGCGCGGCCAATTGGTCGCGCCCTTTTTCTATTGGCTGCGGCCCAGCGCCGGTTAGGGGGGGACAGGTCGCCTGATCGTCATTGCTTTCGACCGTAGGGGGCTCGTCGAGCGTGAGACGAGCCGCGAAACGCTCCGCTTCACAGCTGGGGAGCGAAGCGTTCCTTTCGATGTGGAGAGAGCCGACGCTCTTGAAGCCATCGAGCCCGTCGAGGCTCGGAAGCAGGGGGTTCGATTCGATCGACAGGCGCTTCGTCGTCTCGACTTTCTCCAGGCCCTGGAGCGACAAGAGACCCTCGTTGCCGCGGATTACAAGCCAGCTCTGGACCGTTTTCAGGGAGCTGAGCGGCTCGAGGTCTTCGAGAGCATGACAATAGGCGATCGTGACTCCGTTCGCCTGCTCCAGGCTCTCGAGCCCGTGCAGGGACTCGAGCCGATGGTTCGACAAGAGATAGATGTCCTCACTCACGTTCTCGAGGGAGCTGAGGGCCTCGATGGACTCGAGCTCGGCGTGGTTCATAATCCCGATCGAGCGGGCAGAGGAGAGCTTCTCGAGGCCGCGGAGGGACCGCAGCTCGTTATAGTTCAGGTCGAGGAGCCCGAGAGTGTTCAGGCTACCGAAGCCACCGAAGTCCTTCAGAGCGACGAAGACCATCTCGATGCGGTCGCTGTGAACGAGCTCGGGCATCCGGAGCTCTTCGAGGGCGCGGGCATCGTAGATGTAAAGTTCTCCGAGAGTGGTCAGGCTCTCGAAGCTGAGGACTCGAAGAGGCTCGCTCTTGATCACCTTCAGGGCAGACGCGCTCTCGAGGGCGTTGAAATGTGCCTCTTCGAGGAGCGGGTTCCTCTCGAGCTCGACGCTCTCTGCCTCCCGCAAGCTATCGAAAGAAACGCTCTTGAGCGCGGCGTTGAACGCGCAATCGTGAGGCCCACCCTCGTCCTCGGCGCACTTCGGGCGGATCAAGATCTTCTTCGCCCGCTCGAGCCCCGAAAGAGCGCTCACATCCTCGAGCACGGGGTTCCCGACGCAGTCGGCCTGCTTCTTCGTGCAATAGTGGCCCAGGGCCAAGAGGCCGCCGACCTTGCGCAGGCCCTCGAGTCCCTCGAGGCTTTGAAGCTTTTCTGCCTCGAAGACGGCGAGGTCGCCGGTCACCTCCCCGAGACAGGCGAGAGGGGATAAGTCCGTGGCGTCTCCCGTAATATAGAGGCTCCCCTCGAAACGTCCGACGTTCGCGAAGCTCTCCACGTCGCTTTGACTCTTGAGGTAAAGGGCTTCCTTGACGCTTCTCGTCCGCCCGCAGGGGGCGCTGCTTTGGGCCCCGCCGGTGACCGCGGTTTGTCCACCGCTTCCCGCGTCAGCCCCGCCCGGAGCGGCCCCGCCGCTCTCCGCGCGGCCGCCCGTGCTGCCCCCGGTAGATCCGCGCCCGCCTGAGGCTGGGCCGTCGGAGTCCTCAGCGTCGTCCCCGTTGCGCCCTCCGAGAGTCCCATCTTCCTCGGCGTTCGGATCGGAGGTCGTGAGCCCACACCCGTACGTCAAGAGTCCCAACAGGAGAGCCCGCCCCGTGCGCATCGTGAGATGTTAGAAGGGGTCAAGGCTCCGCGCAAAGGGCGTTTGGACGCAGGACGCACCATCATGCCTAGCCCTCACATCTCCATCAAAGGATTTCATGCTGGCGCTCTCCGCCGCCTGAATCCGTTGGATACTTTCACAGGAAGCCCCAAATAGGAGCTGAGCCCGCTTTCGCGAAAATTCTGTCGGGCGTTTAGGCCCGGAGCGCTTCGGACCGCGTCGATGCGAGCTCGGCGATGCGCTGAGTGAGCTCGTCGAAGCTTCGAGGCGCCGTCCAGGAGACGGCGAGGGCGGGTGCCGCTCCGCCTGTGACGATCTCGAGGCGCGGCGCCGACAGGAGCAGTGGACCGAGGCGCGCTTCGATGGACGCGGAGAGGACACTGAGCGGACGCTCGGTCAGATCCCAGAAGCGACGGTCGTAGGAGCCGATGCGAACCCGGGTGGGATCGAAGAGGCCCTTGGCCTTCAGGTCGGTCTCCAGTCGATGACAAGCCAGCACGCTGCGCTCGAAGACGCTGCGCAAGGGATCCGGATCACCTTCGGTACGCGCCTTTTGCTGGCAAGAGAACTCCCAGGTGTCCTGGTCGACTCGGAGCTGATAGTTCGCGTGGTGACCGATCACAAACAGCCCCGGTCCCTGAGGAACGTGACGGTAGTCGGCGACGTCGACGAGGATGTCATCGAGCGCTCGCCGCGAGACCCAAGTGTGGAGGAGCTCCTGGACTTGATCGAGAGACGCGGGTGCCTCCGAGCGCGCGCGCCAGGTGACGACGAGAGAGGAAGGGAGAATCACAGAGCCACCGTCACTTCCTGCGCAGGGGCGCGCGGGGCCAGATCGCCGCGCTTGCTTTCGTATTCATGGGCCGCGTCAATGAACATTTGGGCTTCGTCGAGGAGCTTTCGGACCTCGGCGGGTGGAAGCTCGATCTCCTGCTTCTTACGGGCCTGCTCGAAATACCGAGAGAAGTTTCCGCCTGGGAACGCGGCATCAAAACGCCCCGTCTTGCCGAGCAGGCGGTCGAAGGTCTCACCGATGGCGCTCTGGTCTTCTTTCAAGCCCGGCGCAAGTTCGAGACAAACGGCGCGGGCCGCGGCGTACATCGCTGCGAGCGAGAGCGCGTGAGCTCTTTGATGCTGATCTTCGTCGAGGCTGAGCTGCGCTTCGAAGATGAGCCGTTCACTCTCGGCGAACGCAAACTGACTTGGGGAGATGACCTCTCCTGCGCACTCGCCGGTACCGATGTCGCCGATCGAGTAGGTGCGAGGATCGCCCCAGTCGCGATAGAGCTCGGGGGCTGCGTCATAAGAAGGAACTTGAGTGACGGAGCTGAGCAGCTCTTTGACGTGTTTGCGCCCGACCCGGTGGACCCAGGCCGCGAACGTCTCGTCTCCTTGTTTTTCTTGGCGATAGGCGGTGGTGACGAGGGAGAGAGCTTCCGGCACGCGCTTCGAGGGGATCGCGCCGATCGCGAGCCCAAATTTGCTCCCGTTGTTCTCCCAGGAGCCGCCGACGACCATCTGGAAATGGGGGACGCGGCGTCCGGCCACACTTCGACTCACCCCGAGGAACCCGAGGTCAGCGACGTGATGTTGACCACACGAGTTGAAACAGCCGCTGCATTTGATGTGGAGTCCACCGAGATCGTCGGATTTCGCGACGTCCGCTACCTGAAGCTGCTTCCTGAGTTCGCGGGCGAGTCCGCGAGAAGAGGAGATCCCGAGCTTGCAGGTGTCCGTCCCCGGACAGGAGGTCACATCGGTGATGCCGCTCGCGCCGCTCTCGGCGAGTCCGAGCGCGGCGAGCTCGTCATAGAGCGCGCCCACGTCCGTATTGCTCACCCAGCGGAAGAGAATGTTCTGTTCGACCGTGGTGCGGAGGTCGTCAGAGGTGAACCGCCGCGCCAAACTCGCGAGGGCGCGCCCCTGGGCTGGAGTGAAGTCGCCGAGGGGCAGCTTCACGGTGACCGTCGAGTATCCAGGCTGCTTTTGTGGCTGAACGTTGTCGCCGAGGAAGGTCCCGCGCGGGTGCGGAGGGAGCTCCTCGCCCGGGGGTCTGAGGGGAGCCGGGGGCGCTTCGAGCTCGCTCACCAAAGTCTCCCAACGAGGATCGGGTTCGAGGGCGGCGCGAGCTTCCTCTACCCAAAGGCGGAACTGCTCGATGCCCGAGTTCATGAGCACGAACTTCATGCGCGCTCGGGCGCGGTTGGCTCGCTCGCCCCGCGCGGAGAACACGCGACATACCGCGAGCGCCATCGGCAAGAGCTCTCGAGTGGGAACGAAGGGATCGAGGAGCTCCGAGGCGTGCGGTACGGGACCGAGACCGCCGCCGACGTAGAGAGCGAAGCCGCGCTCTTGTTCGCCGTCCTTCTCACGGACTTGGGCGATGCAACCGATGTCATGGAAGCCCGCGAGCCCACAGGCGGTCGTCTGGCAGCCGGAGAAGGAGACCTTGAACTTTCGGCCCAAATCTTGGGTTCCCGGATGTCCGAGCAAGAAGAAGGCGAGGGCGCGTGCGTAGGGCGAAACGTCGAAGGCCTCCGTGGGGCAAACCCCGGCGACGTGACAGGCCGTCACGTTGCGCACGGAGTTGCCGCAGGCTTCGCGCGTCGTGATGCCGACGGCGGCGAGACGCCGCATCAGATCGGGGGTGTCGTCGATATGGACGTAGTGAAGCTGGATGTCCTGGCGCGTCGTGACGTGGAGGATGTGATCGGAATACTCTTCCGCTAAGTCACAGAGGACCTCGAGCTGCCGCGGCGTGAGGCGTCCGCCCGGGATCTTGATGCGCTGCATCCCGGGCGCGTCCCAGAGAGTGTCGGGGCCTTTGGTCTTCGACAGATCGAAGCCGAGGTCCTTCGACTCCTGACCGTCGTGGCGGCGACCGCTGTCGTATCTCTGGCCATAGGCGCCGCGCCTGAGGCGGGTCTCGGCGAAGACTTTGTCTTCGAGCCGCCCCATCCGCTTGAGCGCGAGCTGGTTTTCGTAGGCGTCGAGCTCTTGGTTCCAGGCGTCTGGCACCTGACCACGGAGGATCTCTTTCCAAGGAGGAAGCTGCATTCGAAAGTTCCCGACCCGGAAACGTCGGCGGGGGGTGGGACTCCGCGCTTCCCGGGACGGGCCTCACCCTGAAGCAGCTTTTGTATCAAGAACAGCAAAATATATTTGCAATTAATATAGAAGATACTTGTATTAAAGCGTGGATCTGGTCCTCGCCCAGACATTTCTCGCCGTGGCGACCGCGGGCAGCCTGGTCAAGGCGGCCGAGCGGCTCCATTTGACCCAGGCCGCTGTCAGCGCCCGCCTGCAGACCTTGGAGGCGCTGGTCGAGCAGAAGCTCTTCGTTCGGAACAAGGCGGGAGCGCGGTTGACCCCGGCGGGGCGCGCCTTCCTGCCCTACGCCACGCAGCTCACCTCGACCTGGGAGCAGGCTCGCCGCAGCGTCGCCGCTCAAGATCGGGAGTCGGCGCTCTTGTCTGTCGGAGGCGAGATGAGCTTGTGGAACGCGGTCTTGCTCGACTGGCTCGTCGCGCTCCGCCAGAGAAGGAAGAGCCTCCTCATTCGCACACAAGTCGATACCGTCACGCGGCTCGTCGAACAGACCCGCTTGGGCGCTCTCGATATCGCCGTCCTCTACTCGCCGCACCGTCGTCCCGGCGTCGAGATTTCCCTCTTGCTCGAAGAGCAGCTGGTGCTCGTTTCGACGAAACCCGGACAGACAACCGCCTCTCTCACCGACTACGTGTACGTTGACTGGGGGCCGGATTTTCGGGCGCACCACGACGAAGCTTTTCCAGAGCTTTGTGACGCCACCACGCGCATCAGCTTCGGCCCCCTCGCGCTGCAGCTGCTGCTCCGGGTCGGCGGTTCTGGCTACTTCCGAACGCGCGCTGTGGAGCCATACCTCAGAAGCTGCCAGCTTTACCTCGTCCAAGGCGCTCCCTCGTTTGCCTATTCGATTCACGCGGCGACCTCGCCCCACGCAGATCCCGAGCTTGTCGCCTGGGCGCTCGCTGAGCTCCGTCGAGTCACCGAGCCCGACCCCTGCCGCGAGTGGGCCGTATAGCACATCCGGCCGCCTCTTGGCTTGCGCTCGTTTTTGAGGCCCCTCCCGAAAGTGACCGAAGGTTCCGCGGCGTCTGGCCGTTCTTCGGGAGGAAGTGAATGGCCCACATGGGAGGACAAAATCGTCCTCATCGACTCACAAACTTGCGGCGCATATGCACGAGCGGCGATTGTTGCCGGTCTTTCCGCGTGCGCGCGGATTTTTTTGCGCGCCTGATCGGTGGACCGGGTCTCGGAGGGGCGCGGAAACCTGCTAAGTGATGAGGAAAGACGAGGCAATGACCGTAGAGTTTCTGATCCACGCCATCGTCCGCCAGACGATGATCCTCATCGCCCAGCTTGCCACGCTCGGTGGTGGGAGGGCGCCGCTCGCGCAGGTAGCGAACCAAGTGTTCGTCGATCTGGTGCGCGAGCTGGAACGGCAAGGAGTGAGTCGAAAGGTGAGCGCGGACATGTTCGGGCTGGGCCTTCGGACCTACCGCCGGAAGATCCAGCGCCTGAGCGAGAGCTCGACGGAACGCGGTCGCTCCCTCTGGGAGGTGGTGCTCGAGTTCATCAAGGCTCGCGGTCCGGTGACCCGGAGCGAAGTGTTCGCACGCTTTGCGCGCGACGACGAAGCTCAGCTGCGCGCGGTGCTCCGCGACCTCTGCGAGAGCCAACTTGTGGTGAGCATTGGGCCTGCCTCGAAGGCTCGGTATCGCGCGGCCACCGAGGAGGAGCTCGCCGACCTTCGAAACAACCAAAGCGCGGAGGGCTACGACGACTTCCTCGTCGCGCTCATGTACCGCGAAGGCCCGATGACGCTCGAAGAGATCGCCGGTCACGCGCAGGTCGAAGTCGGGATGATCGAAGCGCCGATTGAGCGCCTGGTGGCCAGCGGGCGCATTCAGACTACTGTCGAAGGCGGGGTGACGCGGTACCGGGCGGGCGCGCTGGTCATTCCGCTCGGCGCTTCTTCCGGCTGGGAAGGGGCAGTCTTCGATCACTTCAAGGCGATGGTCAGTACGATTCTCGTAAAGCTCCGGGAGGGCGAGACCGCGCAAGCGGATGACCGCGTGGGAGGAAGCACCTATACGATCGACGTCTGGAAGGGCCACCCCCTCGAGGACGAGGTCCTCCGTACCCTCGGGCGGATCCGTTCCGAACTGAGCGACCTTCGGAAACGGGTGAACGAGCAGAGCGGAGACAAGAAACCGAAAGAGTATTCTCGAGTCGTCGTCTATGCGGGCCAGTGCGTCATTCCGGAAGAGAACACGTAAAATGGGTCGTTTTGGTATGAGCCGGCAAGCGCCAGCTGGAAAACAAAGCCTGAAGACGAAGCTCGGGGTGAAGACGTGGCTCGCGATCTCGCTCGCGGGACTGCTCGCGATCGGTGGCGGCTGTGAGTCGGCCTCGGACGATCTCACGGGCGGCGAGACCCATTTCCTCCGTCGCTGCGATCCGAATGCCGACAGTTGTGGACGGTTGTCCTGCGTGTGCGGCGTGTGCACGGTCCCCTGCTCGGAGCATTCGACCTGTCACGCCTTCCCCGCGGCCCAGTGTGCCGTCGCGCGAGGGGCGAGCTGTGAAAAGGGCGAGGCGATGGTGTGCCGTGTTGCCTGTGCGATCGACGACGATTGCCTGGTGGTGTCCCCGGAGCACCGCTGCGACGAGGGCACCTGTGTTGCCGGTGATGACCTCGGCTCGGGCGGAGGCTCGAGCGGCGGCGCCCCGAGTACCTCGGGAGGCTCGAGCGCCGGTGGCGCGAGCGGTGGTAGCACCGGCGGAAGTGAAGCCAGCGGCGGCTCGGCTGGAGAGCCTGACAGCTGCGCGCGGGGCGAGGTGGAGGCGAACGATGTGCTCGTCCTCGGCGATAGTTTCCTCGCGACGAATCATCAGGTGACGGCTTACCTCGAAGAGTTGGCTCGGCAGGCCGGCGTTCTGAAATCTGGGGATCGCTACCGCGACAGCTCACGCATTGTTGCAAACTCCCTGGTCGTGACGGGCAATGGTGTGCTCGATCAGTACACGGAGGCCGCTTCCGATGCGCCGGTGAAGGTCGCGCTCATGAACGGAGGAGGTGCGGACATCCTGATCGGCGCCTGCGACGAGATTGGGCCCGATTGCCCTGTGATCAAGGACGCGGCGGCTGAGTTTGTGACAATCCTCGAAGCGATGGCGGACGACGGAGTGCTTCAGATCGTGTTCTTGGGTTATCCGGACCCGGTGCCGGAGGCGCCCCGAGCGAAGATGGACGCGCTCCGGCCGCTCCTAGAGAGCGCCTGCGCTGAAAGTGAGGTGCCCTGTCACTGGCTCGATCTCAGGCCCGTTTTCGAAGGCCACTACGATGAATACATCGAGGGCGACGGACTGAATCCGACGGCGGCTGGCGCCGAAGCGACGGCCCATGCCCTTTGGGAGCTCATGGAGCGCGAGTGCATCGCGCAGTAGACGAGCACGGTAGGTGAGCGGTCGGACAATGGCCGAGCGGCGCGTGCCGCCCGGGCCTCAGCTGCTCTGAAACGGGACCGCGATCCGCGCGAGCTCGGGGGGCGGTGACTCGTCCGGACCGAAGTACTTCGGAAACAGCACGTAGCCTGTGGCGGGTGAGGTGAGCTCGCGGGAACCTGCCGCGCTCAAGAGCTCTCCCGCTCGCACTTCGGTCCAGTTCTCGAGACCCGCCCGAAGTCGAAGCTCTTGGCCCGCCGAGGCGATCACGTGCTCGGTTTGATACCAGCGAATCGGAGGCGCCGTCGCGACGATATCATCGAGGGCAATCCCAGAGACCAGCCGGTTCCAGGCATCGATGGCCCGCCGCGCGCCGCGGTAAACGAGCTCAGCTTGCGCGACGTCCTGCCCGCGGTAGCCCGTCTCGATGGTCAGCCCGATCTTGCCCCGATCGCGCACATACTCATCGAGACACTTGAGTCCGGGCGAGAAGCTCTGGCCCATGGGGCGCGTGAGCCCGACTTCGGCCAGGCCGAGCACTCGGGCCCAGGTCACGAGCTCCCGAGCCCAAGGGAATGTGTAAAACGGCTCGCGGGTCTTGGTTTGCGTTTGGTGAAAGTCGAGGAAGAAGTCAGCGCGATCGAGGATCGGGCGGACGCGCTCGGCTCGCTTGCGTTCACAGGATTTCGCGGGTTGGTCGAAGGTGAAGACGCGGTTGAAGTCCTCTTCGACGAAGCGCACGTCCTTCTCAATGGCGTCGATGTTGCCGAGGAGCAGAGTCACATGCGCTTCTTGGCCTCCGTCTTCGAGCTCACGCTGCAAACGGAGGAGCGCGGGTAAACTCCCATGTTCGTTGCCGTGGATGGCAAAACCAAACACGAGCCAAGGCGCGTCACTCCGTCTACCCGCCACGTGGTGGCACGCCTCGTACTCGAAGGGACCGGGCCGCGCGGCCGCGAGGAAAGAATCGACGAGGGCGGGGACGGAGACGCGGGTCATGGACGCTCTTTTAGAACGGCCAGGCGCTTCCCCCCGAACCATTCGTGGAACCACCGGTGCCAAAAGTCGGGGTGACTCCCCCCGTCCCCTGACCTCCGGTTCCGCCGATAGCACCGGTGCCGGTCCCGGGAGAGCCACCGCCGCCCGTCCAAGCACCGCCGACGCCCGCGGGCGGCCGTCCGCCGCTGCCCGGGCCGCCGCCCACGCTGGCAGGCGCTCCGCCGACACCTGCAGGCGAGCCGCCCACTCCAGACAAACCGCCGCCGACGGCTTCATGGCTCAGTCCGTCCGCGCCTCCAGCGGGGGGAGCGCCGCCTGTCTCAGGCCCGCCTCCTCCGACGCCGCTCGGAACGCCCCCTGTGCCGCCGCTCTCAGGCTGCAGCGGGGGGACGAGATCTGAGCGCCGGTCGACGACGCCGTCGCCGTCGAGATCGAGGGACTCGTAGATTCCGTCTCGGTCGAGATCATACACGACGGCATCTGTGAAGCCGTCGCCGTCCGTATCGACGCCGAGGCCGTCCAGAATGCCGTCGAAGCCGAAATCGTGCTGATCCCACTTTCCGTCGCCGTCCGCGTCGATCGCTACGCCGAGGTCGTCGGCGATTGTGTCACCGTTCGCGTCGGCACCGCCGGCGACGCAGCCGTGAAGCCATAAGCAGGAGTAAAGGGCGAGCCGGGAAAACGGGGACCGAGAGTTTCTGAAAGAAAGCATCGTGGGGCGGCTCCGAGGTTCGAGGTCCGGCGTTGTCGGAACCCGCCGACAGACCGAATAGGCTCGGAGGGNAAACCAAGATTCGTGACGCGCCTCTCAAAAATCGCTCGATTGCCCCTTGCGCTCGAAAAGATTTTCAAGGTTCGCTGATAAATTGACCCTTTGAGGCAAGCGTACCCGATGCCTCGATTTTCATTCACCTATTAAGCATGCGGTGAAAGCGCTGTCAGAACGGCGACCTGGATCACGAGCCGACGCTCGGGCCGGATAGGTGATCCGTTGGTCTCACAAATCACAAATCTATCCTGGACGCGACCGCCGCTGGTCTTGATCTTTGAGGAGACGATCTGGACGCTCTCCCGGTGCAGAGCGCGCGTGAGCGCCCAGAGCAAACCCGAGCGATCGTTCGTCTCCACTTCGAGCACGGTGAGCGAGCCGCTTTCATCCTCCAAAAAGCGAACCGTCGTGTCACTGGCCGAGCTACCTGCTTGGCTGGGAGGCGGAAGGCGCGACTCATAATTGCCTGATAAGATCTTTCGAAGCAGCTCGGCGAGCTCTTCTTCGCGCGCTTCATCGAAGGGACCATCCTGGTAGCGCACAAAGAAAAGGTCGAGGGCTTCAGCGGGGCGTCCTTCGGCCGAAGGACGCGTAAAAGCGAGCGCGGAGTCGACGTCGCAGCCGAACTCGGAGAGGGCGCGGCTGATGTTCGAGAGAAGGCCCGGGCGGTCTTCAGCGACGACGCAGAGCCCCGTGATGCCTGGCTGGCTCCAGGGGAAGCGCCGGACCGCGACGGGGCTGCCGCTCCGAGCACGGTCTTCGAGCGTCTGGAAGTGGACCGCGATCTGGTCCGCGTCGAAGCGCGTTCGGTAGTCGTTCGGGAGGGAGCGTGCGAACTCTGAGAGTCTCTCGTTCATGGAGGCCACGGGTGTGTCCTTGTTGGCCGCCCGGGGCGTCGGGCCCCGTGTCCTCAGGGTCCGGAGCCTCCCGCGAGCGGATGCTTCCTTTTTAGTCCCCGAACCGCGTCTCGAAGGTTTCCGCCGCGCGAGTTTTTGCGGAGGAGAAGCTGAAAGAGCGCAGGCCCGGCGGGACGGTTTCGGGGGCGCACTTTGATGCCACCCCTGCCCCGGCGCAAGCTCGGAAGTTCGGGGACCTTGGGCTCGAAAAACCGGCGGTTTCCCGGCTTCGCTCGCCGGTACGCCCCCGTCCCGGACCGGCTCGAGGGAGCTCAGAGGGTGGCCGCGGCCTGAGCGCAGCCCTCGTTCCAGCGGTCGAGGCTCTGTTTCGCCCCGTCGATGATTCGAACGCCGAAGCCAGGCGGGACTGTGGCCGTTTTGTGAGGACCGAAGGGACGTCTCCAAACGACCTGACCGACGAGCTGGACACGGCGACCCGAGCGGGGCGGGGTGAGCTCGAGCCAGACGACGTCCTCGGTGGGAGGCGCCAGGGTGCGGACGTACATGCCGCCGCTCGAGACGTTGTAGGTGAAACCGACCTCTCCTTCGATGAGGCCCTCAGGGCGGAAGTGCACGGACGTTCCGTACAGAATACGAACCGCGCTTCGCTTGTTCGGCAGCGGCCCGGCGGCCAGCTCGTTCGCGAGGAAGAGCACGTTTTCGGGCGGAGCTGAGGCGTCGGTGACGCGCGCATCCGAGCCGCCAGTAAACCTCCGCGAGAGCTCGGCGTAGCGCTTGGGTTCGGCGGAGATGACGAAGGCCGCACCGGAGCCGGAGGAGTGCGCCGCAGCGATCAGCCTCTCGGGATCCGGACAGATCTCCGTGCACGAAACGACGAGGGCCACGTTTCGCTCGAGGGCGAAGCGCTCCAAGTCCTCACAGGTCAGAGCGAAGCGAACCTCATAGCCGGCGTTGCCCAGGACGCGCGCCATGGCGACGCGGCGCTGCTGATCGATCTCGGCGATCACGGCGGTCCCCCGGGGAGGTACTTCGGTCAGAGCCGGCACCTTCGAGACAGCGCGGAGTCGCGTCGTGAGGGAACGGGAGCTGCTGGGAGCGACCACGTCGTCCGCGCCCCAGCTGAAGGCGTGAGCGAAATCCAGATCACCTACGTCGTTTGTGAGCGCGAGGATCGGGAGCGTTCGGTTCTTGTGCTGGGCGCGGGCGCCGAGCGCCACCTGAGCTGGCTCGTCTCCTGTCCCGTTCAAAAGGAGAGCGCTTGCCTCGTTTTCGCTCAGCCATGCGGAGGCCTGGCTGGAGGAGGAGAGGGTATGAAGTTCGACGGCCGACTCGAGAGCGGCGACACTCAGACAGGACCGAGCGTCCTTTTCGAACTCACCGAAGGCGAGCATGAGCTTTGGGTTCGTCACTGATGGGTCTACGGCTCCTTCCTCACATGAGCTTAGACTACGACCTGACGGAATGCTGAGATCGATGAATGGAAAAATGGACAACCCATTGTTCCGCCACGCGCAGGTCTCCGCCGTTTGGACGACGGGCCGGAAGTTCATCGGGCGCACCCCTTCGAGGCGCGCGAAATGGCAGGAACCTTAGGACTCCGTTCCGGCTGGAACGACAACTAGGCCGCGAACATACTGACGATCTCGAGCTCGAGCTCGTCAGCCGGGCGGTTCTTCGCCAGGGCGAGCTCCTGGATCAGGAGCGCTTTGGCTTGATCGAGGAGGCGCCGTTCGCCGAAGGAGAGCTCCGAGGCGGCGCTCCTTCTCTGCATGTCTCGGAGGACCTTCGCGATTTCCACAGCGGCTCCGCTCGCGAGCATCTCAGTGTACGCGCGGAAGCGACGATTCCAGGGCTGTGACCGGACCGCCACGTCGGGCAAGGTCAGGATCTGCAAGATTTCGTCAGCTTCCCGAGCCGACATCACCTTGCGGAGCCCGACGCGATCGACCGCGGCTTTCGGCACCATGACGCGCATACCGGTGGCGTGGACCCGGATCACGTAGAGCTCGCAGGGCTCAGAGCCCACGAGCTTCTCTTCGATCGCCGTGATGGAACCGACGCCGTGCGCCGGGTGCACCAGGGTGTCCCCGACGTTGAAGGTCGGGATTTCGCGGGAGGCGGGCCCGGCGCTGGGCTCTCGAGCCTGTGTAGCGCGGGGACTTAGTTTCGAAGCCGAGGCTACTTTTTCTCGCATAAGCCGCGACGAGTATCGGCCGAGGAGCGAGATCGGTCAACTCAAGAGCGCCATCATCAATCAATAAGAAGAAAGATCGCTGAGCGTGAGTCGCTTCCAGGCCTCACAGAGGGGACCTGGATCGAGATTCATGAGGAGCTGACAATGATTGAGTCCGGTCTGGTCGGCACAGGAGATCTTGGGCCATTTTAGCGCTGAGAGACCGAGTGCCCTCATCTCCGGCCTCTCGAGCAGGGCTCGTCGCCAGAGCTCAGCGTGCTCTTCCGCCTCATGAGGCTCTCCCCAGGCTCCGATGAAAGACATCTCAAGCGTGAGCCCGTCCTCCTGGCTACGAATGTCGGCCTCTATGCTGAGCAGTGCGTCCATGAACGCGGATGTGGGGGGAAGCTCCTCGTCCCAGGAGAGCGGGCCCGCGAAGAAGAACGAAGCGAGCGTGTCCGGTCTCTCCCGCCTTAGAAGTGTGAGGGCCTCGGTGGAAGAAGGCACGCGACCGAGCGCGCCGCGAGCGCGTGCAACAATAAACTTATGGAGTGAAGGATCGCCGGAGGAAAACGCCGTGAAGTAGGGACCGAGCACGAGCGCGCTGGGTGTGCCGTCGCGCTTGCCGTCCCAAAGGCGGAGTTGTGTATGGTGCGTGGCGCGGGCGATAGGAGATTGTGAGTGAGAAAGGAAAGCGTCCTGGGCACCCTCCGTGCCCGCTTTCGGTGTCAGGTAGAGAGTGCCGAGGCCATAAGAGGCGATCCACACCTCACTGAGGCGCGTGAGCTCGACTCCCGTCACCGCCGTGAACGCGGTCCGTCGCGCAGCTCCCAGCCACTCCTCGCGGAGGGGAGCGAGCGATGGCGTCTCGAAGATCGCTTGGGGAAACAGGTGGACCACGAACTCAGGCTGAAAGGGCGGAACCAGCTCAGCGAGGGGGAGTTCTTTTAAGGGCGCGCTGAGGTGCGTTTTTTCAGCCGAAGGCTCTGCCCGAGGGGGCGCTTGGCCCTGAGCGCACGCGACCAAGAGGCACGTGGAAATGACCTGTATGCCGATGAGCGCGCGCGAGAACCTTCGCGCCGAATGCGCTTGTCGGAATGTCATGCGCGCGAGACGAGGTTCAGTGCTCGTCCGACTCGTCGCCGTCGCTGCTGTCCGGCTTTTCGTCACCTTCGGCGAGCGGCCTGATGTTGCGACTTTGATCCACGAGATCTTTCAGCTCTTTACCGACCTTGAAGAAAGGAAGGCGCTTTGCCGAGACGGGCACAGGGTTTCCTGTCCGGGGATTGCGTCCAGCGTACGGCTTGTAAGGGCGTACGGTGAAACTTCCAAAGCCGCGGATTTCGATCCCTTTTCCTTCTTCGAGGGCGTTCGTCAAAGTATCGAAGATACAGTCGACGACCAGCTCGGCCCGCGCCTTGGTCAGCTCGGCCCGCGCCGCAATCGCCTCTATCAGCTCGCTTTTTGTCATCCCGTCCTACGCCCTCCCAGGCAGCTCGCGTCCGCTACGTCCTTTCATAATTTGGCCTAAGGTCTCGAATGTCAACGTTCTTTCGGGAAAGATGGCAGCGACATGTAGGGGCGTAGGCTCCCCGTCTGGGGGCGCGCAGCGGCCCGCGTAGGGGCTTTTTTCAGTCGTTTGAGGCGAGCTCAATCCGATCGAGAAACAGCTGTTCAGGTCCGCGGGCGATCGAGATTTCGAGCTCTCCCGGAGAGCTCAGCACTCGCGTTTCTCCGACGAAACACCCAAGACGCTCCGTCCAGAAATGAGGAGTGGCTCGGTAGCTTTGGTGCGGGAGGCCATCGAACCAAAAGGAAAGGCGCCCCACCTTTTGCTCCGGCTGGAAACGGATGGAGAGGGCCCGCCCTGACGGGACGCAGGGTGCGGCGATGTGAGCTGGGTGAACCCAGAGGCCCTCTTGTCCGAAGGGTGGGTAGTCGCGCTCGGCCTCGAGCGTGAGGGGTGTGTCATCGGGGGGAGCTGGGGGGGCCCAGGGGACGAGGCGTGCCCCCGGGGGCTCGCGTTCGATGACGAAATTGTCATGGGCATCCAGGTTCCGGACGAGGAGCGCCTCCCGTGCGTCGTGGGAGCGGCGGACGACGAGCGGGCCTCGAAGCTCGGTTTTTGAGCCTCTCCACTCGACGGAGCGTGGCAAGAGTCCGCTCAGAAAGGCGTGGTCGCTCTCGACGAAGACAAGACGAGGCGCTTGGGGTTCGAGGACGGAGGCGTCGAGGAAGGGAGCGCCGCCGTCGCGTGTGCGGAGCGCTTCATGAGAGAAGGAGCCGTGGAGCGAAAAACCGAGGCAGGAGAGGGCGAAGGTCCTCGCTACTCCGAGTTTCTCGAGAGCAAACAATGCGAGCAGGCTCTGCTCGAGGGGCAGGAGCTCGACCAGGAAGCGCGCGCCTCCGCCGGGATAACTGCCGTCGAAATAGAAGAGCGCGTAGCTCGCGGTGAGGAGCAGGAGACAGGAAAGGACGAGCCGCGGCCCAGGTTCGGACCTCTTCTGAAATGCGCGAACCAGAAGGAAGAGAAACAGTGGTTCGAAGTTTGCGAGGTCGAGGGAGTGGTTATGGAGACGGTGCAGAGAGTTGAGCACGGCCCAGAGGGGACCGAGCTTGCCGCGTTCACTGACGACGTCGCCATGCTCAAACTCGCAGCCCGTACCAAATCCGAGCCCAAAACAGCCGGCCGGACCGTCCGCGAGCGCGTAATAGCGCAGTTGTGTGGAGTCCCAGAAGGAGCCGGTGAGGGCTCTTTGATGAGCGAGGAGGAGCAGGATCCCTGGGAGCAAGCCGAGCGCGAGACCGGCGATCGGAAGGAGACGAGCCTTTGCGAGAGAGCGCCGCGATGCTGCGCCGAAAGCGAGTCCTAAGGCGAGTCCCGTGAGCGGTCTGGTCGCGACCAAGAGGCCGAGGGCGAGGCCGAGGCCGAAGGCGGAGGTGCCGCCGTAGCCGCGTGTCCAAGAGCGCACTACGAGCCATGCCGCGGACGCTGTCAGGAGCGCCGAGAAGCCATGGCTCATGGTGTCTGCGGTGTGGTAGCGGAGGGTCGCGCTCGAAAGAGACAGCAGCGCCGCGAGCAGACCCGCCCAGGGGGTGAGTTTTTCCGAGCGGCCCGAGACTCGCATCAGCTCGCAGGCGAGGAAAAACGTAACGGCGGTGAGCGCTGCGGCGAGACATGGCCCCGCAACACGGTAGTCCCCGAGCCCCTCGAACACTGCGAGAAACGCCGGGTATCCTGGAGGAAAGATGACCCCGAGCTGATCCGGCGCGTCGGGGGGATGGATCAAAAATCGATTGTGGAAGAGGGCGCTGGGGGAAGGGGCGTGGAAGGTGAAGGAGCCGCTCTCGAAGACGCGCGCCGCACATAGGTAGGCGGTGGCGTCGATGATGCGCGGCCCACCACCGAGAACCCAAGTGAAGTAGAGGGCGGAGAGCGCGGCGGATGTGAGCGCGAGCGCGCTCATAGTGAGCCAGGGAGACTGGGCGAGCCAGAGCCCGGTCTTGTCCTTCTTCGGCCAGACCCAGAGCGCAGCTCCGAGTCCGAGCGCGAGCCAGGCGACAAGATGAGGCGGGCTACCGACCTGGAAGAGGGGGTGTTCCAGAGGGTTCACTAGCGGTCTCGCTCGGTTCGACGGCGAAGATGTGATAAATGTGAGTGGCGCCGAGAGGAACCGAGACGGAAAAACGCGTCCTCCCCTCGAGCTCTGGTAGCGCGACCCGAACCTCTTGCCAGACGTCCTTGGCCTCGAGGGGGACCTCGATCCGCTGAGTCCGCCCGCCGATTTCGATGGCCAGAGTGGCGTCGCGAGCCGGGGCAACGCGCACAAGGAGTGACGCGGGATGGCCCTTTCGGAAGTCACCGAGGGTGAAGCGCATCTGAACGTCGCCCGTCAGAATCCTGCCTGCGTCGAACATCCCATTGTGGGGCGCCCTCGGATCGGGGAGCACCTTCATGTCCACGAAGCCGACAGCTTTGTGGCTCAACGAGAACTCATGGGCCTTTTCATTGATGATGTCGGCGACGTCGAGCTCATCGAGCACCCGCTCATTGGGTTTGATGGCGAAGGGCAGCCCGCTCTGCTCGAGCGGTGTCCAATCGGGCACGTAGAGCTGCATGTTGGTGCCCCCGCAGATCACGTTTCCGCGCACCGGGAAGCTCGCCAGAGGCCGGCCGAACCACAGGGGAAAATCTCCCCACCAGGTCGGATAGAGCGCCATGATATCGGGCAGCTCACTCTTCGGCAGCCGCTCCAGAAGCTCGACGGAGGCGCCGACCCCGAGCCGCGTCGCGCGCGCGAAGGGGAGTCCTCGGTAACCTCCCAGGCCGATCAGATCGAGTGCGGAGATGTCCGAGGCGTAAGGGATGGCGCCGGCGTCACTGAGGAGCACGCGCCGAGGGCGCGGCTTGATGGTCCGTTCGAGGTACTCGCCGGTGCGGACGTGTTGCTCGAGGATGTTTCGGCTGGCGCGTCCGAAGAACCAAACTTGGTCGCGGAAACGGGGGGCGGCTTGGACGATGAGGAAGATCGCTGTGAGCGCGCTCAGCAGGGTTCCGAACGCGCGCCCCGGGGACCTTTTCTCGAGCAGGGCATGGATAGCCCCGGCCACGCCAAGGGCGGACGTCATGAGCAGCCAGGCCACCGTCGGCATCGCGTAGCGTTCGTTTTGCCAACGGACTTGGCCGTTTAAGGCCACGAGCGCCGTCCAGACCAGCATGCTGACCCAGAGCAAGGCAGCGTAACGGCGCGTCGACGCAAAGAAGAGGGCGGAGAGCCCGAGGGGCCAGAAAAGGAAACCAGCGCCGGGTAGGCCGCTCAGATGGTGGAGCGAGAGGCGCTCAAACTGGTAGCGGACGAAGTTCAGCCAGGCATGGAAGATTTGGTCCCCTGTCATATAGGGGTGATGGAGCTCGAGCTTTGAGATCCCTCCTGCCGCGGTGCCGTCGCCGGTGAGCGCCTTGTTGACGAGGTACTGAGTGACGACCAATAGCGCCGAAGGTACGCCGAGGATGAGCAGACACTCGAGGGTGCTCTTGTATTTCTTGGCGCGAAAGAAGGGCCAAGCGGCGCTGATGCCGAAGATGGCGACGAGCGGGGCCGCTTCGGGACGGATCGCGACCAAGATGAGGAGACTGAGTCCGAAGAGCAGCGCGCCGCCGCGCGTCGACTGCTGCTTGTCGGCCAGGCTTAAAAAGTCGTCCCAAAGCACAAAACAGCCGGACCAGGCCGCAAGGAACAGCGCGACTTCCATGCCGGAAAACAGCGTCCAGTTCAGGCCTCCCACGCTCAGGAACAGGGGAGGCAAGATCAGGGCGAGCGCGGGCCGCGTGCGCGAAAAGAGTCGACGCGCCCAGAGGAGCGTCGCGAAGACTGAGACGCAGGCGATGATCGCCGCGAACAGCATCAGACGAAGATCGCGGTACCCGACGAGGTATCCGAGCGCGAGCACAAACGGGTAGAGCAGACTCGTTCCGCCACTCGAGTAGCCGTTACCTTCGCTCCACTGGAACGGGAAGCCGCGCGCGGTGGAGCGGGCGAAGTCAAAATGGATGAAGACGTCGTCGAGGGGAGCGGACCAGGGCGCGCGGCGAGCGGACGCGATGAACTCTTCGAAGGAGCTCGGATTGAACCAGAGCGCGACGTGCTCCGTTTGCGCGTGGAGGTAGCCGTAGAAGACCCGAGCGTTCGAGAGCACCAGGGTCGCCGCCAGGATGACGTAGAGCTCGACCGCGCCGAGGCGAGAAAAAGGCCAAGGGAGGCGGGGCGCGTGGCGCTCCGTCCGCGAGGAGCCGGGGGCAACCGAGGCGCTTTTCTGGCTCGAGAACGAAATCGGGAAGACCATGGGCTCAGGAGGGTGCGGCCAGGTCTATCACCGGCCGCCGCGCGAAGCGATACTGGGCCCCGTTCCGCATGGCTTGGTCTCGAGAGCGCCGCATCCTTCTGCCCCTGGTGGGCCTTGTGGTGCTCAGCGTCGCGGTCCTGACCACGGTGATGTTCCGCTCTTCGTTCCACCTCGAGGCGCTGCGCGAACGAGCCATCGTTGAGGCGACCTTGAGCCTCGCCAAAGAGAAGTCGGACCGCCTCGATAAACGGGTCATCGAACAAGACAACGCGGTGATGAGTTTGACAGAGGGAGACCCTCTGGAGAGCTTTGGCAGCCGTTGGCTCGACGTGGCCTCGGTACAGAGTCCAACGGTGCGCGCGATCCTCGTGGTCGATCTGAATGGCCCCGCCCATGAAGTGCTGGCGCTCGCTTCCCGCTCTCCGGGGCCCGGTGACGACGAGATCCGGCGTCTGCTCATGAACGAGCTGTGGGACGAACTCGACCTGACACCCAGCGACCAACTCAAGCACCTGCATACGAGCCGCCTCGAGAAGAGCTACCTGATCAGCTACTGGCAACGCATGCGCTCGGGGAGGCGCGTCTTGGTCATTGCGTGGCACGACGTACCGAGCATCGTTCACGACCTCTTTCCGCGGCTCTATGAGGAGGTGCCCGAGGAATCGAGCCGTGTAAACGTCGTCGACTCGAAGGGCCGTATCGTCTTCGGTCAGCCCATCAGCAAGGGGGCGCTCACCCTCGGCAGGCGCTTCGAAACCACACTTTATAAGTGGCAAGTCAACGTCAGCATGGCGCGGGCGGAAGATCTCGCGCGCGCGGTCGAGCGGCGTCGAATCTGGGAAATGGGTCTGGTGCTGCTGTCGAGCCTGGTGGTCGTTCTCGGGCTCGGCGTGATCGTGGTGGCTGTCTCTCGGGAGCGAAAGCTGGCCTTGGCGCAGAGCGACTTCGTCGCCAACGTCTCCCACGAACTCAAGACCCCGCTCGCCCTCGTTCGCATGTTCAGCGAGCTGCTCTTGCTTGGGCGCGCCGCTCCAGAGAAGCAGAGACAGTACCTCGAGATCATCGTGTCGGAGAGCGAACGCTTGAGCGCGCTGATCGACAATGTGCTTGATTTCGCGCGCGTCGAGCGTGGCACTGCGGCGTTCGAGTTCCGTGAGGCGAATCTCGTCGAGACGGTAGGGCGCGCCGTGGAAGTCCAAAGAGGGCGCGCTGAGCGCCAAGGTGTGACGATCACGACTGAGATTGAAGAGGGTTTGGGCGACTCTCCGCTCGCGGTGATCGATGAGCGAGCGATTGAGATTGCGGTCATCAACCTGATCGACAACGCCTTGAAGTACGCGCCGGGCACCGAAGAGATCGTCGTCGCCCTGCGCGGCGAGAAGAATCGCTTCGTGATTTCAGTGATCGACCAGGGCCCCGGCATTCCCAAGGCGGAGCGCCGACGCATTTTCGAGCGCTTCGTGCGCGGCAAGGCACCGAGCACGCAGGTGCGCGGGAGCGGTATCGGCCTCTCTCTGGTGCAGCAGATCGCAGAAGCCCACGGTGGAGCGGCCTGGGTCGAAGACGGACGGGGGCCGGCCGAGAAGAAGGGCGCCTCTTTCTCCCTGAGCGTGGCGCGGCGCGGCGCCTAAGCCTCGTCACTTGCGCGCCGTTGAATTCGACCGGCGCGCGTCATATTTTTCGCCGGTCATGCCCGACTGTAAGGTCTGCGGAGAAGAAGCCGATGAGCTCGTCACAGTGACCATCGGAGGAAAGAAGAAGAAGGTGTGTGAGGCGTGCGCTGAGGAGGCTGAGCACGACGAAGAAATGGCGAAGGCCTCGGAAGCTGCCGTCCAGCAGATGATGGGTTTCAAAGGGCGCCGCTAGACTACGGGTGCTCCTCTTGGGCGAGCTGGCTCCCCTCGGAATTGTCGGGTGAGTGCGCTCGGTATGGCCGCGTTCGGCTCGCCCTTATTCGTCGACTTCGCCGTCCCCGGTGAGGGGCTGAGCTCTCTGGAGCTCGGCGTCGGTCAGGAAGATCGCTCGGCGAGTCTGCGTCGATCCTGAGGCGGGGGCGGCGGCTTTCGCTGCTTCTGCGGGCGCAGAGTTCGGTGCGGGCGCAGAGTTCGGTGCAGCCGCGACGGCGACTTCCTGCTTCGGGCTCCGGAAGACGGGAGAAGGCGCCTTCGGTGCCGGCCCGGCGCGAGCGGGCTCGGGCTCATCAGGATCTGGCCCGCCTTCCATTTCCTCCTCGTTCCCCGCCGAGGCGAAGAGAGGCTCAGCGGGAGCGGTCGCCTCCGGGAGCGCTTCGGGCAAGGGGATGGCATCCAAGATCGGATCGTACTTGGCGCGAACGTCCGCGAAGGCTTCTCGATGGCTGACCGGCAAGACGCGCTTTCCGTCGAGGTTCAGTGACTCGGGGTCGATGTATTCGCCGTTCTTCTTGATGTGGAAGTGGAGGTGGGGGCCGGTGGAGCGACCCGTGGATCCTACGTATCCGATCACCTGAAGACGTTCGACAGTGTCGCCGACTTTCAGACCGTCCACGAAGCGGCTCAAATGGGAATAGCCGGACTCGTAGCCGCCATCGTGAGCGATGCGCACGAAATTCCCATTCGGCCCGCCCCAGCCAGAGAAGGTGATCTTTCCGGCTTTGGTCGCGAGGATCGGCGTGCCGACGGGAGCGCCGAAGTCAGTCCCCGTATGCGGCATGACCTTCTTGAGCACTGGGTTCACGCGCTTGGGGTTGAACTTTGACGTGATGGGCGCTCCGGGCACGGAGGCGTCGAAATAGCCACCTTCGACGGGATGAGAATAGTAGTAGAAGCGCTCGTTCTTTCCGCCCGCTCTTGCGATCTCGACGGCTTCGATCCCCGCGTAACGGGAGAACTCGCCGAGCACCGTCACCTCTTGAACGATGACCCGAAGACGATCGCCTCGCTTGAGCTCGGAGAGCGCAAGGTGGCCGCTGAGAGCTTTCTCGAGGACGGGGCCGAGACCGCGATCGAAGCCGCTCTTCTTCGCGGATTCTTCGAAGGGCCCCGTGATGACCAGCGCGCGGCGCACCTGGTTCCGCATGACCTTCAGATCGAGCTTCTGACCGACCAGGCGTCCCGAGGGATCAGTCTTGGCCTGATAGATCTCCTCGGGACTGACGATGTACTCGAAGGCCATCAGACGCTTCTCGCGCCCCTCTAGCAGCGCCTTGAACGTGTCGTTTGGGCCGCAGCGATCGAGGTTTTTCAGATCTTTCAGGGCGGCGAAGGCGCGATAGGCTTCGCTTCGGGGAAGACCCGCCTGCTCGATCGCCTTGAGGAAGGGCTCACGCCCAAACTTGCCGCTCACAATCCGCTGACCCGGCTCGACCATGTCGGTGATCCGCGGTGGGCCTTGGATCTTCTCGCGGACCGGAGCGGGGGCCTCGGGCTCCTTGGCCTTGGCCTCGGGGGCGGCGACCTCTTCGCCGTCGGGAGGGAGCTCCACCTTCGTGTATAGGCGATCGACGAAGAGCGCCGCCGAGAAGGCGATCGAAATTCCGAGCAGCGTCAGGAGCAGCGCCTGAGCGTTGGGTGAGAGGGGGATACTTTGTGAGATCACGCGCGGCCGGAGGCCGTCTCGCGTGAAGCGCTCGAGCTCCTGGGTGACCTCGGGCGGAGGTTCGGTTCGGCTGTCATTGCCCTCGAACTGGGTCTCGAATTCTGGCTCGGGGGCGACTTCTGGGGGAGGAGCAGACTGCCGGGGCTCGGGGCTCGGGGCCGAATCGCGGGGCCCACCCTCGGCCTTCTTCGCTCGGGTGACGAGGCGAGCGGAGGAGTCGTCGTCCAGATGGTGGGACAGGAGGGCGGGCTCGGGCGCCTCCACGCGGGCCGCTCGCGGCGATTCCGTGCTTCTCTCGGGGGCCTCGACGCCTCCGCGGCGGGCGCGCTCGAGCAGGCGGGCGCGCACCGGATGGACCTCGGCCTCTCGGGGCGGAGCCGCCGGCCCCCGCAGCTCAAAAGGCTCGGGTTCGGCGCTCACCGGCGGCGGCGCTGGCGTTCCGCTCACCCTGCGAATGGGCGGTGACCACGGGCGCTGCCTGTCGCTGTTTTTCTCCGGAGGCTCGCTCGGCACGGGGGTCCTCGGCCTTAGCAGCCGAGCCCCCCTGGTTCAAGGCGTCGGGCTCGGAGCTTCCTTGTCAGAGGGCGCCTCCGGAGAGCCGGTTTGTGCTTTTTCAGCCTCGCTCGCCTCCTCACTCGGGGTCTTGTTGCTGCCCCACTCACGGAAGCTCACAAACGCGAGGGCGAAAAGGAGCATGAGCATTCCCACGGCGTGGATCTGCCCTTCGAGTTTCTGATTCGGCTGACGCCGCGTCACCGCCTCGTAAGCGAGGAAGATCAATCTTCCTCCATCGAGAGCCGGAAGGGGCAACATGTTGAAGAAGCCGACCGACGTCGAGAGGAAGGCGATGATCTGGAGATAGAACGGTAGGCCGAGCTCCGCGGCCTTCTCCGTCTCTCGCATCATCCCAATCGGGCCTGTGAGCTGGCCCTTTTCCTTCCCGGAGATCCAGCGATAAAGACTCTTCACCGTGTAGCCGACGATGAGCGCTGGTTGCACGAGGGCGGCCTCGGCCGCTTCGAGCACAGGCATGGCCACCGGTTCGGGACGAACACCGATCAAGCCGCCGCCGTCCTTGCCCAAGGGCCGCGGCACAACCGCCAAATCGACCTCTTTCCCGCCGCGCTCGACGCGAACGTGAAGCTCTTTGCCGGGGCTCGACAGCACCGTCTTCTGAAGCTCTTCCCACTTCTCGATGCGCTGCCCGTCGATGGCGACGACTCGATCGCCGTCCTGGAATCCTGCGGCCATGGCGGCGCCGTCCGGCGTCACTTCGAGGCGAGTTGTCTCGACGACCTTGCCGCCGATCATGAGCGCCGCNAAGAGCACGATCGAAGCGAACACGTAGTTCGCGAGNGGTCCCGCGATGATGGCGCTGATGCGCCCGACGAGGCTTGCGTTCGCGTAGCTGCCTTTGTCCTCGGGGTCAGCCTCCTCGAACGGGTTCATCCCGGCGATCTGGACGTAGGCCAAGAAAGGGATCAGAGCGACTTGGTAGGTCGTCGGGCTGCCCTTTGGCTTGTGACGCCAGATGGCCGGGCCGAAGCCGATGCTGAAGCGCTCGACCCGCATATTGAATGCGCGGGCAGCGAAATAGTGTCCTGACTCGTGGACGATCATCAGGAGAGCCAGCGCGAAAAGCCCGTAAAACGGCATCGGCCGGAACTATAGCGCGGCAGCGGCAGGCTGGCCAAAGCTGGCTGCTCTGGTAGGTTCCCGCCCCCGCCCCTCGAGGCGCCGCGAACGGTGAACAGATGAACCAGCCCCAGAACCCAAAGGCCAACGGTCCCCAGAATCTCAAGCTCAAGGGGGGAGCCGCGATCGTCGCTCCCGTCTCTGCTTTCCAAGGGGGCATCCCGCAAAACGCGCTGGTCGTCGTGCCGGTCGCGAACCCGAACAACGAGGAGCTCGAGACGAAGCTGAAGGACGGACCGCTTGCCGTCACGCAAGAGCAGATGTGGTCGCTCCTCGGGTTCAATGGACCCGCCGTTCAGGTTTCGGACGCGGAAGGAAGGCCGATGACCATCGGGCTGAACGATCTGCTCGATGGGCTCCGGGAGCACTATCAGGAGAACAAGAACGATCCGAACCGCGCGCGCATCTTCGCCGGTGAGCTCATGAAGTATGGGCGCTTCGAAGAGGCGGAGAAGGTCCTGGCGCGTCTCGTGGCTCAGGGCGGAACCGGCGAAGACTGGGTGGGCCTCGGCGTCGCTCAGCTCCAGCAGAAGAAGCTCGATGAGGCGGAAGGTACGCTGAAGGGCGCGCGCAACCTGCTCACCCAGAGCCCAGCGCCGTCGCTTCATCTCGCNGCTGTNTACAAGGCGAAGGGCGATCGCGAAGCGGAGCGCGCGGCGATCGAATACGCGATCACCGTNGATCCGAAGAGCGTCGATGCGTGGGCCGTATTGTTCTCGCACGTTCGCGAGAACGAAGACGAGGCCAAGGCGATCCAGGCCGTGACGGAGCTCGCTGACGCCGCTCCGAACAAGAAGAGCGCCGCTCCCTTCGTCGCGATCCAGGGCATCCTGGCCGCCCAAAAGCAGGACAGCGCCGCCGCCCTCGAGTGGGCCAAGAAGGCGGTCGACCGTGACTCGAGCGATCCGCTCGCGCTCATCTCCTACACCGCGCTCCTCGGTCAAGCCGGCCGCATCGATGAAATTGTCCAGCTCCTCGCGCCTCACGAAGCGGCCATGCAGTCGGACGTGCGCCTGGCAAACAACTACTTCGAGGCGCTCTTCCAGAAGAAGGACCTGCAGCGGTTGACGCAGTTCTTGAACAAGCTCGGCGCTTCGCAGTCCCGTGAGGTCAAGCAGTTCGCCATCGAGCGCTCGCGCTTCCTCGCTCAGTTCCTGCAGGCTCAGCAGGCGCAGCTCGCTCAAGCAGCGCAGGCTGCAGCGAAGCCGTCGGGGCTCGTCGGTCCCTCGGGTCGCCCCCTCGGCTCGACCTGAGAGTCATGACCCTCCTCGTCGCTTCTGCGCTCCTGTCGATCATTTTTTCGTTTCTTTGTTCGGCATCGGAGGCGGCGCTGCTCTCAGTGACGAGGGCTGAGATTCAAAGTCTCGGCCCTTCACGCGCAGGCGCGCTTCTGCGGGAGTTCAAACAGGAGATCGATAGGCCGATCGCGGCGATCTTGATCTTGAATGCTCTCGCGAACACCGCGGGGGCGGCGGTGGTCGGAGCGAGTTACGTCGCGGCGTTCGGGGACGAGGGGTTGTTTGTCTTCTCGGCAGCCTTCACCTTCCTGATGATCCTGTTCGGAGAGCTGATTCCGAAAACGCTCGGGGCACTGCAGGCCTCACGGGTGATCGTCCCCGTCGTCTATTTCGTCTCGGTTCTGACGGTCGTGCTCGCGCCGGTTCTCTTCCTGACCCGCGGCATCTCGAAGTTGCTCCGCGGCGAGAAGAAGCCGGTTTCGAGCATCGATGAGATTCGACTCCTTGCGCAGCTGGGGCGCGAGGAAGGGGCACTGGCGGAGCGCACAGCGCAGATGATCGAGGGCGCGTCCCGGCTCCGCGAGCTCTCCGCCTACGACATCATGATCCCGCGTACGGCGCTTGTCTTTCTGAGCGGGAAAAAAACGCTGGCGGAGAACGTGGAGCGGATTCGCCGCTCCGGCTTCAGTCGTCTTCCCTTTTCGGAGACAGGAGATCCCGACAAGATCTCAGGGGTGGTCCTGGCCCGCGACGTGCTCTTCTCTCTGCTCGATGGGCCGCCGGCAAAGCTCGACGAACCAGCGGGTCCCGCGCTGCTCGCGCTCTGCCGGCCGGCAGTGTTCGTCGGGGAGAACACGAAGATTGAGCAGCTCTTGCGCGACTTCCAGGAGCGACGCCATCACTTGGCGATCGTTGTCGACGAATACGGCGGGACCGCGGGCATTGTGACCCTGGAAGATGTGGTCGAAGAGGTCGTCGGCGAGATCCAGGACGAGTTCGATCGCATTGATCACTTCATCATTCGGCGGCCGGACGGCACGCTCGTTTGTCGCGGGCGCGCCGAGACCCGCTCTGTGTTTGCCCTGATCGGGGAAGCGGAGCAGGAGTCGGAGAGCGTGACGCTCGGAGGTTTCGTCGCGGAGCGGCTGGGTCGCGTACCGATGGAGGGCGATCGCGTGCTCCTCGAGAAAGCAGAGCTGCTTGTTGAGCGTTCTACGGCGCGACGCGCCGAGCGCATCATCGTGATTCCACGGGGACCGAAGGCTGAGGCAGAGGCCCCGAATCGGAACGGCTAAGAGACGGAGGCTCGGGGAGGGAAAGGATGAGACAGCCGATGAGCAAGGATAGGAATAGTCGTCTCCTTTTTTGTGCAGTTTTTTCGCTGCTCGGAGGAAATATTGGCTGTTCGGAGGCCGAGTCCAGGAGCGAGGGGCCCACGTACTGCGAAGACGTGAGGCCGATTGTCGAGGAGAAGTGCGTGCGCTGCCACGCGGAGACGCCAAAGAATGGTGCTCCGTTTTCGCTCACGACTTACGCAGACTTTCAACAGCCTCATCCCGTCGCGGCGGAGCTAGAGGTCGGCGAACTCGCCATTTCGGCGATTGAGAGTGGACGTATGCCGGCGACGTCCGTGGATCTCGATCCAAAGGTCGAACCGCTCACGAAAGAGGAGAAGAAAATTCTCCTCGAGTGGCTCGACGCGAAGCGCGAGCGCGGCGACTGTTCTGAATAAGGAGCGCGTCTTTTTTGCGTGATGGCCCTGGTATGACAAAATATGTCATACCAGGGGAGACAGCGCCCTTCGAGCGCGCTAGATGTCTGTCTCGTCAGGCCGGCCTTTCAGGCGGAGCGCCCGAGGGGCGCCCTGACTTGGGTCTCTCCCCGAGCTCCGGGGTCGACCACTGAACAAGGCCGGCACTGAAAAGATTGACACCTGAACAAGAGAACAGTAAAAGAATTTTAGACGAAGCGACGGAGCCAGCCGGCCGACTCGGTCGAAGCAGGTAAGTTGAGGAGAGCGACATGGACGACAAGAGCAAGAGTAAGGCCCTGGAACTAGCGATTGCCTCCGTACAGAAGGAGTTCGGCGAAGGCGCGATCATGCGCCTCAAGGAAGGCGAGAAGGCGATCCGTGCCGTTGAGGTGATTCCCTCAGGCTCTCTGGGTCTCGACATCGCTCTTGGCATCGGCGGCTACCCTAAGGGCAGGATCGTTGAGATCTACGGTCCTGAGTCTTCCGGTAAGACGACCCTGACTCTCCATGCGATCGCGGAGGTTCAGAAGCGCGGCGGCGTAGCTGCGTTCATCGACGCGGAGCACGCGCTCGACGTGACCTACGCCCGGAAGCTTGGCGTGAAGACGGACGAGCTCTTGATCAGCCAGCCGGACTTCGGTGAACAGGCTCTCGAGATCGCGGACATGCTCGTGCGGAGCGGCGCTGTCGATCTGATCGTGGTTGACTCAGTAGCGGCCCTCGTCCCGAAGGCGGAAATCGAAGGCGATATGGGAGATAGCCACGTCGGCCTCCAGGCGCGCCTGATGAGCCAGGCGCTCCGGAAGCTGACCGGTACCGTCTCGCGCTCGAACTGCATGATGCTGTTCACAAACCAGATCCGCATGAAGATCGGCGTGATGTTCGGGAGCCCCGAGACCACGACGGGCGGAAATGCTCTGAAGTTCTACGCCTCTGTGCGTCTCGACGTCCGTCGTATCGGCTCCATCAAGGAAGCCACGAAGCAGGACGCGGTGGTGGTTGGGAACCGGACCAAGGTCAAGGTCGTCAAGAACAAGATGGCGCCTCCTTTCCGCGAGGTCGAGTTCGACATCATCTACGGAAAGGGCGTGAGCCGTTCGGGAGAGATCGTCGACTACGCGACCGACGCCGGAATTCTCCAAAGGAGCGGCGCTTGGTACTCCTACGGAGCCGAGCGTATCGGCCAAGGGCGAGACAACGCGCGTCAATACCTCGAGGAGCATCCCGAGCTGATGGCAAAGATCGCTCAGGAGATCTTCGCCGCGAAGGGTATCGGCGGAGACGGTGCCCCGGCCGCGGGGGCGGAAGCTGAGGGCGGTAAGGAGGAGCGCAAAGACGCTCCGAACGCCAAGGCGGCGCCTCGAGCAGCGCGGCCGAACTGAGGTCGGAAGGCGGCTTTGCCGCGATGTGAAGCATACCGGAGGGCGCGTGCGGCGAGTTGGGCGCCGGTACGTGCCCTCCTTTTTTCTTGGGTGATAGGGACGGGCGGCTCTTGCCGGTCGCCCAAGCTCCTGGGTCTCGAGCTTCTTTCAGTACTCGATGGCGAGACCGAGAACCCAGGTGCTGGCGCCGACCTCCATGCCACTGCCGAAGCTATTGACGCTTGAGAACATCCACTCGCCGAAGAGGTAGGCGTGGTTCACGCCGCTTGCGATGTCCATGTCGATGGCCTGCTGCGGCGCGAGGAAGTTGAGCTCGAGCATCAAACCGGGATTCACTGTAAACCCATACTCGGCGCCGAGTCCTTGGGAGCCCGCCTCCGTCGTGGAGGTTCGGTTGGCGTCGCGGGCTTCCCAGAACGCGTAGACGAGGCCCGCCTTGATGTACGGGACCAAAGGCACGTGAAAGTCGCGGGAGAAGGTGTCGACGCGGAAGACCCCGAGCAGGTTCACCGGTAAGAGCCAAAGACTCATGGGATGCTCGGAGGCGCCCGAACCGTCAGCAAAAGGCGCGGCGGCCTCGTATTGCACGTAAGAAACCCCGAGTCCGGCGGCGAGCGTTCCGAGGTAAGGGACGCGGAGGAACTGGTAGTCGACCTCGATTCCGCCCATCACGCTCGGACCGGTTCCGTAGCTGTCGGCGAAGGGGGTGGCACCTGAGAACTCATCGTCCACGTTCGGTCGATAGGGTCCGAAGCGGACTTCGATCGCCGCGTATTGGGGACTTCGGTAGGAGTCCTGGGGTCGAAGGGGAGCGTGGAGCCTGTCGCGCTCTTCGTAATAGGGGTCGTCGGCGGGGTGCGCGGTGGCCTCTTTGGACAATGAGGAGAGGAGCAGAGCGGTCGCGCAACTCAGAGAGAAGAGGGCCTTCACTTGCGACCTCCGAGCTGGCGTGCGCGGCGAGCGACAAACAGCGCTCCGCCCAGGAGGAGCGTAAGCGAGAAGATATGGGCAGGAGAGCGCTCCCGAGCGATCCCACACAGCCCCCCGCCTCCCTTCCCGCCAGCTTCTCGATAGCCTTCGAAGAAGGTCGTCACCTCTTTCGGGGTGGCGCACATCACGTCGGAGAGCACACTTTCGTTCAGCACGAGATCGAGGCCGGAAAGAGCGATCGCGTAACAAGCATCATTTTCGATCGGTTCCCCTTCTGCTTCGAACACCTGTGCGCTGGCGGCGAAACGGCCCTGAGCGTAGGCACATCGATAACGCTCCGACTCCTGAGCTGTGAGCCTTTTGCGAGGTTGAAGTACGCCGGTGGTGTCGAGGCAGGACGGACCGAAGCTGCCGCTGGGGGCGCCCGCCGCTCCGGGGGCGCCAGCCATGCCAGCCATGGGGTCCGGCATCATCACGTCACAGGAGATCCTCTCGCAGAAGACGCGGAAGCCTTGGAGGTCGACAGCATCAGAGGCGTCCCACGTCGGAAAGAGTGCCTTGTCACCGGGGTTCACTTTGAGGCCGGTGGCCGGACTGGGCGGACTGATGTCGACCTCACTCTTGTCCCAGGTGGCGCTTGAACCTTGGACCTGACCGCCCTCGAGCAGCATGATGTAAAAGCGAACGGCCGACGTGATGTCTGATTCGCAGGTCTCGGGGGTGGCAGCGTCGCGAAAGTCCGTATCTGAACTGTTCGGGCTGCGCAGAGCTTCGATGACGTCTGCGGGGCGAATGCGGATTTCTTGTCCCGTCGCTTGGGGAGAGACCGTGGCGACCATGCCGCAGCTACCGGTGACCTTTCTCTGGTCTTCTTTCGTGCAGTCTTGGCTCGCTGCGACCCAGACCTCGAGGCTCGACTTGCGGCGGTCAAAACCCTTGAGGACGGGTTTGATCTGAATGACCGTGGGCGAAGCCTCGTTGAAGCTGCCCATGCAGTCTGAGTAGTTCAGCGTGTATTGGAACTGGGCGGCGGAACGCGGCACCTCGCGCAAGATCTTGAAGGTCGCCGGGCTGACCTCGACGGACTGCGCGTGGCTCGGCGGTGCCACGAGGAGCAGCGCACAAAGGACCGAGAGCCGGACCAGGCTCCGCAGGATCACAGACATCTCGCGCAGTTATTGAGCATAGGGCGTGCCAACCGGCAAATGGGCGGGCTTCCTAGATGGAAAGGACGTAAGCTAGCTCTGCTGACGGCGAGAAGCTTGAGCCCTTTCGGCGCCGATCGACCCGGCGGGGGGACTCGAAGGCCGGTTCGGCGGGGTTGTCAGAATGGCATTCCGATCCGGCCGACCGCGACACGTGTGGCAGAGCGGGGGAGGTGGGCGCTCGGGCCCCTCACCCGTCACTTCCGGATTTCAACGTAAGTGCGCCGACGGAGGCCGTCGAGCCAATGCTTACGGGCCTTGGCCATCTTTTCCATGTAGACGCGCTGATAGATGGCCTCGCGGGCCTCGATGTAGGGAGGGAGGGACGACGGAGGACGATCGACAATCTTGATGATCACGAGCGTGGAGTTGACTCGGACGGGGCGCGAGATCTCTCCGACGTCGAGGGAGATCGAAGCGCGGGCGATGGCCTTCGGCTCCGACTCGGGAATTTGGGGTGGCGCGGTTCCAGAACCCGGCAACGTCCCGAACTCTTGGATCAGCCGGCGGAAGTCTTCGCCCGCTCGAGCGCGGCTCACCACACTCTCCGCGAGCGCCATCTGGCGAGCTTGTTCGGCTTTGGTGGTGCCGAGGGGCATGACGATGCGCTGCGTTCTTTGGGGCTGCTGGGAGCGCTCCCGGAAGACGAGGTCGCGGTAGGCGTTCTTCACGTCCGATTCGTCGATGCGAATGCGTCCGGTCAAACGAAGCTGGGCCAGCTTGTTTTGCAGAAGCTGGCGCTCGAGCTCTTCGCGATATTGGTGGATGGTGAGTCCGTTTTGGCGAGCCTCTTCGATCAGCTCGGGGACGGTGATCTGGTTCTGGGCGGCGAGCCGCTCCAGGGCTGCATCGATCTCCTGGGCGCTGACGCTGATGCCGGCGCGGGCGGCGGCGGCGTCTTCGAGCTTCTCCTCGATCATACGGTCGAGCACCGTTTGGTAGACCTGAGAGAGGGCGGCCGAACGCTGAGGACCCTCGGGAACGCCGCCGTAAACCTGACCGAGGAAGGGCTTCGCTCGCTCTTGGAGATCGGTGAGCAGGATGGGGGTTTGGTCGACCACCGCCACGATGCGTTCCACGATGGCGGCTTCGGCCACGGTGGCGAGGCCGAGAATCGACAGGAAGAGGCAGAGGCTTCTTGGGGCCCGAAATCGCATCAGGCCGCCGACATAGCAGACGGGGCGCCCCTTCGGCCACGCTCGCGCCGGACCAAGAGCTCGACGACCCCGAGGGCGAGCACGAGAAGCGCAATGGGGCGCGAGATCGGAGAAAGTCCATTGTTTTCCGAGACCTCCGCACCAAGGCCGCCTTCCGGCTCTCGCGGCTGGCGCACAACTTCGCTCGGGTGGCGGCCCACGACGCGGGCCATCGTCTGGTCGGGGCCGCGAATTTCGACCCGACCCGACTCCTCCGGAACGAAGCGGCTTCCATTCGCGGGGCGCTCGCTGCCGAGCACGACCCGATGGCCGGCGGGGATATTCCATTCGGCTCCTGGCAGCGCAGGGCCAGTGGTCGCGCGGGCCCGCGCCTGTGCGACGACGTGATCGAGGATCCCGAGGAAGCCCGGTCTGAGCGTGAAGTCGCTCACGGAGAGAGACGCGGGCAAGGCAGCGAGCACAACCAGTCCTCTGCCCAAAGGACGCTCGAGGAGGAGCGGGGATTCGTCTTCGAACCGGAGCAGGATCTTTGCGTCAGGGATCGGTTCGAAGGTGGCGTGCCTCGAGGCCACGAGGGAATCATAGCCGCGTCCGAGCTCAGTGCGCGCGTCGTCCTCGATCACGTTCAGGGGCGCCGAGGAGGAGCGGAACTGAAAATAGCCGCGGGAGATGGGCCAAAAACCTGTGCTGAGCGGCGCGGTCGCGGCCCTCGGACCAAGCAGAGCAAACAGCACGCCGCCCTTCTGCACCCAGCCCTCGAGAGCGTTTTGGGTCTCAGGGGAGAAGCCCTGCGGGTCATCGACAATCAACGCGGCGTAGCGGCTGAGCTCGTCAGCGGCTTCGGGCAGAGAGGAGAGGACGCTTTGGTGGACCTTGGCTTCGAGAGATTCCAGGCCGAGCTCGACAATCGTTCTCTCGCTCGTCTCGACGCGCGCTGCTTCTTGGTCTGCGCGGATACCAATGAGGAGCTCAGAATCGCCCACCTGGAGCTCGAGGCTGTCGTCTGAGGGGATCTGATCGCGGTTTGAACTCTCGAGGACAGCGACGACGCGGGTGTCGGGGCCGAGTTTGTCGATCGGAAGGGTGAGGTGCAGAACCTCTGTCTCCGCGAGGCGCGCTTTGGCGAGAGGTGATCCGACCGGTTTTGGCCCGGCAGAGCCCGCGTCTTGGAGGAAAAGAGAGACGGTTCGTTTGCCTCGGGCGAGCGCGCTCGTACAGCGCACATCCACTGACGCCCGCGACGAAGAGCGAGAAGCCNGGACGATACCGCAGTTTTCGAANGGTTCTCGGAGCTCGGGGAGGGAGTATTGCACCGAGAGGTCCGAGGGGCCCAAAGGGACCGATTCGCTCGTCGCGAGATCAGACAGGACGATGACTTGTTTGTCCTCTTGGAGCAGGCCGCTCAGACTGGTCTGAGCGAGCAGAAGTGCTCCTTCGAGATCTGTTTCGCGTTCACTGGGCTGGAGTTCACTGAGGGCGCGCCGCACGGCGTCCATGTTGCGCGTCGCGGCGAGGTATTGTCGCGCGGGCTTGCCCGCGAGGATGATCGAGACGGAGTCTCCTTCCGTCGTCGAGCTGACGAGATCGAGAGCGGCTCGAACGGCGGTGTCGAAGCGCACTCCTCGTGTCGTCTTGACGCGCATGCTCGCGGAATCGTCGATCACTAGGGCGACCGCGAGCGAGCCACCCCGAGGCCGGGACAGGCTCAAAGAGCCGAGGTGCGCGAGCGGCGACGCGGCGAGCAGCGAAAGAGCGAGCAAGAGAAGGATGCGCAAGAGGAGCAACGAGCGATCGGAGATGGCTCGCCGCTTGCGCGAAGAGGTCTGGTTTTCTTCGATGAAGCGGGCGGTGGGCAGCTCGAGCTCCCTCGACGAACCACGCCGGAGGGAGTGAGCAATGATGGGGCCGAGGACAAACGCGGCGAGGGCGAGTCCGAGCGGAAAGAGAAAGCTCACCCGGACCTCCCGCTCGCGGTTGCCGTGAGATTGCGGAGGGCGGTCCTCGGGTCCTCATCGGTGCGGATCCGGAGCACGACGGCGCCGCGCGCGTTTGCTTCGTCCGTCAGGCGCTGCAAATGTGCGTACAGTCGCTCGAGGTAGAGCGCACGCGCTGTGGTGCCATCGCAGGAGACCCGCTCCAAGGTCTCCGGGTCTTTCAAGGTGAGCGGTCCCTCGAGGGGGAAGTCGAGCTCGATGGGGGTGAGGATTTGAGCCAGGACCAAGGTGCGCTCCCGGCTCGCGAGGAGGGTAAGGGGCTCGATGAGCTCGTCGACCTCGTCGAGGAAGTCCGAGAACCAGAAGATGGTGGCGCCGCGGGCTAGTCGGGCGCCGGTCTCGAGCAGCAGCGCAGCGGCGTCTCGCGCATCGCGAAGATTCGCCTCGGGACCCTCGAGGACGTGGAAGATGCGCTCGACCTGCTCCATGCCTTGGCGTGGGGCGAATAGGGCTGGACCGAACGTGGTGGACCCATAACAGGTGAGTCCCACGGGGTCGTTTGCTCTGCGGGCGAGCAAGGTGCTTGCGCCTGCGAGCAGGCGCGCTCGGTCGAGCTTCGTTTCACCGGAGCCGTCTTCGCCGCGGCCAAATTGCATCGAGCGCGAAGTGTCGACGATGAGGTGGAGCGGACGCTCGGTCTCGATCTGGAACTCTCGGATCAGGTAGCGGCCGTGTCGAAGGAGCGCCCGCCGGTCCAGGTGCCTGAGGTCGTCGCCCGGCGTGTACTCGCGGTGACCGAGGAACTCGAGCCCCGCGCCTTTTTTCCTCGAGTGGTGCATGCCGAGCTGGTGCCCGGAGGCCAAGCGACGAGCGAGCAGGCGCAGGGGCGCGACATCGAGACGCCCGAGCTCGGCGCGGAGCGCGTAGTCTTCTGAGCGAGAATCCCTCGGACGCGCCATGAGCCGCTCAGCGGAAGGTAGCAGCGCTCATCACGAGACCGGCGCCGGCTCCGAGCAAGAGGAAAAATACGCCCAACAGGATCAGGCCACGGCTCGGACGGAAAGACTCTTCTTCCGGCTTCGGGGTCTCAGCCTGGGGCTCCGGCGCGTCATTCGGCATCATGGGTTCTTGGGCTCATCTTTCGCCGGACAGGCATCGAGGATCTTGGGACTCGTCTCGATCGGATCGAAACGATAGTCCGGGGCGAGCTCTCGGAGCGTTTCACAGGTGCTCCGGGCAGGACCCACGGCATCGAAGGCGACTTGCGCTTCGAGTTCGAGCACGAGGAGCTCGACTTGTTTTGGTTTCGGGAGATTTCCGAGGGCCCGGAGCTCAGCGGCTCGCGTGAGCGCGCGCGTGTAGCGTCCTGCGCGGACGTCGAGATAAAGCTCCGCGAGCTCCGCTTGCGCCTGGGCCTGAGCTCGGAGCGCCTGTTCGTCCCGGAGCGCCGCCTCCGGCTGACAACCGCGCGCGGCGGCCGATTCGCCCTCTAAGGTGAGCGTGAGGTCTTTGAGAGGTATCAGCAGCACCTGACCCGCCTTCAATTTCCCATCCTTCAGCTGGTTGTAGACGGCGAGCTCGTAGGCCCGCTTCGTGCTGCCCATGAAGCGATAGGCGAGGGTCGCGAGGCTCTCATCGCCGCTCAAGACCCAGCTCAGGTTGTAGGGGAGCCGGATCACACGTCCGATTTCTGGGGTGAGCCAGGGTTCCGAATCGTTCTGTTGAGCCAGGGTCGTGGCGCGCTCAGGGTGTCCTAGGTGGACCTCGGCGAGGCTCTGCCAGGTATCACCGGGCGCCACGCGGACGTAACTGTGGGCCGGAATCTCGAGAATCATCCCGGGGGCGAGCGCCCGGGGTCCCCCGCGGTCGAGCGCGTTGACCGTCGAGAGCACTCGCTCGAACTGAGGCGTTCCGTAGTAACGCTTCGAGAGGGAGGCCAGCGTCTCGCCCTTGCTNAGCGTATGAGGAAAGGCGGGCGCCGAAGGGGCCAGAGCGACGGCACCGCAAAGGACGAGAGCGGCACTCAGAGCAGCGCGAAGCTTCACGAGGGACCTCCCGGCGAAGAATCGACCTTCTGGCGCGAGTCTTCGAGGACCTTCGTCAAAGCTTGCTCGAGCTCGTCGGCGCTCGCGGGCCGCTGGTCGGGGTGCTTCTTGAGGCAAGCCATGATGATCTGATCGAGGGAGGGCGGGAGATTCAGTTCCGGGTGGCGCGTGAGCAAGGACTCCGGCGTCGAGAGTTGGTGATGCTCAAGGAGCTTTTGCCTCGTCTTGCCGCGGAAGGGTAGCCCCCCGGACAGCGCTTCGTACATCAGGACGCCGAGGGCGTAGATATCGCTCCGCGGCTCGACCTCGCCGCCGCTACACTGTTCAGGGCTCATGTATTCAGGGGTTCCGAGCGTATAGCCCTCTTGCGTCAGGGTTTCGTCTTCGGCGAGTTTACTCATCCCGAAATCGAGGACTTTGACGATCCCTCCTTCGCACAAAAATACGTTTGCCGGCTTGAGGTCGCGGTGGACGATCCCGAGCTTGTGCGCGGCGGAGAGCGCGCGACAGACTTGAATGAAGTGCGGCAGCGCGACTTGGTAGGAGAGGCGGCGGCCGCGCCGCATCAGCTCGTGCAGGCTCATGCCCTGCAAGAGTTCCATCACCACGTAGAGCGTGCCGTCGGGGAGTTGATCGAGATCGAACGTGCGGACGACGTTCGGGTGTTCGATCGACATCTGGACGCGGGCCTCGCGACGCAGACGAGCCACCTCGCTGGCGTCGACGGCGGCTGCGCCGCGCAGGACCTTGACCGCAACCTGGAAACCGAGACCGAGGTGTTCCGCCGCGTAGACGGTCCCGATCCCTCCCGAGCCGACAGGTCGGAGGATCTGATACTTCCCGCCGAGCACGCTCTGGGTGAGATCGCCTCCCCGGGCGCGGAGGCTGCCGTGCTGATCGAGAGAGTGCTCGAGGGCGTCGATGCGGTGGGCTTCGAACGCCCGCAGCGCCTGGGTTCTTTGGAACGCAGAGACCGCCTTTTGCACCCCGTAGCCGGCGAGGGCGAGTCCGACGAAACAGGCGAGGGAAGTGGCGAGGCCTGCTGGGAGCGCGAGCGCCCCCGAGATCAGCCCGAAAGCAATGGGCGCCCAAGGAGGCAGCGGGAGGTCGCCCGGCTGACGAAAAGAGAGCTCGTAGCTACAGAAGGGGTCGCCGTGCGCGATACAGGATGTCTCTGTGAGACGTGCCGGTTCGAGATCCCAAAGACGCGGGATCACTCGGAGCTCCGCTTGGCGCAGAAGACAGAAGCAGCGATGAGCTTGGTCTGGCTCGGTCCCCTGAGTCGGGTAGTAGACCATCGTGACCTGGTTTCGCTTCTCTTCGGAGATCGCGAACCGGCCGACACGCCAGCTATCCACCGCGATCGTGGGGAAGCTCTGGTAAGCGTCGAGCGGGCTCGTGGTGCGCCTGAGCATCGTTACGCTGATGCCCATGCCTTCCGGGAGCCGCGTGAGCGGATGACGTTCGCTGATCGCCTGATCGCCAATTTCTACGGCGACACGCGTGAGAATGCGGCGGGCGAGCGGAAGCGAGACCCAGGTCGAGTCGTGTTCGAGTTCGGAGCGAACGAGTCCCTCGCCGAGTAAGAACTCATCCGTTGCAGGGCGCCCCTTCTGTTCTTCAAACGCGAGGACGGCAGAGCGCAAGAGGAGAGCGCGAATCTCTTCGCGTCCGCGCCGTCCTTCCACGCGGGTGACTAAGGCGTCCATGCTCAGGCTCCTCCTTCTTGCGCGCGAGGAGCGGGCAGTTGCGTGCGGAGCGCGCCGGCAGCAAAGAGCGCGAAAACCGGGGTGAGCACGAAATGGTACCGGTCTTCACCGAAGAAGACGGCAAAGCTAACAGTCGTCAGAGCGACCAAGACCCAAAGCGCTCGCTCCACCGGAGAGAGGGGACCTCTTCCCGGCAAGGGGACGAGAGCCAAGGCAAGCATCCAGAGCACCAACAAATAGAAAGGATGCGAATCGCTTCGGAAGCAATACAGCGCAAGAAGGAGCGTGAAAGAGCCCGCGAGGGCATGGGCGAGCCGAGCTGCGCCTTTGTCCTTCAGGCGGAGGGGCACGAAGCTGAGGGCTGCGGCGGCNAAGAGCAGGCGGTGAACCAGGGTCAAGATCTCGCGCCCGCGGGTCCTTTGCTCTTCGGTCCAAAGCTCCGGGCGCGCCTCGCGCAGGTACTCGATCGGGAACGACTCGTGGTCGTAGGTCTGGGCGAGCTTCTTCGGGATGACTCGAATGAAGCGAGCTTTATCAGCCATGATCTTTGCGATGGCGACCTCGGACCAACAGCGATCTTGTTGGACCTGACCGGTGACAACGGGACAGCCGTCGGATGCCTTGAGCGCTTCGAAGCGTCCGCTCTCGGTGATCGCGCCGATCGCTAAGTTCCAGCCACCGTTCGTGGACACCAAAGCGCAGCCATCCATCACCCGACAGTTGCGGACCGTCCAAGGCAGAATGAAGAGCGCGCTCAAAGCGGCCACGAGCGCCGCACTCCATACGCGATTTTGGCCTCGGGGGACGTTCAAGAAGAGGAGCGCTGGGAGCAGAGTGAGCGAGAGGGGGCGCACCAAGGTGGCGAAGCCGACGAGCGCGCCCGTCACGAGGGCGCGCCCAAGGTAAGGCCGGAGTTCCACGTAGGCGAGCAGAGCCACTACCGCGAGCAGAGCGGCGAGCGGCTCGGTCATGAGCAGTCCGGCGTAGGTGATGAGCCCGGGGTGGAGAGCGACAATGAGCCCGCCGAGCCGTGCGCGCCCAGGGCTGAGGAAACGCCTCGCGAGTTGATGGGTGAAAAATGCGAGCCAGGCACCGGTGAAGGCACCAACCAGGGGCCCGACTCGGAGCTCGGTGCCCAATAAGGACAAGCTCGTGCCAAAGATCTTGTAGAAGAGCGCGAGCCACGCGCTGTAGCCGACCGGATAGTGGGACCAGGGTTTTGCGATCCTCTGTCCGTCGCGCAGAATCTCTTCGGAGTAGCCAAAGCCCTCCGCGATACGTTCCGCGCCGAGGTTGTAATAGTGGCCGTCCCAGACGGGCTGGCCGGTGAGGGCGATAGCCACGAAGAGTCGAGGCAAGAGCGCGATCAGAAAAAGTGCTCCGCCGAACTCAAGGTCACGATCTTTCAGGCGAGTGGGCAGCTCGGCGAACCATCTCCCCACTCGGGGCCCGCTCCGGAGAGCCGGCCCGGTGGACGTTTCCGACGTCGTGAGAGCTTCCATCCCTTCTCAGGGCCGCTCGACGGCAGCGGCCTTCTTTCGAGCGCGGAACCTGCGGAGATAGGAGCGGGTGGCTTGGGTCTTGTCGAGGCCGAGCAAGCCGGCCATCTGACTGACGAAGCCCCGTGTGTACACCTCCGCGGGGAGCGCCCCGAAATCCTCGTTCTCGATGGCGGCGAGGTGCGAAACGGAGATCTTGGTTTTTTGGGCGATGTCTTCGAGCTCGATGCCCTGAGATTCGCGAACCCGGCGGAAGAGCTCGCCGGTGAACTCCGTCTCGGCGTGGAGCTCGTGGGCGAGCTCGGCGCGCAGGGCCGCCTGTTCGAGACGACGAGCTTCGCTCTGAGCGGGACTCGGCTCCGCCTCCGGTGCTTCTTTCTCGGGGAAGTATGAGAGGTCGTATGCCCTTCGGCGCACCGCATCGAGCAGGGTTTTCTGAGCCTCTTCGAGGCGCAGCCGCTCGAACTCGGTCTCGGCTTCGCTGAGGAGCGATGCCAAGG
>NASX01000018.1 GCA_002085155.1 Sorangiineae bacterium NIC37A_2
CGCGCGGCTCGACGCGAAACTCGACGGACGAGGCGTCCGGTCCGAGGGGCGCCTCCAGCACTACGCGAAAGTGGCGCAGAAAGTCGCGCACTGGCATGTTCGCTTCGCTGGCAAAACGAGCAGTGGCCTGTTCGCGGGCAGCCTCGAGCTCATGAATGACAACTTCTAGTCGGCTCATCAGGGGGGCCGCGGAGAGTTACTCGCGCGGCTCGACGCGAAACTCGACGGACGAGGCGTCCGGTCCGAGGGGCGCCTCCAGCACTACGCGAAAGGGGCGCAGAAAGTCGCGCACTGGCATGTTCGCTTCGCTGGCAAAACGAGCAGTGGCCTGTTCGCGGGCAGCCTCGAGCTCATGAATGACAACTTCTAGTCGGCTCATCTCGGAGTGCGACGCGCAGTATCACGCGAAACGCACTCGTACACCTCTTTTTTTACGAAGGTTCCTCGAAATTTCTTCCCCGGCGCCCTGCCGATCTCCCGGTGTCAGTCCCAGCCGCCAGGGCGGACCAGCCAGCCCTGAACGGGGGACGCAAAACCTGCACCTGCCCACATCTTCGTACACGTGGGGCCTTCGCCGGTCCGGCGGCGGGCTCAGCCAGCCGAGTGCTGACCCGCGGCCCAATAGCCGTCAGACGCGGCTCACCGAGACGACGCCGTTGATCTTGCCCAAAGACTTCATGACGTTCTTGAGCTGATCGAGGTCGCTACAGTGGAAGGTGAAGATGTTGTGCGCGCGCCCGTCGCTCTCCGCGCGACAATTCGCTTCGCTGATGTTCACGCGCTGAGCGCTCAGGGTCTGGCTGATGTTGGCCAGGATGCCCGGGCGATTGTTCGTCACCACGGCGATGCTCACGGGACGATTCACCTTGGCCCGGCTGTCCCAGGTCACGTCGATTCGGCGCGCGGGATCGGCGTCGAAGGCGCGCGGACAGTCGCGCCGGTGCACCGTCACGCCTCGGCCCCGCGTGATGAATCCGAGGATGGCGTCGCCGGGCAGCGGATTACAGCAGCGAGAGTACCGCACGAGAACGTTATCGATGCCGGAGACCTTAATGCCGCTATCCGTCTCGCGCTTCACACGACGGACCAGCGTCTCAATGGCGCCGGCCTTGAGCTCGGCTGCCTTGCCGCCCACCGAGCCCTGAACGGTCTCGATAACCTGCTCAACTCCGAGCTTGCCGTAGCCGATCGCGAGGAAGAGCTCTTCGAGCGAGCCGACCTCGTGAGCTTTGAGCAGAGCGTCGAGACGATTCGAATCCTTCTGCAGTTTGGCCCAGCTGAGGCCCGCTGAGCGCATGGCCGACTCGACCAGCTCGCGGCCCAGATTGATGCTCTTTTGGCGCTTCTCGGCCCGAAGGAAGGCGCGGATCCGGTTCTTTGCGCGGGTGGTGACGCAGGCTTCGACCCAATCTTTGCTCGGCTCCTGGGTTGCGCTCGTCATGATTTCGACGACGTCGCCGCTCTTGAGCTTGTGACGGATCGGGACGATCTGGCCGTTACAGCGCGCGCCAGAACAGTGGTGTCCGACTTCGCTGTGGATCGCGTAAGCGAAGTCGATAGGCGTAGCGCCCCGCGGAAAGACGCGAACGTCTCCCTTCGGGGTGAAGACGTAGACCTCGTCGGGGAAGAGGTCGATCTTGACGCTCTCGAGGAACTCAGCGGGATCCTTGAGGTTTCGCTGGTAGTCGGCGAGCTCCCGGAGCCAGCCGAAGCGCTTGGCCGCCTCCGGATCGATGCCCCCTGAGTGGCGTTCTTTGTACTTCCAGTGGGCCGCGACGCCGGCTTCGGCCACACGGTGCATGCTGTTTGTGCGGATCTGGACTTCGATGCGCTGTCGGCCGGGTCCAATCGCCGTCGTGTGCAGCGACTGGTACATGTTCGGTTTCGGCAGCGCGATGTAGTCCTTGAAGCGTCCCGGCACCGGGGTCCAGCGGGAATGGATCGCGCCGAGACACGCATAACAATCCGCCTCCGTCTCGACGATGATGCGGAAGGCGATCAGATCGTGGATCTGCTCGAACTCACACTCCTGATCCCGCATCTTGCGGTAGATGGAGTAGGAGTGTTTCGCACGTCCGGAGACCTGAGCGTTGAAGCCTTGTTCGGCGAGGCGCGCTGCGATCGTCTTCTCGGTGCTCTCGATGTAGCGAAGCCGCTCCTTGAGTGACTTGTGCAGCTTGGCCTGGATTTCTCGGTATGCGTCGGGTTCGAGGTAGCGGAAGGACGTGTCCTCGAGCTCGTTCTTGATGACGTGGAGACCGAGCCGGTTGGCCAGCGGCGCGTAAATCTCGAGCGTTTCTCGAGCGATACGCTCCTGAGCCGACGGGCTCATGTGCTCGAGGGTGCGCATGTTGTCCACGCGATCGCAGAGCTTCACCATGAGCACCCGGATGTCCTTGGCCATAGCCACGACCATCTTGCGGAAGCTCTCGGCCTGCGCGTCTTCGCGGGACGTGAAGTTGATCTTGCCGAGCTTGGTCACCCCGTCGACCAGCGTCGCGATCTCCTTACCGAATTCAGACTCAATCTCGGCCAGGGTTACGTTTGTGTCTTCGACAACGTCGTGCAAAAAGCCGGCGCAGATGCTGGTAGCGTCCAGCTTCAATCCAGCAATGAGCGCTCCGACACGCGCAGGATGGGTAAAGTAGGGCTCACCGCTTTTGCGAAACTGATCCCGATGAGCCCATTCGCCAAAACGGTAACACCTCTCGATTAGCCCGAGGTCCGCCGTTTCCTGATAGGACCGGACACGGGCCAAGATTTCATCAAGCGCTGTCACTCAGATATCCTAAGTTCTAGCACCCGAATGCACATCCCCCACGTCAAAAGTAATGGGCAGGGGGGCGCCGATTCAACGGACGCTTCGGCCCGCCCGGATCCCGCTCCTCTCGGGATCTACGTGCATTTCCCGTGGTGCTTGACGAAATGTCCGTACTGCGACTTTTTGAGCGTCCCCCTCGCACCCCGAGCCGCGGGAGGGGAGGCCCGGGCCCTCTCGGGCGCCGACGAGCGGGAGGTGCGTAACAAAGTACCCCATCGGGCCTACGCCGACGCCGTCCTCCGGGAGCTCCGAGCACGACAGGACGTCCTCGTCGGCCGCCCCATCCGGAGCGTCTTCTTCGGCGGAGGGACGCCCTCGCTGTGGGAGCCAGAGGAGCTCGGGCGCGTACTCGAGGCGCTCCAGGAGCTCGCCGGCGGCAGCTTGGAGGAGGTGACCGTCGAGGGGAACCCGTCGAGCCTCGACGAACGGCAAGTCGAGGGGCTCGTTGCGGTGGGGGTCCAGCGCTTCAGCGTGGGCATCCAGTCCCTCGATGCCGGTCGCTTGGCCTTCCTCGGTCGCGCCCACGACACCCAAGAGTCCGAACGCGCCGTCCGAGCCGCCGTCCGCTCGGGACGCCGCGTCAGCGCGGACCTGATTTACGGCGTCCACGGGCAGTCCCCTGAAATGGCGCTGGAAGAGGTGCGCGGGGTTCTCTCCTTCGGCCCGGGGCACCTCTCCGCCTATTCCTTGACCGTGGAGGACAACACCCGATTTGGGAGCTTGCACCGAAGAGGACGACTCCCGCTCTTGCAGGACGACCTGGTCGCGGAGACCTTTTGGCTTCTGCATGAAGAGCTGACCGGACGCGGCTTCGAACACTACGAAATATCTAACTATGCGCTCCCTGGTCAGCGTTCCTTGCACAACGAAGGCTACTGGCAGGGCAACGATTACCTGGGGCTCGGCGTCGGTGCCGTAGGGACCGTCAGCCTCGGCGGCAGTCGGCTTCGCTACAAGAACCACATCTCGGTCGAGCGCTACTTGAGCGCCTACGGCTCGAGCGAACCCGAAGCTCCCTTCGACGAGGAGCTCCACGAGCGCGAATGGCTCACCCCCGAAATCAGCATCGGCGAGAGCATCCTGCTCGGGCTCCGCACCAAAGCGGGCATTGACCTCGATTTCGAAGGTGAGCGACGGGGCGTCGATCCTTGGACCCCAGAGCGCACAGAAGCGGCGGCAAGCCTCGAGGCTCAGGGCCTTCTGCGCCGCGATGGGACAAGGCTGACCATCCCCGAAGCGAAGTGGATGCTGGCGGATCGGGTGATCAGGGAGCTTTATTGAGCCCCGCGATGAACTCGTCGAGCGCGCGCAAGGAGCGTTCGGCCATCGCCTCGTACTTCGCGCGCTTCTTCAGGCGCGGCCCCTCCCAGGGCGGCAAATGGGAGAAGGTAATGTTGGAGGGTTGGTAGTTGTCCTCTCCGCGCCGCGTCTGCACCAAGAGACCATGATGCGCCGTGACTTCCGGAGGGAAGGTCACCTCACGGCCCTCGAGACACGCCGCGATGAAATGAGCCGCAAGCCAGCCTCCCGCGGCTGCTTCGACATACCCTTCGGTGCCGATGATCTGCCCCGCGAGGTAAACCCCCTCCGCCGCCCGAAGTTGCCACGTGTCGTCCACCGCACGCGGCGCGTTCACGAAAGTGTTTCGGTGCACCGCACCAAAGCGCTGGAATTCAGCCTTCTCGAGGCCGGGAATCATCCGAAATACCTCCGCCTGAGCAGGCCAGGTCATCTTCGACTGAAAGCCCACCATGTTGTAGGCGGTACCCGCCGGGTCTTCCCGCCTGAGCTGCACGACAGCATAAGGCCAACGTCCCGTCTTTGGATCGGTGAGCCCGGTCGGCTTCATGGGGCCGAAGGCCAGCGTTTGTTCGCCGCGCTGGGCCATGACCTCGACCGGCAGACAGCCCTCGAAATAGCGCGCCTCCTCGAAAGCAGCCGGCTCGACCTTCGGCGCCGCCAGGATGGCGCGCACGAAAGCCTGATATTCCTCTTTCGTCAGCGGACAGTTCACGTACGCCGCGCGCTCTTCCTCGGTCTCGCCTTTGTCCCAGCGGGAGGCGATGAACACCTTTTCCCAGTCGATGCTGTCCGCCTCGATGATAGGTGCGATGGCGTCGTAGTAGGCGAGCTGTCCACCGGTCAGCTCCGCGAGTTCACGGGCCAGTTCGTCGCCGGTCAAAGGTCCTGTCGCGATCAGAAGCGGCCGCTCCTTGGGCAAGGAGGTCACCACGCCGCTGACGATCTCAATGTTCGGCTGCGCCCGGAGCCGACGACTCATCTCCGCTGAAAAGGCCTCACGGTCGACCGCCAGCGCACCTCCTGCCGGGACGCTCGTCTGGTGTGCAACTTCGATCACCTGCGACCCGAGCCGGCGCATCTCTTCTTTCAGGAGGCCAACAGCGTTCGAGAGCGCTGCGCCGCGCATAGAGTTCGAACAGACAAGCTCACAGAAATTGTCGCTCGATTGCGCCGGGGTCCGCGCCACGGGCTTTTGCTCGAGCAAGCGGACACGGAAACCTTGCTTCGCGAGCTTGAGGGCAGCTTCAGTGCCGGCGAGGCCGGCGCCGACGATAGTCACTTGGGCGTCAGTCACGGGGGTCCGGGTCGTAGCGCAAAAGACCGCGCTCGTCCTCCGCTACCCTTCCCTCGAGAGTCAGCAGCAAAATGCGGTGTTGGACGAGCGGCGCCGCGAGCCCCGTCGCCTCGCAAATTTCATCCACGGTGCGCGCGCCGAGGAAAAGAGCCCGCGCCACCGGGTCCTCGGGACGTTTTCGAGCAGGCCGCGCTCGGCTCAAGCCGAGACGCCGGAGCAGCCAGTCCGTCGAGAGCACGGCATCGGCCCCTTCGTTCAGAAGCGCGTTGCTCCCCAGCCCAGCTTCCTCCCCGAACCGCGAAGGCAACACACCGATCGGCTTTTTGAGGCGTCGCGCGTGTTTCACCGAGTTCTGAGTCCCGCTCTTGAAGCCACACTCCCCCACCACCAAAAGTCGGCTGTAGGCGACGAGCGCTTCGTTCCTCCGGAAGAACTGCGCCGGCCGCGCGGCTGTCTTCTCTTGGGCCAAGCAGAGATACCCGCCCCCCGCGTCGAGAACGCGCGCGAAGAGTTCTTCGTTCTCTTTCGGATAGGCGTGGTGCAGCCAAGCAGGCGCGAACACGATCGTCTTTCCTCCCGCCTCGAGCGCTCCCTGGTGCGCCTCAGAGTCAATGCCAAGCGCCCCGCCCGAGACGATGACAACTCCCCTTTCCGCAAGCTCACGGGCCAGCCTGCGCGCCGACTCCGCGCCCGCCTCCGACGGAGAGCGGGTCCCGACAATGGCCACCGTGGGACCTTCCGGGAGCTCGCCCCAGAGAAAGACGCGGGAAGGGGGCTGACTCATCGCCCCTAGGCAAGCGACGCGAGGATCGGAGCCGACAAGGAGCGTGGAAGGAGACGCGTGCACTTGGGGTCCTCGGCCAGAGTGCCCCGAGCATTGCGCGTTTTTGTGCAAAAAGGGCTCCGAAATCTCGGCGCCCTTTTGCTCAGGAGAGTCGACGTTTGTAGTCGTCGTAGCCGAACCGGCGCACCTCAACGCTCTCGCCGGTTTCCGGATCGAAGGTCGCGATGCTCGGATGACGCACGCCGTTGAAGGTGGTCGTCTTCACCATCGTATAATGTGCCATGTCCGTGAACACGAGACGGTCACCGATTTCGAGGGGCTCGTCGAAGGAGTAATCACCAATCACGTCACCGGCCAGACAGGTCAAGCCTCCGAGGCGATAGGTGTAAGGGCGTTCTTCGGGCATCCCTGCACCCAGGATCCCCGGTCGATAGGGCATCTCGAGCACGTCCGGCATGTGAGCCGTCGCTGAGGTGTCGAGGATGACGGTGCGCTGATCGAAACCCACGATGTCGAGAACTTCCGCGACCAGGTAGCCGGTCCCGAGCGCAATCGCTTCGCCGGGCTCCAGATAAACCTGAACTCCCCACTTCTGCTGGAACTCGCGCACGATGCGGATGAGCCGGTCGACCTCGTAGTCAGCGCGGGTAATGTGGTGCCCGCCACCAAAATTGACCCATTTTTTCCCGGGGATCAGGTCTCCGAAGCGCTCTTCGAAGGCCTTTACGGTTCGCTCCAGGGCATCAGAGTTCTTCTGGCACAGGGTATGGAAGTGCAGTCCGTCGAGGCCGCTCGTATCGATCCCTTCGAGCTCCGCCCGCCGAGTCCCGAGACGTGAGCCGGGCGCGCAAGGGTCGTAGAGGGCGACCTCGACCTCACGGTGCTCCGGATTCAGCCGCAAGCCGCACTCGATGCCCTGAGCCTGGAGTCTATCGCCGTAACGCTGCCACTGACGCGGCGAATTGAAGACGACATGATCGGCGAGCTCGATGAGCTCTTCGATGTCTGCCTCGGTGTACGCCGGAGCGTAGGCGTGTACTTCTCCGCCCCACTCCTCTCGTCCGAGGCGCGCCTCGTGCACGCTGCTCGAGGTCACTCCCACGAGATAACGCTTCGTGATCGGAAAGACGCTCCACATGGCGAAGCCCTTCAGGGCCAAGAGGATCTTCGCGCCGGTCTGGTCCTGGACGTGCCTTAAGATCTCGAGGTTCTTTCGCAAGAGCCCAAGATCAACGATGTAATAGGGCGACGGGAGCGCGTAGGGGTCGAAGCGGACCCCTTCTCTGAGCGCAGCTTTCCGAGACGTCATGGTTGTCTCAGACGGGCAAGGGAACGCTCGGATCGCATTCAATGACCTGCCAAGGCAGACCGTGGCGCGCGAGCAGTTCGAGGAAGGGATCGGGATCGAGCTCTTCGATGTTGAAGACGCCGGGGCGCTTCCAGATCCCCTGCACCATCATGGCTGCTCCGACGACTGCAGGAACGCCCGTCGTGTAGCTGATCGCCTGAGAGCGGACCTCTTTGTAGCACTCTGCGTGGTCGCACACGTTGTAGATGAAGACGCGGCGGCGCTTGCCGTCTTTGACGCCTTCCACGAGATCCCCAATGCAGGTCTTACCCGTGTAGTTTTTGGCGAGGCTCGCCGGATCGGGCAAGAGAGCCTTGAGGAACTGGATCGGGACAATGTCTTGTCCCTGAAAACGGACGGGATCGATGCGCGTCATCCCGACGTTCTGCAGGACCTCGAGGTGCTTCAGGTACGACTCCCCGAAGGTCATCCAGAAGCGGATGCGACGCAGGCCGGGGATGTTCTTCGCGAGGGACTCGAGCTCCTCATGGTAGAGGAGATAGGCGCTCTTCACGCCGACCTCGGGGAAGTCGTAGTCCCAGCGGATGCTCATCGGGTCGATGCTCTTGTAGCGACCGCCTACCCACTCTTCTTCGGCCTGTCCGGGGCCATTTTGGTCCGCCCGCTCCCAGTAACGGCCGCGCTGCGTGATCTCGCGGATGTTGATCTCCGGGTTGAAGTTCGTGGCGAACTTGTGCCCGTGGTTTCCGGCGTTGCAGTCGAGGATATCGATGGTGTCGATCTGATCGAAGAGATGTTTCTGGGCGTAGGCGGCCCACACGTTCGTCACACCAGGATCGAAGCCTGAGCCGAGCACCGCCATGATGCCCGCCTTCTCGAAGCGCTCCCGGTAGGCCCACTGCCACTTGTATTCGAACTTCGCGAGGTCCGGTGGCTCATAGTTCGCCGTGTCGAGATAGGGAACGCCGGTCTCAAGGCAGGCGTCCATGATCGCGAGATCCTGGTAAGGCAGCGCGACGTTGATCACGATGTCGGGCTGGAAACGGCGGATCAGCTCCACCGTGTTCTTCGGATCGTCCGCGTCGAGCGCCGCGGTCTGGATCGTCTTGCCCTGCAGCTCGAGGATCTCTTTCGCGATCTCTTGGCAGCGCGCCTCCGTACGGCTCGCCAGCAGGATCTCGTGAAAGACGTTCCCAAGTTGAGCGGCCTTGTGAGCCACTACCCGTCCGACGCCACCAGCCCCGATAATCAGCGCTTTGCTCATGAATCTTCGTTCCTTTTTCGTGGTTCAGTGAAACCCTTGTGGCGCGACCTGCCCGAAAGGCGGAGGCCTTCGGGCCTCAGCGACCCAATCGAGCGGCGCGACAGGGCCAAACCCGGGTCCGGCTGTACCAGGCCGGGAGAAGCTGTAAAGTGGGCAAGTAATGCTGGAGCGCCCACGCCGCAATCGAGTCAGCCCCGCGATTCGCGGGCTCGTCCGCGAGACCGTCCTCTCCCCGGCCCACCTCGTCCTGCCGCTCTTTGTTCATGAGTCGGCCACGCCGCATCCGATCCCCTCCATGCCCGGGCATGCGCGGCTCAGTATTTTCGATCTCGTGGCTGTCGCTCAAGAGGCCCATAAGCTCGGCGTCGGCGGAGTCGCGCTTTTCCCCGCGATCGCGGACGAGCTCAAAGATCCCCTCGGGAAGGAGAGCAAAAATCCCGACGGGCTCCTGCAGCGGGCGATCCGCGCGCTGAAGAGCGAAGTCCCTCATCTCACGGTCATCACCGATGTCGCGCTCGATCCTTACTCATCGGACGGCCACGACGGGGTCGTCGTCGACGGACGCATCGACAATGCTCTCACCTTGCCCATCTTGGCCGAGATGGCCGTGAATCAGGCGCGCGCTGGTGCCGACGTGGTCGCGCCGTCGGACATGATGGACGGACGAGTCGGTCATATCCGCCGCGCCCTCGACGAGGCCGGCTTCACCGACGTGCTCATCTGCAGCTACGCGGTCAAGTACGCTTCGGCCTTCTATGGGCCTTTCCGGGACGCGCTCGACTCCACGCCGCGCGCTTTAGACAAGAAGACTTACCAGATGGATCCCGCAAACGTCCGAGAGGCGAAGCGCGAGATTGACCTCGACGTGCGTGAAGGCGCCGATTGGCTCATGGTCAAACCCGGGCTTCCCTACGCCGACGTCATTCGCTTCGTCCGCGAGTCGTCCTCGCTTCCGGTCGCCGCCTATCACGTGAGCGGCGAGTACTCGATGCTCAAGGCGGCCGCTGAGCGCGGCTGGCTGAACTTTGACCAGTGCCTGCTCGAAAGCCTGGTTTGTCTGCGCCGCGCAGGGGCCGATATCATCTTCACCTACGGCGCACTGGAAGCCGCGAAGCTCCTTCGCTGAGCTCCGACCCTCGATAGCCCACTCGGCCGGCATTTATTTCTCATGCGTTTTCTCTGCATCTCCGACATCCAAGGCAACGTAAGAGCCCTTCAGACACTCCTCGAAGAAGCCGACGCCCGCGGCTTCGACCAGCTGATCGTGTGCGGAGACATCTGTTGGCCCGGGGAAGATCCCCTCGAGGTGTGGAAGATCCTGGCCGCGCGTAACGCCGTGTGTGTCCAAGGGTTAGGTGACCGAGCCCTCGCGACCATTGACGCCAAGAAGCTCGCAGGGGCGACGCCCGAGGAACGGGCGCGCGTGGAGCGCCTCAAGACCACCAAAAGAGAGCTCGGCGAGCTCATCTTGGCCCGGCTGGCGAAACTTCCGCCGATCGTGCGGCTCCCGCTCGAGTCCGGCCACACCATGGTCGTTGTGCATGGGAGTCCCCGCGATCCCACAAGCTCGATCACGCGCGACATGACAGAGGAAGAGCTCATGTATGCGCTCGGCGACGAGCCCGGCGATTTAGTGATTTGTGGCTCGAGTCACGAGCAGTTCGAAGGCAAAGTCGGCGACGTGCACATCGCGAGCGTGGGCTCGGTGGGAGAGGCGCCCGGAGGCACTCACGCCCTCGGGGCTTTCGTCGATTCCGGGCAGCTCGGCTACCAGGTGACGTTCCTCGAAGTACCGCTCACTTCTTCCTGAGCGTCTCAACCCCAAAGCCAGAGCGCGCGGGCGGGCAGAGCCTTACACCGCGGCGCGCAGCGCCCGCACCAGGTCCGCCACACGGCGCGGCGCGTCACTCGGATCCCCGGCCGCGACAGCCCGAATCAGTGCCGTCCCGACCACAACCCCGCTGGCTCCAGCGCCCGCAGCCTGGCGCGCTTGCTCCGGACTTCCGATCCCAAAGCCCACCACGGCGGGGATCGAGGACAAGCGCTCCAGTTCGGCGGCGTGGGCCCCAGCCTCGGCGAGAGGCGCGGTGCCGGTGCCCGTCACGCCTGCAACAGAGACGTAATAGATGAACCCGCTCGCGCCGCGCTCGAGGATCTTCTTCGCCCGCGCCTCGTCGGTCGTCGGCGCGATGAGCGGAATGATCGAAAGCTCACGAGCCGAGGCCTGAGCCCTGAGGGAGTCGCCTTCTTCCGGTGGAAGGTCGACGAGGAGCAAGCCGTCGCCGCCCGCTTCGGCCCAGTCGCTCACCGCCTTCGCCTCTCCGTACGAGAGGATCGGGTTATAGTAAGAGAAAAGGACCATCGGCTCCTGCCGTACTTTGCGGAGGCGCGCTCCGAGCGCGATCGCTGCTTTCAGCGAACCACCGCTTTGGATCGCTTCAAAGCTCGCCTTTGCGATCACCGGGCCGTCCGCCGTCGGATCGCTGAAGGGCACCCCGAGTTCGAGGATGTCCGCCCCTGCCTCAAGGGCCGCTAGCGCGCACTCATAGCTCACCTCGAGGTTCGGATAACCCACGGTCAGGTAAGCAATCAGGACCTTCTTGCCTTCGGCGCGCCGCGCCTCGAACTTCTGACGAATGCGAGGAGAGCTCATTTCGCCTCCTTCTTCGCCAGATAGTCGAGATAGGTCACAAGGTCCTTGTCGCCGCGCCCCGAGAGGCACACCAAGATGCGAGGCGGGCGCCCGAGGCGCTTCGTCTCGCGTTCACTCACTTCCGTGAGCGCTGCGATGGCGTGGGCGGTCTCAAGAGCGCAGATGATGCCCTCGGTGCGCGTGAGATCGAGAGCCGCATTGAGAGCAGCCTCATCCCCGACAGCGAGATACGTCGCTCGCCCGAGCTCCTGAAGATAGGCGTGTTCGGGACCCACTCCCGGGTAGTCGAGACCAGCGCTCACCGAGTGCGCCTCGAGCACCTGGCCATTTTCGTCCTGCATGATCCGAGTGAGCGAACCGTGGAGCACCCCAACGCCACCCGCGTTCAGGGGCGCTGCGTGGTGTCCGGTCTCGATACCGTGCCCAGCCGCCTCCACGCCGTACAGGGCAACGTCTGTGTGCGGCACGAAGTCCGCGAAGATGCCGATGGCGTTCGAGCCGCCGCCCACGCAAGCAACGACCGCATCCGGGAGCTTCTGATCGAGCTGTCCGAACTGTTCGAGAGCCTCGGCACCGATCACCCGCTGCAAATCGCGCACGAGGCTCGGATAGGGGTGGGGGCCGGCGGCAGAGCCCACGCAGTAGTGAGTCGTGCGCACATTGGTCACCCAGTCTCGGAGCGCCTCATTCATGGCGTCCTTGAGCGTGCGCGAGCCTGACTCGACCGGGATCACCCGAGCGCCGAGCATCTTCATACGCCCGACGTTCGGAGCCTGACGCTCGACGTCGACCGCACCCATATACACCTCACAGGGAAGCCCGAGCACGGCACAAGCCGTGGCCGTCGCAACTCCATGCTGTCCGGCGCCCGTCTCGGCGATGATGCGCGTCTTGTTCAGCCTCTTGGCGAGCAAGACCTGGCCGAGGGCGTTATTGATCTTGTGCGCTCCGGTGTGGCAGAGATCTTCGCGCTTCAGCCAGATTTCGGCGCCGGGAGCTCCGCGCGACGTGAGGAGCGCGCCGAGCTGATGGGCGCGGGTCACGGGCGTCGGCCGCCCGACATAGCTCGCCAAGAGGCCGCGCCACTCGTCCTGGAACTCCTTCGTCGGTACGATTTCTTCGTACGCGCGCGTGAGTTCTTCCAGCGCCGGTACAAGCGTTTCAGCGACGAAACGCCCGCCGTATTGACCGAAATATCCAGCCTGAGCCATCGGGGGTCAGGACCCTATCTCAGAACCGGACCCCTCGCCAATCGAGCCCGCCCGCGCTTGCTCGATGAAAGCGCGGACAAGTCGAAGGTCCTTCTGCCCCGGCGACGACTCAACGCCACTCGCCGTGTCCACACCGAAGGGCCTGACGAAACGCACCACGCGGGCCACGTTGTCCGGCCGGAGCCCTCCCGCCACGACCAGAGGACGCTTCCGCGCCAGGTCCGTGACCAGCGCCGGATCAAAAGAATGCCCAGTTCCGCCCAAAACCCCGTCGACCTTCGCATCCACCAGCAAGCGATCCCCGGCGTCCTCGAGGGCGCCCGCGAGATCCGCCTCGGACTGGATGCGAAGAGCCCGGTAGGCCGCGAGGCCTTCCGCAAGGAGCGCCGCGACGAAGCTCGGGTCCTCGTCCCCATGGAGCTGGACTCGATCGAGCTTGAGCTCCCGAGCCATGCTCACCACCTCCGGCAGACTCATGCCCGCAAAAACGCCCACCCACTCGACGGACGCGGCCGCGTCGGGCACCGAGCTCATGATGGCGGCGGCGCGCTCCCGGCTGACAAAACGCGGCGAACTTTGCACGAAGTTGAGCCCAATGGCGTCCGCGCCGAGTCGAACCACTTCGCGCGCGTCCTCTTCTCGGGTCACGCCGCAGATCTTGATCCAGAGGGAAGCCATGGCGGGCCGATCTATGACACAGCTTCCCCCCACGGGACAGGTCGCAGAGGCGGGCCGTCTGCCCGCCTTGCGCCGGGCTACTCGAGCTTCAGAAGCTCTTTCACAGTCGCGATCACCTGCGGAGCCTGGATCGGCTTGGTGATGTAAGCGTTCGCACCGAGCTGCAGGGCTCGCTGACGATCCTCGGAGGCTCCCTCCGTTGTGATGATCACGATGGGCGTGTCTTTATGGGTCGGGTCGCTGCGCACGCGTTTGACGAGCTTGAGCCCGTCCATGATCGGCATGTTGATGTCCGTCAGGATGATGTCGTAGCGCGCAGAAGCGAGCTTCCGGAGACCGTCCACGCCGTCATCCGCCTCCGTGACGCGGAGATTCTTCAAGCGCCCCAGCGCGAATACGAGGAGCTGCCGCATCATCGGCGAGTCTTCAACGACTAAACAGGAGTACTCAGACATGGGGGAGATGGATGCGATTCAAAAACAACGATCAGAGAGTGTGGGAAGGGCCCTCAGAAGCCCGCCGAGAGGAGCGCCTCCGCGCTCGGCAACTTGTGTCCCCCGCTCTCAAAGAGGAAGGCTCCGACCAGAGCCGGCCCTGCATGCTGCCCGAGGAGCTTGAAGAGCTCAAAGTCCGTTCTGGAAAAGCGCAATTTCTGCTCGAGCAGGCGATGGATGACAAAGGCCCCGATCGCCTTGTCCGCCAAAGTCAGTGGGATGATCGCTCGAGGCTCCCCAGCCGCGGTGGACGTACCGTCCTCGTCGATCTTGGCAATTCCGGCGCTGACCACCCCGCCCACCTTCGAGCCCTCGATGGCTAGCTCCCTCGGAATGTCATGGGGAAAGCCCTCGCCGCCGACGAACAAGAGCCGAGCTCCGTCCTCCGAGCGAAGATAGAGAGCATAAGAGGCCGCGCCGATCAGCTGGCCGAGAATATCCCGGAGCCGCTGCCAGACGCCCTGGAGCGTCAGGCTCGCGTGGAGCTGGTTCCCAGCCACGTAAAGGTTCGCAAAATGGGCGAACTCGGACTCGATCTCAATCGCGCGCTCCGACAGAGAGCCGCGGAGCTCCTCCGCCTGTTTGGTCCTCGACAGGAGCTCCGCCCGATCGCGCTCGAGGCGCTCGACCTGTTCGAGCAAACGCGCGACCCGATCGTCAGCCAAGAGCTGCGCGCGGAGGCGAGCGTTCTCTTCTTCGACCTCAAGGACCCTCTCCTTCAGCCGAGCATACTCGCTCATCAATCGCTCAGTGAGCGCTGCGCCTTGATGAAAGCTCTGAAGCAAGAGCTCGCGCTCGGTCTGGAGGTCGGGGGCGCTGCCACGAGCGCTGGACGAGTTTTTCAGATCGGACATGGTCTGGACGAGTGGTCGATTCTCCCGGCGAGAAAGAGCCCAGCAGAACCCAAGATTGTTCGAAGGTAACACGCCTCTGCCCCAGCCCAAAAAACTCTGCGCCACTTGTGCGAGCCCAATCCGGGGGGCGCGCAGGCGCCCACGAGGAGCGGGCCCCGAGCTCGCTTCCTAGAGAAAAGCTCATGTGCCAAGAGCGCTTGCAATTGCGCCCTGTTTGGGGCCCGCTTCTCGGGATGACCGACTTAGGTGCACGCAAGGATGACCACCTCGACCTCGCTCTGCGGGCCGATGTGGGATTTCGTCGCACAACTTTGCTCGAAGAGGTCGAGCTCGTGCACTCTTCCCTTCCCGAGCTCGCCTGGGAAGAAATTGATCTCAGCCTCCGTATATTTGGCAAGCGCGTCCGCGCGCCCGTGCTCATCGCCGGTATGACGGGCGGCAGTGAGCGCTCCAAGGAGATCAACCAGAAGCTCGCCGAGGTCGCCGAGTCGCGCGGCCTCGCGCTCGGCCTCGGATCACAGCGCGCGATGGTGAAAACCGGGCGCGTCGACCCCCAGATCGCAGCCAGCTATCAGGTGCGAAATATCGCCCCGACCATCCCGATTCTCGCAAACATTGGGGCTGTCCAAGCGCGCGACATGCCGATCGATCTGATCCAGGCTCTCATCGATTCGGTCGGAGCCGACGCTCTGTGTGTCCATTTGAATCCCGCCCAAGAACTCATTCAGAGCGACGGGGATCGCGATTTTCGCGGCTGCCTCGAGCGGATCGCCGAACTCGTCGGCACGCTCAGCACCCCGATCGTCGTCAAAGAGACCGGCAACGGCATCTCAGCGAGTGTTGCTCGAAAGTTGCGCGCCGTCGGAGTGGTCCACCTCGACGTCTCGGGGAGCGGAGGCACGAGCTGGGTCGGAGTCGAGACACACCGCGCGAAGGATGAAGAAAGGCAGCGAGGAGAGCTCTTCTGGGACTGGGGCATTCCGACCGCAGCGAGTCTGCTCCAGGTCACAGGCGAGCGCTTCGAGACGGTGATCGCGACCGGAGGGATCCAAAATGGACTCGACGTGGCTCGCGCCCTCGCCCTGGGCGCTCACGCCGCAGGGATGGCACGCCCGGTCCTTCACGCGCTCGACCAAGGCGGAGTCGCCCGCGCCGCGCGCCTTCTTGAGCGGGTCGAGAACGAAGTCCGCACCGCCATGTTGCTCACAGGTTCGAAAAACGCCGCCGATTTGCGGGCGGTTCCCCGTGTGCTTGGTCCTCGGCTCTCCGCGTGGCAAACGAAGCGGCCGTGAGAGCCACTACGTCCCTCAAGGACCTTCAAAAGAGGGTTCTCGTCGATCAGGAGCGCCGACTCCGCCGCCTCTTCGCCCGCGAACAGAAGCGAACCGAAAAGCTCGATCCAGAGCTCGGCGTAATGGTGAGTGTTCTGTCAGACCTGTCGCTGCGAGGAGGGAAGCGACTCAGGCCACTCCTCGCGTGCATCGGTGCTCTCTGTCACGATGCGAAGGCTGACCTCGGACCCGTCCTGGCTGCTGGCGTCTCGCTCGAACTGCTCCAGACCTACCTCCTGGTCCACGACGATTGGATGGACCAGGATGCGACGCGGCGAGGGGGACCGACTGCTCACGTTCTCTTCGAGAAGCATCACAAGTCTGCTTTTTTGGGCGAGCGGGCGGCCATCCTAACAGGCGACTACGCCATCGCCCTAGCTCAAGCGGAGCTCGCTGCTCTGCCTTGTCCCCCTCGAAACCTACGAGCAGCGCTCGCAGCCTTTGCGCGCATGCAGGTCGCCGCTGTCGAGGGCCAAAGGCTCGACTTGCTCGCGGACTCCGATCCGGAGCTGACCTACGAGCTCAAGACCGCGAGCTACACCGTGCTCGGTCCCTTGGAGCTCGGGGCCGCCCTGGCCGGCGCCACGCCGGCCCAGCTCAAGAGCTTTGAGGGTTACGCTCGCAGCGCTGGCGTAGCTTTTCAGCTCAGAGACGACCTCTTGAACGCCTTCGGGGACCCGAAGGCCACAGGAAAACCCCGCGGCTCCGATCTTCGCCAAGGCAAGAAGACGCCGCTTGTTTCGGAGGCGCTCCGTCGCCTCAAAGGACGGGACCAGAAGAAGATCCGCCTCGCGCTCGGCGCACAAGACGCGAGCCGCGCCCAGATCGACGAGGCCCTGACCCTCATCTCGGAGTCCGGAGCCAGGGAGGCCATCGAAGCCCGGATCGATGCTCTCACCCGCGCTGCACTCAAGAGCCTGAAGAGGCCTCTGATGAAGCCGCTCGGACGCTCTCTTCTCGAACAGGCCACCCATGAGCTCGTCGAGAGAAAAAGCTAACATGGTGTCGCTCGGCCAGGCGCGCGGCAAAGCGATCCTGCTCGGCGAACACGCAGTCGTCTACGGCGTACCAGCCCTGGTCGCCGGGCTCGAGGTGGGCGCGAGAGCTCGCGCGACCATCGCTTCCGAGCTCGCCGTCGATTGGGTCGACGAGCGCCTCCCCGCGAGCGATCCTCTGTATGAAGCGCTGGCGCGGCTCACCGCTGCTTTTAACGCGCCCCCCGTCCACTTGCGCCTGGAGCTCGCGCTCCCCTCGGGCATGGGCCTCGGAGCCTCGGCCGCGCTCGGCGTCGCCGCAGCGCGCGCCGTGCGGGAGCTTGGGACCCGACCTTCGGAGCCCTTGAGCCCTGCCGTCGACGCTTGGGAGCGGGTGTTCCACGGAAACCCGAGTGGCGTCGACGCCGCAGCGGCAGAGCTCGGAGGTGTGCTCCGGTTCGTGCGGGGCGAAAAGCCAGTGCCTCTCGAGCTCAAGACATCCTTCGACCTATGTGTGTGTCTCGCGGCCCCTCCTGCGAGCACCAAAGAAATGGTCGAGCAGGTGCGGCGCGGGCGAGACCAAGATCCTGCCGCCTTCCAAGCGAAGCTCGACGAGATCGGACAACTGGTCGACGCTGGTGCTCTCGCCCTGTCGTCCGGGGACCTGGATCATCTCGGAGCGCTGATGTCTCGAAATCATGAAATTCTCCGGAGCTTTCAGCTCTCGACTGGGGAGCTCGAAAAGGCCCGCGAGCTCGCGCTCGAGGCAGGAGCGCTCGGCGCCAAGCTCACGGGCTCGGGGGGCGGAGGCGCTCTGATCGCCCTGGGCGACCCCGGACCTATCCTTTCTGCCTGGAAAACCCAGGGGTTTGACGGCTTTTGCTCGCGCATAGGAGGCTCGCCGACGTGACCAAGGAGAGCTCCCCGGGTACGGCCCGCGCCGTAGCCCACGCGAACATTGCCCTCGCGAAATATTGGGGCAAGTCCGAGCGCGGTGACAACCTCACGGCTGTCCCGAGCCTGTCATTGACGCTCGACGCGCTCACAACACGCTCCCAAGTCTCCTTTGACGCTTCACTGAAGAGCGACGAGGTCATCCTGGGCGGCAAGACGCTCGGCGGGCGGGAGCTCACAAGGGTCACAGAGCTGCTCGACCGTGTGAGGAAAGCCGCAGGTGAATCCCGCTTCGCCCGCGTCGACAGCATCAACAACTTTCCGACAGCAGCCGGTCTTGCCTCCAGCGCGTCGGGTTTCGCGGCCCTTGCTGTGGCTGCACGCGCCGCGGCGGGTTTGCCCGCGAGCGACAAGGATGCGTCGAAGCTCGCTCGACAGTCTTCTGCCTCCGCGGCGCGCTCGATCTTCGAGGGTTTCGTCGAGTTGCTCGAAGATACCGACTCCGCTGAGCCGGTCGCTCCGAGCAGCCACTTTGACGTCTGCATGTTGGTCGCGATCGTCCAGCAGGAACGAAAAGACGTCTCCTCGACGGGCGGCATGGAGCAAACACGCCTGACCTCACCTTACTATCGAGGCTGGCTCGAGGCCGCGCCTCCCCTCTTCCGGGAGATCAAACAAGCCCTGCTCGCCAGGGATTTTGAGCGTCTGGCTTGGGGTATGGAGCGCTCCACGCTCCTCATGCACGCGTCGATGTTCGGCGCCGACCCTCCGATCGTCTACTTCAAGCCGACCAGCGTCGAGCTCATCCACGCCATCAAGAACCGCCGAGCCGGGGGGCACCCCGAGGCGTTCACCCTCGACGCAGGGCCCAATGTCAAAGTGCTTACGCTCGCGAGCCACGCAGCCAAAACCGAAGAGTTTTTGCTCAGAGTGCCCGGCGTCACGCGAGTGATCGTGTGCCGCCCCGGGCCTCGAGCAGCGCTCTTGTCGCTCGATGGGCCGCTCTCCGAAGCACGGCGGACGGACGCTGCACCATGAGAGCGCGCGCACCGGGCAAGCTCGTCCTCTCGGGCGCCTACTCGGTCCTGCGCGGCGCCCCAGCTCTCGTGAGCGCGGTGAATCGCTACGCCTTCGCCACAATAGGCGCACCTGCGACCTTCGAGTCGGAAGAAGTGCGCGCTTTCTTGGATACGCTCCCCCCGGAGCAAAGGCCCCCTCACCCACAGCTGGACGCGGCCGCTTTGCGCACAAACGTTCCCGGGGGAAGTCGTAAGCTCGGCTTAGGTTCAAGCGCGGCCCTGCTCTCCGCGGCCATCATGGTGGTCCTCACGGACCTCGAACAAAAGGAGCCTTTTGCCGAAGACGTCTTCTGGCGGGCCTTCGACGCCCACCGCCGCGCTCAAGGGGGCGGCAGCGGGATCGACGTAGCAGCATCCGTGTTCGGCCGGGTCCTTCGCTTTGAGCTCACAGAGGGCCAGCCTTCTTGGGCGCGGGTGCGCCTGCCCCCAGATCTCGTCGTAGAAGTCTGGGCCATGACCGAAGCGGCTTCTACGAGCGACTTCGTCCGAAGAGTGTTCTCCCTCGAGGCTCGAGAGCCGAGCAGGTTCCAGCGCCTCTTTTCCGCTCAAGCAGAGGCCGCACACGCCGCTGCCGCTGCCCTCGAGGCGGGCGCATCACTCGAGTTCATCCGAGCGCTCGGAGCCCAAGCGCTCGCCTTGCGGGCCCTGGGAGAAGCGAGCCAGGTCCCGATCGTGCTGCCCGTGCTCGACGAGCTTCGACCGAAATTGCCCGAGCAGTCTGCCTGGTTGCCCTCGGGTGCGGGCGGAGGCGACGTGACCCTGTACGTCGGCACAGAGCCCTCGCCGAGCTCATTCCGAAGCGCAGCGGCACAAGCGAACCTAGCCCGGCTCGAGCTCGAGCTGGACGCCGAAGGAGTCGCGCTCGCAGACGAGCCAAGCGAACGAGGAACACGCCCCTAGCCATGAAGAACTCACGAATCATCGGTTTTCACAAACTCGATCTCAGCGAGCGCCGAGCCATCATTCGCGAGGCGCTCGGCAGCGCGGAGATCGAAGACCTGGACTCCCTGCTCGATTCTGGCGGTCTCGACTCGAAACGCGCGCTCTCCATCGTCGAGAACGTGATCGGCATCTATTCGTTGCCGTTCGGCGTGGCGATGAACTTCACGATCAATGGCAAAGACCGCCTCGTACCGATGGTCGTCGAAGAGCCGAGCGTGATCGCAGCCAGCTCCAATGCCGCGAAGATGGTACGGCAAGGTGGAGGCTTCCACGCGCAAATGGAAGAGTCACTGATCGTGGCTCAGGTCGAGCTCCGAAGCGTGCGAGACATCGCCGCTGCGCGCCAAGCGATCGCGGACGACACCGAAGAGGTGCTCCGGGTCGCCCGGGAGGCCGTGCCCGGTCTGGTTCGGCGTGGCGGCGGTCCGAAGCGGCTCACCATCCGCGAGCTCGCCCCCGATCATCTCGTGGTCCACATCGCTGTGGACGCCTGCGACGCCATGGGCGCCAATCTCGCGAACATGGTCGCCGAAGCAACGGGCCCTCTGCTGGCCCGTCTCGCCCAGGCTGAGGTCGGCCTTCGTATCCTCTCGAACTTGAGCGATGAGCGCCTTGTCAGGGTAAAGGCGAAGATCCCCTTCGAGGCTCTGCACAAGGACGCTGAACTCGGCGCGTCGGCTGCTCGGGCTATCGAAGCCGCCTCCATCTTCGCTGAGCGCGACCCTTACCGCGCTACGACCCACAACAAAGGGATCATGAACGGCGTGGATTCAGTGCTGCTCGCCACGGGCAACGACTACAGAGCGGTCGAGGCAGGGGCTCACGCCTTCGCGGCCAAGAGCGGACGGTACCTTCCGCTCGCCACCTGGCGCACTCGGGAGGATGGCCTTTTTGGCAGCCTCGAGATGCCGATTTCCGTTGGTGTCGTCGGCGGCACGCTGCGTGTCCACCACGCTGCCCGCTTCTCCCTTCGCCTCGCGGAGATCGAGTCAGCGCGGGACCTCGCCATGCTCGCCGGAGCGGCTGGCCTCGCCTCGAACCTTGCCGCGCTCCGCGCCCTGTCCATGGAGGGGATCCTGCGCGGCCACATGGCGCTCCATGCCCGCTCGCTCGCATCGTTTGTCGGCGCCGAGCCCGATGAAGTCGAAGCTGTCGCGGCGCGCATCACTTTTGGCAATGACTTTAGTGAACTGGCGGCACGCGCGGCTCTTGTGGCTGAACGAGAGGCCCGCCAGCGAAGCACCTAAAAATCCCGAATGATCTCGCAGCTCGGGCCGCTCGCCTCTTGGGCCAGGGCCGTTTTCTTCGCTGCGCATCTCAGTTAGAAGAACCGCTCAAGCGAGAGCGACTGTCCATGCGTAAGTTCGATCCCCATTTGATCCTTCGCCCCGAGCTGGCCGAGCTGAAAGCCTATAGCCCTCTCACGGGCAACTTCGAGGTGCGACTCGACGCGAACGAAGCTCCGGCGGTCCTCAGCGCCAAGGCGAAGAAGAGGCTCTCGCAGGTCGCCTCGGAGATCGACTACAGCGCCTATCCCGACGCGGGCCAGAAAGAACTGCGCGCCGCGATCGCCGCGCGCATGGGCCTCACCCCAGCGCAGATCTGCGTGGGCGTAGGGAGCGATGAGCTCATCACGTTGCTCTTGACCGTGATGACGCGGACCAAGTCGAAGGTGCCCTGCCCGACCATCCTGACCACCACCCCAACCTTCGTGATGTACCGCCTGAGCGCGCGAGTGCGGGGGCAGCGCGTCATCGAGGTTCCCCTCGATGAACAATGGGATATCGATGTTGAAGGCATGAAGCGCGCCGTGAGCGCGACGGACCCGAACGTCATCTTCATCGCCACCCCGAACAATCCAACGGGCACGATGGCGAGCCACGACAGGCTGATCGAGCTGATCGAAGCGACCCCGAGCGCCCTGATCGTCGTCGACGAGGCCTATATCGACTATGCCTCGAGGAACCACGTCGCTCTATTGAGCCAATACGAGAACGTCGTCATCTTGCGCACGCTCTCCAAGATCGGCTTCGCCGCCTTGCGCGTCGGCTGGCTCGCGGGCAGCCGCGCATTGGTCGCGGAGCTCGACAAGGCGCGCCTCCCCTACAATCTCCCCACGCACTCGCAGAAGCTCGCCCAGGTCGCGCTCAGCGAGCTCAGCGAAGAAATCGACGCCACCACCACGCTCGTGAAAAATGAGCGAGCGCGCCTGGCTCAAGAGCTCGACAGCCTCCCAGGTGTCCGCGTCGTCCCGAGTGAAGCAAACTTCCTTTGGCTCGAGCTCGAGCAACCTGCCGAAAGCGTGATGAATGCGCTCATGAAGCAAAAAATCCTCGTGCGCAGCTTCTCCGGGAGAGGGGGCCGCCTCGACCGCTGTCTCCGCGTCACCATCGGCACCGAGGAGAACAATCAACGTTTCCTCGACGCCCTCAGGCGCTCGCTCTAAAAAAGACAACATGCCCCAGGTCCGCGCTCTGAGCTTGCTCCTCTTGATCGGACTATCGGCCTGCGGCGCTCCCTCCCCCGTCGTGCGGCGCGACGGCGCTCACACGGCGGTCGGACGCGGCGTCTCGGGAATTGCTTACGCCTGGTTCCTCCGCGGAAAGTGGTACGAAGGGGCGGGGCGGCTCGCCGAAGCGCAATATGCATACGAGCAAGGACTGAAAGAAGATCCTCGCTCGGGCTCCATGTACAGAGCTCTCGCCCGGGTTCGTTGTCTCCGGGACGACCCGAGAACCGAGGACACGTTCTCGGAAGGGAAAAGCCGAGCCGACGAGCTCCTTCCCCTCCTCATCGAAGAGAGCGCCTGCGCTCTCGCCAAGGGAAAACCCGGCCTCGCGATCCGAGCCGCCCGCGACGCCGTGGAGCTATCGCCCTCTGAACCCGAGGCAAGCCTCGCGCTCTACTCAGCGCTTGAGCATAGCGAAGGTGAAAGCGCCGCGGAAAATGTGGCGCGGGCCTTTGAGCTCTGGACGGGGCGCCCCCTGCCGAGGGCGCCTCAAATTGCCCCAGAGCACTATCTCCCCTCCCCTCGAGAAGCACGCAGCGCCGTCGACGGCTTTTTGCGTGCCGGAGACTTGGCTCGAGCTCGAAGCGCCGGGGCAGGTGTCATCGGCCCTGGCGAAATCGCCCTGCGCGCTGCCCTTTTCGGCGCTTCTGAGCTCGCCCAAACCCAGGCGCTGACCACGTTGACCCTCGATCCTTCAGACTTCGACGCCCAGGTCGCCCTCCTCATCGTTCACTCACAATTACGCGGGGAGCCCGAGTTTCTTCCGCGTGCGGTCCCCGCCTTTGCAAGTGAGCTCGGGACGCTCGCCCTTGCCCGCCAAATTGCGCCGTGGAACCGTGAAGCAGCCGAGCGGATGAGTGCTCTCTCGTTCGAATCAACTGAGTTCGATCCACTCGTCCGAGAGCTACGTCGGCAGCTCAGCCGAGAAAGCTCCCGCTAAGGCGTCGAGTCCGCGTCCGCTTTGTACTCGATCTCAAGATCGACCTCTTTCGTCTTGCCGGCCTCGAGCTCGACGACCTTCTCTGCGACTCCGGTCGTCGCCGGCAAATAGGCGCCTATTTTCACCTTCCCCACAGGAACGCCGCTGATCTCATACACGCCATCGAGACCGGTCACGTCGTGGGTGGAATAGGCGAGGACGAACACGTCCGACCGGCTATAAAGGCGCATGCTGTCCTGGAGCGCGTACTGTCCAGGAGCCGCCGGAACGAGATGAATCGGATCGGCCCCCGGCATGGCGAATAGCTCCGCCACACGCCTTTGGCCAACCAAGTCAGGCACGTACGGCCTCCTGTCCGCGGCCACCACCCCAATTCTCTGGCCGAAGGTGAGCGCGATCGTCCGCCGGTCCCAAGCGCAACCTTCTCCTCGCACCATCACGGTCTCTTTTCCTGCCGGCACGGGGACGTACCCGTCGTATTCCGTGACCGTCACGAGGACATCCGCCAGCGTCCGTCCGGGACCCTCCCGGAAAAGACGTCCAAACATCGGTTCCGCCATCTCACACCGGGGCTCCACCCCGCCGGTGAGCGCAGTCTTCGGGGCAGAGTCTCCCTTGATCCGCACGACGCCACGCACAGTGGCCGTGGGCCCGGAGTAAGGCTGCCTTCCTGCTGAGTTCGTCACCTTTTGGACCACATCGGGCGGCGGCAGAGTCCCCATCTCCTCCTGGATCGCACGCGCGCTCCCGGGCTCGGGGGCCTCGGTCTTTGCGTCGTCCTTCGCCTGTTCGTCAGGCTTGGCCCGACACGAAAAGCTCAAGCACGACAAGACACCGAGGAGGAGCGGCGCGACTCCAGAGGCGAAAGGACGTGAAAGGCAACGCTGTGACATCTCCCTCGTTATATCGAGTCTGTGTTAGATGTCCCGGGGTGTTGTGGCGGCCATTTGCTCATTCCACCCTGCGCACGGCCCCCCGGCGGGTCATCGTCCTTTCCGCCGCTGAAACCGACGCCCTCAGGCGGGCGACGCGTCTTCTGATTTTCCTCGCTGGATCCGCCGCGCTCTCCTGCCAGAGCATGGGGGGAGACCCGGCGACCAATGAGCCATATTCGTTCGAGATCCTCTCGAGCGAGGAGTGCGCATTGCCGACCGCGGGCGCTCAGCCTCAAAGAACGCTGCTGGGAGTCAAAGTTCGCCTGAAGAGCCACACCGATCTCGGTGTGCCAGCGAACTATTACTACGGCTCGGTGCTCACCAAGGACGGCGCCCGCTACCTGGCCGAATTGCCCGGGTGTCAGCCTGTGCTCTCTGGGCCCCCGCTCCGAAAAGGCCAGAGCGCCGAGGGATACCTCAACTTCCCGGTCCCGCCTCAGAAGACGGCGGAGACCGTCGTCTACCTACCTGCGATCGGGAAGCTCACAGAAAGAGAGCGTCTGACCGAGCGAAAGCTCAGCGACAAATAGCCTCCGCGGCTCCATCGGGCGCCTCATGAAAAGGTCGCCCGATGATCCCCGAGAAGCCGATAGCTCAGTTGAGCTTGGCTTGGCTGACGACAGACAAGAGCTGGTCCGGGCAGAGGCCCGCGCCCAAGACGACCACCGCTGCGATCGCGAGGGCAGCAATCACGAGCCCGGACTCCATCGGCTGGGCGATCGGAGCACCCGTGCGCGGCTCGCGCATGTACATGTACACGAGCGCCTTCAGATAGTAATAGGCGCCGATCACGCTGTTGATGAGGCCGACCACGGCGAGGCCGTAGAGCTCCACATCGATCGCAGCCTGGAACACCGTGAACTTCCCGAAGAATCCTACCGTCGGCGGAACGCCAGCGAGAGAGACGAAGAAGAACGAGAGCGCCAGAGCGACGGCGGGGTGACGACGGCCGAGACCAGCGAGATCCTCGTAGCTCACGGCTTCGAGACCACGACGACCCGCCCACAGCAGGGCACCGAAGGCACCGATCGTCGAGACAGCATAGCCGAACAGGTAGAAGAGAACGGCGCCCATGGCCTCCGCCCCACGGGAGGCGGCGACAACACCGACCAGCGCGTAACCCGCGTGGGCGATCGAGGAGTACGCGAGCATGCGCTTCACGCTCTCCTGACGTCCCGCCATCGCGTTCGCCGCGAACATCGTGATCACGGCGAGAGCCGCGAGCACGGGGGGCCATCCGCTCCCCCAGCTCATGATCCGCGTGTCGCCGAAGGCCACGAAGAGCACGCGCAGAAGAACCGCGAAGCCGGCGCTCTTCACGATACCGGCCATGTAACCGGTCGTGGGAGTCGGGGCACCTTCGTACGCATCGGGCGCCCACATGTGGAAGGGCACAGCGCTGATCTTGAAGGCGAGACCGACCAGCATGAGCATGGTCGCGACCAGGATCATGCCGGCGCGCTCATCGAGGGCCGCGCCCTTGAGCTCGCCGATGGCGGCGCCAATGCCTGCGAGGTCCGTATGTCCGGTCACCCCGTAGAGGAGCGCTCCGGCAAACAGCATGAAAGCGGCGGCGAAAGAGCCCAGGAGGAAATACTTGAGGGCGGCCTCGGCGCTGCGGGGATTTGTCCGCCGCAGGCCGATCATGGCGTAAACGCCGAGCGACATCGTCTCGAGAGCTACGAACAGGCTGAGCAGGTCCCCCGCTGCCGCGAGAGCAATCGCTCCGAGAGTCGAGAAGATGAGCAGCGGGAAGAACTCACCGCGATCGATCTTGTGCTCCGGGAGATAAGCCGCAGCGAGGAGCGCCACAAGTCCGCCACCGAAGCAAAGCGAGAACGCAAAGAAGACGGTGAATCGATCGATGATCAGGTAAGGCGCGACCTTCGAGACCTCAGGGAGGCTCTCCGGTCCTACCAACCACAACGAAGCGCTGAAGACTGCGCCAGCGAAAAGAATCACGGCCGCGATCAGGCCGAGCTCCGTGCCGCGTCCCGCGCCCGCGTCGACGACCTCACCGGTATGCGTTCTACCTTCGGCGCCAGCAGGACTTCCAAAAGCCTCAGCGAGCATGAGAAGCATGCCGCCGAGCCCAAGCGCCAATATCGGGGAGAGCCCCAAAAACAGATTGATCACTGTGCCTTCTCCTCGGCCTGATTCTTCGAAGCTTGTGCGGTCTTCTCAGCGTCGCTCTTCGGCGCTTCCGGGTACCCGCTCTCGAGCGGACCACCTCGGCGCCCCATCAAACGAGCCTCCGAGTTCTCCTCTTGAGCCGTGAACTCCTGACGATGTTCGCGATAACGGTCGAGGACCGCCTCAACGCTCGGCCCCATACGATCCAGGAACAAGCTGGGGAAGAAACCGATGATGAAGATGAGCCCGACGAGCGGCGAGATCGCGAAGAGCTCGCGAGCGTTCATGTCCGGGAGGTGCTTGTTCTTTGGGTTCGACAGCGGACCGAAGAACACCTTCTGGACCACCGAGAGCATGTACAAGGCGGCGAGGATGACGCCCGTCGAGGCCAGGATGGCCTGGAAGTGGGCGAAAGGTCCGAGGTGCTCGAAGCCGAGGAAGGTGCCCATGATGACCATGAACTCCCCAACGAAGCCATTGGTCCCGGGGACGCCGACGCTCGACATCGTCACTAGGATGAACAGGCTCGTGTAGATCGGCATGACCTTCGCGAGGCCGCCGAACTCGCCCACCATCCGCGTGTGGCGACGGTCGTAGATGACGCCGACCAAGAGGAAGAGCGCGCCCGTCGAGACGCCGTGGTTGATCATCTGCAGGATGGCGCCCTTCACACCCGCGGGGTTCGCGGCGAAAAGACCCAGCATGATGAAGCCCATGTGCGCGACCGATGAATAAGCGACCAGCCGCTTCACGTCGTCCTGCTTCCAGGCGATGAGGGCGCCGTAGATGATGCCGAGCGCGATCACGACGCTCGCCAGCGGAGTCGAGACCACACCTGCCGGCCCGCCCAGCATCCCCATACAGAACCGGAGGTAGCCGTAGGTTCCGAGCTTCAGGAGCACCGCAGCCAGGAGCACCGAGCCCCCGGTCGGCGCCTGCACGTGAGCATCAGGGAGCCAGGTATGGAACGGGAAGACCGGGACCTTGATCAAGAATGCCAGCGCAAAACCTGCGAAGCAGAAGTAAGCGGCTGTCTTCGGCAGGACCAACTTCGAGAGCGCCAGGTAGTCAAACGTGATGTAGCCGGCGAGGGTCTTGTGGGTCCAGACCATGTACAGGATGGCCGCCAGCATCATCATCGAGCCGACCATCGTGTAGAGGAAGAACTTGTACGCGGCCTTGATGCGGTCGACGCCACCGTAAACGCCGATCAAAATCAGCATCGGGATCAGCATCAACTCCCAGAACACGAAGAAGAGGAACAGGTCGAGGGAGATGAAGGCCCCGAGCATCGCGCCGTGCAGCATGAGCAGGGAGAAGCAGAGGTCCTTGATGCGCTCACGAATCGAACCGAACGCGACGATGGCGGCGATCGGCGTCGTGAAGGTCGTCAAGAGGACCATCCAGAGGCTGAGGCCGTCGACTGCGACGTGGTAGCGAATGCCGAGAGAGGGGATCCAGTCAGCGACCACCTGATAACGCCAGCCGCTCTCCGCTGAAACGCCGAGCAGGGACAGCGACGCGACGAAGTCGATCGCGAGCACCGCCAGCGTGAAGTTCTTGAGAAGTCCTGGCGATTGCCGCGGCAGGAACAACAAGAACACCGCGGCCACGAGCGGCAGGAACGTCAAGAACGACAAGAGGTTCGGCCAAGAGGTCGCCGACTCCTCCAGGCTCGGCGCCCCGGACCAGGTGCAGGTCACAAAGACGTGCAAAAGAGCGGCGACGGCGCCCATGCCGAGGCGCAGCGGCAGGCGCTGATTCCGACCGGGAACCAGGGCGAAGACCGCGAAAGTAAGGAGATAAGGAGCGATCTCGAAGAACGCACGTGCGAGCGGATTCATGGATCAGAGAGTTCCCTTCGCGTCGGGGGCCGATCCCGCCCGCGTCGGAGGATGCCCCGGCGGCAGTTGGACGGCAGCAGACTTTTCTTCGGGCTTTTGGGGTGTAACGGCGGCGCTCGAGGCATCAGGCCGCGGACGGACCAAGATCTTCTCGTAGCGTGAGGTGATGAGGAGCGGGCCTTCGACCTCCAGACGAATCACTCGCTCTTCGTCGACCTTGAGCTGGAAGGTCGCCTCCGTGCGATTGCCAAACTTGTCACCACCGTCCCAGCCTTCCTGACCGTCAACGTCCCAGCGGTACTTGTAGCCGAGGCCGGGAGCTGCGCTCAGCTTGTACACGCCCGAGGCGTGGTCGAAGTGCTCACGAACGTTCGCGTGCGGCAGGACGAGGTAGGTTCCTACGCCCAGAAGACCGAACATGAGAACGGCGGAGTAGGCCTGGACACGACCGGTCTGGAACTGGCGCAGGATCGCGCCCGCAGCTTGGATGACGAAGGCCGAAGCCCGCGCCAAGATGCCGTCGACGATCCACTTGTCGAACCAGACGCACATGTCGGCGAGCGAGTCGACGATGTCCAAAATCGTGGCCTTGTAGAACTCGTCGACGCGCCACTTGTCGGACAAGAAGGCGTGCAGGCGCGGGAACTTCGCCGCAGCTTCCGCCGCCGGGCGTCCCGCCTTCACCACGTAGGTGTACCAGGCGAGCCCGATGCCGGGCGCCGCCGCGATGAAGACAGCAATCGCCGCTCCGATCCACTTGAACGACTCGACGCTCTCCTCGGGAGCTTCAACGCTCTTCGAAGCTTCAGCGAACACCGGCTCGAGGAAGTGCCCGAGAGGGGCGATGTGGATGAGGTGGGCGTTGAGGAGGCCAGCGAAGAGCGAGAGTCCACCCAAGATCCAGAGCGGCAGCGTCATCTGCCAGGGCGACTCGTGAGGCGTCGGTCCCTCCATGTGCTCGACGCCGGGCTTCTCGTGGTGGTGATGAGCGTGGTCGTCGTGCTCATCGTGAGCCGCGGCATGGGCGTCATGGCCGTGGTCGTCGTGAGCGCCGGAGGCCGGCTGCGCGTGGGGGTCAACCCAGTTCGGCACAATCTTCCAGCCTCGGAATTCACCGAGGAAGATGCCGATGACGAGACGGGACATGTAGAAGGCGGTCAGAATCGCCGTCAAGAGCCCCATCGCGTAGAGCAGGCCGCTGTACCACTCGGGCCACACAAAGTTCTCGAGGACAACGCGGTGTTGACCACCGCTGATCGTGGCGGGCCCCGTCACCTTCGACTTGAGGGCCATGAGCAGGATCTCATCCTTGGAGAAGAAGCCGCTCGTCAGCGGGACACCAGCAATCGCTGCCCAGGCCGCCGCGAAGGTGATCGCCGTCGCGGGCATGAACTTCAGCAGGCCGCCCATGTTCCGCATGTCCTGAGAGTCGTTTGTGTCGTGGATGCGAGCGTGCATCGCGTGGATCACCGAACCAGCACCCAAGAACAAGCAGGCCTTGAAGAAGGCGTGCGTCAGAACGTGGAAGAAACCCGCCTCGAAGGCGCCGACACCTGCGCCAAGGAACATGTAACCGAGCTGGCTCAAGGTCGAGTAAGCCAGCACCTTCTTGATGTCGTTCTGGACGAGAGCAATCGTCGCCGCGAAGAGCGCCGTGAATGCGCCGATGCCAGCCACGACCGCCATCGCCATCGGGCTCATCACGAACACCGCCGACAGGCGGCAAAGGAGATAGACGCCCGCGGTGACCATGGTCGCGGCGTGGATGAGGGCCGAAACCGGCGTCGGACCCGCCATCGCGTCCGGGAGCCAGACGTGGAGACCGAACTGAGCGCTCTTGCCCATCGCCCCGAGGAAGAGCGCAAGGCAGACGAGAGTGGCCGCGCTCGCGTAACGGGGCTTGCTGATCGCCTCGGCGAGGCTCTCCGGCAGAAGTTGGGCAATCGGGACCGAGTCCGCGACCGGCCAAACCTTCACCGGCTGAAGAAGATTGTTGCGCCCGACCTCAATGCCGTGCCAGTCGAGGGCCCCGACGTAGTAGACCAAAAGGCCCATCGCGACGAGCAGACCGAAGTCGCCGACGCGGTTGGTAATGAACGCCTTCTTTCCTGCGGAGGCGTTCTGGTCCTCACTGAACCAGAACCCGATCAAAAGGTAGGAGCAGAGCCCGACACCTTCCCAGCCCACGAACAGGATGGGCAGGCTGTTGCCGAGCACCAGCACCAACATCGAGAAGATGAAGAGGTTCAGGTAAGCGAAGAACCGGTAGTACCCGGGATCTTCGGCCATGTAAGACGAGGAGTAGAGGTGGATCAGGAAGCCGACGCCCGTGATGACGAGCGCCATGGTCCCGCTGAGGGCATCCACCGAAAACGCGACATCGAGAGGCACCGCACGGAAGGCGAGGGCATCTCCGACACCTTCGAGCTGGAGCCATCGCCAGGCGTTAAAGTGGAACCGAACTAGCTCCCCATGCTCGCCGTGGCCGAGGAGCATGAGGTAGGTGATGACGGCACCGACGAAGGCGGCAAAGATCGCGGAGAGACCCATCAGGGTCACGGCCTCCCGACCGAGCCGCTTGCCGAAGACGCCGTTCACGAACGCTGCCAATAGAGGCAGGATCAGAATCAAGCCGAGAAGCGAGAAGTGACTCGCGGGGAAGAGCTGTGTGAGAAGTTCCATCTTCGGTATCGAGCCCTCAAGAGAAAGCGCGCGAAAAGCCTCGCCTCAGTGGCGCAGAGTGGTCGCGTCGTCGCTGTTGACAGCGCCGCGCAGGCGGTAGAGTTGGAGAACGATCGCGAGCCCGACAGCGACCTCCGCCGCAGCAACGGCGATGATGAAGAAGGCGAACGCTTGGCCCACCATGTTGCCCGTGTGAAGTCGGTTGAAGGAGACGAGCAGGAGATTCACGCTGTTCAGCATGAGCTCGATGCTCATCAGCTGAACCAGGACATTCCTCCGGACCAAAAACCCGATCGCTCCGATGACGAAGATGACCGAGGACAGGAGCATGTAGCTTTCGATTGTGGTGTCCATCAGGCGTTTTTCTCCGATTCGTAACGTTCCTGGAGCGTCCGTCCGTCGAGCGGCCGGCCTGCATCCCTCGCGAGAAGGGGGCCGTGGAACAAGCGCACCGTCGGGTTCTGAATCTTGGGCTTTTCGCTCTTCTTGTGCGCAGTGCGCGCCACAGCGACCGCACCGACCACCGCCACGATGAGCAGGGCTGTCACGAGCTCAAAGGGCACGAGGCCATGCTCGAAGATCTGGCGACCCACGGCCTCGACCGTCCCGTGCTCTTTTCCGACGATCGGGAAGGCATGTTCCTTGGTCGAGACCAAGAGCGAGATCACGAACACGCCCGCAATGGCTCCGAGTCCCCCGCCGACCGCTCGCGCCAAGAAGGAGCGAGTTCCGCGCGCCGGGATCAGCTTCGCCGTGGGGCCGAGGAGCATGATCACGAAGACGAAGAGAATGACGACGGCGCCGGCGTAGACCAAGACCTGCATCGCCGCCAAAAACTCAGCGTTCAGGCGCAGGAACAGGCCAGCGATCCCGAAGATGGTCGTGAGCAGCCCGAGGGCGCTCCGGATCGGGTTCGCGGACAAAACCGTGAAAAGCGCGCCGCCGACGCAGAGGAGCGAGCAAACGCTGAAGAGCAAAAGGCCGGGAGTCATACCGTGAGGCTCCTTGTCTGGTGGCTGCCACCAGTCTGAATGTAGTCGAGGAGCTCAGCGCGGAATTTCCGCACGAAGGAGAGCGCCGGCTGAGCTGCACCATCGCCGAAAGCACAGATGGTGTTCCCGGTGATGTTCGAGCCGATCTCGTGGATCTGGTTCAGCTCTTCGACGGTCCCTTGGCCCTGGACGATCTTGTCCAAAATTCTCTCGATCCATCCGCACCCTTCGCGGCAGGGTGTGCACTGTCCGCAGGATTCGTGACGGTAGAAGCGCATGACGTTGTGGAGCGCGAGCACCGGATCGGCCTTATCGGAAAGGACGATCGCACAGCAGGTGCCCAGCATGCTGCCCGCGCCGCGGAAGGTATCTACGCCGAGCGGCAGGTCGAGGAAGCTCTTGCCATGGTAGGGCGCGAACTTCTCATTGTTCGGCACGTCGACGATCTCGTCCGCGCGGTGCACGGGGCAGCTCGAGCCTCCCGGGATCACGGCCAAGAGCTGACCGTCCCCGAGGATGCCGCCGCCGAGATCGTAGATGAGCTCGCGGAGCGTGAGCCCGACCGCGCACTCGTAAATGCCCGGGTTCTTCACGTGGCCGCTCACCCCGAACAGACGCGCGCCGCCATCGTTCCAATCGTGGAGGGCACTCAGCTTGCTGAAGTTGTCCCCGCCCATCGTAAAGACGGTCGGTGCGATGGCGATGGTCTCGACGTTGTTGACCGTGGTCGGGCAACCGAACGCGCCGACCTGCGCCGGGAAGGGCGGCTTCAGGCGCGGCTCGCCGCGGCGACCTTCCAGAGAGTTCAGGAGCGCCGTCTCTTCGCCACAGATGTAAGCGCCCGCGCCTGTGTGGACGTAGACCTCCATCGAGTAGCTCGTCCCGAACGGGTTCCGCCCGAGGTAGCCGCGCTCTTTCGCCTCTCGAATAGCGCCCCAAAGTCGCTCCTTCGACAGGTGCAGCTCGTCGCGCACATAGATATAGGCAGCGTGGGCGCCGATGGCGAAGGCACCAATGATACAGCCCTCGACGAGCGCGTGAGGGTTCTGCTCCATGATGGTCCGGTCCTTGAAGGTGCCGGGCTCGCCCTCATCGGCGTTCACGACCAAGTAATGCGGCTTGCCGCTTTCCTTGGGCATGAAGCTCCACTTCGTCCCACAGTCGAAGCCTGCACCACCGCGACCTCGCACATGAGCAGCTTTCATCTCATCGATGGCGCGTTCCCGCGTCATCGTCGAAAGCACCATGCGAGCCGCGCGGTATCCGCCGTGAGCCTCGTAGTTGCCGAGCGTGTGTGCGTCGGGTTTGCCGTAACTATGCGACAAGTATGTAGTTCGCTTCAGCATACTCGGGACCTTCAGTCCTTCTGGAGTCCGTCGAGGATTCGGTCGACGTCCGCAAGGGTTAGATTCTCGTGATAGACCTTGTCGACCTGCATCATGGGTGCGGAGCCACAGGAAGCGAGACACTCAGCGGTGCGGAGCGTGATCTTGCCGTCTTTGGTCGTCTCACCGACGTGGATGCCGAGACGCTTCTCACAGTGTTTGAGTACTGTGTCAGCGCCGCGCAGAGCGCAGGAGAGCGTGTGGCACACCCAAACTTGGTGCTTGCCGGGCTTCTCGCGATTGAACAGGTGATAGAAGGTCGCAACGCCTGTCACGTGTGCAGTGCTGAGCTCGAGGCGCGAAGCCACGAAAGCGATCACTTCCTCGCTCACCCAGTTCTCGTTCGCCTCTTGGCAAAGGTGCAAGGCTGGGATGCACGCAGCCATCTTGTTGGGGTAGCGCGCAAGAATTTCTTGGAACTTGCTCTCCTGCTCCGCGCTGAGGGCAAACGTCATGGTACTCCAGGTTTCCGTCGTAGAGCGATCCCGGAGCAGCAAAAGCGCCGACTCGGGGCTCTGGGCGGCCCGAACCGTAGTGACCGGGTCGATTCTGTGTCAAGCCCGCGCCGCGTCTCACGGATCGATCCCGCCGCCCAGCTTCATGAACCATTTCGGGCAGGTCGTGAGGCCCGCCTGGGCTCGCCCTGCCAGCGGCTCGAAGGGCCTTTCAGCGATGTGGCCGGCCCGAGCCGTCAAGCTCGAGCGGAGACAGATGATGCTTGTGAAATGCAGTAACCCTCGTGTACGCTCGGGCTGGCTCATTAGTTGAGAGCACGGAAGGACCAGCGTACCGCGTGTTTTGTCCGAATTGTGGGAGCAAGAACGAAGACGGCGCGCCGCGCTGCGCGCAGTGTGGGTTTGAACTACAAACGGGAAAGCCCGCCCCGCGATTCAAAGGCACGATGGTGATGCAGTCTCCTGTGCCCGCGGCGGCCCCGGGCGCAGGGATCAACGCGCCTGCCTCCCCCGCGAGGACCCCCTCGGCCCTGAAGGGGACGATGGTCGGCGTTGCCCCCCCTGGGATGGATGACCTGCGCAAGCAGATCGCCGAAGCTCGTCAGAACCCGGCGGCCGCTGCGACTCCGGCCCCCGCTCCCGCTGGTCCCTCGAAGCTCAAAGGGACGATGATCGGTCTCGCCCCGCCCCATTTGGCGGGTGGCGATCTCCAGCCGACCTTACTCGGCGTCGCTCCCCCTGGCTCCGATGCGCCCCCAGCCGCGGCCCAGCAGCCAGTTCAGACCCCTCCCACCGAGCCCGCGCCCATGCCGAGTCGCCTCAAGGGCACGATGGTCGGCGTCGCTCCGCCGGATCTCGGGAACGTTCAGTCCCCCGATGCCTTTGGTGGAACTCTCATGGCCGGCGCGACAGCGCCCATGGCCGCGATCCAGCCTCAGTTTGAGGCTCCGGCGACTTCGGCCACCGAGCCGAGTCCCCCGCCCACCGAGCCTCCCCAGGCCGGTGGTTCTGGCTTCCCCGGCGCTTTCCCCACCGCGCAAGAGGCCTTGCGCCCGGCCCGAGTTCCGGAAGTGGGCGGAGTGGGGGGACCCCGTTATCCGATCAGCGACACTGCCTCCAGCCTCTCCGCCACGACGAAGGCCACCTCGAGTCAGCTGCCGATCCTGCTTCTCATCGGCCTCATCGTGATCCTCACCCTCGCGCTCGTTGCCTTCGGCTTCGTGATGCGCGGAGACGACGAGGAGACCGAGGCCGCTCCCTCCCCCAGCGAGCCCGCCGCCGCTCCCGCCGAGCCCGGTTCCGCGGAGCCGGCTCCGTAACCAAGAGTCGACGGAAAAGCTCGTCCCGACCCGAGGCTCGGACGCCGAGGCTTCGCCGAGGCCCGGCTCAACGAGGCTCCGGCGCGCACCGGCGCCGATCATGGCGCGGAGAGCCCCGCTTGCGCGGATGCGTGAGCGAATTGTGAGGAGCTGTCGCGGCTCGCGCAGCGAGCCCCCGGCGCACAGCTATTTCGGCGGAGCGCCGTTGTGTCAGACGTTGAATCGGAAGTGGATCACGTCGCCATCACGCACGACGTACTCTTTTCCTTCAATCCCGAGCTTGCCCTGCTCTTTACACTTTGCCTCAGAGCCGAGGGTGATGAGATCCTCCCACCAGATCACCTCGGCGCGAATGAAGCCGCGTTCAAAGTCGGAGTGAATCACGCCGGCCGCCTCAGGCGCTGTCGCCCCCTTACGGACCGTCCAGGCGCGCGCTTCTTTCTTGCCCGCCGTGAAGTAGGTGATGAGGCCGAGCAGCGAGTAGCCCGTCCGGATCACGCGATTCAGTCCCGCCTCTTCGAGACCGGCTGCTTCAAGGAACTCAGGACGATCGGCCGGGTCGAGCTCAGCAATCTGGGCCTCGAGGGCCGCGCAAATCGGGACGACAGAAGCGCCTTCTTGAGCGGCGTACTCGACCAGCGCCTTGTAGTGAGGATTCTTCTCCGGCTCCGCGGCGCTGCCCTCATCGACGTTTGCGACGTAAAATGTCGGCTTCGAGGTCAAGAGCTGAAGTTCGGCGAGGGCGGCTCGCTCCGCGTCCGACTTCGTAGCGTAGGAGCGAGCAGGTTTGCCTTGATCGAGATGCGCCGCCAGCTCCTCGCAGAGGGACACCAGGACCTTCTCCTTGGCGTCGCCGCCTTTGCTCTGTTTGCGCGCACGGTCGAGTCGTTTCGTCACGGTGTCGAGGTCCTTCAAGCAAAGCTCGGTGTGGATGGTCTCGACGTCGCCGACGGGGTTCACGCGCCCGTCGACGTGGGTCACGTTCTCGTCCTCAAAGCATCGCACCACATGGGCGATCGCATCGACCTCACGGATGTGTCCGAGGAACTGGTTCCCGAGGCCTTCGCCTTTCGAAGCACCACGCACGAGACCCGCGATGTCGACAAAGCGGATACTCGTGGGGACCTCGATCGTCTGGTAGACCTCTGCGAGCTTCTTGAGTCGCGGATCGGGAACCGGAACGATACCGACGTTGGGCTCAATGGTACAAAATGGGAAGTTTTGCGCCTCCGCTTTCGCAGTGGAGAGCGCGTTGAACAGCGTGCTCTTGCCAACGTTCGGAAGACCGACCACTCCGCATGAAAAACCCATCGCGGCCGCGCCTTACCTGAATTCTCGGCGTCGACAAGGGCTTCGGACCTTTTCCTCCGAAATCCGGCGCTTTTTGCGCACCTCGTCTCCACGCGAGCTCAGAAAAGCTGTGGTAAGCTGAATCGAGTGTCCCGCATAGCCGATAGCGAAGCGCCCACAGCGCCGAACCTCCAGCTCTATCTCCCGCTCCCCGGCCACCTCGAGCCCCCCAAAGGTCACTCGATCCCCCGCAAGGATCGCGTCTTCGCGAATCGAAATCTGCATTTGGCCGAGATCGACTGGGTCGGTTTCGACATGGATTACACGCTCGCGATCTACGAGCAGCACGCGATGGACACCTTGAGCGTGCGCCTGACCGTCGAGCGGTTGATCAAACGCGGCTACCCCGAGCGCCTCAAGAACCTCGCCTTCGACACGAACTTCCCGATCCGCGGCCTGCTCGTCGACAAAGATCAGGGAAATATCCTGAAGCTCGACCGCCACAAACAAGTCGCCAAGGGCTTCCACGGAACGCGCCTGCTCTCGCAGGAGGAGATCGACACCCTCTATCACAAGAACAAGCTCCTCTATCAGACGGACCGTTATCACTGGATCGACACGCTCTTCGCTCTCTGCGAAGTAACGAGCTACGCGTCGATCGTGACCGCCTTGACCGACGCGGGCATCGAGTTCGACCCCCGTCAGCTCTTCGTCGACGTGCGCACCTCGATCGACGAAGCGCACCATGATGGCTCCGTTTACCGCGAGGTCACTCAGAACCTCGACCGCTACCTCGATCGCGACCCGCTCCTCCCAGCGACTCTGCACAAGCTCAGGAGCTCCGGGAAGAAGCTGTTCATTCTGACCAACTCGCCGTGGCACTACACAAACGCGATCATGAGTTACCTGCTCGAAGAGAGCGGCAGCCGTTACCCCCACTGGCGGAACTACTTCGACATCATCATCTGCTCCGCGAAGAAGCCGCTGTGGTTCGGCGACGGCACACCTTTCGCTGAGCGACTGCCCTCCTTGCCACCGCCGGACTGGGGTCAGGTGAGCGAGCCGGGGCAGACGCGCGAGGTGGAAGGTCCGCTCGAGCGTGGGCATGTCTACGAAGGCGGGAGCCTCGCCGAGTTCGAGAAGCGGCTCGGCATCGGGGGCCATAAGGTCCTCTACGTCGGCGACCACATCTACGGGGACATCCTACGCAGCAAGAAGGACTCGACCTGGCGCACCGCCCTCGTCATCCAGGAGCTCGACCGAGAAGTGGAAGCGCTCAAGGCGACGGTCGATCTCAGGGCGCGCAGGCGTCAGCTCTATGAGCTCCGTCCGCTCTACGAAGATGATCTTCGTTACTACCAAAAGCTGCTCAAGGAACTTCCCAAGGATCCTGAAAATGAGCACGACCGCCAGAAGCGGGCCCAAATCAAAGCGGAAATCGAGCGCCAAAAGCTCGCCCTCGCGGAGCTCGAGGCGGAGTACACCAAGGTGTCCAAGGAACACGACCGCGTCTTCCACGAGTACTTCGGGCCTCTGCTCAAAGAGATGAACGGACTATCGGTCTTCGGCCAGCAGGTCGAGACCTACGCCGACATCTACATGCGGCGGGTCTCGAGCCTCAACAACTATCCCCCGACGCAGTTCTTCCGCTCGCCCCACGATCTCCTGCCTCACGAGATCTGAAGAGGGGCCGCGGGCACGAGCGCTCGCCCCCCAAGACACCAAAAGAGAAAGGCCCCGTCCGCTTGCGCGGCCGGGGCCCTCTTCTTCAGCCGAGCTGTGCTCTTAATCCTGGAGGATCGAGAACTCGATGCGGCGATTCCGCTGACGACCCGCGGCCGTTGCGTTGTCTGCGATCGGGAGATCGGGACCGGCGCCGTAGATCGAGAGCTGCGACTCGCTCACGCCCTGAGCCACGAGGAAGTCCTTGACCGACTGAGCGCGCTCCGTCGAGATCTTCAGGTTCTGCTCGCGCTCACCTTGGTCATCGGTGTGACCCGTGATGCGCACGCGCAGATCGGGGTAGGACTTGAGAACAGCGGCGGCTTCGCGCAGAAGCGGCTCCGACGCCTTCTTGATCTTCGCGCTCCCGAAGTCGAACTCGATGCCCTTGATGACACCGACGAACTTGGTGACCTTCTCGGGGATCACGTCGGGGCAACCGTCCTCATCATCGAGGCCATTTTTGGTCTCGGGCTGCGTCGGGCACTTGTCCACGGAGTCCGGGATTCCATCGCCATCCTGATCGTGGACGACACAACCAGTGATCGTGCGAGCAGGCTCGTTCGGGCATTCGTCGACAGAGTCGATGAGGCCGTCACCGTCGGTGTCTTGGATGGGGCAGATCTTCTCGGGGCATCCGGAGGGTGCCGGACCTGCCTCCTCGGGGCACGGATCGCGCAGATCGATGATGCCGTCGCCATCGCTGTCGGGGCATCCGGTCGGCGCGATGCCGGGAGCGTCCACGCACTCGTCGACGTCGTCCGCAACACCGTCACCGTCCGTGTCAGGCGGAATGGGGATGCACCCACGGTCCGTACCGGCCACGGTCGGGCACTCATCCTGGTAGTCGAGGAATCCATCCCCATCCAGGTCAGGGCGCTTGCGCGTGGGCACGAAGGTGATGCCGAGGAGAATCTCGGGAGAGTGCGCACCAGAGCCGGAGCCCGCGTCGTACTTCCTCGAGACCACGTCACGCACATCGAGACGGAGCGAAAGGTGCTCGTCGAGAGCAGCCTTCACGCCAGCGCCGAAGTGGAACGCGTCGTCGTCATCGTTGCCCATCTCGTTGCTGCTCGCACCGAGCACACCACCACCGACGAGGGCGAAGGGGGTGATGCTCGAGCCAGGAATCTGAAGGATGGCGTGACCGCGCACGGTCCAGAGCGTGGCTTCCGTACCGTCTTCGACAGCCGTCGGCATCAGCGCAGCTTCCGCTTCGACACCGAGGAAGGTGAGCGGGAAGAAGGCAACGCGAGCGCCAACTTCACCGGCCAGCTTGAACGGACGCTGATCCGCGAGCGGAAGACTCGGGGCGTAGAGCTGGTGATCGTTGGCGGGGAACATGAGGCCGCCGTAGAGCCCGAGCTCCCACATCAGGGGTTCGGGGACGTAGCGCTTCATGTACGGGATGTTCTTCGGTCCCGTGCGATCCGAAGTTGCATCGGAGGCCTCGACCGCCGGGGCGGGCTCAGTTTCTTCCGCGGTCGTGAGAACACGAGCTTCCGCTTCAGGTCCTGCGCCGAGCGTCACTGCTGCGCGCGCCTCGGCCTTCGGCTCTGCGTCAGCCTCGGGAGCGGCTTCGGCCACCGGCGCGGCGCTGGCCTCTTCCGGTGCGGGATCGGCTGCAAGGGCAGGGCTCGTAACGAGCGCCAGAGTCACCACTGCATTCTTGAGAATCAAAGTGTCTTTCATGGTTCTTTTCTCCGAATGTCTGGCTCAATCACTGCAGGGTGTAGACCAGGCTCAGCGAGGTGATCGTGTCGAGGTTCTTGGGCACGACCGGGGTGTGGTCGTAGCGGAGCGTGAATCCAGCGGCCATTTGGAACTTGGACGCGATGCGGGCGCTGAGCACCGTGGCCCAGTTGATCCGGAACGGGAGCCCCGTCGCGTTGGTGCCGTCTCCCGCGATGTAGGAGACGTCCTCGAAGCCCTGCAGGTACTCGAGGTCCGTCTCGATGGAGATGTTTTCGCTCATCGAGTTGTCGTAGTGGCCCGCAGCCCTGAGCTGGTGCCGGGTATCGGTGGCGTAGACGCCAGCGGCAGGATCCACGGCGCCTTGTTCACGCATATCGTACTGTAAGTCATAACCAAGTTCGAAGTTGAGGTGCTGCTTCTCTTGGTTGATGAAGTAGTAACCAAGACCTGGGTCGACGTTGAGACGGAGATCCAAGTTCTGGAAGTAGTCGCGCCGACCGGAAACCTGCACGAAGATCTCGAACTGCTCGGTCAACAGGCGACCGTAGCGGAGCAGGCCCTGGAAGTTCTCGGCGGTCGGGACCGACTCGGTCGATCCAGCGGGGATACCTCGGGCGTAGTTGGCGAAGAGAGCGGCGCGGAACTTGTCCATGTCGCGGCGAAGCTTCACGTCACCGCCGCCGGTCAGGTTGATGTTCTCCGTGTTACCACTGGTGAGCGCGAAGCCTGCCATGAGCGAGATCGACGTCTCGTTCGCGGGCGCGAGCTCAGCCGGTCCTTCACCTCGCTGAAAACCCTCCGCGGCAACGTCGGTAGAGCCACTCGTGGCCTTCTTATCCTCGATGAGCGACTGGGCCTGCCCGGTCTGCCCCAAAAGGGCAACGCTCGTGGCGAGCGCAGCCGCGCACATTTTTTGTTGAATCATGGTCGTCGATCTCCCATCTGGCGAGTTCTAGCCGGAGGCCCATCTTGACCCTCCGAACCCCGCCTCGGAGCCGATTTGGATGAGTTTAGGAGCCGCGTCAATGCGTCAAAGCGTGCGCACCACCCTGAAATTGCGGCATTTTCCGCATTCAGCTGAGGCTGCAACTGAAAAATCGTGACCTTTTTGGGTCAAGAGAGGGTCTATCGAGCCTCGATGGACCTGGGGCCGCTGCGACCGCCGGAAACATCCAGACGTCGCCCAACGGCGTCGTAAGGGATCGCCGTGGTGAAAAAATCACGAGGCACCTCCCCCACCTGCGTTTTTTGGGAAAGCCAGAAACCAAACAGAAAACATCGGACTGCTAGTGAGTTTTCAACGACGCCCCCCCGAAACATTCGCCGCTCGGCGCGCCCGTCTCTTGGGGCCCTTCGGAGGCAAGGAAAAACTACATGAATGCAGCAGACACAACTTGGGTCTTAGCCTCGACGGCACTCGTTCTCCTCATGACCCCAGGCCTCGCCCTCTTCTACGGAGGCATGGTTTCCACGAGGAACGTCCTTTCCACCCTGATGCACAGCTTCTTCGCCATGGGAATCATCACCGTGGTGTGGATCGTGGTCGGGTACTCGCTCGCCTTTGGGCCTGGCAACAGCTTCATCGGTGACTTCTCGATGGTGGGCCTCAAGGGCGTCACCGCAGAGCCGAACGGTGTGCTCGCGCTGGTGGATGGAAAACTTGAGCCGGCGATCACGAATATCCCCCACGTCACGTTCATGGGCTTCCAGATGATGTTCGCCATCATCACCCCCGCGCTCATCTCGGGCGCCTTCGCAGAGCGCCTCAAGTTCCGCGCTTACGCTGTGTTCATCGTCCTCTGGTCCATCCTCATCTACGCCCCCCTGGCACACTGGGTCTGGCATCCCCACGGCTGGGTGGCGCAAGACGGTGGTCTCGACTTCGCAGGCGGTCTCGTCGTTCACGCGTCGAGCGGTGTGTCGGCTCTTATCTTCGCCCTTGTGATCGGCAAGCGGAAGCGCCCCGCCCCTCCGCACAACCTGCCCATGGTCTTGACCGGTGCAGGCATGCTCTGGTTCGGCTGGTTCGGCTTCAACGCCGGCAGCGCTCTGGCCGCCGATGGGCTCGCAGCGACCGCTCTCGTCAATACGCACGTCGCCGCTGCAGGAGCCATGCTGAGCTGGCTCTTGGCAGAGACGCTCAAGCACGGAAAGGCGACCGCGCTCGGTGCAGCCTCTGGTCTCGTCGCCGGTCTCGTGGTCATCACCCCCTGCGCTGGTTTCGTGAGCCCGATGAGCTCGCTCTGGATCGGCCTCATTGGTGGCGTGGTCTGCTTCGGTGGCGTCCTGCTCAAGGGCAAGCTCGGTTATGACGACTCCCTCGACGCCTTCGGTGTCCACGGCATCGGCGGCATCGTCGGTGGCCTCCTGCTCGGCGTCTTCGCTGACACCGCCTGGAACGAAGGTGGAGCGAACGGTCTGCTCCTCGGCGACAGCGCCCTCTTTGTTGCCAACCTCAAGGCTACCGTCATCGGCGTCGCGTTCGCGGCTCTCGGCACCTTCATCATCCTGAAGATCCTGGATGCCACGATCGGTCTGCGCGTCAGCGAAGAGGTCGAAGAAGAAGGGCTCGATCAACACCTGCACGGCGAGCGCGCCTACTCGGAATCTTCCGGTGGCAGCCACGTCGAGGCGTAATCGGTCCCCCTCTCCCATCAAAAAAGCCGGGCCTCTTCGAGGTCCGGCTTTTTCCATTTCGCGTCGGCTCGTAAAGGGAATCGTGCGACGAGGCCTATCTCGACTCGCTGGAGACCTCACTTCACGCCGTAGTCGCCCGTATCGAGGGCCACGAGCCGGCTCGACTCGAAGAGGAGGTGGTAAACGAAGCGGTTTCGCCCAAAGTCATAGATGAGGCGATGGATCGGCACCTCGACGACCCCCCGAACTTCACTGCCGCCGCACAGGATGCGACCACTCTGGTCCTTGGAGCAGCCCCGCAACACTTGGCTACCAATGCGGTATTCGACAGTGACGTCTTCCTGGTCCGGAGCCCCGCACAGCTGCTTCACTTTGTACATGGGGTCCCCGAGCTCCACCATGCGGTTCGCACAGCGCATCGTTGACCAAGCTGTTGCGCTCGCCGGAGCCCAAAAAGCCAAAGCCGACAGAGAAGTAGCCAGAAGAAGCGCTCGAGCCCTCGAAGTCATATCTTTCTATTTTTCCAGGAATTTCCGAGACCGCCCAGCAGCTGGGCCAAGGGTCCGAACTTGCTCATGATTCATGCGAACCTGGCCCGCCCGTCGGTCCGTCCCGAGGAGCCACGGCGACTCGGAGTAGAACTTTCGACTCCCGAGGCAACCATTGCCCACCTCTCCTCACCGAAATCAAAGGACCGTTCGCCGATTGCGAGCTTTGTGTGAGAGTGGAGTTGATCTCCTCCTCGTCCGAGTGGTGTGCTCCCCGGATGATCCGAAGCTCCCGCGCAGTCCGCCTCGGCGGACCCTTTCGGCCCTCGAGCAGCCTCCTGCTCGCGGCCTCTGTCTTGATCGCCATCGGCTGCGACGAGCCGAAGAAGAAAGCTCCTGCGCCCGAGGCCGCGACGAGTGCTCCTGCCCCCGTCGAGCCTCCTCCTTCTGCCCCGGTCGCCGAAGAACCTCAAGCTCCCCCACGCACCTATCCGAAGCTCGCCGATTGCCCGCCGGGTCCTCTGAAGGTCGAGATCCAGAGCCCCGAGCTCGAGGGTGCGATCCGGGTCAAGGCACAGAAACCGGACGGTCCTCTCACCGCTGCCGATCTGCGCCGGCTCCGCTCCCTCAACCTGTCACGCGTGCCCCGCGAAGGAATCGACGTTTGCTTGTTCAAGGGCATGACCGAGCTGCGTGAATTGAGCTTCGGTCCCGATCAAATCGACGACCTGAGCCCCCTCGCCGCCCTCACGAAGCTCGAATCTCTGAGCATGACCGGAAACCCGGTGAGCGACTTGAGTCCTCTTCAGAAGCTCCTCAAGCTCGACCGACTCACCATTGCGAAGGCAAATATCACAGACCTCTCCCCCCTCGCGAACCTCAAGGTCATCACGGAGGTCAACTTCGATGATAACCCCGTCGAGGACATCTCGGTCCTCGCGAACATGAAGGATCTGGAGCGGGTTTCCCTCCAGCGCACCAAGGTTGCCTCGGCGGCGCCGCTCTCGAAGCTCAAGTCCCTCAAGTCCTTGCATCTCGCGGGTAGTCCGCTCGGAGACGACATCGGCGCGACCGCCGAGCTGGTTCGCAATGGGACCAAGGTCTTCCGCGAGTGAGCTCCGAAAAGCAAAGGGGCGCTCGAAGGACCAGGCTCCCAGAGATACGCACAACGCCGAGATGTTCGCCCCATCGACGGGGCGCACTCAGCCAAGGCTTTCCATCAAACTCAGGGGTGCGTGCGATCGCAGTCCTGACAGCGCCCCTTCAGCTGCACCTCCGCCACACGTCCACGCATGCGTGTACCGCGGATTTGAACGGCATCGGTAGGCAGACAGCGCACTGTGCCGCATTCGCTGCAAACGAAATGAGGGTGCCCACCGTGGGCCGGCTGGCCATCCCGGGGCAACTCGAAGCGCCACACGCCGTCTCCAAGCTGCGTCTTCACCAAGATCCCCGCGGCGTTGAGCGAGAGCAGGTTCCTGTACACCGTGACCCGATCCAACTTCGAGGGCGCGAGCCGATCATACAGCTCGGGATGACTGATGGGGGCTGAGAGCGTGGACAGCTCAGCCAGCACTCTCAGACGTGACGGGGTGACCCGCAGATCCCGCGACGAGAGCAGGGCGCGAAGATCCGCGTCCTTCAGGGGCTGCCGGTGCCGGGTCATGGCGAGAGCTTGGCACCTGGGGATGGAGCCGAGCAAGTCGCCGGGCGGGCTCGTGCCCATCCCGGCCGCGCGAGGCCTTTAGGGCTCGAGGACCGTGTCCTCGTCAATGATGCGGACCGTGTCGTCGTGCATCGAAATTCCAGGCAATACATTCCAGCCCCCGCCCCGGTTGCCCCGGATCACTGAGCGGGAGAGCTCGAGGGTGCCCTGGTGATTGTTCGACACGAAGAAAATCCCGGAGCCGTAGGCCCGGACCGTGTTGTTCTCGACTCGCGTTCCGCACAAGGAGAGCCTGAGGGTCCCGCCGTCCGAATAGATCCCTCCGCCACTGCCGCCGCCAGGAGTGCCAGCTTCGGCGGGATTCCCACCGCGGCCTATTGCCTGATTGTGAGAGAAGAGGGAGTCAACAATGACCCAGTTGACCCCGATCGAGCTGATCCCGCCGCCGTTGGAACAAGTGTTTCCTTGGTCCGGTCCGCCACCGAAGGTGCTCTCGATGACGTAAGCGGGGCGATTCTCGAACTGTTGAAAGGCGCGCACGGCCGCGCCACCGACGTCCGGTCCTTCACTCGCACATTCATTCCGGAAGAAGCGGGAGCGAATGATCTTGAGACGGCCACCACGAGCATAGATGGCTCCGCCACCATCGTAGGTTTCTTCGTTCTTCGAGTTCCCGTCGACGAAGGTCAGGTTCTGCACGGTGAGGCGGGGGTGATCTTGGTTGTCGCAATGGCTGGTCGTGTACCCCTGCTTTTCGTCACAGGTGTTCATGTAGAGGATCCGCGTCTTGCCGCCGCCGCTCAGCGTCACCTTGCCGCCGCCGTCGAGGACAACCACGGGATTCGCCGCGTTTTTCACCTTCGCCGGCTCATCCAGCACGATCGTGACAGGCTCCGGTCCACAATCGAAGACAATCACCCCACCTCGCCCCACCGCTTCGACAACCCGAGCTCCCGTGCAGCTCTCCGCCGTCCCATCGCCAATCACCGTATCCGGCTGAGACACGTCTTCGAGGCCCGCCTCCGAGGGGCGCTCGCAAGCCCCATCCGCGTCGGGGTTCCCCGTCGGAACCGCGTCATCGCCCCTGCTCTCCGATCCCGAACCGCCTCCGCCGTCGCCCGGATCTCCCGCCGCGCCTCGTCCGCCGCTCCCGCTCACGCTACCGCCCGAAGCGCGACCGCCCATGGACCGGCCCCCCGAGGAGCGCCCCCCAGAGCCATCGTCCTGCGAAGAGCCACCTCCGCAGTGCAGACTCAGAAGCGCTACACCCAAGGCGCACAGCGAGCTCTTCGCCCATCCCTTCGCGAAAATCCTCTCACCCATCCGAGGCAAGATACCGAATCAACAGGGCGCCGGAAAGGAGGACGCCAGCAGCCGCTGTCGCCAAGTGTAGGTGAGCGGACGGTTAGCTCTCCTGAAGTGTCACCCCATGTCCTCGGCGGATGGGTGAGAGATCGATGCGGGGGCCCTCTTGCGCGTAGCCGCCCCTGAGGGGGCGCTGTCCCATGAACAGGGGGGTGTCCAGATCGACAAAACGCACGCCGCCGACGCCTGCCGCCAAACAGGCGGAAACCCCCATCGAGATCTCGGTCTCGACCATGCCCCCGACCATGACGACCAAGCCGAGGGATTGCGCCGCGCGCAATAGGTCGAAACCACCGATCACGCCGAGCTTCGCGGTCTTGATGTTCACAGCCCCGATGCCAGGCCTCTTGACGATCCGCCCCAGATCTTCGGCGGATCGAAAGCCCTCATCTGCCGCGACCAGGACATCCCCCTTGAGCGACAGCTCCGCGAGCCCGTCCCAGTCCTCTCGAGGGACCGGCTGTTCGAAGAGGGTCACTCGGTCGCGGGCGGGCCCGAGTGCGCGCAAGAGCTCAAGTCCGGAGGCGACCGAGAAGGCTGTGTTGCCGTCGAGCACAAGAGTACACGAGGGCGCAGCTGCGGCGATCGCTCTGAGCCGCCGCACGTCGTGGTCGAGGTCAGCGCCGCCCACTTTGATCTTCAGCTCACGAAAGCCGAGTCCCAGGGCGCGTGCCGCGGCGCGCTCGGCTTGTTCCACGGTGCCCGTCGTGATCGTGATATCCGTCTCAAGCTCCGTCTCCCGACCGCCGAAGAACTCGAGGAACGAAGCGCCCCAAGAGCGGAGGAGAGCGTCCAAGATCGCCATTTCCACGGCAGCCAGCGCCGAGGGCACAGCGGCGAGCGGCTCTCGAACCATCGCGCTGAGCCTCCTGTACTGTCGAACGTCCTGGCCCCGAAGGAGCGCTGCCAACTCGCCCGCGGTTTGAAGCACTTGCTCTCGCGTCTCGCCGCTGATGTGCGGAACAGGAGCGGCCTCACCGAGACCCTCTGTGCCGTCTTCGAGCTTCACCCGCACCGCGACATTTTCGGCAGCATGATGGGCCCCGGTCGCGATCCCAAAGGGCTCGGTGAGCGGAACCGTGAGAGGAGAGAGCGAGAGCGATTCAATTTTCATCGGAGCTGAACCCCCGGTCGAGAAGAGCGCGTTCTACCAAGGTGCGGCACGGCACTCGTGCGCCGAGGTTACGACAAAGGAGGAAGGTGCCCGTGAGCTTTCTCTGAAAGAAGACGTACTCAGGGGGCGGCGCCCCGAGCTTCCCTTGGAACTCTTTCATCGCCGGAGCCCGCTCGTTCAGGCGTCGCTGCAGGTCGGTGGCCCCGAAATCGTAGACCTCGTCGTCGAAGGCCTCAGCGGCTTCGAGCGCGAGCGAAACAATGAGGCGGGTCGCCTCGGGGTACTCAGGGTTGTCGACGCCGAGTCGCCGAACAACCTCCTCGAGCCGGAGCTGGTCGCGGTCCATGATGCCAAGAAATGCTTCTCGGTAGAGGAGAGATACGCCCGGCTCGACGCCGCGCGTTGCGCCAAAATCGAGCAGAACCAAACGCCCCGTTTCAGGCTCGACCTGGTAGTTGGCGGGATTCGGATCGGTTTGGCTCAGACCGAAACGGAAGAGCTCGGAGAGTAAGAGCTCGAAGAGGAGCGTGCCCATGGCATTGCGCTCCTGTTGGCTCTTTCCCTGAGCCCAGGTCAGAAGCGGCTCCGCCCTCATCTCTTCGAGCGCCAAAATGCGCGACGTGGTGTGCTCCGGGTAGGGCCGGGGCACGAGGATCCGCGGATCTCCTTCGACCTTCTTGCGGTAGGCGCCGAGCTGTTCGAGCTCACGCTCGTAGTCCACTTCTCGGCGCAATTCCGCCTTGAGAGCTTCGACGAACACCTCAATGTCGACCCCCTTGGGAACGAGCCTTGCGAGCCCGACCAGGGAGCGAAGATTGTCGACGTCACTGTCGATGCTCTCTCGCACTCCGGGGTACTGGATCTTGAGGACAATGCGCTCCCCTTGATGGGTCACGGCTCGATGTACCTGGCCAATCGAAGCAGCAGCCATGGGCTCGAGCTCAAGATCGCGGAAGCGGAACAGGTAGTCTTCTCCATACTCCGCGCGCAGCATCTGGCGGACCTGCTGGTCCGGCATGCGGTGCGCCGAGGAACGCAGCACCTCGAGGGCTTCGGCGAACTCCTTCGGAAGCAGGTTGTCCCCCTCGAGGGAGAGCATCTGGCCGACTTTCATAGCGGCGCCGCGCAAGCGCGAGAGCCTTTCCGCAAGGGCTTTTGCGCTCTGCCGAGTGAGCAGGACGTGAGGAAGCGCCTCTTCTGTCCCCCCGGGGATTCGGCGCATTTTCTCGAGCGCCCCGCTTGCCATCATGCTGCCCGCAGCTCGACCCAGGTGGAGGAAACGGGAGAGCCTGCCGCTCGGCACCGCGAGCTCCCCGCTCGGCCCCACCGGCTTTCGGTCACTTTTGTCGTCGTCCACTGGCAAGAGACCTTGGCACTCGAAAGCTCCCCTTTCGAGCTCATTTTTCAGGTCGAAGGCAAATATCGAGACGCAAGCAGGCCTTTACAAGCCCCCTGTCCATCGCCAGATTCGCCGCCCATGTCCCGCTCCACGATCCAACTCGTCCTTGCCCTCCTCTCGACCGCGATCATCGCAACTGTCGCTTGCCAGTCGGTGCGCGCCGTCGACGAATGCTCCACGGGAGCGACCAAATGCGCGCTCGGTGGGCAAGGCGGCGAGGCCGGTGCCGGCGGCGAAGGTGGCCTCGGCGGCGCGGCTCGCTAAAGTCCGGAGGGCAGGCTGCCCTTTCGCCGCGTGGCGCGGGGCTCGCTCATCTGGACTCACGCAAGTTCGCGCCTCGCTTCCTCAGGCCCGGCTCACGATCCGCTCGGGACCGATGGCGAGCCGTTTGGTTTCGCTCACGTGCCCGTCTTCCCGCTCGCGAGCACGCTCGCGGAAACGGGGCATCCACTCTTCCCAGAACCGCCGCGCCGCCAGCTGAGTCCACGCGGGCTCCCCCGGAGGAAGCTCGTTCAGAAGGCGGAGCAGCTCGCGGGCATCGCGAGGGCGCCCTTCCGGAGCGCGACTCAGGCACGCCATCGTGAGCTGAGAGAGCTCCTTCTGGATCGGGGCGCCGAGCGCTGTTTCAGGTGGAACCGCGTCGGACGTGGTGACGCGCGCCACGAGGGCCATCAGGCTCGGCGCCGAATGAGGCGGGCGTCCGGTGAGGAGATAGTAAAGGACGCTGCCGAGCCCGTAGATATCCGAGGCGGGCGTGAGATCGGCGCCCCCGAGAAAAGCTTCGGGCGCCATGTACTCCGGCGTCCCGATCATCGCGTGCTCTTTGGTGATGAAGGTCTGCTCGGTCATCGCGCGATTTTTGACGAGACCGAAGTCGAGCACCTTTACGAAGTCTTGGATCCCGCCGCGCTGACACACCATGATGTTATCAGGCTTCAGATCCCGGTGAATCATGCCGAGTTCGTGCGCTTCGGCGAGGGCACCGGCCGCTTGCCGAATCAGCTCTTTGGCACGCTCGGCAGGAACTGGTCCCGAACCTTCAACGAGCTCTCTCAGCGTGACGCCGTCGATGAACTCCATGGCGTAGTAGAAAACGCCCGTCGGTGTTCGCCCGTAATCGAAGACCTGGACGGTGTTGGGATGCGTGAGGCGACTCGTGGCTTGAACCTCGCGCTCGAACCGCTCCAGGGAAAGGTCGCTCGATGCGTCCTCTCGGATCAACTTGATGGCCGCGGGGCGTCGGAGCAGCGCGTGCTCCGCCTCATACACAACGCCCATCCCTCCCGAACCCAGTCGCCTCTTGAGCGCGTAGCTCCCCAGACGATCCGCCTCCAGAGCCCGAGCTCGCGCGCGCTGAAGAGCCAAGAAGGAGAAGGTCGCCCCTGCGAGGACGATGGAAAGGACGAGCCCGAAGCCGAGCACCCAGCCGGAGGTCGAGAGTCCCGGAGGGACAACTGGTGCTCCTCGCCAGCGAATACGCCAGGAGCGATCGAGGAACCTGACCGAACTTTCCCACTCGAAGGGCTGATCCGAAATTTCATCGAAGCCCCCGCTCTTTGTGAGCAGGAGAGGTGAGCCCGAATCCGTGACGTCGTGGAGAATGTAAGAGAGACCCTCGAGGTTCGTGGCTCGAAACGCCTCATCAATCAACGGCTGCAGACGGAACAAGCAGACCGTAAAACCGAGCGTGCGCTCCTCCCATCCCGCAGCCGGTACACGCGACGGGACCGGGGCCAAGATCGAAACGCTCATCACGTTCGGAGGATCTTCGACGAGGCGGAACGGAAGAGAGAGCGCCGCCTGCCCGGAGCTGCCCGCCCGCTCCACCATCGCCCGTCGCTCCTCATCGAAGGCGATATCGAGGCCGCGCACCGTCGGGATGTCCGGCGCCATGAACGCAAGCGGGTAATACACATCGCGATCCGGGGATCGGATGCGGCGCCCTTCCCCGTCTAGCTCCCAGATCTCGCCGTGGGTTTGCTCGAACTCCGCGCGCGTGTCCCGTGTCACTTTCGGGGCCCACTCGAGCGCGGCGAGAGATCCGTGACGTTCGAGGGTCGGCGCCACGAATCGGCTGAACTCTTGGGCCGTCGCGTTCGGGTAGACGCTCATGAATGCGGGCAAAGACAGCCCCACTTCGAGGGGCAATTCGAAGTGGCGAAACAGGTCCGAGGACGCAGTCTGGACGCGACTTTCAAAGGCCGCCCGCGCCGCCAAATCCTCGCGGTCCCGCGCGAAGTAGTAGCCGAAGAGTGTCGCCGAGACGCCGAACAGAAGCACGGCCCCGACCTTCCCCCAGGGGGCAAGCGCCCGCGCGGCTCGACTGTCGCCCGAGAGAGGAGCACTTTGTCGTCTCGAACCACCGCTCAGCGGACGCATTCGACTCTGGCTCACTCTCGTCGGAGGATCTCCCATCCCTTGCCCTCGAATTCACAGCCAGGATACGCCTCTTCGTCGCTGAGCGTCGAGAGGGCCCGCGCGGCCTCGCTTTTCCACTGTGAGCGCTCCGTCGCGCTCGGCTTCGCTCGCCGGGGCTCCTTTGCGCGGTATCATAAGCGACGATGCCCGAGCGTTTCCCTGCCATCTATATCCCGCACGGAGGAGGCCCTTGGCCCTTCGTGGAAACAGGTTTCGGTCCCCGCGCGATGTGGGAACCTCTCGAGACTTACCTTCGGAGCCTCGTGACCGGGCTCTCTGAGCGTCCCCGCGCGATCCTCGTCTCCTCAGCCCATTGGGAAGAACCCCAGCCGACCCTCATGACCGGAGCTCGGCCTCCCATGCTCTACGATTACGGCGGCTTTCCGCCGGAAGCCTACGAACTGCGTTGGGACGCGCCGGGCCCCGATACGACTCTCGTCCGTCGAGCCCAAGAGCTCCTCGCCGCTCGTGGCTTCTCCTCCGCCCTCGAGCCCCGTCGAGGTTTCGATCACGGGACCTTCGTTCCGCTCAAGGTCGCGCTCCCCGAGCCAGACATCCCTGTACTCCAGGTCTCGCTGCTGCGTGGCCTCGATCCGAAGGCGCACATCGAGCTCGGTGCCGCGCTTGCGCCACTTCGCGACGAAGGGGTCGTCTTCATTGGAAGCGGGATGAGCTACCACAACATGCGGGGCTTCTTCCGAGGCGACGCCCAAGAGCACAGTCGCCTGTTCGACGCCTGGCTCGAAGAGACGACCCGGCTGCCAGCAGGCGAGAGGAATGCCCGACTCGCCCGCTGGACAGAGGCGCCCGCTGCTCGGCAGTGCCATCCGCGCGAGGAGCACCTGCTCCCCTTACATGTCATGTCCGGCGCCGCACCGGACAGCCGCGGCGAGGTCGTCCACCGGAGCGAAATTCTCGGTGTCACGGTGAGCGCGATCCAGTTCGACTGAGTCCGGGTGGGGCGGGCCTCGTCCGCCCCGCGCGCCGCGGGGGCGCCGTCCCGCGACGGCGAGAGCGAAACGGAGCGTAGGCCTATTCCGCGCGCTGTTTGCGCTCGGGTTTGTCCTCGTGGACGTGACGAACGTCCCGGCCTTCCACCATGAAGACAACCATCTCCGCGAGGTTCGTCGCGTGATCGGCGATGCGCTCGATGGCTTTGCTGATCGAGATCATGCGCATCAAGTGATCGAAATCCGAAGGCGTCGCCTCCATTTGGCGAGCAATGATGGGGAAAAAGGCCGCGTGTTGTTCGTCGATGAGCTGGTCGCGCCGGCTCACTTCTCGCGCCTTGCGCGCGTCTCCCGCCACGAGCGCATCGACCGCGTCCCTCACCATATTGCGCGCCGCCTCACCCATGTCCTGAAGCGCGCTCGGGCGATAGGCCCCAGGCGTGCCCTGCAGTTCCAGGACTCGGCTGCAGATGCTCGTGGCGAGGTCCCCAATGCGCTCGAGATCCGTCACGATCTTCAAGATGGTCGTCACGAAACGGAGGTCGGAGGCGACCGGCTGCCGGCGCGCGAGCATCTGGACGCAAAGACCGTCGATCTCGACCTCAAGCTGATCGACTTGGCTGTCGGCCTGTCGCACGCGCTCGGCGAGGACGGAATCTTGTGTTTGGTAGGCGCGCAGGGCGCCGTTCACCTGTTCTTCGACTCGCGCAGCCATCAAGAGGACCCGCTCACGGAGTGCCGTGAGTTCTGCCTCGTATTCGCGGTCGGTATGCATTCTGCCCATTTGAGTTCCCTGCCAGCGCTGGTCGAATTTCGACCTACCCTTCGTCCCCCATCTCGAGCGTCCCTTCGCGCCTTACGCGCCTCGTGTCCGCTTGATGGTGTTCGCGCGATCCTATCACAAATTCAGAAAACGGACACTTTGGGCCCCGGCATCGATCAGCCGAAACGGCCCGTGATGTAATCTTCCGTTCGCTGCTGAGCTGGACGCGTGAAGATCACGTCCGTGCGATCGTGCTCGATGAGCTCGCCCATGTAGAAAAAGGCAGTGTAATCTGCCACGCGGGCGGCCTGCTGCATGTTGTGGGTCACGATCACGATCGTGTAGTCCTTCTTGAGCTCGTGGATGAGCTCCTCGACGCGGGCCGTCGCGATCGGATCCAGAGCCGAACAGGGCTCGTCCATCAGGATGACTTCCGGCTCCATCGCGAGCGTACGGGCGATGCAAAGCCTCTGCTGTTGGCCCCCAGAGAGGCTCAAGCCGCTCCGATGAATGCCATCTTTGACTTCATCCCACAGCGCCACCTGGCGCAGCGCCCGCTCCACCAGGGCGTCCGGCTCAGCGACCTTCAGCCCATTCAAGCGGAGACCAGCCAGCACGTTGTCTCGGATCGACATGGTCGGGAACGGGTTCGGCTTCTGGAAGACCATGCCGACTCGCCTCCGCAGACGCACGGGGTCCATCGAGAAGATGTCCTGACCGTCGAGGTGCACCTGACCGACCGACGTCGCGCCACTCACCACTTCGTGCATCCGGTTCAAACAGCGGATGAAGGTCGACTTGCCACAGCCGGAGGGCCCGATGATGGCGGTGACATGCTTTTCGTAGAGGGGAATTGAGATCCCCTTCAAGATCTCCCGCGCCCCGAAGCTCGCGCGCAGGCCCACCGCGCTCATCTTGGCGCTCTCGTGAAGAGGCTCGACCATCGCGCCCAGCGCGCCGAGGCTCGGGGGAGGCGGAACTACTTGCAGATGGGCGTCCGAGCCCCAGGGGGCTCCGGAGACGGAGCCGCTCGCTACCACGGAGTTTGTCGTGCTCATCATTTACCTCACTCGATGTCGAACCAAGACCCGCGCGGCGACATTCAGCGTCAGAACCAACGCCACCAGGACGAGCGCCGCTGCCCACGCCTGGCTATGCCAATCCTCATAGGGGGACACGGCATAAGTGTAGATTTGCACCGGTAGAGAGGCCGTCGGCTCATCGAGCCCGCCGGGCCAAAACCGGTTGGAGAAAGAAGTGAAGAGAAGCGGAGCCGTTTCTCCGGCCACCCGTGCCACTGCGAGCATGATGCCCGTGGCGACACCGGGAGCCGCTGTGCGGAGCATCACGCTCAAGGTCGTGCGCCACTGAGGCACACCGAGCCCAAGTGCCGCCTCACGGAGGGCTTCGGGAACCAGCTTGAGAAGCTCTTCGGTCGTACGCGTCACGGTCGGCAGCATGATCACCGCGAGCGCGAGCCCCCCGGCGTAGGCGGAGAACTGCTTGGTGCGGACGACGAGCAAGGAATAGACGAAGATACCGATCGTGACCGAAGGCACACCGCTCATCACGTCCGCTGAGAAGCGCACGATCTTACCGAGCCGAGTATGGCCGAACTGGGAGAGGTAGACGCCCGCCAGGACTCCAGGGGGAATGCCGAAGAGGCAAGCGAGTCCAACGAGCGTCAACGTGCCGGTGATGGCGTTCGCCACACCCCCGTGCTCTTCGCCCACCGGCGTCGGCAGCTCCGTAAAGAATTCAAAGCTGATTCCGCCGAGCCCGCGCGCAGTCACGTAATAAAGGACCGAGAAGAGCGGAACCAGCGCGAGCAGTGCTGCCAAGAGACAGAGACCGCGCACGATGCGGTCAACGGCCTTTCGGTACGTGAAATGACTGCGAATGTTCACGCCTACGCTCCCCCTTGGCGCCCGACGCGCCAGACCAAAAACCGCGCGAAGATGTTGAGGAGCACGGTGATGATGAACAGCAAGAGCCCTATTTCGGCCAGGGCGGAGAGGTAGAGATCTTCGGTCGCCTCCGTAAACTCATTGGCGATCACGCTCGCCATCGTGTAGCCGGGGGCAAAGAGCGAAGCGCTGATGTCCGCGCGATTGCCGATCAGCATCGTGACAGCCATCGTCTCACCGAGCGCACGGCCCAGACCCAAGACGACCGCGCCCACGAGCCCCGAACGCGCCACGGGAAAGACACCCGTACGGATCGCTTCCCACTGCGTCGCCCCCAGTCCGAGGGCTGCCTCACGATAGGCGCGAGGCACGGCGCGTAGCACTTCGCGACTCACCGAAGCGATCGTCGGCGTGATCATGATGGCCAGCACGACACTCGCCGTCAGCATGCCGTATCCCTGATTCGGGCCAGAAAACAGCGGCAAGAACCCGAGAGACGCGCGGAGCGCCGGCTCCACAGTCTCCCGCATGAGCGGAGCCAAAGCGAAGATCCCCCACAGGCCGTAAACAACGCTCGGCACGGCAGCGAGCAGCTCCACCAGGAAGCCGAAAGGATTTCTCAGCCACTCGGGAGCAAGCTCGCTCAGAAAAAGAGCGACTCCGAACGAAACAGGCACAGCCAGCGCCAGCGCGACGGTCGAAGAGACGATCGTCCCGAAAATGAACGGGAGCGCGCCGAACTGCTCGGTCACCGGGTTCCACTCGAGGCTCGTGATGAACGACCAATGGAACGTCTCGAGGCTCAGCCAAGAGGACGCGAGCATTTGGCCCGTCATCGCGAGGACCGTCAGGATGACGATCGACGCCGAAGCGGCGGTGATCCAAGAAAATACGCGATCGCCACGGTGGGTATCCCCTCGAAAACGACCAGGTACGAGGGGCGGGCGCTCAGGTGTAGGCCAGATGCTCTGCCTCATCATGTCCCTTGCGATAGAAACGGCTTTCCGCCGAAATGGAGCGATTTTATGCGCTCGTCGATCTTCTGAACGACACGGGCGGGCAGCGGCGCGTAGTGGAGCGCGGCAGCGAGGCCCTGCCCGTCATGAACCGCCCAAGCGATGAACTTCGCGAGAGCCTCACCTTTCCTCGCATTCTTCGATTCTTCGTAGACGAGGAGATAGGTAAACGATGCGATCGGATAGCTCGCCGCTCCCGGTGCGTTCACCAGCGAGGCGACCAGGGAGTCGTCGAGCTCGACTTGCTCCGCGGCGGCGGTGACCGCAGAGACCTTCGGCGAAGCGTAGGCGCCTTCGCGATTTTTGATCGCCGCGGTCGTGAGCCGATTCTGACTCGCGTAAGCGAGCTCCGTGTAACCGATGGTGCCGGGGGTCGTCTTGAGCTGACCGGTGACGCCCTCATTGCCTTTGGCGCCGAGCCCCACGGGCCATTTCACGCTCTTGCCTTCGCCGACGACACTCTGAAACTTCGGGCTCACGCTGGCCAAATAGCCCGTAAAAACTGCGGTCGTGCCGCTGCCGTCGGAGCGGGTGACCACCGCGATCGGGAGGCTCGGAAGCGCGAGCCCTGGGTTGGCTCGAGCGATCCGCTCGTCGTTCCAGGTCTTGATCGTGCCGAGAAAAATATCGGCGAGGACGTCCCCGTCGAGCTTCAGCTCTCCGGTGACCCCAGGGATATTGTAGGCGACGACCACAGCCCCGATCGTCACCGGAATGTGGAGGATGGCGCGCGGCGCTTTCTTCGCATCCGAAGCGCTCATCGGCGTATCGGTCGCACCAAAATCGACAGTCTCACTCGCGATCTGGCGGATGCCTCCGCCGGAGCCGATGGACTGATAGTTGATTCGGATCTCCGGATGGAGCTTGTTGTATTCGCTCATCCATTTCGAATAGAGCGGGAACGGGAACGTCGCGCCTGCGCCGCCGAGGTAGATGTTCGGCGAATTGGGATCGCCTCGTTTGCATCCCGCGGCGAGGCCGAGAAGGAGCAGGGCGGAGAGCCCTTTGAGAACGCTGCGTCGTTCGACCATTTCTGTCCTACTCGAGGGTGAGCGGACTTTCGGTGCCTTGCGCAGCGCGCTCGTCACAGCTTCGTGACAATTGGGTGACAGCCCGACCCAGACGGCCTCAGTAGTCCAGCCTCGCTGCAATCATCCCCCGTCGCGCGGCTGTTCGGCCGGCGGGGTTCGCCTGGCCTTGCCGACGTCGTCGAGCTCGACTCGCCCGTCCCGTAGGCGCACCACCCGCGGCATGCTCTCCGCGAAGCCCGGATTGTGGGTGACGACCACGATGGTCGTGTTGTGCTCCTTGTTCAGCTCGAAGAACAAGTCGTGCACGGAGTCACCGGTGGTCGTGTCGAGATTCCCCGTCGGCTCGTCCGCGAGGAGCAGCTTCGGTTCAAGCACGAGCGCCCGCGCGACCGCGACGCGCTGCTGCTCACCACCGCTCATCTCGCCTGGACGATGATTGGCGCGGTGCCCCACCTGCACCTCATCGAGAAGCTTCTTGGCCCGAATCGCCATCTCGCGCCGCGAGCGACCTTGGATCAGGCCGGGCATCATCACGTTCTCCAGAGCGTCGAACTCAGGGAGCAAGTGATGAAACTGGAAGACGAAGCCGATCTGTTGGTTGCGCACTGCGGCGAGGCGGGTGCGGCTCATCGTCGTGAGCTCTTCGCCGGCGAGCCGGATCTTTCCCGCCGTCGGCAGGTCGAGCGTCCCGATACAGTGCAGGAGCGTACTCTTGCCTGCTCCCGACGGGCCCACGATGGAAAGGATCTCGCCAGCGTTGATCGTCAAATCGATGCCGCGCAGGACATTCAGCGTTTGACCCATGTGCTCGAAGGACTTCTCGAGCCCTTCGATGACGACGAGCGGTTCATTCATGTCGGATACCTTCCACAGGGAGCAGCCGGCTCGCGGCGAGCGCGGGATAGAGCGTGGCGAGTGTAGTGATGAAGAGGGCAGAGGCTCCAATGATCAGGTAGTCGACGGTCTCCACGTTCACGGGCAACCGCTCGACGTAATAGACCTCCGGATCGAGCCAAACGCCGAAGACGGCGAGTCCCTTCATCGCGACGTATCCTGCGGCCACACCGATCACCGTACCGACGCTGCCGATCAAGACTCCTTCGGTCAAAAACAGCCGCAAGACGGTGCCGTCGCTCGACCCCATCGCCTTCAGGATCGCAATCTCCTTCGACTTCTCAGTCACCATCAGGAGCAGCGTGCAAATGATGCAGAAGCTGGCGACAGCGATCGCGATCGAAAGAACCACGAAGCTCGCAAGTTTTTCGAGCTCGAGCGCTGTAAACAAGTTCTTGTTCATCTCGCGCCAATCTCGAACCAAAGTCGCCTCACTGGCTCCAGGGAGGTCCGCTAGGGCGCGTTTGATCCGAGGACCGACCGCGTCGACCTTCCCCAGGTCCTCTACGCGAACATCGATCGAGGAGACCTTGAAGCCCATGTCGAGAAGATCCGCAGCCGCCTCAAGTGTCATGTAGGCGTGCGCCACGTCGTACTCGTAGAGACCGCTATGGAAGATGCCCGCGACCCGGAAGCGGCGGGTCTTCGGCATGATGCCCATGGGCCCCAGATCGCCCATCGGCGAGATCAGGGTCAGAACGTCCCCGACGAAGGCGTGGAGATTCTCCGCGAGCTCGGAGCCAAGAATGACCCCCGGATAGGCCTCCTGATCCGCCCGAGCGAAGGAAGACCCGGAGTCGTTGTCCCTGGGGCCTTGGTAGTAAACTTCCCCGCCCTTGCTGACGCCGATCGGCGTGCCGGGGGGCAAATCGCGCAGAGCGTAGGGGTCTTCGAGGTACTTGAAGTCGCCGACCTCGACCTTCTTCGGGATGTCGACGACGGACGACACCACCGTCGGATCGATGCCCCGAACCAGCATGCCCGCGGTGCTCGTCGAACTCGAGGCCATGACCTCACCCGTGATGACGGGCATGGCCCCCCGGACCCCGGGCACCTCACGCACCCGGTCCAACATCGCCCGGTAGTCTTCGATGCCCCCGCTCTGGGTGGACTCGATCCTCACATGGGCATCATTGTTCAGGATCTTTTCCTTCAAGTCCGCCCCGAAGCCGCCCATGACGCTGATCACGGCGCACAACTTGAACGAGCTCAGGCCCACCCCAAGGATCGAGAGCCCCGAGATCACCGTCAAGAACCCGGATTTCTTCGCGCGCAAATGGCGCGCTGCGACGAACGAGCGGAACGAACCGCGCTCGAGCACGCTCAGGATGAGCGGAACGGCGGCGCTGAGGAGCAGGATCGTGAAGACCGTAGCGCTCAAGGTCGCTCCGGCCCGAATGAGCTGATGGGTGACCGAAAAGCGCACCGAGCGGCCCTCTGGCAATCCCAAAGCCACAATCCCGAGCCAGACCGCCGCGACCCCCGAGCCGACAGTGAGGAAGGCCCGCACTGTCTTCCGCCAGCGAGCCGGGAGCCGGAACCATCCGTAGACCACGAGCGAGAGCAGGAGCAGCACGAGCCCGAGGTTCAGCCCGATTTGGACCCCAATCGGCAGTTCGCGGAACAGCTCACCGAGCTGGTCCAGCCAGGTCTTCTCTACGGGGGCGCGGCTCGCAGGCAAAGTCATCGGGCCTCAGGGCGAAGCAGCGGGAAAGCGATGACGTCGCGGATCGAGGGCTGTCCGGTGAGCATCATAATCAGGCGGTCGATACCCATGCCGAAACCGGCGGCGGGAGGCATACCGTGCTCGAGAGCCCGGATGTAATCCTCGTCGTAGTCCATCGTCTCTTCAGCGCCCTTGGCCTTGCGAGCCACCTGGGCCTGGAAGCGCGCGGCCTGATCGTCCGGATCATTCAGCTCGGAGAAGGCGTTTGCGATCTCGCGGCCGTCGACGAACAGCTCGAAGCGATCGACCAGCGTCGGATCTTTGTCCTTACGCCTCGAGAGCGGCGAGACATCGGCGGGATAGTCGATGATGAACACGGGGATGCTCTGAGAGCCAGAGCGGTAGTCCTCCACGAGAAACGGCTCCGCCAAATACTCGTAAGCGACGAAGGTCTGCTCCCCGCTCGACTCGGATTTGCCGAGAGCGCGACGAAAATTCCCCCAGTCGATCTTACGACCGCTCTTCTGAGCGAGTTCACGCACCAGGGCGTCTCCGGCGGCGCGCACATCGGCGTTCGTACCATCGTCGACCGCAAGCACATCGTAGGCGCCCGTAACGCTCTTCGGCTCGAGCCCTGCGCGCTCGAGCGCCCGGTCAATGGCCTGACTGAGCGGAACGCGAGCGAACGGCTCATCAAGTCGGAAGGTACGGGCCTCTCGGAACGCGCCATAGACGCCTGCCCGCCCCTCTTGTCGGAGCTTGTCCTCGAGAGCGCGGTCGACGAAGCGGAGCATCTCCTCGGCCAGGTTCATGAGCGACTCATAGTCGGCGTACGCCTGGTACAGCTCGATCATGGTGAACTCGGGGTTGTGCCGGGTGCTAATCCCCTCGTTCCGATAACAGCGACCGATTTCGTAAACCCGCTCGATCCCTCCGACCAAGAGGCGCTTCAGGTAGAGCTCTGGAGCGATGCGCAGGAACAGCTGCATGTCCAGGGTGTTGTGGTGGGTGATGAAGGGACGTGCCGCCGCGCCGCCGATGAGCGGATGCAGCGAAGGGGTCTCGACCTCCACGAAGGCGCGGGCATCCAAGAAACTGCGGAGCGCCCCCAGCACCGTGGCGCGGGCTCGGATGACGTCGATCACCTCTGGGTTGGCGACCATGTCGACGTAACGCTGCCGATAGCGAAGGTCGACATCCGAAAGACCGTGCCACTTGTCCGCAGGCGGACGGAGAGCCTTGCCGATCAAGCGCAGCTCCGTGAGCTCGAGTGAAAGCTCGCCGGTCTTGGTCACGACGATCGAGCCCCGCCCGGCGACGTGGTCCCCAAGGTCGAGATCCTTCAGGACCTCAAAGGCGGGACCGAGCTTGTCCACCTTGGCGAAGAGCTGAAGCTCGCCGCTCGTGTCACGCACCTTGAGGAAGCTAGCCTTGCCGAAGCCACGCCTGCCGATCAGCCTGCCGAAGACCAGAAACTCCCGCTGACCACTCGCGCAAATCGCCTCGACCTTCTCAGCGTCGTAGCCGGCTTCGCTCGAAGCGGCCTCGAAGAGCTTCCGAATCTCAGACACAAAAGAGCGGCGTCCCTGGTCGAGATCCCGCGCGAGATCGTTCGGGAACGGCTGCTCTCCGCGGGCCCGAATCCGCTCCATCTTGTCGCGGCGAGCTTGGATCAGGGCTTCTTCGCCCGTTTCCGCGCCGGCGCGATTCTGTTCTGATGGATCACTCACTTTTTCCTCACAATCTTCTTAGACGGCGGCCTTGGCGGAGTTTTCTTCGTCCGCTGCCATCATCAAATAAGACTCGATGAACGAGTCGATGTCGCCGTCGAGCACGTTCTGGACGTCGCTGCGCTCGACCTGGGTGCGGGTGTCTTTGACGAGTTGGTACGGCTGGAGCACGTAGGAGCGAATCTGGCTCCCCCAGGCGATGTCGGTTTTCTCGGCTTCGTATTGAGCCTGCGCGGCTTCGCGCTTCCTTTGCTCGAGCTCGTACAGCTTCGCCTTCATCATCTTGAGCGCCATGGCGCGGTTCATGTGCTGGCTACGCTCGGCTCGACACACGACCATGATGCCGGTCGGCAAGTGTCGCATGCGCACTGCCGTCTCAACCTTGTTGACGTTCTGGCCACCCTTGCCACCAGCCCGCATGGTCGTGATCTCGAGATCGTTTTCGGCGATCTGAATATCGATCTCTTCGTCGATATCTGGCGTGACTTCGACCGCCGTAAAGCTTGTGTGCCGACGCGCGTTCGAGTCAAACGGGCTGATACGAACGAGCCGATGTACGCCCATCTCGGCGCGCAGATAGCCGTAGGCGTTCGGACCCGAGATGATCACCGAAGCGCCATCGATGCCGGCTTCGTCGCCCGCCTGATAGTCGATGAGCTCGGTCTTGAATCCACGGCGCTCGGCCCAGCGCAGGTACATGCGCAGGAGCATCTCGGCCCAGTCTTTGGCCTCGGTACCGCCGCTGCCGGGATGGATACTGAGGATGGCGCCAGCGTGGTCGACCGGTCCGCGCAGCATGCGCGCGAGCTCCGCCCTCTTGAGCCGGGCCGCGAGGGGCTCAATCTGCGCTTCCGCCTCCGCGACCGCGCTGTCATCGCCCTCAGCGATGCCCAGCTCGAGATACTCGGATACGTCAGCGATGTCCTTTTCGAGGGACTCGACGAGCTCGATCTTCTCGGCGGCGGCCGCACGAGTGCGCATGCGCGCCTGAGCCTTCTCCTGGTTGTCCCAGAAGCCAGGTTCCGTGGAGAGCTGATCGAGCTCTTCGATCGAACGTTTCAGAGCCGGGACGTCAAAGAAACCCCCTTAGCGCCAAAATGCGCCTTTGGAGGTCAGCGAGTTTACTGCGGGCTTCGGCCGACATGACCGCTCGCATTTACCCTTGTCGCGTGCCAAAGCAAACGGCAGAGGGCGATTTGTCGGGAGCTGGGGCGTTCTTCTGCCAGCCCGCCCTGATCATGAGCGCGCGCGAGCGTTTTTCTCGCTCAAGATTGCGCTTCGGCCTCAAAATCCACGGCCGCCGCCCCCGTCATCCGCTCCCGGATAAAGGTCGCGACTTCGACGTGCACAGGATGTGTCTGGTACGCGTCCAGCGCCTCTTTGCTGGTGTGCCTCGTGATCAGAGCCAAGTCGTAACTCCTCGCGCTCCGCGTGACATCGAGCCCGGCCTCCACGCTGACGAGCCCTGGGATCTTTCCGCTCATCGTGAGGAGACGAGCACGCGCCTCTTCGGCGTCGGCACGCTCAGAAAACGTGAAGAGCACCACGTGAACAATCATTTGCTTCTTCCTTCTTACGCCTGCTGAAAAAGGGTCTGCTCCGCTGGCCGAAGCCACTTGTCGCGATGCAACAGAGCCTGCTCACGCGGCACAAACACCCCGTCTTCGACGAGGCCGATCGAAGCGCTCACCGCAGCGCCTGCGAAGCCCGCGAGATGGAAAGTCCCGGAGCTTTGCGCATCAGGCGCCCCGAGATGGAGCGGGATCCTCGCCTCTTCAGCGGTCGGTCGACCGGCGCGACCGTGGAAAGCGAAGAGCACGATCGTCGCCGTCGAAGCTCCCTTTTCGCCTACCGGCCACGACCAGGCGACGACGAGCTCCGAGCCACTCACGCTCAGGCGAATTTCAGGACGCACGGCTGCTATGGCCTGCGCCTCGGGCTCCGAGGGCACCGCTTGGGGCGCAGGCTCGGCAAGAGCTTCCGGCGCGCCCTCGACCGGCTTCACCTCTGGCACGATAGGCGCAGGCTCGGCAAGAGCTTCCGGCGCGCCCTCGATCGGCTTCACCTCTGGCACGATAGGCGCAGGCTCCGCCACGTCTTCGGCCTCGATAGGCTGCTCCTGGGGCTCGACTCGGGGAACCGCGACCGCTTCTCGCGCCTCCTTGGGCTCCGAGGGCGAAGCCTCTGCTTCGGCGACAGGAGCCGGAGAAGCTTGGACCGGTGGTGGGTCACCGGTTCGAATCTCCTCGCCAGTGGTCTCGAGGACCTGCTTTTCGGGCTCTCCGCGGAGCGCGAGCCCTGGCTCCTGCAGCTCCTGCTCGCGGCGCAAGCGCTCGCGCAGCCTCTGAGCCTCGAGGTGATCGGGCTCGGCCTCGAGCACCCGTTCGACCATCGCGAGAGCTCGGTCCGGGTGCCCCTGGGCGGCGTAGATCTCGGCGAGCGTAACGGTCGCGACCGGCGGTCCCCCGGACACTTGGGCGCTCAAGGTTTGTGTGCCGCGAATGAGGGCTGCCGCCTCCGGCATCTTGAGGCCGGTCTCCATCATGCTGGCGAGCATCGAGCGCGCAATGCCGAAGAAGCCCCGCGCCACATCGGCTTCGCCGCCGGTCTTGGTGCGCCGCAAGATCTCGTCGCGTAGCTCAGGCCGCGTCAGACGATCCGCGCGCTCAACGCCAAGGCTTGCGGCGCGAGCCACGAGCTCCGCACGGGACATGGAGAGGAGAACGTCGGGCCCAACCATTGGTGTCGGCGGGGATTCACGCCTTTTCCTCGCCCCAGGTCAAGGCGACTGCAGCCGGGCCCGCGCCGCCGCGATGTCACGCTGGATCTGGGCAACCAGCTCGTCTTTCGATGAAAACTTCAGCTGACCGCGCAGGTACGCGACAAACTCGACCCGAACCACTTGATCGTAGAGATCGCCCTCAAAATCGAGAAGGTGGACTTCGACGGAGCGAGGCCGGTCGAAGGTCGGCCGGGGCCCTAGGTTCAGGACCCCTTGGGCCCGCTCCCCGCTCGGAAGCACAACCCAAACCGCGTAGACACCGTCGGCTGGCAGCAAGTGAACGATTTCGCCCAGGTTCGCCGTCTTCACTCCGAGCGCCGCCCCGCGTCCGTCCCCCCGGATGACTCGACCCGAAATGCCAAAGGTGCGCCCGAGCAATGAGCTCGCGGCGGCCACGTCGGCGCGTTTGAGAGCGTCGCGGACCCGCGTGCTCGAAAAGGGGCCTTGCTCGTCGCCGAACAGTGGAACCGCCTGGGCATGGAATCCAAGCTCCGCCCCGAGCGCCCGCAGCGTCTCGAAGTCTCCCGCCCGACCCGCGCCAAATCTGAAGTTCTCTCCCACGAGAACGGCTCGCGCCGAGAGCTCCTGCACCAAGATCTGCTCGGCGAATGCGCGCGGGGAAAGGCGAGACAGCTCCTTCGTGAAAGGAAATGCCCGGACCACCACGGAGGGAAACGCCTGCCCGATCAAGGCGATCTTCTCATCGAGAGTCGTCAGAATCTCGGGCGCCGCGCCGGTCAACACGACGCGCGGATGCGGCTCAAAGGTGAAGAGCACCGGCTCGAGCCCACTCGACTCGGCCAGGCCGACCGCAAAGGCGAGGACGGCCTGGTGACCGCGGTGAACTCCGTCGAAATTCCCGACGACGACGAGCGTTTCCTTGGATCCGGCGGGCATGACAGGGGCGGGCCTTCATCGAGGCGCCTGCCCTTGGTAGACCACAGGAATGACCCCAGCGGAAGCAATTGCGGCGATTCGACGCGGAGAGCTGCCGAAGGTCCTGCTCGTCGCGGGGACCGAATCGCTGCTTTCGTCGGAGGTCGTCCAGGCCGCACGCACCGCGTGCCTGGTCGGGGGCTTCGCTGGCATGAACGATGACACGTTTCAGGCGGGGTCGACGCGCGTCGAAGAGGTCCTGGGCCTCGCGCGCACGATGCCGATGATGGCCAAACATCGTTTCATCCTGGTGCGTGACCTCGAACGCTGGGAGGAGAAAGAGAGCAAGGCCAAGAGCGACTCGAAGAAGTCGAACGTCCCCGCCTTGGACCAGCTCGTCGATTACGCCGAAGCGCCGTCTCCGGAGACGTGCCTCGTGCTCCTCGCTCCGAACCTGGACAAACGGCGACGTCTGTTTGCCGCTGCCAAGAAGGGCGATTGGCTCGTGAGCTGCGACACACCAAGTCGCGCCGAGCTCCCGAGCTTCATCGTGGATCGAGCCAAGGCCCGGGGCGTCGCTATCGACCGAGAGGTCGCGGACCTGATCGCAGAGCTCTCGGGCCCTGAGCTGGCTCCGATCGCCGATGCGGTGGAGCGGCTCTGTTTGTACGTAGGCGAGCGCAAGAAGATCGAAGAAGAGGACGTGGACACCTGCGTCGTTCGCATCCGCTCAGCGTCGGTCTGGGAGCTGGTGACCGCCGTCGGCCGCCGCGATCTGAAAAAGGCGCTCCAGATCCTGGAGGACGTCTTCGAACCTCAAGATCGCGGTCTTCCTCTCATCGGCATCTTGGGCTTCGCGACCCGCCAGCTCATCAAGTTCTCCGCTGCCAGGCGAGCGAACCTGAGTCCACCCGACGCCGCCAAAGCGGCAGGCGCTCCTCCTTTCAAAGCACGCGACCTTGAAGCGCAGCTCCGCGGACTCTCTCCGAGCATGCTGGGAAACTGGCTCGTCTACCTCGGCCGAGCAGACCTCGAGCTCAAGGGTGGCTCTCGCCGCGACCCCAAAGCCACCATCACCCAAATGATCATCGATCTTTGCCAAGCCGAATGAACCGCCTGCCCGCCTGCGCCATCAGCGCGTGGTCCGCTTGTTTCGAGGGAGGCGCCTCCTTCGGACCTGATTCGGCCCCCCCGCTTCGTCCCGCCTCTTTCCGGCCGCCATCCAATCGCGCCGTCGAGCTCCTCCAGAAGGCGCTCTTGCCCATTCAAAGCACCCTCTGTGAGCGGCTCAGGCGCTATGAGCCGAGCCGCGTCGGCGTGTTCCTCGGAAGCTCCACAGGCGGCATCGAGCGCACCGAACGCTTCTATCTCGACAAGAATGCCGACGGGAAAATCCCCGAGACCTATTCCTTTGAGATGTCACACTCCCACTATTCGCTCATCGAAGAGATGAACCAAGATCTGGGAGTCAAAGGGCCGAGCTACGTGGTGTCGACGGCCTGCTCCTCGAGCGCAAAGGCCATCGCCGTAGGACAACGTTGGCTCGCCCTCGGGCTCATCGACGCGGCCATCGTGGGCGGAGCCGACTCGAGAAGCGAGCTCACTCGCCTCGGCTTCTCAGGGCTGAACTTGATCGATCCGATCGCCTGTCGCCCCTTCGACGCCGAGCGGAGGGGGCTCGTGCTCGGCGAGGGAGCCGCGCTCCTTTTGCTGGAGCGGAGCGAAGATAGCGGTCCCTCTCGAGTCTTTCTCCGGGCTGTGGGCGAAAGCAACGACGCCTACGACCTGACAGCGCCGGAACCAGAAGGACGCGGCGCGGAGCTCGCGATGCGGCGCGCCCTCGAAATCGGCGGCCTCTCGCCTGCGGACATCGACTACATCAACGCCCACGGCACGGCCACCAAGCAGAACGACCTGGCCGAGACCAAAGCCATCGCCCGCGTGTTTCCTTTTGTGCCCTCGTTCTCTTCAACGAAGAGCACCACAGCTCACCTGCTCGGCACCGCCGGCGCCCTCGAAGCGGTCCTCTGCACCCAAGCGCTCACAGATCAACACGCCCCACCAAACCGAGTCCCCACGACCGTAGACACGAGCCTCGCCTGCCAACCGGACACGAGCCCTGAGCCGAAACCTCTCCGCTTTGTGCTCTCCAACTCGTTCGCTTTCGGCGGCTCGAACGCGAGTGTGCTGCTCGGGCGAGAGCCAGACCCTGAAGCCCCCAACCTCCCCGCTCGCCGCCTCTACTTGACGAACGCGAGCTTCTCTATCGGCACTCCCGACAAGTCCGAATCCTCCATCCTGCCGAGTCGCCTCCAGGGTCGTTCGAGTCCCTTAATCCGGACTGTCGCCTATCTCTTCCAGCAGCTCGCTCTCGCGGAAGACAAGGACACCCCCGCGCTCATCCTCGGCTCTGCTTTCGGAGAACTGCAAACCACCCTCGCCTTGCTCACCCAGCTCAAAGAACAAGGCACCGTGAGCCCCATCCGCTTCTCGAGCAGCGTTCACAACGCTTCAATTGGCCTCCTCACACAGCTTACGGGCAATCGGGGCTACGCCACCGCGCTCGCCGCCGGTGCGAGCACCGTCGCGATGGCCCTCGCCGAAGCCATGGTCTTTTTGCGATGTCACGGAGGCAGCGCTCTCGTACTGTGCGCGGACGAAGAAGGCCCCACGACCTTGCTCTCGGGAGATACTTTCCCCGCCTGCGGCGTCGGGTTCCGCATCGTCGCCTCGGGCGATCCTCCTGAGGGCGCCTGGGCCGAACTCGAGGAGCTCCGCCCGGCAGCGGCGGCCCAATCCCCCCAGGTTCCCCACGAACTCGCCCAGCTCACAAAGCCCGAGGAGGGTCCCCTTCAGGTCGCGCCGGCGGCTTTTGGGCTCTGCCTCGCCCACGCACTCCTCAAAGGGGGCAGTCCCGCGGCCGAGTCCGCGATCGGTCCCGGCCACGTGCTCGCCCTCAAAGCGCTCGCTTGAGCTCACTTCGAGGAGGCGGCTTTCGCGTCCTTCTGAGCCTTCAGTCGGACGCGGAGGGCCTCGGCGTAACCTTCTTTCGTCGTCTGGCGCGAGCGCCCAATCACAAACGCACCATCGGGCACATCTTCTGTGACGGTCGTGCCCGTCGCGACGTAGACATCGCTCCCGATCTCGACGGGAGCCACCAGCTGACAGTCGCTCCCCACGAAGGTGCGCGCCCCAATCTTGGTCCGACTCTTCGAAAAGCCGTCGTAGTTGCACACGATCGTGCCGGCCCCGATGTTCGCTCCCGGGCCCACGTCGGCGTCACCGAGATAGGAAAGATGATTGGCTTTGGCGCGGGCGCCCACTTTTGTCTGCTTCGTCTCGACAAAATTCCCGAGATGCGCCTCTTCGCCGATCTCGCTGCCAGGGCGCACATGAGTAAAGGGCCCCAGAACGGCTCCGGCTCCGACGCGACTCTTCTCGATGATCGTATAGGGCCGAATCAAGACTCCCTCCCCGACCTCCGCGTCCGTCAGCACCGAGCCCACATCGACCGTCGACGATGAGCCAATGCGCGTCTTGCCTCGGAGCCGGACCCCATCCTCGATGGTCGCATCAGGTCCGACTTCGACCGTATCGTCGATGAGAGGGGTGCCTCGGATCGTGATCCCGTCACGAGCTAGCCTCTTGCGAATGCGGTCGTGGAGCAGCGCTTCACAAGCCGCGAGCTCCGCTCGATCGTTGACTCCCAAGAACGCGCGGGCGTCGCTCACGAGCGCCTCCACTCGAGCCCGCGCCCCGATCTCGGCCACGATGTCCGTCAGGTAATACTCTCCTTGGGCGTTATGGGGCACGAGCGCGGGCAAAGCGCGCCGGAGCTCACCTGCGCGGCAGGCATACACACCGGCGTTCACTTCGCGAATGGCCCGCTCGCGTTCGTCCTTGAGGTCCCGATCCTCAGTAATACGCGCCACGCGTCCGTCTTCTTCCCTCACGATCCGCCCGTACCCCCGCGGTTCGTCCACGACGAAGGACAGGAGCCGGAGCGGCGCGCTCTCCGATGCGCCGAGCAGCGGCTCGAGATCGGCGGCAGTGAGGAGCGGGGTATCCCCCGACAAGATCAGGACCGCCTGTTCATCCGGGACGTCCAAGTCGCGAAGGCCTGCGGACACAGCGTCCCCCGTCCCGCGCGGGACTTGTTGGATCGCAAACTGAAGACGCGCGCGGTCAAAGTGCCGCGCGAGCTCCTCGGCGATCGGCTCGTGGGTGTCCGGATTCACGACCAGGACGACCCGAGGCACGCCGAGCGCGAGCGCAGCCTGCACCGGATAATAGACGAGAGGACGCCCGGCGAGTTGATGCAGGACCTTCGGGGTCTTGCTCTTCATCCGCGTGCCGAAGCCAGCCGCCATCACGATAGCGGCTGCAGGTCGTTCGATCTGCTCCTTTTGAGTCACTGACATCTGGGGCGTTGTCTCCGAGAGAAGGGAAGGCGCACGCGCGGCCTATCGCGCACTTAGGGCAAGAGCTCCGGGCGAACTGGGGCGAGCTCGGGCAGCATGGCCGCCGCGCCTGAGTTCGGCGCGGACTCGTCCTTGAGTTGGGTGTAGACGATGATGGTCTCCCCGACCGCGAGTGGAGTGCTCTGAGAGCGGTGATTGATGCGCTCCATGGAGCCAGGCGTGACGCCATAGCGCCGACCGATACTCGCTAGGGTGTCGCCCTTTTTGGCGGTCACCTCGATCCGCCGATAGCCGCGGAGAGCCTCGAAGTGCTCATGAAATTCGGGACTACCTCCGAGCAGCACGGGCCCGGGCTGACGGATGACGCGGATCGCCGAGAGGTCGCGCTCCGCCGGGACCAGCGCCTGTAAGATCATACCCGCGCGGAGCCGCGCTTTCACGTCCAGCGCATTGTCCCAGGCAAGCCGGCTCGCAGAGAGCCCAAGCTCAGACGCGATCTCCTCGAGAACATCCCCCGCCTGCACTTCGTAATAAACGAGCTTTTGAGAAGGTCCCGGCAGGAGCTTCTTCGGGACGACAATGGTCGGCGGCAAGCTCTCTGCCCGCTGTTTTCTGGCCCGCTCCGGCAGGAGGATGACAGTGCCGGGCTCGATGCGCTCACCAGCACCGAAGCGGTTCAAGCTGAGGACGTCGCTCTCCTTGACCTCATATTCCGCCGCGAGAGAAGCGATGTTCTCGCCGTACCGCAAGACAACTGTTCGGTAGTTTCGCGTCTTCGGCAGCCGCGCAAGGATAGCGCTCCCCTTTCCTCGCGGAACCCGCACTTGACCTTTCGAGGAAGGTGCGATCCGATCACGGATCAGCATAGGATTCAGGGCGCGCAGCTCATCGAGGGAGATCGAGGCGAGCTGAGCGATCTCCGAGAGCGGCGTACCGGGTTCGACGCTGATCGTATCGAAGGCGATCGGCAGGTCCGGGGTGACCCGATCGAGGCCGAAGGCCGAGCGATTGTTCATGACGATCGCGAGCGCGAAAATCTTCGGAACGTAAAGGGCCGTTTCCCAAGGAATGCCGCTCTCTAGGCGCGACAAGACCCAGTAGCTATTTGTGTTGTACTTGGTGAGCGAGCGCGAGAGCCCCGCATAGCCCATGTTGTACGCGGCCATGCACAGCTCCCAGTTCCCGAACCGCTGATAGAGGTCCGAGAGGAACCGGATCGCCGCACGAGTGCTCGCGATCGGATCGCGCCGCTCGTCGACCCATGCGTCCACAGTCAGCCCATAAAGGCGCCCCGACTCCGGCAAAAACTGCCACAGCCCCACCGCGCCAGCGGGCGATTTCACGAGCGGGTCGTGGCCGCTCTCGATGAGCGAGAGCCAAACCAGGTCGCTCGGAAGCGAAGCGCGACGCAGCTCAGCTTGGATCGCTGGCACGAAGCGTCCGCTCCGCCGCGCCCAGATAGCCGCGATGGCGCGCCCCCGCGGACTGTCCCGATAGAACTTGAGGTAAGTGACGACCCGGCTGTCGAAGCGCACCGGAAGGTCCGGCAGCGTCAAGCTGCGCAGCCAATCGATCTCCGCTTGATCGAGACCAGGCTCGGGCGTCCCTAAGGGAGTGAAGAGGCCGGGCAGCCCGAATATGGTCTCCTTTCCTTCGTTCGGAGCCGGAATGTCCCAGGAGAACCCAGCCGAGATGCCAGGGAGCCGTTCGGGAAAGAGGGCTTGCTCGGCGCGCCGAAGGGCCCTGAGCGTCAGCTCTTCCTCGGGGAGAGGCGCCTCCCGGATCGAATTGCGGGCGCGCTGGTTCTCGGGGGCGCGGGGCGCACCGCTCGGAAGCGTCGCCGCGGGCGTCTTCGGCTTCTTTCCTTGGGCATGGCTGGCCGCCGGAATCGACTCCGGGCCCATTTCGAGGGCCAAGAGGTCCGCCTCGGTGGGGACCTTTTCTTCGGCGGCGATGGCCGAAAATCCGAAGAAAAACAGGCCAATGAACGCGGCCGAGGTGGCGCGGCGCATTGGCGAGAAGGACCGGAGACGATAGGACACCCGAGTCTGTCCTATCGGCCCAGGGGCCGCGGCGTCAAATTCCCGGGCGAGCGCCCCCGAAGGGGCGCTCAGGACCGACAAGCGCGCCGCCGCGTCACTTGACCACAACGTAACGCTTCTGCCCTCCTCGCATGAGGAGCAAGAGCCGCGGAGAGCTCGCCGCCTTGTAAGCTTGGGCCGCCTGCTCAGCGCTCTCGACCGGCTTCCGGTTCACCTCGAGCAGGATATCACCCCGCCGCACCTGCGCCTGGGCGACCTTCGAACCGGGCTTCACTCGAACCACCACCGCACCACGGACGTCCTTGTTCACCCCGAGCTGCTGCCGCACCTCAGGCGTCAGATCTCCCAGGACGAGACCCTCTACGTCTCCTGCCTTTTCCTTCTCCTGCGCCTTCGGCTCAGGGATCTGCGCCCCGTCGCTCGGCAGGGTTCCGAGCACGGCGGTGAGCCGGATCTTCTTCTTGTCGCGGATCACGGAGAGCTCAACGCTCTTGCCCGCGCCAGCGCTTGCCACAGCGTTCCGCAGCCGGCCCACCGAGTCCACGGGCTGGCCCGCCACGTGCGTCACGATATCGCCGCTCTTGAGTCCCGCCTTACTGCCAGGACCATCCGGCACGACATCCGCGATCAGCACGCCGCCCGACTCGCGCAGACCGAGAGCCTCTTTCAGGTCGCGGTTGAGCTCTTGAAGCGAAGCGCCCAAATAGCCGCGGGTGACGCGCCCGTTCTCCTTGAGCGCGCTCAGGATCGGCTGCGCCATGTTGCTCGGAATCGCAAAACCGATGCCCATGTATCCACCGCTCCGTGAGAGGATCGCGGTATTGATCCCGACGAGCTCACCGCGCGTGTTGATCAGTGCACCACCCGAATTTCCGGGGTTAATGGCGGCGTCGGTCTGGATAAAGTCTTCGTAGTCGACGATGCCCATGTCGGCTCGACCCTTCGCCGAAACGATGCCCATCGTCACCGTCTGACCCACGCCAAAGGGATTGCCCACGGCGAGTACAGTCTCACCGAGGCGCAATTTCGAGGAGTCACCAAAGCGAGCGGGAACCAGCTTGATCCCTTCGCCTTGGACCTTCAATAGCGCAAGATCGCTCTTCGCATCAGCACCCAAGAGCCGCGCCTCATACTCGCGATCGTCGTTCGTCTTCACGATCAGCTCATCGGCTCCATCGACCACGTGATTGTTGGTCACGATCAAGCCGTCACTCGAGATCACGACCCCCGACCCCAGGCCTTCTTGCTTCCGCTCGGTCGGCGGAATACCAAAGAAGAACCCCATCGGACTCTCCATCCGCGCTGTCCTGGTCGACTGCACGCTGACGATCGAAGGCAGCACCTTCTCGATCACGTCGGCGATGTCCCCGCCCGTCGCGGGTCCTACGGCCGCGGCCTCGAGAGGGCTTGTCTCCGGGGCAACTCGCGCCCCTTGCGCGCTGTTACAGCCCGAGACGGAAGCTATTGTAACTAAAAGAAAAATCGGGAGCGAGCGGGCGTTCAGCAGCGTCTTCATACGACTCTCAGCGGGGCAAACCGGAGCCCTCGCCGGATTATTCCATGAAAGAGGACCTAGGCCCGTCAAGTCACCGATCCAACGCTCGGACTTCCTCTGCGATGGCGCTCGCGATCTGGTGAAGAGGCAAAATTCGATCCGCAAGTTTCGCCTCAATCACCGAACGCGGCATCCCGAACACCACGGAGGTCTCTTCGCTCTCAACGAGCACACGCCCACCTTCGGCCTTCACAGCTTTACAGCCCTCGGTGCCGTCATCGGCCATGCCCGTCAGCACCACGGCGATCACGCGCCTGCGGAAGATCGTGGCAGCGCTGCGAAACAGGCGATCTCCGCTCGGGACGAATCGATCTTCATCAGTCCTCGGCACAATCGCGATGGTGGGATCCATCATGGTGCCTCGGAGCTCCATGCTCTTCATCCCGGGACAGACCAAGACATCACCCGCCGCGAGTTTATCTCCCTCCTCAGCCTCCCGAACGCGCAGGCGGCTGCCCCGGTCGAGACGTTCGGAAAAGGTGCGAGTGAATTTGTCCGGCATGTGCTGCGCTACGAGCACCACCGCGCGCAAGTCAGCCGGAAGCCCGCTCATGATTTCCATGAGTGCGCTCGGCCCTCCCGTCGAAGCCGCGATCACGACGGCTGCTCTTGGGACGCTGTGGGGCGGGCTCGGAACCTTGGGTAATGCCGGAGGAGCGCTCCCGGCGAAAGCCGGCTTGACGCGTCGCACCGCCCGGAGCGCAAGGACCTTTTGGGTCAACTCATTCTTAATGTGCTCGTCGGTCGGCGCGAGCACATCGGGCTTCGCAATGAAGTCCGCCGCGCCCAGTTCAAGCGCCTTGAAGACATTCTCTTTCTGCGCGTAGCTCGAAATCACGAGCACGGGCCGCGGCGCCTTCGCCATCAAGATGCGCAGGAAGGTAAAACCGTCCATCCTCGGCATCTCAAGGTCCAAGGTAATGAGGTCGGGCTCAGCCGAGTGCACGAGGCGCAGGGCTTCTTCCCCGTTCGCGGCCCGCGCCACCACGCGCACCCCGTCGATCTTGCCGAGCATGTCGCTCAGGCTGCGACGATTCATGGCCGAATCATCGACCACCAGGACCTTCAGCTCAGGCTCATTCATGATGCGTTCCGCCTAGCTGCCAGCTGCGCGGCCGGAGCTCGCCGATAGACAAGATCCTTCTGAAGGTGGACCGGCTCGAAGGGGGAGTCTGAGTTCAGCAGAGACTCGGTGTGGCCCAAGAAAAGATAGCCTCCCGGCACGAGCCGCTCGTAGAAGAGAGGCGTGACCCGAGCGCGCGTCTCTTCATCCATGTAGATGAAGACGTTTCGACAGAAGATCGCGTCCACTCGCCCCACCTCTCGGACCTCGTCCGGCCGCATCAAATTCACGCGTCGAAACGAGCAGAGGCGCCGGACCGGCGCGCTGACGCGAAACCCGTCCCCCTCCGGCTCGAAGAGTTCAGGCATCTCAAGGGGCGAAGTCGCCCGAAAGGAGGAGGCCCGGTAGATAGCCCTGCGCGCATGCTCCACGTTCGACTCGCACAAGTCGGTGCCCACCACGTGGACCTTGAAGTTGACCAAGAGGGGGTTCTTCGCGAGCAGATAGGCGATCGAATAGGCCTCCTCTCCCGTCGAACAGCCAGCGCTCCAAACTGTGAGTCGACCCGACCCCCGTGAAGCAGCCGCGAGCTCGGGGATCACCTCCTCTTCGAATGCGTCGAACTGATACCGCTGACGAAAGAAGTAGGTCTCTTTGGTGGTGAGGGCTTCGAGGAGCCTGTCCTGCTCGTCGAAGCTGCTGCGCAGCACGCTGAGGTAATGATCGAAGCTCCGACTGCCGATCGCCTGGGCGCGCTCAACCGCCTTTCTCGTGATCGTAACGCGAGCCGCATTCTCGAGGGAGAGCCCGGCCAGGGCCCGCACGATACTCTGGAGCTCTTCGAGCTCTCGTGCGTCGAGTGTTGCCGGTAGCGACCGTTCCACAGGGGATAGCCTACTTCGAAACGAGCGCCGGGGGAGAAGGAAATGAAAGCTGCGCGATCCTGGGCACGGAAACGATGAAGACGATCGTGTCCCTGTGGGTGAACACCTCATCCGAGGTCAAAACTCCCGCATTTTGATCCCGGAGGGATTGTCGGAATAGGCTTTCGGCGACGCGGATCACGTCGTGCACCTGGGAGACCAAGACCCCGAATGTCCGACCTTCATGGCTCAAGAGGATCCACTTCTCCTTCCCCGTCGGCGGCACCGGCCCGAGCCCCAGTCCACGCGCGACGTCGACGATGGGCACGACGCTCCCTCGGTACTCGATCGCACCGAGCACGAGCTCCGAGTGCTCGGGAACAGCAGTGAGTTTCTGGGGCGCGACGATTTGGCGCACGAACTCGACGGGAATCGCAAACTGGCTCTGACCGACCGAGCACAGGACAAAGGTTCGCTCATTGCCGGTCGGCGCAAGCCGCGTCCGCTCCCGGAAACGTCGCTCGGTCCTCATCGGGTCCCCCGGCTGAGCGCCGCGCCCAGGTCAAGGAGCACGATGCTGGAGGAGTGGCCCGGTCGCCCGATGCCTCGAACAACTTCCGTCGAGTCGGCCCCGAGGCCAAGCGCCACCTGCTCCACCTGATCGTCAGGGAGGCGCAGCACCTGGTCGACCTCGTCGACGCGAGCCGCCATCAGCTCGTCCTCCGGTCCGCGGCCGAGCAAGAGGCGCCCTTTGTTCGGAGGGCTCTCCCCTTCGACGCCGAGGACCACCCGCAAATCAACGACAGTCAGTAGGCGTCCCCGAACGCTCGCCACGCCCAAGATCGCCTTCGGCGCCCGGGGGACTTCCGTGAGCGGCGGCGGAACGACAATCTCGAGCACCGATGCGAGAGGAACCGCGTAGGACTCCCCCGCGAGCGAGAACGAGAGAAACTCATTCCCTTCGTCGCGTCGAGACTCTTCCTCGATGGTCTGTAGAGCAAGCTTAGCCATAACTGAGAGCCTTGGTCCTACTTTCCGTCGAACTCCAAACCTCTTCCACGATGGCGGCCACGTCGAGTACGAGGCCTACACGCTGATCGTCAAACTCGGTCGCTCCTGAGAAACCTTTGACTTTCGCGAGTGAACGCCCGAGGGCTTTGATGACGACGTCTTTCTGTCCAAAAATTTCATCGACAACGAGCCCAAGCCGCCGCTCTCCGACCTGGGCGACGACGACGAACTTCTTCCCTGATGAGGGGTTCCCCTCGATCCGAAGCAGCTGACTCAAACGACACAGGGCGAGCGTCGTCCCGCGGAGCGAGAGCACCTCTTTTCCTTCGACGATGCGAGGACGCGTCTCCAAGATGAGCACCTCGGCTACGGACGCAAAGGGGACCGCAAAGACCTGGCTCCCCACACGGACCAAGAGCGCGCGCACAATCGCGAGCGTCACCGGGAGCGTGATGGTGATCTTGGTCCCGATACCAAGCTCACTGTGGACATCGATCACGCCACCGATACGAGAGATGTTCGTCTTGACGACGTCCATGCCGACGCCGCGCCCGGAGAGCTCGGTGATGCCACTCTTCGTACTCAGCCCCGGCAGGAACATGAGCGCGAGGGCTTCTCCGTGGCTGAGCTGATCCGCTTCGGAAGTGGAGAGACTGCCGAGCTCAACCGCCTTTTGCACGAGCCGTGCGGTGTCGATTCCTCGTCCGTCGTCCTCGACCTCGATGACGACGTGATTACCCTTCTGATAGGCGTTCAGCGCGATGGTCCCGGTCTGAGGTTTCTGAACCCGGGCTCGCTCGTCAAGCGCTTCGATGCCGTGATCGATGGCGTTCCGCAGCATGTGCAAGAGCGGATCGCCGAGTTCTTCGACGAGGAGCTTGTCGATCTCCGTCTCGGCTCCCGTCACGACGAGACGCACATCGCGGCTCAGTTCACGGCTCGTCTGCCGCACGCCGCGCGCCAACCGGTCAAAGACCTGGCTCAGCGGCACCATACGCATCTCGAGGATGCCCTCCTGCATATCGCCGAGCCGACGATCGAAAGCGTGAAGCAGCCGGGCCAAGTCGCGGCGGGCCTTGCTATCGATGTTCGCCCGAATCCGAACGGCCAGCGCCTCGAGCGAGCTCTTCAAGATCGCCATCTCACCGAGGCCGTTCATGAGATAGTCCAGCTTGCGGATGTCGACGCGAACCGCCCGCACCGAAGCTTTCATCTCGACGCGCGTCCCTGGTCGCTCGAAATGCAAGTCCGAAGCGACTGGACGGGTTCCCACGGATTCCGGCGCAAGGGCCGCGGAGAGCGGTGTCCCGGTCACCGGAGCAGCCGGCTGCATCGCCCCACGTGAAACAGTGGGGATCTTCATGATCTGGCGCGCGGGGTTCGAAAGCGCTGCTTGGACCTCCGCCTCGGGGACCCCCGTCGCCAGGATCAGGTCGAGTTCGAGTACATCGCGATCGGTGACCTCGCCCGTCGGGAGATAGGTGATCACCTCTCCGAGCTGACGAGCTCGATCCTTGAGCGCTTCGATCTCTTGATCGATGGTCATCAGATCGAACTGACTGCGCACTCGATAGAGCGAGAGACCCGCTGCGAGATTCGTCCGGAGACGATGCTCCTCGTACTCCGTGAGCACCGACCAGATCGCCGGATCAACACCGTAGTCTTCGTTGCTTGTCTTCGCGCCGCCGCGGATGACCCCGTCGATTGCCGCCGAGATGGCCGCCAAAGCGGCTTCGTCGCGGGGCGTATCGCCGCTCTTACTCGCCCCGATGAATCCTTGCATGACGTCGATGGCCGCGAACAGGACGTCGAGCAATTCGGGCCCGAGCACGGTCCGGCCCAGCCTCACCTCGCCCAGCAGATCCTCGAGCTTGTGCGCGAGCTGCCCGAGTTCAACGGCGGAGAAAATCCCAGCCAGGCCCTTGAGCGTGTGGATCGCGCGAAACGCTTCGTTGACGAGCTCCGGATCGGTCCGCCCCTTCTTGAAAGCAGAGTCAATGCCGAGCAGGGAGCGAGAGAACGACTCGACAATCTCTTGGGCTTCGCCCAGGAAGTCTTCCCCTCCTTTTTCCCCGTAGTCTGTCACGCGATCGGCCTCGACGAAGGATCAGCGTATCAAAGCGGTCCGAACAGGTCCAAAAGCTACCCGTGCCCTACCGCTTTTTGTGCGGTTTTTTGGCGAGCCATTGGGCGCCGCGGCGGGGCCGGCTATAGCTGTCGCACCCCGAAAGCCAAGTTCGCTCGAGGCCCGATAGAGCGAAAAAGCGCGAAGATGAGTCGAGCAGACCAAGCCGAACAGATGCGCCCCTCCCCCGCGAACAGCCTGGACGAGGTCTGGGCCCGAAAGCACGCAGGCGTGAGCCCATCGAGACGCCCCACCGTTGCCGTCATCGGTGCAGGCTGCTCCGGTTTGGTCACGGCGAAGGAACTCCGACAGCGCGGCCTTGAGCCCGTTGTGTTCGAGATGGGCAGTCGGGTCGGCGGTCTTTGGGTCTTTGGGAACGACAACGGCCGAGGCGGCGCGTATCGCTCGCTGCGCATCAACACCTCCCGGACCATGACCGAGTTTTCAGATTTTCCGCTCCCTCCGGGCGCCGGTGACTATCCGGGCCATGACGAGATGGCGAAGTACTTCGCTGCCTACGCGGAGCACTTCGATCTGCTTCGATCCATTCGCTTCCGGACCGAGGTCAAAAGCGCCGAGCCGATCGGAGACAATGAGGGGTATCGCCTCACCGTCCGGAGTCGCGAGAGCGGCGCCGAAGAGACGCTCTTCTTTGATGCTCTCGTCGTCGCCAACGGACACCATTTCGAACCCTCCCGCCCGGCGCTGCCCGGTCTCGATCAATTCAAAGGAGCAGTCTTCCACAGCCACGAATATCTCGACCCGAAAACGCCCGTAGAGCTCTCTGGGCGCAGGGTATGCGTCATCGGCGCGGGGAACAGCGCGGTCGACATCGCTTCGGAGGCCACACTCGCCGGCGCAAAGGTCACGATCGCCATGCGCACGCCGACCTTCATTCTTCCGAAGTACCTCTTCGGAAAGCCGATCGATCAGGGGACGATCATTCCGCGCTTTTTGCCTGGGAGCTGGCGACGCAAAATCGCGACCATCGGCGTCCGTCTTTTCATCGGCAAGATGAGCGACTTTGGTTTGCCCGAGCCCACTTACGACGTGGGGCAAGCGCACCCGACTCTCTCGGATACGCTGCCGCAGTTGGTTCAAAGAGGTGAGGTGCAGGTGCGCGGAGCGATCCGCCGCATCGAAGGGAACAAGATTTGGTTCGAAGGAGGCGGCCCGGGGGATCCTTCCGAGTTCGACGTCTTGATTTTGGCCACAGGGTATCGCGTGTCCTTCCCCTTCTTCTCCTTCGAGCACATCTCAGCGCCGGACAACACTCTTCCGCTTTTTGGCCGCGTTTTTCATCCGCAGCATCGGCGTGTCTTCTTCGTCGGACTCGCGCAAACCATCGGCGCCATTACGCGCACGGCAGAGCTTCAGGCGCGCTGGATCGCCGCGCACTTAAGTGGCGACTACAACCTCCCAGAGGCTTCCGAAATGGAGGAAATGATCCAAAAGAGCGAACAGGCGATGCGAGCACGATACGTCCCCTCCGCGCGGCACACCATGCAAGTCGACCCTGAAGAGTTCCGCCGTTTCTTTTCCCGGGAGCTCGCGCGGGGACAGAAGCGAGCGCGACTCGGTCAGGGCATCGCTTTTGAAGTGAAAGGAAAGCTGGGGGCATGAACCGATCCCGCTGGCTCACCGCCCTTGCTTTGCTCGTAGCAGCGCTCAGCGCGGTCGACCCGCGCGGCGCGATCTTCGCCCTCCTCCTCAACTGCATCGCCCTCGCGGCGCTGCCACCGAAGACCTCTGAGAAGGAAGGAACACGTCGTTTCGAGCTCATCGCTCTGCTCGCTGCGCTCGCGCTCAACGTCATATCGCTGGGGCGGTTCGTAGTGCGCGAGGCCATGCCGGGGATCTCCGACGCGCGCGTCCGCGATGAGAGCGGTCGTGCTGTGTCGCGGCTGCGAGAGATCTTGTTTGCCGAGGACGCATTTCGCAGGCTCGCTCCGATCGATCCTGATGGCGATAAGCTCGGGAGCGCAGGGTTGCTCGCGGAGCTCTCCGGCGACGTACCGGTGCGGGGCTCTGAAAAGCCGCTTGAGCTTCCGCCCCTTGCTCCGCGTTTTGCTCCGCGGGTGATCACGGAGCATGGGCCCGCCTTCGAGGAAGGAGAGTTCCTTTACTACGTCTGCTTGCCTCAAAAGGACGGGAGCTACTCGGCGCAGCCTTCCGGAGAGATCGACGACGAGAAAGCTGAGCGCAGCTTCCTCGCCTACGCATGGCCAGCCCATGAAGAAGGGCGCTTCACCGTGACCTATTTCATCGATCAAGACGAGCGAATCGGCGAAACGGCGCAGGACACGCCCCCGCGCTGGGCCGGCCCCTTCCGTGCCCCGCCTTGTGACGCTGCCATTCATCCAGAGACACGAGATCTCTTCTCTCCCTGGAAAGGCAAAAAAGCCCGTCTTCGAGCGGCTGAGCCCGGATCGCCCGACTGATCGTTTCGTGATAACGAACCGTCCGCCGGCCAGAAGCGGAGAACGGATGTCAAAAGACCTAGAGAAGACCGAGAGCGACGCGGAGCTCGAAGCGGACGGGGCGCTGCCGCCCGTAGTGCTCCGGATGGTCGTCGAAGTCCGCTCGGACGGGAGCCGAACGGTCGCCCGCGGGGCCATCGAAGATGTCCCGACCGGCGAGCGAGTCCAGGTCAAAATCGACAATTTTTCTCCCCTCCTCCTCGGCAAAGAAATCACGCGCGCGCTCATCGGGCTCCCCTCCCTCGCGAAACGCGCTGCCGTACGGATGCTCCTCCCGCGCACGACGGGCTCGAAGAACGACTGAAGAACATGTCTAGCTCCCCCGCGATCCAATATGTCAGCTCTAAGAACGCAGACGTTCCTCCTGCCCGCCCCGGTGAGTTCAATCCGCTGACTCTCGGTCCGCTCACCGTTTGGCCTCCCGTGGTGCTCGCGCCCATGGCGGGCGTGACCAACTATCCGTTCCGATCGGTGTGTCGGAAGTACGGAGCTGGGCTCTATGTGAGTGAGATGATCACGGCTCGCCCTCTCGCGGAGGGGAACCAAAAGACGCTCCATCTGGCGGATTTCGGCGACGAAGAGTCGCCCCGCAGCCTGCAGCTCTACGGCGTCGACCCGGTGTTTGTGGGCCGCGCCGTCGAGCGCCTCGTCGGCGAAGGGCGGGTCGATCATATCGACATGAACTTTGGATGTCCGGTCCGGAAGGTGACGCGAAAAGGGGGCGGCGCTGCCTTGCCTCTGAAAACAAAATTGCTCGCCTCCATCGTGGGCGCCGCCGTAAAAGCGGCAGAACCCGCGAAGGTTCCTGTAACGATCAAGTTCAGAATCGGAGTCAACGATGAGCTCATCACCTTCCGCGACGCCGGACGCATCGGTCAGGAGGAGGGCTGTGCGGCCGTCGGCCTCCACGCGCGCACAGCCGCTCAGCTTTATGACGGAGAGGCTCGCTGGGAAGCGATCGCCGAACTGAAGTCCCTCCTGAAGATTCCGGTCCTCGGCAACGGCGACATTTGGGAGGCCGCTGATGCGCTCCGGATGATGCGCACGACCGGCTGCGATGGTGTGATCGTCGGGCGCGGCTGTCTCGGACGCCCTTGGTTATTTCGCGACCTATCGGACATGCTCTCCGGGCGCATGCCCGCCGAGCCCCCCAGGCTCTTTGAGGTGCTCGAGATCATGCTGGACCATGCGACGCGCCTCTGCGCCTGGATTGGCGAAGAGCGCGGGATCTCAGCGTTCCGGCGACACGCGACCTGGTACACCAAAGGGTTCCGCGGCAGTGCTCCAGCCCGGGCCAAGTTCATGACAGCCCAGACACTCAGCGATCTGCGGGAAATTATCGCGAGTTTCGAGCACGACGAGCCGTTTCCGCTCTCGGCGCTCCGGGTCCCCCGAGGCAAGACCAGCGGAACTCAGCAAGTTTCGCTGCCAGAAGGATACCTACAAACCCTCGACGACACGACTCCTCCGGAGGATGATGGGAGCGTGGACGGAGGGTAGCGCCGCTCCGCACGGGATGCGCCATGCTCGAGACGAACAGGCCTGAAAATCCTGAGGACTCCACGGACGGGGTGGTGGAGTCGGTGATCCCCGAAACCGGGGGCACGTCCGTCTCCTTTCGACCAGGGACCGCGCGCTTCTTGCCGGACCTCGAGCGGAAACCCTGGTGGATCGCGCCCAGCGCCATCGTCTTTGTCCCGCTCCTCGTGATGTTGCTCGCAGCGTGGGCGATTCCTGAACGCATCGGCTCGAACATCGAGCAGGTGAGTCAAGAAACGGTTCGGAAGGTGAGGACGCGGAGCGAGCGGAGTTCGTCAGCGACAAGAGAGCTCAGCGTCGCCGAGCCGCCGGAGCGAACGGAAGAGAGCGAAACAATAGATGCGACCGACGCGGCGCCGGCCAAGAAGCCCGAGCGAGCCAATCGCGCTCGACGCTCCTCGAACAAGGACACTCCTCGCCGGGGCTTCTCCCCCGTGCGCGAGCGAGAATACACCCCCCCGCCGCCCCCACCTCCCCCGCCACCCGTCTCAGCGCCCGAGCCGGCGCCCG
>NASX01000019.1 GCA_002085155.1 Sorangiineae bacterium NIC37A_2
ACTCGTTCAAAAAAGATAGCTTGGTCCGGTGTTTTTCCTGGAGCACGTTGTAGTGCTCCTGGGACAGGCCGAGCGCGGTGCTCATGTTCCGGAGACTCGCGACCTCTGCGTGGGTGATGGCGCCGTCCGCCGCGGCCATTCCGAGCAGCGCATCGAGCACTTCGAAGCGTCCTTCTTCGGGAAGCTCTTCCCGGAGCGTGCGCGTGAAGCGAGGGACAAACGAGGTGCTCAAGCGAAGCGCCTGTTCCTTGAGAACGTCGACGACAGCTTCGACGTGTTCGGCCGGAAAGCCGTGGATTCTTCCGAGCTCGGCCCGAAGATGGTCCGCTTCAGCGGCGCTGATCTTCCGATCCGCATAAGCCACCGCGGACAAGAGCCCCGCAATCGCCGTCACAACGCGCACCATGGTCGGGTCAACGTCACCCAGCGCCCGCTGCACCGCTTCCCTCAGGATCTCATCGCTCTCGAGCGGTAGAGGGCCTTTCTTCGATCGCGACCAGAACATTCGTCCGAGGAGTGTACGGAGTCGAGCTCCGGGCGCAAGGACCGCCCACGTCCACCTTCGACGGTCCTTCGGACGAAGGTACGAGAGCGCATGTTCCGTTATACAACACTCCCCTCCCGAGTATTTGCGGTTCGTGAATCGAACCGGAGCAGTCAGAATCGCTCTCGTTCGGCCGTGTTCGATGCGTCGGGCCTAGAACGTCGCGTCGAGCTGAGCGCGCACACCGTGATCGGCGAGCGAGAAGTCGAAATCTCCTGGCATACGCCCAATGTAGTCGGCTTGAAGTTTGAACTTGTGACCGTTCAGGTAGTAGTTCAAGCCAAAACCGACTTCTTGGCCTCGACGTTCGATCTCTGTGACAAGCGCCGGATCGGTGCCCTCAGAGGCGTAGAGACGTGAGAGACGCCCCACGACCTCGAGAGGCGGCTCGAACGCGTAAGAGGCTTGAAGAACCCAACCCTGACCAGACCGAGTGAACTCAGTGAGCGCGCTGCCGTCGGCCGTCGTCGAGACGATCGTGTCCTCGCTCGCTTCTTTCCAAAGGTACTCCGCCTGGAAAGCGAAGCCGCGCCACTTGAAGACGACGTCGGCCGCGGCGTGGAGATAGTCCGCTACGCCTCCGACGTAGGTGGCACCGGTCGTGCTTCTTTGGCGGTTCGTATTGATGTTCGCCGCGAAGGCTCCCCCAAGCGCAATCCCAGGTTTTGTCCGGCGATCTAGGTCGCCTTCCTTGTCATCATCGATCTTGCCGAGTGGACGAAACTCCAAGCGTCCTACCAAGAGGGCGCCCGGCTCTTTTCCTCCACTCAGGTTCGGCCCGCCTCCACCGAATACGCCTGCCCGATACGCAAAGGGCGAATCATCTCCGAGGAAGTGATCCGAAAAGGCCATCACACCCACGTCTCGATCCAAGGTCAGCTCTGCGACCGGACGTGGACGCTCCGTCATCTGCAGGGCCCACTCGCGCACCGTCCTCAGACGGTCGAAGGGCACGAAGAATTGTCCGGCGCGAAAGTTCAAGTCGCGCATCGGCTGGTACTCAATGTACGCGTCGTAGACGGGAGACGTCGCTCCGTCGCGATAGTCTCTGTCCGCGAGCGCTAGCTGAATCAGATAGGTCAGCTCGGGCACCAAGACGTTGCCCCCGAGCCAGACCCGCAGGGTGCCAATATTGACGACCTGTTCCTCAACGCGAGCTTCGCCTGGAACCTCTCTGGAGGTGAACTGGTAGCGAAGCTGAATCCGGCTGCGGACGTTGAGCGAAAAACGGTCGCCGGACTTGAGTGTGAACCCTTCGCCGGGCGCGCCCGTGAACGTCACCTTCGCTCCGCTCTTCTCATCCGCCACCGGGGCCGGAACGTCCACCTCCTCTCCGTGAGGTGAAGGCGCAGAAGGATCTTCGGAGGCGGGCGCTGCGCTCTCGGCAGCCTCGCTTCCTTCCGGCTCCGAAAGGGTCTCCCTCGGGGGCGCATCGGGAACCTCTGAGGTGACGGGGGCGGCAGTCACCGAGTCCACCGCGGAGAGCCCCTCCGATTCGGAGTCGAGCTCTTCAGCCGCAGGTTCTTGGGCAAACGCAGGGACACTGAGCGAAAGGGCCGCGGCCAGCAGACGGAGACGCATGGACGGGCGCCCCTGAGCAGATTCCGTGCCATACGACGGCAAATCGGCCGCATTTCCCAGATCTTGGTCCGGGAGACGCAGCGCCAAGGCCCTTCAGAGCCGCCACTCAGAGCGCATTTGCTCGATTTCCCGTCTTATTTTCTCGGAGAGGACATATCCGTTATCGGTGATGGGTTGGGGCGGCCCCCCTGAGGAGGCAACGGCTCACTCCTCGACGCGCACTCGCACCGAGCGCCAAGACGTTCCGCCGCGGTCGTCGCGAGCGACGAGCCAAAGGGTGGTTTCGAGCTCTTCGTCCGGCGCAATCCAGGTGTTCGAGACGACTTCGGGGTCTTCGGCGTTGTCCGTCGTGGCAAGTTCGAAGGTGCCCTTCGCCGCGAACCAACCGATTTCGACGGACTCTTGCTTGAGAACGGCCGCTCGAGTCACGGGATCGCCGTAGAGGTAAGCCTCCGCTCCCAAGCACCCCACGGCGTCCCGGCCGCAATCCTCGGCGCAGGTGGTGGAGTTCTCGTTGGCGGTGCAAAGTCCATCTCCGCACACCGGTTTGGTCGGGCAGGCCGGGAAGTGAACGACAATGGTCAGCTCATCACCCGGCGCGACGACAATCGTGCCTTCGACGGGCTCTTCGTTGCCGTCGACCAAGACGGCGATCTCTTCCGGTTCGGGGTTCTCGTTCGGCCGGTACCCCTGATTGAAGCGAACGCTCTCCACCTGCGGCAGGTTCCCCGGACCGCAGAGCGCACGAATGCGTCCGGCCACCGGCTCCGGGTTTCCAACCACCACCGGCTGGTAATAACCGCCCGTCGAATCCGGATCGACAGCGCGGCCGGGCACCGTCTCGCCCGGGGCAGTCGGCGGGGAGAGCGGGCCGAACTGCCTGCATACGTCCGAGGCGAGAGATGCGCTGACAGTCGGTCCTTCACCGAGCACCTTGAGGGCCTCAGATTCGGAGCCGAACTCCGTCACGCATTCGGGCGCGACCGGACCGACCTCGGTCAACGGCTTGCGCGCCACACAAAGCGCCCACTCGAGGGACTCGCCCCCTTCTTCCTCTCCGTCTTCGTTCACAAACAGCGCACGAAGGGTCACAGATCCGCCGGGGCGAACCTCCGCAGGCTCCGCCCGCACCGCCAGGATACGCGGCTCCTTGACCCGGCTCGTCTCATCGCTGAACTCAGGGACACATGCCCAAGCGCTCCCGAGAAGCAGCAGTGGCACGACTCGCTCTGCTCGGACGCGGCGGAAGGTTACTGAATTGATGATGGAAAATCCCATGGTCAGTACTCGAAGCGAGCTCCCAAGACGGGCAGGATCGGCAGACCGCTCACGTAGCGCTGCTCGGAGTAGTCTGGAGAGTAAGCGATTTCTTCGGGGTTCTGTTGATTCGTGGCGTTTTGTACGTCGAGGTAAATCTGGAGCTTCGAGGTCGGGAACTCGAAGGTCTTCGCGACGCGAGCGTCCAGCTGGAAGAACATCGGGATTCGTGTCGAGTTGTGAGCTCCGAGGATCGGCTCGTAGCGACCCGCCTGGGCATCATAGAAGCTGCCCGTGATGGACACGCGGGGATAACCCGTGGCCAGGCGAACTCGGATACCAGCTTCGAACCCTGCTCCCAGATCGAGCGCTCCGAGGGCGGTCAGGACGTGCGTCTGATCGTAGTCGAAGAGCCGGAAGTCTTCCTTGCCCGCGTCTCGGCGCTCGCTCACAAGGAACGTGTACGCGACCCAGCCGAAGTACACCGACTCCCCCTTCTCCTTGCGCAAGAGAACCTGCGCGCCCGTGGAACGCCCCTCTCCTTCCTGGACTGAGACCTCGGAGACCCGCGGGTTCAGGCTCGGATTGCGCGAACCGATGTCCCAGGAGCGCGTCATGAACCCTGTCACCTCGGCGGCGAAGGATTCGAGGAACGCGTAGCGCGCACCCAATACCGCGTGCACCGCGCGACCCACGTTGAGCTGCGGGTTGCCGAAGACGGCGGACAGATCGGCAGGGTTCGCAGGCTGGCGATAATATCCACCCGCGGCCTGGAACGAGAGCTTGTCCGACGGCGCGTAACGCACCATGAGCCGGGGCTCAGCTCCAATGTCCTCGACGGCGACCTTCTGGTCGGGGCTTCCTTCTCGAGGCGGACGGGCGCGACCAGCGATGTTGACGTAGGGCTCAACGCGCGCGCCGGGCACGATGTGCAGTTTGTTTTCGAGGAGCGCGAAATCGAGCTCCACATAGGGAGCAGCGCTCAACGAAACGGAGGTAAAGTCGTCGAAGGCCGTCTGGCTCGGCGGGATCCGCCCGAAGATGTAGGGGTCACCTTCACGAGGTGGTGTCGTGAGCGAGCCTTTGCGCGCGACGCTCGACTGGAGGAACTCGATATCGAGACCAACGCGAGCCACGATGTTCTCCGCGGCGCGCCCTTGGTAGTCCGTACGCAGACCGAACAGGTGCGTCCCGAGGGCTTGCGATTCTTCGACCCCGCCAAAGTTCGAGCGGCGATCGACCCAGTCGTGACCGTACCAGGGCACGACCAAGAGCCGTCCTCCACCCTCGTCCTCGCGACGATAGGTCGTATCGAAGCGCATGAACTTCAGCGAGTTGTACTCTTGAGCGCGGAACTCAGGGTTATCGCTTGGGGTCGTGCGCGTCTTTTCGTCGATCGAAAAGAGCCCACCAAACTCGATGCTCTCGCGCTCCGAGATCTTGTGGCGATAGCGAGCCGAGCCATCACCGAAGCTCGGCAGGGTGAAGAAGTTTTGGAATGATTGGTCGCCGAGCAGCGAGCCGAGCTCCGCGACGTAGCTCTTGCGACCGGAGAGCGAGATCGAGCCCTTTTCGCCGACAGGAGTCGAAAGCGAAGCAGACGCGTCGATGATGTCGGCCTGGAAGCTGCCGTGGATACCGTCAAGTTTCGGCGCCTTCCTATCGACGAGGATCAGACCGCCAAGACCACGCCCGTAAGGCGCCCCATAACCGCCCGCGACGAGGTCGACGCTCGCTACCTCGTCACCGTGGATGACGGAGCGAAAACCGCCGTAATGGTAGAGAACCGGAACGCGCACTCCGCCCACGTACGTGCGCGTATCATTGGGCGCCGCGCCCCAGACGATGATGTTTCCGGAGCCTGCCGCCGCGCGCCCGACACCAGGCATGCTCTCGACAACCTTGAGCACGTCGCCTTGCGTGCCCGGAACCTGACGGGCTTCCTCCGCCTTGACGGCCACTTGAACCGCTTGCCGCTCGAGCTCGGGGGGAGCGATGATCGAGATCTCGTAGTCGTCTTCTGGATCTCCCGCCTCTTCCGGCACCGGCTTTGAAATGTCGTAGCTGGCCTCGATGGCTTGGCCGGCGACGATCTCTTCCGTTACACCGAGCGCGATCAAACCCGGCGGCTCAATCGTCACGTCATAAGAGCCCGCGGGAACGTCGACGAACTCGAAGCGCCCCGATTCGTCCGTGAGGACCGTACCGATCCCCGGCACCGTCACCCGCGCGCCGCTGATCGCTTCGCCCGTTTCCTTGTCGCGCACCACACCACGAAATTCGCCTGTCGTGGGCGGCGGCGATTCAGGGGGAGCAAACTGGTAGCGGTAGTTGATCTTCACCGCCGTCGGCACGCCGTCGATGACGGCCGGACGGAACTCGAACTGGCGCGCAGCCGCGAGCGCTGCCTCGTCAAAAGCAGCCCCGCCCGACTCAAGGACAACCACGTCCGAGACCTTGCCCTCGGCGGTGATCGCAATCGTCAGAACAACCGTTGCGCTCTTGCCTTCCTCCTTCTCCGACTCGGGATAAGGAGCCTCGACGAACGCGAGGAGCTCAGGAGGCTGGATGTCGCGAGGCTTCGCAGCCGGGTTCTGGGCGCGGGCGGGGAGCGCGAGAACCAAGAGAGCTAAGACGAATAAGGAACGGAGCCATTGCATGGTATTGGTTTCGCGGACTCGGAAACATCAGCCCGCAGAGAAGCGCATCGCGATCGTAAACGTGGATTGAACCGGCTTTCCGCAGCGCACAGCCGCCTCGAACTGCGCCGCGCGAGCGGCTTCGAGCGCAGCTTCGTCGAGGCCATAGCCGAGCGGCGCGAGGACAGAAGCATTGACGACCCGTCCTTGTGCGTCGACGGTGATGCTGACGCGGACCTTGCCTTCAATGTTGTTCTGACGAGCGAGGCTCGTATAAGCCGGTTTCGGTAAGGAAATCAGTTTGGGTTTGGCGGGGCCTTCCTGGCAGGGATCGGGCGCCTGCTTCGGGGGCGTCTGAAGGACACGCTTCGTCACCTCACTTGTGGGACGAGCATTCGAAGGCGCGGAGGCGCGCACCGCGAAACCGGAGGAGCCGCCCGAAACTCCACCGAGCTCGAAGCCGAGATCCGGGAGAGCGTCGATCGGAGCCTGATTGGCCGGAGCGGGATTCGGATCAGCCGCCGGCGCGGCCACTTTGGCTCGCTGAGGAGCCGCCCGCGGCACCTCAGGCTCCTGAGCGACCGGTGGCGGAGGAGGCGGCGGCTCTTCCGGCTTGGCTTCGCTCTCGACGACGGAGATCGCCGTGGCTTCGATGTGGCGACGCGCCTCAATCGAACCGAGGCCGACGAGCAGCCCTCCGTGAACGGCGGCGCTACCGATGATCAATGCCCACTTCAAGGCGTCACCTCTTTGAACGGTCCACGTTGATCGCAAACTTGGTGATCTTGGCGATTTTCGCCGTGTCGAGGACTTCGACGACTCGACCGTGCATTGCGGCGGCGTCCGCCGTAATCACAAGGTTCACGTCCTCTTTCTCCCGGATCGCCTTGAGCTTCGGACCGAGAGCCTCGATCGTCGTGGCTTCTTCGTTGAAGAGGAGCGAGCCGTTCTGCTCGATGGTCACGACGTACGTACGCGAGACAGTTTCGTCCGAGCTCGCCGTCTTCGGCAGTTCGACCTTGAGCGCCTGGGAGACGATATAGGTCGACGAGACCATCATGATGATGAGCAAGACGAGCGTAATGTCGACGAAGGGGGTGACGTTGATGCCAACGATACCGCCGCGTTTTCCGCGCGCCCCGCCAAGCGTACCGGCCATGTTAGCCTACCTCTCCGAGCGCCGTCGCCTCGGCGACGGACGAGAGCTCCGTCTCGCGCTCACGGCTCGTCTCTTTGCTGACGGGACCCTCGAGCTGTGCGGACTCGGACTCGTTCTGAAGAGCGTTGCCGGCGAGAATGACCTCGGGGTCGCCCTTGGCGTAAGCGGAAACCAGGCGGACCAAAGAGGTCGCATCGCTCTCAATGTCGCCGATCTTCTTCTGGATCATGTTGTAAGCGACGACCGCAGGCAGCGCCACGAACAGACCGACACCAGTTGCGACGAGCGCTTCGGCGATACCGGCCATCACGCCGCCCATCTGGTTCGGATTGCCGCCAGCGTCACCGAGAGCGTGGAACGCGATGATCACGCCAAGCACCGTACCGAACAGACCGACGAAGGGTGCGTTGTTGCCGAGAGTACCGAGGAGGTTGCTGCCGCGCTCGAGCTCAGAGCGAATCCGGCTCACCTCAGACTCAACTGCGTCGAGCAGAGCTTCCGGTCCGCGACCAATCCAACGCACCGCCACGAGCACAACTCGCGCTTCGAGCGAACGATCTTTCTCGAGGACCTTCTCAAGCTCCGCGACGCGGCGCTCGGGCAGGAGGCGCGAGATGTGGCCTCGAATGGCCTCGGAGTCGCCGCGACGACGCGCGAAGAAAACGAGACGCTCGAGCATGGTCGCGATCGACACGACTGAGAGGAAGAGGAGCAGATAGAGCACCCACTCGCTGCCGAGCAGGGCCAATTTCATGAGGCGTTCGATGATCATGGTATGTCTCCCGTAATGCCACGCCCGGGCGGCGTGTTATTGGACTTTGACTTGCGCGATGAAGGTCCCGAGCTCGCTCCCGCGCTGGAATTGTTCGGTGGTGAGGACGCCGCCGCCGAGATCGCGCGTGCGGACTCCGTAGGTGTCGCCGCTCTGGGTGCGAGAGGCGTAGGAGGCGCTGTAGCTGACCGACGTGGCGCCGCAGCTTCGATAGAGGCTCGCGTAGATCGAGTACTTCCCCTTGGGCGGAAGCCGTTCGAAGACGACGTCTTCCCGCTGCCTACTATCCTGACGGCAATCGGTGTTCGCATCGCTCACTAGGCGCGCGATCGGCGGCGCAGCCGCGTCGTCCGGGTTCAGGACACCCGGACGCCCAGCGGTCACGATCTCGCCTGTCGGGAACACCACCGTGATGTCGAGATCGGCCGGCGAATCCCACTCGAGGGAGAGCACCAGGGCAGGCGGCGCGACCTGGGGATTGCAAGCGTTGCCGTTGTCCGGGCGAAGCGACGTCACACAAATCGTCGACTCGGAGACGGGACCTGCGAGGCCGTCCTTGTCGAATCCGACGAGCTGCAGCGTGTGCCGACCCGCCGGCAGAGAGCCTTGAAGGTCCGCATTAAAGCTATAGGCGAGGGAGTTCGGGCTCTGGGCGTCACGGGCGCCGCTCGGCAAGAGCCAATAGCCGGACCCATAGCCGTCGATGCGCACGCCGACGGCCGTTGCGTCATCGGACACAATGCCACTGAAGTTCGCCCCGCGCAGGCGCTCCCGGAGCACCGTGCTCACGACCGGGGTCGTGATACGCGGCGTGTCCTTGCCTGATTCCGGCCACTCTCCTTCGAAGAACTGGCCGCGCTCAACGCTCAGAGGCTCATCCGCACCAATTGTGCTCGGCACGCCGCACGCCATAACAAGGCCGATCGCACTCGCCACCAATCCGCCCACGGACGCTCGGCGAACCGCGCGAAGCGCACCTCTTCCAAGAGTTTCAGTCGACAGCACGCTCATAGGTCCACCTGCAGTCGAACGGTGAAGCGGTCGTTCCGTGCGTCCGTCGGGACACCGGTCGAGTCGCGTCCGAGGTGATCAAAGAGCCAATCGTACTGAGCCGAGAGGCGAACGCTCTCGAGCATGACGGCGAGCGACGGAGAGAGCTCGAAGAAGCTCTGCTCCTGGAGATGGAACGTACCGGCACGCTGCTCGATCAGATTCGTGTTCGGGTCGTAGTAAGCGCCGCGCACACCGACTAAGACGTAGTCGCCGATCTGGCTGGTCAGATAAAGAGAGCCCCCGAGAGCGACCGCATCACCGCCCAGAGCCACCGGGTCGCTCGGAAGAACGCCGCGATCCATGTTCGATGCGATGTAGGCTTCAGCGCCCGTCCGAAGCAGACCGATCGGAGTCGGGAAACGCGCGCTCACGTCGAGCGCCACCGCCCAGCGGTCGAAGTTCCGCGAAGGGAGCGCGGCCGACGCCGTCACGCCCTGGATTTCGGCGGCCTCGACGAGACCGTTGTTGTTGATATCGACCCACTGCAAGGAGTCCTTGCTCCCGGGTACGCCGCGACTCAAGCCCTGGCCCACGTAGAACGAGGCACCACCACTGATCAGGGACCGCTCCGACGGGACAGCCCTGAAGCCGAACCGGCCGGAGATGTCCTTATGAGCGTTCGGATCGGTGGGGAAACCGGTAGCTTCCGTCGGCTCTCCGTTCACGACCGCAATCGAATAGTCGATGAACTCGTAGGCGCCCCAGAGCTTCGCGCCGATATCCGCGGGTGTCGGGAACAGCGCGCGGCTCGCGATGCTCTGTTCCATGAACAGGCGATCGCGCTGTGACTCTCCGAGCTCCAAAGCAAACGGAATATCCGTGACGCCTGCGGTCAGGACGAGCCACGGGGTCACGTCGACCGGCGCCTGGCCTCGGTAGAAGAGCGATGCTTCTGCGCGACGGAGGCGCAGATTGGCGCCGCCGATGGTTCCAGCGTCGACCTCGAGGGTGGCAAAGCCGTAGCTCCAGCCGTGGTCGAGTCGGATGCGCGCGCGACGGACCGAGAACTCATCTTGGTTCAACGGTGCGCCGTCGGGATCGAGCTGATCCTCGGAGAGCTGGCTCGTCTGGTATTGGGCCTGAACGAAACCAGAAACCGCGAAGCCCGGCTTGAGCACCCGCCGATAGTTCGATCCTTCCTTGTCGACAACAGCGCCCTTGAGCGCAGGGGCACCTTGAGGTTCTTCGACCTCCGACTCCGGCTCAGGAGCTTCCGCTTCTGCGTCCACAGAGGCGGTCGCTTCGGCCGAAACATCTGCCAAGGAAGCGTCCGCCGACGCGTCAGCGGTCGCTGGAGCCGTCTCAGGCTCAGGCGACGCGGGAGCTCCCGTCGCCTGTGACGGAACATCAACCTCGTAATCCTCGTCTTCAGCCTCGGCCGGGGCCTCGCCCGTTTCAGGCGAAGGCTGCGCCGCCGATCCGCCGGGAGCCGCACCAGGGGCTCCCGGAGCTGCTGGGGCATCGGGAGCCGGCTGAGCCAAAACCGGCGAGGCAAGGAGCGAGGTCGTCAGGACGACGGGAAAGAAAGCTAGAGAGCTCGGAAGGTGCGCGCTGCGCACTCGGAATAGAGATCGCATGGACAAGGGGTATCGCTTGGTGGAAGAACGCTTCCAAAAGCCTCACAGGCCGCCAATTCAGCAAGTGACGTGCCAGTCCCTGCTCTGGGATGGAGGCGAGAATTCCTAGGGATCGGGGCACAAAACGAGAGAGGCGCCCCGTGATATTTCCGTGCCCAGCAAGGAAGCCGGGGACTGCGCAAATATCGCGGGACGCCTTCGCTCTTTTTTCCGTATCAGGGCAAAGGTGGCAGCGTCCCGCCGCTGTAACCTTCGATCTTCGAGTTATCGAACCCGCCGAAAAGGCATTCGCCTTGGCATTGCTCGAGGAACTGGATCGTTTTCACACCGTTACATTCGCTGAGGTCCCAGCATTCGTCACCGTTCGGTTCGTCGGGGCAATCCTCCTTTTCGGGAGGAGCGACGATCCCGGTGCCCCCGGAGCCGTCGTCGTTGCCTTCACCACCGAGATTGCGAGATCCGCCTGATCCTCTCCGTCCGCCAGTGTTGCCGGAGCCTCCGGTCGCCTTGCGTCCGCCGGAACCGTCGTCGTTGGCTTCGCCGCCGGGATTCACGACGTCGTCGTCATCCGCTGATGCATTTTCGCCCTTACAAGCTTGGAACGAAGCGCTGAGCGCAAACAGGACGATCAGAGGACGGACGAAGCGTCGAAGCGAGCTACTTTGAGTGGTCATTGTCTTGTCTCGAAGAAAGAGGGTCATGAGTTAGTAAGCCTCGCAGAAGCCAAGTCGGCAGACTTCGCCTTCACCGTCGCATTCGTCCGAGGTTTCACAAGCCTGGTAGTCGGTCTCGCCGGCAGAGATGTACTCGTACCAACCATTGCAAGGCCGAGCCGGTGCGTAGGATTGAATCGCCGAAAGATCGCCTTCCGGACGGATCGCTTGCATTGCGCACAGCGGCACGTCGCCCGACTCAACCACCAACTCCTGGATGTTGAGATCACCCGGCGGGTCGATCGAGCCATCGAACCAGCCGATCAGATCGCGCACCAAGGGGTTCGAGGGACGACCGTCCTCGTCCACATTCGCGAAGAACCACGCGGGCGTCCAAAGCCAGTACTGACCCGACCTGACGTTCTTTCGATCATAGCGACCTTCCTCGGAGTCAGGGAGGTAAGCGCAGGTCTGGTCGAAGTGCTGGTAAGCGAGGGTCTTGATCTGACCGTCGTCTTCGCCCTTCTTGGCGTTCGAGCCGGAGACGTAGCCAAGAGACTGATCGGGGAGGTTCCCCGGATCTTCGCCCCAATCAAACACGCCCTTCACGACTCCTTGATTGTCCCGGAGGAAGTTCCCCTGCGGGAGCTTGAAGCCCGCCGCGGGCACGCCGATCGACTGCGCGAGGATCTGGTGCACGAAGGAGCTCGTGTTTCGCACCCAAATCGCTCCCGGCTCAGTCCAAGGAGCCACAGTGCGCCCCGCAAATCCAGGGCCGAAGCCGAAGATGTGGTAGAGGGCCTCTGCGTTGATCGTCTTCTCCTGAGAGTCCTTGTGGGTGATGACGTTGATGGTCTGAACAGGGGCCACGAACTTCGCAGCGCCGTCAGGGATCGGAACGTCGCCCGGGCAAAGAGCGGGCGTGTTGCCCATGTGAGCGAACTCCACGACACTCTGGGGGGCTTCGCAGCTCTTCTGTGTGCCGTCCGCCTCCCAATACTTGAACGTCACTTCGATCAGCGGATCGGGCTTGCGGAAATACTCGTAACCGGTGCACGCGCCGGGGTCTGCGTAAACGATCGTGACCTCCTCGTCCCCAGGAAGGCTGCGGAGAGCGATCGCGACGTTCGCGAGGGTCGGCGTCACGGCGCTTCCGCCGCCGCCGTAGACCGGATTCGGCAGATCCAAGTCAGCACAAGGCACGGCAAGCGCCAGCTTGGGCGCTAAGAGCAAAGGAGCGGCGGCCGGCAGGGCCAAGAGACTTCTGAGAATGAGTTTCATGCAAAGGGATCCGGGTTAAGGAAGGCACCGAAGGGTGGGCCTTCCGTCGAGTGGACAATTCGTCCACTAAGCAACTCGGATGCCAAAGCTCGGATCCCCGGTCAGGGTCGCCGTGATCCGCGAGAAACGGCCTCGAGGAACGGTTTCAGTAGACCTGCTCAGAGCGCCACACATCACGCCGCTCCGGAATTCCAGGCTATTTCACGGACCGCAGTTGGATATCGCGGGAGTTGCCCGGAGGGAGCGCTCCTCGTGCGCGCTCCTGCTCTCAGGGCCAGAATCTGGTGGGAAGGCCGTTTCGTCCCGTCAGCGCCATCAGGTCCATCGCTCCCGCCACCGCGATGTGCACCAGGAATCCGGCGTAGACACTCCTGGTCTTCATGGCGAGGGACCCGAGCACCACTCCGGCGATGATGGCCCCATGGGTCTCGAGGTAGGGTTTGCCGAAGTGGATCATGCAATAGGGCACGGCCATCGCGAAGATGGCCGAAGATCCCATGCTGCGGCGGAAAGCGTGGAGCAAAAAGCCGCGGAAATAGAACTCGAGCCCAAAGAACTGGGCAAAATAGATCGCCTCCCAGACCAAAAGGTCGAACCAGCTGCGGGACGCCTGCTGATAAAAGGGATAGTAGGTCGCAAAATCCGCCTGGCGGCCGACGACCGCCATGGCCAAAAAGACGACAAGCAAACAAAGCCCATAAAGGCCCAGGTGCGAGAAAAAGCCCCGAACCCGGAGCCCCATGTCGAGCACACTCTCTCGCGGAAAGAGGATCTTCCAGAGCGCGATGGGAATCGCCATGTACGCCATCACGCGCACGAAAACCCAGTAACCGTAGCCGTAGAGCTCCCGGAACTTCTGCGACTGGATCGAGGGAAATCCGGCCTCCTCGAGACGCACGATGTAAGGGAAGATGGCGTCGTTGAAGAAAGCCCTACCCCCATAATACTCATGAATGGTGAGCGTCACGGCGAGCAGGACGAGCGCGACGTGAGGCTGAAAGTCGACTTTGCCCTCGAGCCTCGCCAGACGTGCCTCTTCATCAAGCTCCCGCCAAGTCTCTTTGAAGAACCAATAGACGGCGGGAGCTACCGCCAAGATGACCGGGATCGGCAGGAGCGCCTTGACCAGAGGCGCGCGAAAGATCGCCTCCAGCAGGGACACCTCTGGAGCCGGGAGCGCGGGGATCGTGATCGGCGAGTACAGGTGAACCACCCGGTCCCTAGCTCTGTCGCTCCGCAAGCTCCGCAGCCGCGCGCAGCCTGAGGCAGGATTCAGCCTTCCCGAGGACAATCATCACATCGTAAAGGCCAGGGCTCGCCGTGCGCCCGCTGAGCGCGACGCGCACGGGCTGGGCCAGGTCTTTCATCTTCAGCCCCGTTCGCTCCACCTCGGCGGTGAAGAGCTGCTCGAGACTCGACGTCGTGAACTCTGGACTCGCCTCGACCCGAGCGGCGAGCTCGACGAGACGAGGTGCGACCTCCGGAGTGAGCAAACGGAGCGCCTTTTCGTCCATGACGGGCGGACTACGGAAATAGAAATCGAGGTGATGTGCTGCGTCTTTGAGATCGCGAGCGCGTTCACGAATGAGAGGAAGAGCTGCGCGCACTCTCTCTTCACTGGGACTATCGATGCCGCGCGCCACGAGCTCGGGGAGCACCCCGCGCACGTAAGTGTCGTCGTCCGTCAGCTCAGGGTTCTTCAGGTGTTCGAAGGCGACGTCAGCGAACTTCTTGTCGTCGAACTTGCCGTCGCTCTTGTTCACCCGCTCCCAATCGAACTTCTCGATGAGCTCCTTACGGGAGAAGATTTCTTGGTCGCCGAAGGACCATCCGAAGCGAGCCAGGTAGTTCAAGACGCCCATGGGCGTGTAGCCCTTCTCCTTGTACTCCATGACGCTCACCGCGGCGTGCCGTTTGGAGAGCTTCTCGCCTTTCGGCGAGAGCATCATGGGCAGGTGAGCAAACTCGGGCAGCGGATAGCCGAGGGCCTCATAAAGGAGAACTTGTTGGGGCGTGTTGCCAATGTGGTCGCGGCCGCGCGCGACCAGAGTGATGCCCATGACGTGGTCATCGATGACCGCGGCCGTGTTGTAGAGAGGTAAGCCGTTCGGCCGAATCAGCACGAAGTCCTGTTGCTGTGCGTTCGGGGTCGAGATGGTGCCGAAGACTTTGTCCTCGAACGCGGTGACGCCGTCTTTCGGCGACTTGAAGCGCACCGCATGCGGCAGGTCAGGCCGGTCCGGCTTGTCCCTGCAGGTCCCGGGGTAAACGAACTGGGCCTTGGGGTCCTTCGCCTTCAAAGCCTCTCGCTGGGCGTCGAGCTCCTCTTTTGTACAGTAGCAGCGGTAGGCCTTGCCCTCCGCAATCAGGCGCTCGACCTCTCTCCGATAGAGATCCTTCCTTTCGCTCTGGAAGTAGGGCTCGTGAGGGCCGCCCACGCCGGGTCCCTCGTCCCAATCGAGCCCGAGCCAGGTCAGCCCGTCGAGGATGGCCTTGACGCTCTCCATGCTCGAGCGCTCCGCGTCCGTGTCCTCGATCCGAATCAGGAACTGGCCCCCGAGCTTTCTGGCCCAAAGCCAATTAAATAGCGCGGTTCGCGCCCCTCCGATGTGCAAATACCCGCTCGGCGACGGCGCAAAACGGACCCGCGGCGGGCGTCCTTGCTCAACATTGTGGCCCATGCGACGAGCGCGGTAGCACGCCTAGCGGCGGAAACCCAAGGCGAAACCGGAGTCCTGGAGAGCCCCCGCTGGGACGCCTCGGAACCTCAAAGGGGTGTCCTCCACCGGCTTCCGACCTCCCTCACGCTGTTGCGAGAAGAGCTACGGGCTGCTAGCCATCGCGTCCCCCCAGGAACCCTATGGGTCCAAGCCGTGGGGGGCGCGGCTGTCCCGCTCGCGCTTTCGAAGCTCTGGTGCCGGATGGGTCCGAAGGACCTTGGGACGATGGCGCCGATCGGAGAAACAAGAAAAATGGCAAAAAGCCCCCTCGCTATCGTCAAAGAGCGCTTCGGCGACAAAGCAAAGCTCGTCGCGGCTGTCGAGAAGCTCGCTACCAAGGACCTCTGGCTCGACCGCGTCAACGCCGACCGCGGTCTCGGGATGATCTCGAACCAGAAGCTCCTCCGCCTGCACGCAGCTCTCGAAGATGCCCAGAAGCGCTTCGGCAGCCGCGCCAAGCTCATCGACGCCATCCTCGCTCTCGAGAACCGCAGCAAGGACGCCGGCTTCAAGGCTCGCCTCGAGAAGTACCCCTTGCCGCGTCTCCTCGACCTCGAGGCCGCTGCTCAGAAGCGCAAGAAGAACGCGAGCTAAAGCGCGCTCGAAGAGCGACCAGTCATTCAGCCAAAGTGGGCCGATCTCTCCCCGAGATCGGCCCGTTTGCATTTGAGAGAGCGCCTCCGCTGTCAACGCTCGCCGTCGATTTGAAGGCAAGTGCGCGGACAGCGCGACCATGGAAGCGGACCAGCTCGCGACAAATGCTCGATCCCTGCCCCATCGCCCGATAGGATGGCCGCCGCCAAAAATGACGCCGCTGAGCCCAGAGCCCTACGCCCTGACCGAAGAACCCGCCGAGGAAGTCGAGGAACCCGCGCGCGGCTGGACCACGGAAAAGAGCGCCAAGCTCTACCAAATCGCTGGTTGGGGCTTGCCCTATTTCCATATCAATAGTTCCGGAGAGGTTGAGGTCACTCCCGATCCAACTGTCGATCAGAGCATCAACCTCCACGACCTCTGTGTGTCGCTCAAAGAGCGTGGCCTGGCGATGCCGCTCTTGCTCCGCTTCTCGGACATCCTGAAGCACCGCATCTTCCGGCTCAACCACGCCTTCGCCAAAGCGATCGCCGACTACGAGTATACGGGGCGCTACCAAGGGGTCTTCCCGGTCAAGGTGAACCAGCAGAGCCACCTCGTCGAAGACATCGTCGAGTATGGCGCCGCGTATCAATACGGCCTCGAAGCAGGCTCAAAGCCCGAGCTCCTCATCGCGCTCGCGCAGATGAAGCACAACAAGGGCCTCATCGTCTGCAACGGCTATAAGGATCGGGCCTATATCGAGACCGCCCTGCTCGCCCAAAGGCTCGACAAGACCGTGATCGTGATCATCGAGCGCATCGAAGAGCTCGGCATCGCGATCGAGGCCTCACGCAATCTCGGCATCCGTCCCATGCTCGGGGTTCGCGCGAAGCTGACCAGCAAAGGCATCGGTCGCTGGGCGAAGTCGGCGGGCGATCGCGCAAAGTTCGGCCTGTCGACGGCGGAGATCGTCGAGCTCGTCGATCGACTCCGGGAAGCGGACATGCTCGACACGCTGCTCCTCCTCCACTTCCACATCGGAAGTCAGATCTCGAGCATCATTCCGATCAAAAACGCGCTCCAAGAAGCCTCGAACATCTACATCGAGCTCGCCAAGATGGGCGCGAAGATGGGTTATATCGACGTCGGCGGAGGTCTCGCCGTCGACTATGACGGCTCCAAGACCGACTTCCACGCGAGCAAGAACTATCGCCTGATCGAATACGCCTCCGACGTCGTCGCCTCACTCAAAGACGCCTGCGAAAAGGCAGGAGTTCCCCAGCCGACCATCGTGAGCGAAAGCGGGCGCGCCGTGGCAGCGCACCACTCGGTGCTCGTGTTCGAGGTCGTTGGCGTCAACGAGATCCGATACGGAGAGGCCACGCCGCCGCCCGAAGGCTCACACCGCGTCCTGACCGAGCTCTACGAGACCTACAAACACATCGTCCCGAAGAACGTTCAGGAGAGCTTTCACGACGCGAGCCAGGCCAAAGAAGAAGCCCAGAGCCTCTTCAAGTACGGCTATTTGGGCCTCCGCGAGCGCGCCCACGCCGAGCGCCTCTATTGGCACTGCTGCGAGAAGATTCAACAAACGCTCAAGCGTCTGAAGTACATCCCCGAGGAGCTCTACGACCTCGAGAAGACCCTCAGCGCCATCTACTACTGTAACTTCTCCGTGTTCCAGTCAGCGCCCGACATCTGGGCCATCGATCAGCTGTTCCCGGTCATGCCGATCCATCGCCTGGCTGAAGAGCCCACGGTGAGCTGCACGCTGGCAGACTTGACCTGTGATAGCGACGGTGTGGTCGATCGCTTCATCGACATCGAGGACGAGAGCCACACGCTGAGTGTCCACGAGTGGAAACCGAACGAGCCCTATTACATCGCGATGTTCCTGAACGGCGCTTACCAGGAAATTCTTGGGGATTTGCACAATCTCTTCGGGGACACCAACGCCGCCCACGTCCGTCTGACGGCGGACGGCTACGAGGTCACCCACGTCGTCAAAGGCGACAGCGTGTCCGAGGTACTCCGCTACGTGCAGTACAACCCCGATGACATGGTCGAGCAGGTGCGTCGCCAGGCGGACCGCGCCGTGCGCTCCGGCAGCCTCAACAACGAGCAGATGCGAAAGCTCATGGATCATTATGAGGATTCGCTCCGGGGCTACACTTACCTGACCGATTGAGCCTGACCGATTGAGTCGCTTCCCGGGCCGCTTCTCGGGCACCGCGCTCAGTTTTCTCGCAACGGGGCTCGCGAGTGACCGAGAGGGGCCCTCGTATGTTCTCTCTCGACTCCCTCAAGGCCCAGTTCCTCGAAGTTTTCACCCTCTTCCAGAAGCACTGGAAGGTCCTCGCGATCACCCTGCTCTTCGTCTGGGTTCCGCTCTGGCTCGTCAGTCAGGTCGCCAACTACCTGTTCGAGCTCGTTTCCACCGCCCTTTTTGACTTCACACGCAGCGGTCTCGCCAGCGGAAGCGGTCGCGCAGCACTCGCTAGCGGGACCGCCCTGATCGCCACCTTGGTCCTCCGGCTCGGCGCCGTCTTCCTCATCGAACTGCCGCTCCTTCTCATCGGCACCGCGGTGAGCCAAGGCGTCACCATCGTCCAGCTCCAATCCATCCAAGCGCGCGGTGAGCCCCTTCCGCCCCTCGAGGCCTGGCGCGAATTCAAGCCACACGCGTGGCCCCTCCTTGTGACCTCCTTCGTCGTCAGCTTGCTCGGCGCGCTCGGTTTCGCCTTCTTCGTCCTTCCGGGCATCGTCATCATGGCTTACCTGCAGCTCGCCGCGCCCCTCACCATCCTAGAGAATCGCCGCGGCATCGACGCCCTCAAGGAGAGCGTCTCGCTCATCCTCCGCTCCGCGAAAGGCTTCTTTGTCGTCATGATTTGCGCAGGGATCGCGCAGTGGGTCGTGGGAGTCATCCTGAACGCCCTTCTGACCAACGCGGCGCTGAATCACCTCGCCCACAACATCGCAATGGCCGCCCTCTCCCCGCTCTACGCGATGGTCCTCGTAGCTCTCTATCGAGAAGTGCGCGAGCGTGAGGCCAACGAGAATCGAGCTACTCAACAAGCCCTCTCGGCGAGCTGAACGCCCTTATCCGCGGGCACCACTTTTGAAAGCCCGGACCTCGAAAACAACAAGCGGCGCCTCCCTCTCAAGGGGGCGCCGCTCGCTTATTGGCGGCTCAAAGCCGCTCAGCGACCAAGCTCAACCGTTCGCTTTGAGCTCTGCAAACTCGCCCGGATCCTTGATGGTCGGAGGCGCAGTCCCACCGTCCCCGAAGAGGCCGGTATCGTCGTATTTGCCAAACTTCTCGACGGGCTGCGTCCCGTTTTCTGCCGGCCAACCATCCGCACCTGCCTTCACGCCAATCGCGTTGAGCAAGTTGCAGAAGTACTTGTTGATCGGGGCATTCGCCACCTGCTGATCGGTACCGGTGGGGTGATCACCGTTCGTCTCCGGATTCTTTTCCGTACCGCCGCTCGAACAAGCCGCCTCGCTCTTGCCGTTCGACATGTCCGCGCTGCCGTCCCAGACGTTGATGATTTGTCCGGTCTTGAAGTATCCGCCGCAGCTTCCGGCCTGCACGATCGGCATGTTGTTCAAGTTGTGGCTGTTTCCGTCGGAGAGCTCCTGGAAGTAACAGACCGCCGAATTGTCGAGAACGGTTCCCGCTCCCTCATTGAACTTGTCGAGTTGACCAACGAGATAGGCAAACTGCTCCGCGTGCCAGGTGTCGATCTTCTTGAGCATGTCGTTGACACCAGCGAGGCAGGTGCCGCCGCCTTGGAGGGCGTCGTTTTGGCGATGCGAAAGATTGTGGTGCTCTTGTGAAATGCCGAGACCGGTGAAGGTATAACCGGGCGGGAACTTGAACACGAACACCCGGTTCGCATCGCAGATCGCCGCGAGAACACCGAGGTTCATCATGACCTCGGTGATACCCGCCGTGATGTCTTGCGTCGCCGTGTTCGTTTTGATCCCGAGGGAATCAGCGGTGGCCTGATTGCACTCTGCTCGCACGACGTTCGTCATATCGACGAGCAAGTCCTTCCAGTCGCTCAGCTTCTTCTTGTCCGCTGCGCTCATGACCTGAGCCTCAAGGGACATGAGATCGTGCCGGACGAGGTCCAGAACCTGTTTGCCACGCGCGGTTCGGTAGGTGTCCGGGTTCATGGGCCCGCCGTCTTGGAAGAGCATCGTGAGCTGGTTGAACACCTGAAGCGGCGCACCCACGCCGGGGAAAGCCTCCTGCGGGGCGGAGTAAGAAATCGCCGATTGCGGTGAGTCGGTCCGGTTCCCGATACGCATCACGAGGGGGGTCTTGGTCGGGCTGACTTGTTCGGCCGCGATGTGGTCGAGGGTTCGCCCCGTGGGCTTCGCGTTGAACTTCGCTTCGTTGCTCGGCAGGAACTGACCGGGCTCGACGACGCCGTTCGGAGTCACCGGGTGACAACTGAAGTAAGAGCCCACGACCTGCGTGTGCGGATCATTGATCTGACCGTAGGTCGGCCTCGGTCCCCATTGGTTCATGGCGCGAATGCCGCGCGGCAGAAGGATCTTGGACGCGTAGGGCGCAAGAGACTTCAGCGAGGTCGGCTGCAGGAGCTCCGGCGTCAAAGCGCCATGCGAAGGAGCAGGGAACCAGGAGTTCGTAATGCACCCGTAGTGGGTGAACATGATGAACAGGCGCCGCGGATCCTCCGCGGGCGTTCCTTGGGCGCGGGCAGCACGCTCAGCGACAGAGCTCAAGAACGGCGCAGCCACGACTGCGCCACCAAGGCCACGGAGAAAGATTCGTCGATTCAGCTTCATGGTCATGTTCCTGTGCACTCTCAGAGGGAAGTTTTGCGCGTGCGGAAGGAGTCCGTCTGTGTGAGGTCGGTGAGAAGATCGAGGATCGTGTAGTTCTCCTGCATCTTCATGCCGAGATCCAGCACCGCGCAGTTATCGTTTTCGTTCGCCAGGCGTCCGTACACGAACGAGATCCACTTCTGGATGTATTGCCATTGAGCCCTCTGGCCGAGGCCGATCTCCTCCATCAGCTGGCGTGGAGAGGAGATCTCTTTCTTCGTGAGATCCTGGTCGATCGTCACCATCGCTGTGGCGTTGATGTCGCCACCCATCCGGTCCTTGGTTTGCCACTTGCCGATCGCGTCGTACCGCTCAAGGACAAATCCGGGCGGATTCACGTAAGTTCCATGACAGTCAGCACACGGCCCGGAGCCCGTCTTCGCCTCGATCAACTCTCGCATGGTCGAGAAGTCGCCCATCGGGTCTGGCGTCTGCTCAGCGCCCGGCGCCGGAGGACCGAAGGAAATACCCATCATCTGGCTGGTCACGAACGCTCCTCGAAGGATCGGGCTCGTGCGGGTCGATGCCGCGTGGGAAGCGAGGAAGCCGATGCGCGACAGGACGCCGGGCCTTTGCTCCGGATCGAGGTCCACGCGCGTGAGTTCATCGGTGAAGTCAGCCGGGTTCAGACCGTAGATGGCCGCCGTGTGCTTGTTCACGAAGCCGACGTTCGAAAGGAAAATGTCCGAGAACTTTCCGCCGTTGAATGCGATATCGGTGACAAGTGCCTCGATTTCCGCGTGGGAAGCGGCGCGGGTGTCCTCCGTATACTCTGGGAAGAGCTCGGGATCGTGGCGCTGAGAGCGCCAGCGCTCGTGGCCCATGTCGAAGTATGAGCGGTGGAAGGCAACCACGAGGGGCGCCGCGCGCTCCTTGTCTTGAACCATGCGCTGCGCCTGCTGAAGAATCTGTTCCTTGGTGCCGAGCAGCCCATCGTCTGCGGCCTTCGACAGCTCATCATCAGGAATCGAACCCCAGAGGGCGCTCGCGAGCCGCACGGCGACCTCGTGGTGATTCAACTTGGTCGCGCCGTTCTCTTGAGCAGAGACATCGAGCTCAGGGAGCAATAGGAACGAAGGAGAGACCAGGAATCCGTAGAGGATCGCTTCAGCCACCTCATCCGCGCTCGCCGGCGGAGGAGTCAAGCTGTTGAACTTCATGAACTCGGCGACTTCGTCGTCTCGCAGCGGACGTCGGAACGCTTTGCGCCCGAAGGTCCTGATCGTCGTCTCCAAGCAGCTCGCCTCTGCGGGGCTACAGCTGATGAACTTTGCCTTCTTCGCGGGATCGCTCATCACCTGCTTGGCGATCTCGTCCGCAGTGTTCAGGTACGCGGTCCAGGTGTACACCTCGATGGCGCCGCTCGCGTCTGGGACCAAATGCTCGGAGGGCTTCGTACCCCCGATCGTCGTGACATCGACGAGCTCCTTGACGGCCTGGTCGTATTGACGATTGAGGAGGCGCGGGATCTGAGAGGTCGCCGGCACACCGGGAACACAGACCGTGGGGTCGATGGTGCCACCGGAGCCGTCTGGCCCGGTACCGTCTCCGCCGGACCCCGGACCGTTTCCAGCACCAGTTCCGCCAGCACCAGGTCCTCCAGGCCCCCCACCGCCATCGTCGCCGGTCGTCGCCCCGGTTCCGAGGTCGTCGGCGTCACTCAGACCGCCGCTGCATCCCGCCAGGATGCTGATTGAGGTGAGGATGGTCGCGCTCAGGCACGACAGCCGCCGCAGATTTCGCATAGACGAGCAGGGTCAAATCCAGCCCAACGGGGTCACGAAATTGCGACACGATCCTGAAATGGAGCCGATCGCGCACACCTCGGGTGGAATCAGGTAGCTCTGCGAGATCTTCGGCTCCGTCACCCTTCGTTCGGCGTGGAATTTTTCCTCCGGCGCATAGGCGCTCGGTCAGTCCGATTCGATGCCCAACAGGCAACTCATGCACCGGCGTCCTCGCGAATCGCTCACGAAGGAAGCAGGAATCTCAAACGGCAGCGCGCAAATCTGAAAGCGCGAGCCAGCCAAGAACCAGACGCAAATCTCAAAAAGGGAGCGCGATTTTCCAGCACGCGGGCCGCCGCGCAGCCCCCAGTTTTTCGCCGCACCAGGCGAGAGCGCGGCGCCGAGCTTCACCCCGCAGGAGCGCCCGCGAGGATCCACTGCCGCACCGCCTCGATGGCTGCTTCAGGTAGGCAATTGCCGTACAAAGGATCCGGATCGCAGGCGCGCGGCATCCGCCCAATATCGCCGCAGCCTTCGCTGATGACCTTGTAGAAGGCGCTCATGTCCGGGTTTCCGGGCGTTACGAGGGGAAGGCCACCACAATAGTCACTCGCTACCTTCGCCGGATTGATGAGATCATCGTGAAGATGTTCGTTGTCTCGGAACTCCGGGGTCGCTTCTCCGCCGTGGCAGGAGCCGCTCCCGCACCCTTCGGAAAGCTGAAGCGAATTCGCCACGATTTCGCGGATGGTAGCGAAATTCGGCGGGTACTGCGTCCCACCGCCTGTGCCCTCATCTCCGCCGGTTCCCGGAGCGCCGCCGCTCGAGCCACCGACTCCGAGGCCGCCGACTCCGGCGCCTCCGGTTTCCGAGCCGCCCGTCACAAGGCCGCCCGCGCCGGGAGCACCGCCGCTCGAACCGCCGGCGCCCAAGCCTCCCGACCCGATCGCGCCGCCCGCCGCAAAGCCGCCCGCACCTGGCGCGCCTCCGCTCTGCCCCTCAGGTCCGGCATTCTCAGAACATGCGCTCAAAGGCGAGAGGAAAGCCACTGCGAGGAGAGTTCCGGCAAGAAAAGGAAAGCGCGAAGATTTTCTCATGGCGAAAGGGAGAGCGAGTGACGTGTGGGAACGAAAACGATCGCAAAGATACCGAACGACAACTTCAAATCAATGAGACGAAGGCTGACCTAGTGTCTCATGGTGAGAAGAACGAGTGAATTTCGGAAGCCCCAAGTTTTCTTCGAACCGGACGTCACTTTTTTGAACCGAAACTCTCCGACGCTGATCAAAGCCTTTTTGCGCGTGTCTGCCGTTTCCGACAGCAGCCCTTCCCCATTGGCTGTGATTCGCCCATGCTGAGCAGGCCCGAGAGAGCGGCATCATCCATTTATGATAACCATGTTATCACTTTCAGTTCGCAAGAGCGTCCACGCAGCCGCTCTCACGCTCCTTCTCCCTCCTCTGAGCGCCTGCGAGAAGAAGACCGAAAAGGAGGATGCCCCGGCAGAAGCATCCCCAAAGCGCTCCGCGCTCTCACCCGAAGAGCTCAGGAGCTCCTTCTCAAAGCTCAAGGTCGAGACGGAAAAACAAACGGAGGCCTTCGGTGCCCTGCGCTCGCGGGTGAGCGATTTTCCTCCCGATCTCCTCGGTCTCTCCTCCTTCAGAGAAAGCATCAGTCGGATCGAGTCGAGCTTTGCTGCGCTTCGCGGCCGAGTCACTTGGCTGGAGGAAGAGCTCGAGCCCGTCCTGCGCGAAAAGAGCGACGAGCGCCTCCGCTCTCTGGAAGCACAAATCACCTCGATCGCTTCTGACCTGGTCCACACCGGTCGAACCTTGCAAGAGCTGGAGCATGAACTGCCACACTTCGACGAGGCGGTCGCTCGTCAGACCGCGTGGGTTTACAAGCTTCCCGGAGGTTATGAGGTGCGCGCCGCGCCCGGAGGGCTCGAGCGAAATCTGATCGAATTCGTGAGCGACGGGACGAGAAGCTTCGAGCCGCACACCTGGCTCCGCTTTGACCGCCTGTACTTCATCGATCTCAAGACCGACCTTGTGCGTCCGCGCTCGGAGCCTCAGCTCGAAAACGTCGTCGCGATCCTCAAAGCCTATCCGAAGCTCAAGCTCGAGCTCACTGCGTTCGATCGCGACCAGCAGAGGCGCGAAGAGCTGCGCCAGCTGGTGACCGATCGCCTCGAAGCTCTCAAGAGCGAGCTCGAGCAGCGAGGCGTCGCTCCCGGCCGCTTGCGCATCTTGAGCCACGGCCCTGACTGCCCGCCCCAGGCGCCCGAGCGCTGTCCGAACAGTCTCGCTGCGCGGCCGCGCACAGACGCGCTCTAGGCTGCTCCCGCTCAGAACCCCGGTGCAATCCATCGCACCCCCCGAAAGGCTGGCTGTCCGCTATAGTCAGCCTCGATGCGCGGACTCTCGACGAGGAACACCCCGAGCTACATCTTCGCCGGAGCTTGGCTGCTCGCGCTCTCCTGTTCGGGTTCCGCCGGTGCCCCAGCCGGCGACCCGGGTGAAGCGGGCGGGGGAGATGGCTCAGGCGGCGTCTTCGAGAGCACTGGTGGGACAGCCGCGGGTGGTGGTGATCCGGGGCCCACAGGCGGCATGGCGGACTCAGGGGGTACGTCCTCCTCAGGGGGAAATGGGGGCGCAGGAGCGGCCCCAGGAGGAGGCCCAAGCGGCTCAGGCGGAGAGAGCCCCGGCTCGGGGGGAGCGCCGCAAAATGACCTCTTCGATGAGCTGGTTCAAAGCTTCGACGCCTATTGGGACTTTGAAGAAGCGAACGGCGCCCAGGTGCCTCCCGTCGTCGGTTCCGCGCATCTTGAGCTCGAAGTGGGCACTCTCGATAGTGGTCCGACAGGCAAACAGCTCACACTTTCATCCGCTGGAACGGGGGCGAGCGCAGAGGGGCCCGTCGTCGACACCAGCGCAAGCTTTTCGATCGCTGCTTGGGTGAAGCTCGACGCGCTCGACGCCTTCAACACATTCGTGTCCATCAGCGGCACGGAGCTGAGCGCCGCTTATCTCCAGAAGCGCGATAGTGACCGGCTTGCCTTTGCTACCTTCCCTGAAGATTCAACCTCGAGCTCGCCTTGCGTCACCTCAGCGGAGATCAAGCCGCGATCAGGTGAGTGGTATCACGTCGCGGTCACTCGCGACGCGGCGACGCGCGCGCAGCGCATCTACGTCGACGGTGTCCTTTCTGGAAAGAGCACCTGCCCTGCTGGAGTCTTCGCAGCTCCGGGGCCTCTCCGGATCGGCAGTGGGCTCTGGGCCGCTGAACTTGCGGATTTCTCGAAAGGGGCCGTCGACGGCGTCGGCGTGACCAGCCGCGTGCTCTCGCCGTCCGATGTGCTGGTGCTCTACCGGGCGGGTCGCCCGGACGCGCGGCATTATTTGTTCGCCTACTTCGTCGAAGTCACCCAAGGACGCGGCGACGGGCTCCGCCTCGCCCACAGCCATGATGGGCTCCATTTTGGCGCGATCGGAGGAGGAAAAGTCTTCATGCCCCCCTCAGTCGGAGGAGGTTCGTTTCGCGATCCCCACGTCATGCGCGATCCGGACGGGCTCTACCACCTCGTTTGGACCACCTCCTGCGTCCCTTGGGCAGAAGCGAACTGCGTCCAAGATCGCGGCTTTGGACACGCGAGCTCCCTCGACCTCGTCAACTGGAGTGCGGCCGATTACCTGACGATCGATCTGAACGTCGAGCATGTGTGGGCACCGGAAACTTATTATGACGCGGAGACGAAGCAGTACATGGTCTTCTTCTCCTCGCCGATTGATAGTAACCCCCAAGCTGCCGACCCACACAGTCTCTACTATGTTCTGACGAGCGACTTCAAAACGCACACGGCGCCGGAGATCCTCTATTCTCAACCCGGCCGAAACTTCATCGACGGAACGATCCTGCGCCGCGGCGATGAGTTCCTCATGATCTTGAAGGACGAGGCGGACGGTCAAAAGAACTTGCGAGCGCTCAGCTCACCCAAGCTCGTCGGCGAAGGAGCTTGGCTCGGAGCTCCGTCTGCCCCCTTGACGGGAAATTACGCGGCCGAAGGCCCCTCGCTCATCGAACGCGACGGTGAACTGCTCATCTACTTCGACAAGTACGGCGAAGGCGCCTACGGCGCCCTGCGGGCCCGCACAGACGAAGACCCGCTCAGCCCAGCGAGCTGGGAAGATATCTCCGCGAGCGTCTTCTTCCCGGGCGTACGCCATGGGACCCCGATCGAGGTTCCGTGGAGCGTCTTCGAGAAGGTCGCTCTCGCGGCGGGTGAAACTGAGGACTGAACTCCCGCCGCCGACGGTTGTCGTGAACCACTCGCTGATCCGAACGTCACGCTCCCATGCTCAGTCGCACTGATCCGGGCTCTCGAGCGTCGCACCCACCTTTGAGCTCACGAGCGCTTTGACCTCAGACGAAGGCACCAAACGATCTTGGTACTCGTAGGGCGGATTGAACGCGGTTCCGTAGCCTGTCGTATTACCGCTGGTGTTCTCGAAGATGTTGTTACCTTTGAGCTGGTGCGCCGAGCTTCCGCTCGCGTGGTTCGTGTAGATCGGGCTCTTGATGTCGATGAAGTGGTTCGCTTCCGTGAGCACGCGACAATCTTTGCCCGCCGAAATGCCGTAGTCGGAGACCTGGCCGTCGCGGGAGAAGAGATTGTTCACGATATGGATATCGCCGTAGCGACAGCGGGGCTGACGTTGAGCGACGCCGGTGAACCAGTTGAACATGAGCGTGATGTTCAGCTTTCCGACGCTCTCCGGTTCATTATCCGATGAGGCCACCAGGTTCGAGAAGTTGTGCTCGCCGCCGGTGCGGTAGCCGAAGATGTTCCAGGTGAAAGTAACGTTGTCGGCACCTTTGACGACGTCGGCGTTTCCGTCCTGTCCGTCCCAGAACTCACAGTGATCGATCCAGACGTTCTTGGACGCCTCGATGTTCAAGTTGTCCCAGGCTTGATCTGAGTTCGAGCCAGGACCTTTGATCACAATGTTGCGGATGATGACGTTACTGGAGCCTTTGATCAGGATCGGGGCTTTGAGCTGCGTCCCGGGACGCAACCCGACAATCGTCTTGTTTGAGCCCACCGTGAGCCGATCACCGGAGCGGCCATTCCAGCCCGCACCCAGATTGCCGTCGATGTGGATCACGCGTGGGGTGTCCCCCGCAGCGGCGTTCTGGAGGTCAGCAAAATTCTTCACGACAAGAGGCGCAGCCTTGCCGCCGCCGGTCAGTGCAAAGGGCGTATTCGTGCGACCGCTGCGCGTGGCCCAGCCCATCGGCGCACAGGTCGCCGGGGCTCCCCCCGTACCGCTCTCGGAGCCGCCGGACCCGCTCATCACCCCCCCGGCCCCACTGGTGTCCTCGCCACCCGTGCCTGCGCTCGTGCCCCCCGAATGCGCGCCCCCTGCGCTCGGAGCACCACCAGAAGCGTCGCTACCGCCTGAGGCGCCGCCTGCCGAGGCGCCCCCAGCCGGGCCCCCGCCAGAGGCATTCCCTCCCCCTGTCGAGGCACCACCGGTGCCTGGAAGAGAGCCGCCAGAACCGACCTGACTCCCACCCGCACTGACATCCCCGCCCGCAGCGTCCACGGGCGCACCGCCCACGCCCTCGCCATCCTCGCCCAGATCGCCACCTGCCTCCGAGCAGGCTCCACCGAACAGACCGAATGCGCACAGGAAAAGCGCAGAGCGAGAGGTTTTCGTCATCATAGCGTGTCCTACCCCGCTTTCATGCGGCGAGATGCCGAATCGATCCAGAAATCTGGACCGTGCTCGCGGCAGCACGAGCCGAGGTCACCCGAGCCGACGAGCGAACACATCCAGCACACGCTGCCAAACGCGTTCGGCTTGTGCCGCGTGATAAACTGCTGAGTCCGGTGCGCAGAAGCCGTGGCGCGTCCCCGAGTACACCTCCACTTCGGCGGGGACATGAGCGCTCTCGAAGGCCTTTCGGAGCACGCTCTTCGCCTCTGGATCGTTCGTATCGTCATCCTCGGCGATGGCCACGAAGAACTCCGCCTGGAAACTCGGAATGAGCCTGTGGGGGCTCTCCGGGCGATCTGTCACGAGACCGCCACCGTGAAGCGAAACTCCCGCCCCGATCCGATCGGGCAACGCCGCGGCCAGACGGAAACTATAAGCCCCGGTCATACAGAACCCGATCACACCCACCTTCTTCTCCGTGTCCACTCCGGGGTGACGCGCGAAAAAGTCGAGAAACGCCTTGCCGTCTCTCAAGGTCGTCTCGGGAGAAAGCTCGGCCGCATGAACCTTGGCACGAGGGAAAAGCTCAGCGCGCAACTCAGGATCAATCACGGTCGTTCCTTCCGGGACGAGGCTCCCCTTCATCGTTCGATAATAGGGGTTCACGACCAGCGCCGCATAACCGGCTTCCGCGAGCCTTCGCCCGAGGCCCGCGTACGCGGGCCTGAGCCCGTACATGTCCGGCCAGAGCAGCACAGCCGGAGCGCGGCGCTCCTCGGGGAAGAAGAAACAGGCGTCCGCCTCTCCATCAGGCGTTTCGATCGTCACATTGCGTTCGCTCATGTCCACCTCCGACCCGCAGCATACCGAGCCCGCTTCGAGATCCCATCCGACCCTACCACAGGCCGGACCGAGCGGCGCTCACCGGAGAGAACGGGCATACCGCGGCCCGAACGGGTCAAGGCGCAGTCGCCGCCGCCTCCGTTGCCCGAGATGGTGATCTCGCCTTGGATGTTGGCCGCTCCGATCGCATCTCGGAGCCCTTCGGCCTCACAGGTCGGAAGGGCCGAGTTCGACTCAATGGTCAACTTGCCCCCCACGCTCGTCACGCCCAAAAGCCCGCTCAAACTCTTGAGGAGTTCCTCTGGATCCAAAGCGCCCCCAGCTTCTCGAGGTGTGCTAGTCGCTCCAAGTCCGCAAGCGTGGTGGATGTAATGGACAATGCACCGACGTTTTCGAGCGACTGGAGCTCGTCCAGCGACTTCGGACCCTCCACGTAGCGGAGGGCGAATTCACCGGAGACGCTGCGAAGACAGCGGAGCGCTTCAAGAGTCGGGATCATGAGCGGCTTCGGGGGCGCGCTCATGTTTTCCTGACCCGTAATGTAGAGACCACCGAGAATCGCCGTCACTCCGCGGAGAGCGTCGAGTTGTTCCAGCGAGCGAACCTCTACGCTTCCTTCGACTTCTTTCGCCTCCTCGCATAGAGCGCAGTCGGAAGCGCCATCGCCTCCACAAGGCGAGCCCCCTGAACCACCACTGCCCAGTTCGCCTCCAGCTCCCGAGCGCCCCCCGTCGGGGTTTCCCTCCGCGCCGCCCGAGAAAACGCGCAGGCGCGCGTTCCCGTGACGAACCACGCGCTGATCGAGGCAACAGCGGCGAGACGCATGAGGACAGTCTAAGTCAGAAGGACCTCACGTCTAGTTTCGCCCGCGAAGGAGCGTCAAACCACGGTCTGACCGAACCAGCGCTTGCACTCTACGCCACATAACATCCTGAGAATACGGACGATCATCGACTCTCAGAATGGACTCACTTTTGTGGTCCAGAGCGGCATTTTTCTCACCGGTGGGGCCCGGCTCGCGTCGAGCGCTGAGCAAGAGTCTCGACAACTCGCCGGGCCCAATCAAAAAAGCTGCTTTGCCCTCACTGAGCCGAGACGACGACCGGCTGCCAGTTGCTGCCGTTCGTGGTCGCGCAGAAGCCGACGACCGTTGAGGCGTTCGGTCCCAGGACCGAGTTCCAGCTCATCGGAGTGACGGTCTTCTGCGCGCCATTGCCCACGTAGTTCGCGCTCCAGCCGTTATTCATGGTGGATTGATTCAGGTTCAGAACCACGGTCCAGGACGAAACGGTCGTCGACGAGGTGTTGCGGATCGTGAGATCGACGCAATAGCCACCGCCCCACGTTGACTGGTAGCTAAGCTGCGCGGTCACCTTGCTCGCCGGCGCCGCTCCGCAGCGGCCACCCGTGCATACGCCGCTCTGGCAGTCATTTCCGCCGCCGCACATCTTGTTCAAGCTGCACTTGCCGCACACACCGCCACAATCGACGTCCGTCTCGTTCTGATTCCGGATGCTGTCCGTGCACGTCGGCGCCGCGCCGCAGCGGCCACCCGTGCATACGCCGCTCTGGCAGTCATTTCCGCCGCCGCACATCTTGTTCAAGCTGCACTTGCCGCACACGCCACCACAATCGACGTCCGTCTCGTTCTGATTCCGGATGCCGTCCGTGCACGTCGGCGCCGCTACGCAGACGCCCCCCACGCATACGCCGCTCGCGCAATCCGAGGGACCGCCGCAAGAACCACCGTTCGGACATGCAGGGCACACGCCGCCACAATCGACGTCCGTCTCGTTCTGATTCCGGATGCCGTCCGTGCACGTCGGCGCCGCTACGCAGACGTACCCGCTGCAAACGCCGCTCGCGCAGTCCGAGTGACCATCACACGAGCTGCCGTTCGGACAACCGGGACACACGCCACCACAATCGATATCCGTCTCGTCCTGGTTCAGGGTGTCATCTTCACAGGTCGGAACCGCTGCGCAGACCCCCGATTCGCAAAGTGCGCTCAGACAATCCGCGGCGAACTGGCAATCTCGACCACCGTCACAGGAGGGGCAGCCTCCGCCGCAATCGACGTCCGTCTCACTGCCGTTGTGCACTCCGTCTTCGCAGCTCGGCTGAGGTACGCACAATCCGTCAACGCAAAGACCACTGCCACAATCGAGCGCCTCACGGCACTCCGCGCCGTCCACGCAGGGAGGACAAGCGCCGCCGCAGTCGACGTCGGTTTCGCTGTCGTTCTTGATGCCGTCGCCACAACCTCGCTTCGGGAAGCCCTCTTCTCGCGCGTCGATCTGGCGGACGTAAGCGGCCAAATCAGAGAGCTCCTCGGGCTCAAGATTGAGGCCCGAGTGGGCGCTGATGGCTTCTTCGATGGTCGAAGCAGAGCCGTCGTGGAGGTAGGGAGCCGTCCTCCACACGCCGCGAAGCGGCGGAACATCAATGCCCAAGAGAGGCCCATACAGGCGCTGCCCGCTCGACTCTTTGAGCGTCCCGATGTCCTTCGGCTCAAGGGAAGACTCGTTCGCGAAGGTGGAACCGTAGTGACATGAGGTGCACCCGACCTCGACGAAGAGGTCACGGCCGCGCAGCCCCGCGGCGGTGAGCGAAGCTCCGCGCTCGGGACTCGGTGGCGTCGCCTTGAGCGAGTTCACATAGGCCGCAAGGGCGTCCAGCTCTCCGCTCAAACCAGCCTTCGGAGAGCCGAGCGGCTCGCTCACGCTCCCGCTCAGGAAGACCGCGTCCGAGAGGAGGCCGGTCCCTCCCGCCAGACCTCGGATCTGAGCCTCGAAATCCTGCACTTCGTCGAAGTTTCCGCTCCAGTGCAGGAGGCGCGCAGCGCTGCCGGATCCGACCAGGCTGATCGTGTTGCGAAGACCCTCACCCTGTCCGGTCAAGTCCCAGACGCGTCCATCCTGTTCCCCTTCGGCGTGGCAGCTGGCGCAGCTCATGTAGCCATCTCGAGCGAGACGGGTGTCGAAGGCGTCGTAGAAGAGCTGTTTTCCAAGGAGGAGCTCGGCGGAAAGAGGTTCGTTCGTCGCCGTCGTCACCGTCGTGACGGGCGTCATGGTGAACGTTCCGTAACGAACGAGCGGCGAGAGATCGAAGATGCTCAGGCTCCGGTCCATAAAGTTCTGGACGAAAAGCCGTGTCCCATCCTCAGAAACGGTCAGACTCTGGGGCGCCCGCCCCACACGCACCCGGAACAGCTCGCTGCCGAGCACAGGATTGAGCACGGCGACCTCACGACTCGTTTCCAGGGCCGAAAACAGGTACGCGCCGCTCGGGTGGAACGCGACCGCCGAGACGAGACCGGCGTTGTCGACGTCGACCCGGTCCCCGAGCTCCTCCGTCTCGGTCTGGAGGTCGATCCGCGAGACAATCGCGCGCACCGTGTTCTGGAAGTCGAGATTTTGACCGTCTCGAGCCAGTCCTCGCGCAATGTTGTCCTGCTTCGAGGGAACCCAGAGGGACGCACCATCGGGCGACACCACGGGAGCACCGAGATAGTTCGGCAGGCCTCGTCCGCTCACGGACGTATCTGCGACGTCGCTATGAGCAAGGGTGAGCGTCCGCGAGCCTGAGAGGCCCGGCACGTCAAAGGCGCGCACCTCAGCGCGTCCCGCTGCGGTCAAAGGCGAAACGGTCGCCTCCCCCGGAACCGGCGGGCTCATGAAACGGGATACGAAGAGGCGGCCGCCGTCGCTCGTGATGCCGATGCCGCGGGGAAGCGGGCCCGCGTCTCGGGTGGTGAGCACTGCGCCCGTCGCGCCATTGAGCTCGAGCACCTCACCGGTTCCCTCAAGACTCACATAGGCGAGCCCCGTCTCTGGCGCGAACACGAGACCGTAAGGCCGCGAGCCTTCTTTCAACGAGATCGTCTGCTCTACCGAGAGAGAGCTCGGATGAATCATAGAGATCTGAGCCGCGTCGCGGGACGTCACCCAAATCCTGCCATTCGGAGCGACGGCAACGGAGCGCGGCGCCTTCCCCACGGCGATCTCCGCGATCCGGGTCCCGTTCGTCGCGTCGATCACACCGACCGAGTCGTGATCGGGATGAACGACCCAAACTCGAGCGGGAGAGGTCGTCAGGGCCAACTGCGACGAGCTCCGGGCGAGGCCCGCCAGAGGCTCGGCTCTGACGGCTTGGGCGAAAGAGCGGCTGACCTGTCGCCCGTCGCTCATCCGAACGGTGAGAGTGACGAGATAGATGCCCGGGCTCGAATAGACGTGCGTCGCGCTCGGAGTGGTCCGCTCCGCCTCTGCACCAGCTCCATCTCCGAAGTCCCAGATGTAGCGGGCGCCAGGGACGGAAAGCGCAGGCGCGTAACTTGCGGTTGCGCCGACGGCGACGATGGGCGCTTCGATCGCGGGGATCGTCGGAAGCGGGGCTTTTCGCAGCGTGAACGTGGCGTCCGCGGCGAAGGTCCCACCGGAGGTCACCGGATCGATCCAGAGCTCGTAGTTTCGGTGACGGATCACGCGATCTGGGAAGTTCTTGGAGCGGAAGGTGAATCCGGTTCCGGTCAGGCCAGGCTCGACGCAGAAGGTCGCATCGCTCTTAAAGAGGGCGCTGCCGTCGTTCGGATCGATGCGAAGCCGATAGCTATAGTGCCGGAGCCAGCGTCCCGGCTGAGCCACGGACTCAAAGGAGACGCAGCTCGAATCAGCGAGGCCATCGCGCGCGATGAACTTGGCCGTGAGGAGATCGGCCTCGCTCGGGTTCTCCCCGAGGTTCTTCAAAATTCCGAGCGATTGAGCGTTCGTCGCCCAGGCGGAATGGGCCACGTTGACGCTCATGAGCGTGAGGTCACTCCCCTTCGGCAGCACCGTCTGGACGGGAGGAGCCGGCAGGGATTCACCGACCGCTACGATGACTCCCTTCGAAGGAACGCCCTGTGCGTCGAGGGCAAACACCAGATAGTAGCCGGGAGGAGCGACGTTCCGATCCTCGGGGATGCGCGCGCCGATGCGACTTCCGACCTGAATGAAGGGCAGCTCGATTCGCCTCTGCGACGTATTAAAAGAGTGCGTCACGCTGCTCGCTCCGACGAGGACGACGCGAGAGATCGTTTGGCTTGCGGCGAGCTCGAGCTCGAGCGTCTCCCCATACTTGGGCGCGAGCGAGCTTACGGCGACCGCACGCGGCCTCGGCGCAAGTTCAGCCCCGCCATTTTGGGTCGCGCGGAACAAGTAGGGCGGGTAATAGACCTCGGCGTTCAGGTTGTTGACCGGGCCCGGCGCGCCTCCGCCGGTGGAGAGAACCGTCCCATTCGGGAGCAAGATCGCAGCCGAGTGGTACACGCGCACAACAGCCGCGCTCGCCCCCAGCGTCCAGGTTCCCGTCTCCGGATCCCAGATTTCAGCCGCGTAGACCGCGTCGGAGCCGCCATTGTTCCCGTAGCGGGTGCCGCCTGTGACGACGACGCGCCCATCGGGGAGCACCGTCAAGCTCGGCCACTGACGGCCGTGGGCCATCGGGCTCGTTTCACTGACCACCGGCGAACCACTGTTGATGTCGATGACGGTTGCGTAGGGGCTACCTGGGAGGTTGTGCCCGTCGTAGTAGCCGTTGCCGCCCACCTGCAGGATGCGCCCGGGGGCGAACATGGCCGCGGCGCTGGTCGGTCCAATGTTGGGTCTCGTGGTGGCGCTCGCGGGCGTCTTGAAGTTCCCGGCGACGCGGATCGAGCCGTTCCCCTGGGGGTTCAGGTACCACATCTTCTCCGAGGAGATACCAAAGACCTCACCGTTCGGAGCGACCCAGGCTCGGGGGTACCAATAGCGATGATAGTCGGGGCCAAACGCGTCGCGGCTCGTCGCGCCAAACAGACTCCGGAAGCCGGTGCCCGGCTCATAGACCTCGGGAACCATCGAGACCTGGCCTGCATTGATGGCGGAGGCGGGGTCCTCGAACGCGCGCAGCGCGGCGTAGGGCCCCGAACCACCGAGCATGATGAAGCGACCATCCGCCAGGGTGATCAAAGACCCGTACCAGCGGTCGCTCGCCATCCGGAACGGCGACTTAGTGACGACGCCTGTTGTCGGGGAGAGCAGGCTGCTTTCGCGGGGCGAGTTCCCACCAGAGATGAACAGCGAGCCGTCTCCCAGGAACGCGGCGCTGCTACAGAAGCTGTTCACGCGCTGCGCCTCGTAGGTGGTCGTGTGGCTCGCGGTCGAAAACCCGAGGGTCGGGTTCCAGATGTCCATGGTGCGACCATCTTGGTTCGCAGGCTGACCCGAGGGAGTCCCGTAGGTCACGACGCGACCGTTCGGGAGCAAGGTCGAGTGGAGACCATTGAGCGGCCAGCTATGCACCGGCGACCACATACCGCGCGTCGGCGCGGTCGCCGGGGGCACAAGACCGCTCAACATCGGATCGGGTTCGTCGGGCAGCTCGATCGCAAGCGGCACACTGAGGTCAGAAACCGAGAGCGGACGCGTCTCTTCGCGCGCCGGCTCGTCGAGCTCCTGGGCTACCTGATCCGGATCGCCAGAAGCACAACCGAGCTCGAGTGCACCGGCCAGGCAGACCAGCGCAAGTTGGACACCTGAGGCTCGGCGGAAGAGCGAACGAACAAGAGAAGGCGCGGAGGAGCGAACTTTCGGAGCGGTCATTTCTTTCACTGTTGAGTCCCGGATGAGGCCAAGGTGATGGAGTTTTCGACACGAGCGAGCGCGGCGATCTCAGACGCAAGGTACGCGGCGTCGATGTCGGCGGCGCTGTAGCGTTGAAGAGGGCGCCCAGCGGCGTCGAAGAGATAGATGGTCAAGCTGTGAGCGGTAGGAACGCGAGGAGCTCCTGGCTCGAAGACTGTGAGTCGTGCAGCGAGCGCGTCGAGAGCGCCCGTGCCAGGCCGGAGAAAGCGCCAGGCCGGATCGGCGATGCCCTCACGATCCGCAAATGCTCGAAGCTGGCTCGCCGTGTCGTTCTCCGGGTCGACGGTGATCGAAACGACCGCGACTCTCTCTCGGAGCTGGGGCGAGAGTTCTTGTCGTGTCTGCTTGAGGAGCCCGGCCACTCTTGGACACGCCACCGGACAGCTCGTGAACATGAAATGAAGGAGGAAGGGACGCCCGGCGAGAGAACTCGCAGAGAATTCAGCCCCCTCTTGGTCCGTCCACTCGAGCCCACTCAGGACCTCCGGGCCGCCGCTCACTGACTTTTCACGGCAGCCGGCGAGCAGCGCGAGGCTACAAAGGAGCACCCCTGTCCAACGGAACCGCCGTAAGCTGGCGACCGAAGCGTCCCGACATGTCGCTGGACGGAAGAGCATTCCCCACACTTACCAGATGACCATCGGAGCGAGAAGATGGAAAAAACTCGCGCGGGTCCAAACTTCCGCCGGCAAAAGAAAACGGTTCCATCAGCGCCGCTCCGCCGCTCCGAGGGAAGATTCGTCGGTCCCGCTCCGGATTCACTGAGTTGGGCTGGTTCAAGCGCGCGCGCGGCCGCGCAGCGGGCGACCTCGATCCGCCCGCCCGGCGGGCCAGCTGCCGAGTTGAGCTCAGCTCCGCGCATAATGGATCACGTCCATGAGGCGAGCCTCCCGCGATCCCCGGTTTTCGTAAGAGTGCTTCTGGTCAGCGCGGAAGAACACAGAATCCCCCGTCTGCAGGTCGCAGACCGTATCCCCCACGGTCAAACGCACAGTTCCGACCAAAACAATCACCGTCTCCGCCGTCCCCCGCGCATGAGGATCGCTCTCGTGGAGAGCCTTCGGCAAGAGGCGCAGCTCATACACCTCCGTCGTGGTGGCAGAGCCTCCCGGAGAGAGGAGGCGACTCTCCGTGCGCCCGTCGGTGCTGCGCAGAGGCAGCGCGTCTCCAGCTCGGAGCACGAGAACAGAGCTGTCGGAGTCCGTGGCCAAGAGATCGTGGAACGGAATCTCGAGCCCCACGGCGATCTTCCAAAGAACGGCGAGCGTCGGGTTCGTCCGAGCTCCCTCGATCTGGGAAAGGGCCGCCCGGCTCACCCCGCTGCGCGCCGAAAGATCGTCGAGAGAGAGGCCCCGCTCGTGACGGTATTTGCGGAGCGCCTCAGCCACCCGTCGGGCTAGCTCAGCCGCACCAAGCTCATCGCCGACCTCGGAGCTCGCCCGAGGGCGGCCTTGCCGCTTCTTTTCAGCATCCTCCGCGGCGGGGGTGCGCTTGGCTTTCTGGAGATCTTTGGGGGAAGCCTTACTGGCGCGGGCCATCGGGACCCTAGCTATCACGCCCATGGACCGAACTCCACGGAAACGGACAAGGCCGCTCGAGGGGCCCGACGGGAGCGTTTCTTGGGTTCGGGACGGCGTTTTTTGGCCCCGGTCCATCACCTCCCCCTGAGCCCGACCGAGCCCTCGTCTGAACGCGTCGCCTCTTTGGGGCGCGGTCGGCGCTCCCCTCTCCCCCGTGACCTCTTCTCACCTGGCCGCAGCCTCCAGCAAGAAAGACGCGCACAGGCTCGCGCGGACCACCAGCGAGAACCTGTCACGGGCAAGGGGTGACTTCCGTGCCTTTTCACGGCCCTGCCGTTACCCACGCTGGCCCACGACACTCATCACGTCCGCCCTAACACGCCCCAGCTCAGACGCGCGATTTCCAGATCAGTTCGCGCGCATTTCACGGCATTTTCCCCGGAAAAGAAGCCAATAAATCACTTGTGAGCATTCAGAGAGTCTCCCATACTCCCGCTCATGATTCGTTCACACGTAAGGAATCGTCCTCCCGAAAGCGGAGAGAAAGGCGAACGTCGTCGACGTTCGTGACGTGTGAAAATGGCCGCAACATCCGCGATTCATCCGCTGCCTCGCACCAGGCGAGGCCGAAGCCGACTCGAAAGCGCGCCGCATTTTGCGCGCGCAGGGCGGATTGTCCTCGGTCCAGCCTCGCTTGCGAGAAGAAAATCAAAAAGAGCCTCGTCCATCTTGCAAGACATGCAGTCTCGTATTATGAACGGGACATGGAGTGCTGTCGCTGTCGTCACATGGTCCCAAGGGGCCCCCGTCGAGCGCGATAGACCATTTTTTCAAGGATATTCGTGCTCGCCCGGCCTTCCGGGTTCGACCACGAATCCGGGCCGGGTGAGCCGAGAGGAGGAACACCCGATGCACATTGTCGTTGTTGGAGGCAGAGAGAAGAACGAAGTCGACCTTTCGCGCATCGCGACGGGCCGCGGCCACACGATCGAGCTCTTGGACGGCGATGTGGCCGGTCGGGGCATCGAAGGGATTCGAAACGCCGTTTCGCGTTCCTCGATCGTCATCATCGTGACCGAGATCAACAGCCACGGCGGAGTGGCGGCGGCGAAACGAGAAGCGTCGCGCTTGAACAAACCGACCATGGTTGTGAGCCGCCTGTCTTGCGCGCGCCTGCGGGGCCTCCTGGACGCTCTCGCGATCCGGGACGCGTCCACGCCCTTCCCCTTGCACACCGGCGGATGGTCCTACGGCCAGACGACGTTCGTGCGCCAGTAGTCGCGCCCGAATGCTCATCCAATGCTCATCGAGTTTGATTCCCTTGCGACCGTCCGGTCCACATGGTCCCCCCGTACGGCCCGGGATCACTGTATCTCGGCGCGCGGCCGTAGGCCGCGCGCCCAATCTGAGCACAAACAACTTTACCTTCCCCGGCGCTGAACGTCTTCAGATGCTGGGAACGGGTGTGACATCGATAGTGATGGGAGTAGAATGAAACTGTTATTAAGGCGAGGTGGTTTTCAGCGAACGTGGTCGATCTTTTGCCTGGTGAGTCTCGGGGGCACACTGGCGAGCACAGTTTCGTGTACAGACGGATCGGACGCGGACAGCTCGAACGGCGGTGAACCTTCCAGTTCCGGCGGGAGGTCGAGCTCCGGCGGACGCAATGGGTCCGGTGGAAAGGGCGGTTCGAGCAGCGGCGGCCGTTCAAGCGGCGGGAGCGCGGGTGAAGCCAGCTCCGGCGGCTCTAAGTCAAGCGGTGGCTCGAACACCGGTGGTACGGGCGGGACCGTCGCTCCGGCGATCCATGTCAACACGCCCGAGGACCTGACGGACGAGTCCGAGGTCGACTACGCCGACAACGAGCACGGCATCATCACCGGAAACCGCCTGAAGCGCTGGGCCTCCGATTGGAAAAAGAATCGCCCCGCGGCCATCGAAGGCCGCCTCATCATTTTCCAGGTCGTGCCCTCAAACGTGCAGAGCGCCTTCAACTTCCCCGCCAACGAAAAAGAGGGCGTCTACTCGTACCTCGTGGGCGCGGACACGTTCAACGTGAAGCGTGACAACGGCTACTCCGCCTTCGAAACCGACATTCCGAATGGCCAGCAGGCGGACGCTTTCTTCAAGCGCTTCGCAGTGGATCCGCGCAAGGACCTCATTGTCCTGACCTTCGAGCAACAAGGGAGCACCACGAACAGCATCGTCCACTCGATCGGACGCGCTTGGCTGTTCTTGAAGTACTGGGGCATCGACCAGCAGCACCTCGCGATCCTGAACGGAAGCTTGAACTTTAACGCCAACGCGTACGGCTTCCCGCTCTCCCCCGTGGCGAGCCACACGTTCAGCGATCCGCCGCAAAACGGAGGTTTCTCGGTCAAGGATCTCGGCGTCGACAGCACCTCCATCGCCATCTCCCTCGAAGAGATCGTCGACGTCTTGGAAGCTCGCCGGGACGATCCCGGGGAAGACGACGGCGTGCGCATCGTCGACGCGCGCGGCGGCGCCGAAGCGCTCGGTCTGAAGAAAGCGACCAATGCTGGGCAGAACACGTGCACGAGCTACACCGGCACCGCCCCCAACGCTCGTTGCTCGACCCCCTTCGAGGGCCGCATCAAAGGCGCTCAGAGCGTGCCCTGGTCACAGTTCCTCGACACTGCTCAGAACGGCTTCCGGTTCCTGCCGAAGCTCACGATCAAGTCGATCTTCGATCAGCAGAGCGGCTGGAACGAGGCTTCGAGCCTGACCATCCAATATTGCCGCACGAACCAGCGTTCGACGGTGACCGGTATCGTCGCCAACACCATCCTCGGCTACCCGACGCGACTCTACGAGGCCTCCTTCATCGAGTGGGGCTATTCGTCGGCGGGCCCGGGCCAGGAGGGACTCGGTGGCGCAGGGAACCAGGGGACGCCGAACAAGGCCATCCTGTCGGAGAACTCCGCCTTCCGTACTGACCTGCCCTACCTCACGGAGCACGCAGTGCTCCATCAGGACGACGCAGCTGCCTATGAGCCCGGCGGAACCCTCGGTGCTCTGACGCAGCCGGTCACCTGGGTCGATGGACCCAACTACAACGACGAAGCGGACGTTCCGCCCGTCGAAGGGACCTGGCCGCCCCTCGATCCGGACGCGACCACCTCGCGCCTGACCATCGACGAGGACCGCGCTTACCTGCGTGGCGTCTCCGTCGACGAGCTCGAGGATTGAACGAAGAGGACCCGCCAGACTCACGCTGGTGTAGAAAAGAAGACCCGGGCTGCTTGATGGCAGCTCGGGTTTTTCTTTTGCGTAGGACGCTCAATCCCCGCTCAATCCCGGAGCGCGGCGAGCCGCGCTCGCGCCTCTTCGGCGCGCGGAGTTGTCTTGTCTGGCAAGAGCCCCATCAGCGCTCCCAGGGCGCTCTGATCGTTCGGATGCTCCTTGAGCACCCCCTCGAGGACCCTGATCGCCTCCTGTCGCTTCCCCTGACCACTTAGCGCTACAGCATAGACATAGCCAAAGCGAGCATCGTTCGGGGCAGCGCGCACCGCTTTCTCGAGGCTCTCGAGGGCGGCTGTCCCCTGACCATTGCGCACCTGCCAAAGGCCGAGGGCGTGCGCGGCCGAGGCGCTCGATGGATTGCATTTGAGCGCTTCGTGGAGAGCAGCTCCAGAAGCCGCCTCGTTCTTCCGCTGCCGCTCCAGCTCCGCCAGGTTGAGGTAGGCTTCGGTCAAGCAAGGTTCGATGCGAAGCGCTATCTCGAGCGCTCGCCGGGCCTCGTCGAACCTTCCGCGAGCAAGCTCAAAGGCGCTCCTCTCCACGTGCGTCTCGGCGCGGGAGCTGCTCACGTGGAAGGCCTCCTCGACCTCATGGAAGGCCTCCTCCAGCGCTCTCCTTTCGTCCTTTGGAAGTCGAGCGAGCGGCACGCTGGCGAGGGCCTTTCCGATCGCTACACGTGACGCTCGCTCCGCCCTCTTCAGAATCGGCAAGAGCAGCTGAGCCCGTTCGGTCAAAGGCAGCTGAGCTGCCCCGAGGACGGCACCGTAGGTCAAGAGAGGTCGCCCTCGACCGAGGACTTGGCGGAAGGTTTGAGTGGTCTTTTCGGAGGGATATCGCCCGAGCCGCTCGAGAGCCGTCGCGCGCACAATCTCGGGAGAGCCCTCGTCGAGCGCCAAGGCGCGAAGAGCCTTCGGAGCTTCCACGGCTCCCTGCGCATGCAGAAGGAGCGCTTCCGTCGCCTGCTTCCGAGCGCGCAAGCCGGGATAAAAGGACAGCGCGCGGTCCCGAGCCCAGGTCGCGCTCTCTTTCGTGTGGCAACCGTTGCAGGCGTTCGGGGTCCCAAAGCTCACGCTCAGATCGGGACGGGGGATCCGGATCGAATGATCGCGTCGCTCGTCCACCTGCATGAAGGTGGCAGGGGGCATGTGGCAGTCGATGCAGGCGGGAGCATTCTTACCTTGATGGTGCGAGTGCTGCGGCGCATCGAAGCGCTCAGCGTCGTGGCAGCTCACGCACAGGGAGTTCCCCTCGGCGCGGGTCTTTCCTGAGTGTGGTTCGTGGCAATCGGAGCAACGCACGCCCGCTTGGTACATGCGGCTCTGAAGGAACGAGCCCCACTCGTAGACCTCGCCCCGCACCTGACCGTCGCCGTGGTAGTGGGGAGGAGTGAGAAGCTCGGGGGAGAAGAAGTCGAGGAACGCCTCGTGAGCGAAAAATGCCTCCTGAATCGGCTCGCGCAAACTGTGACAAGGAGCGCAGGTGTTGACCTCAACGCCGTCTTGTTTGTGGGGTGAGGGACTGCCGCTCTCCGCGCGCACCCATGGCTCGGAACGCTGGAGGGAGACCGCGAATGCTACCGGAGCTTTCCCTGGATTGTCCCGAGCGCTCTTGACGTGCTCGGCGCCGGGCCCGTGACACGCCTCACATCCGACGGAGAGCTCGGACCACTTTGTGTCGAAACGATCGGCGTCCACGTCGTAGCGCCGCTCGACGAACATCGAGTGACAATCGGCACACATGTGGTTCCAGTTCTGAGCAGGCGCCGTGAAGAAGAGCCGATCACCGGGGGCGATGCCCTCGGGACCATACAAGTGAAACCAACGTTTTCCGTCCTGGGTCTCCGCTCTCTCGTCCCAGGCGACACCGAAGGACTGGAGCTTCCCGCGCCCAGCATCAACGACGTACTGCTTCAAGGGCCAAACGCCCGAGACATAAGGCACAGCAAAGGAACTCGCTGAGCCATCCGCCCCAGGTCCGCTCACGCGCGGTGAGCCTTCCTCCTGGAGGAACTGGGTCGCACCGCCATGTTTCGTCGTAAAAGAACTGCCATCAAAACGAGCGTCCACTTCGGCCCGCTCGGGCACCGCGAGCGCAAGCGCGTGATGAGATGATGTGTAGGCTTTGGCCTGCTCTTCGTGACAAAGGGTGCAGCTCGCTGAACCGACGAACTGAGCGCGCCGCGCCTCAGAGGGGCTCAAGGCTAAAGACGTCGGTTCGGAGCTTTCAGCGCGGGGCGCGATCTCAGGCTCGCTCTCCCGATGACCGCGCGAGGCGAAAAAGATCACGAGCGCGGCCACAGAGATCCCGCCCAGCCCAATCTTCCAACTTCGAAGCTGCATAAAAAAGAAGACTCTAAAATAGGCAGCGGCCCCCGCCGAAGGACAGGGGCCGCCTGCAGATTTCCCGAGATTACGGGAAGTAGGCGGGCGTCTGCTCCCGGAGGACGGCGATCTCCGCCTCCAAGGTCGCTCGGACCGCCGTGTGCGCCGGACTGTTGTGGAGGTTCGTCGTCTCGAGAGGATCAGCCACGAGATCGTAGAGCTCGCGCTGGTTCACGTTTGAGATCAGCTTGAAACGCTTGTCCTTCACGGCGTAACGGCGCTGGGTCGTTCCGCTGGAGACTTCGCTGAAGGAGTGAGTTCGACCGTTCTTTGCGGTCTCATCCGAGAGCAGCGGCTTGATGCTGTAGCTGTGGTTCACCTGGCTCACCGGGACCCCCGCGAGATCCAAGACGGTAGCGTAGATGTCCGTGGAGACGAACAGGTCATCTTCACGTCCACGTCGCGTCACACCAGCGCCCGCTACGATGAGCGGAGCTCGCACGCCACCTTCGTAGACGCTGCCCTTTGCGCCGCGGAGAGCGGCATTGCCGTCCTTGATGGGCGGCGGGGTACCGTTGTCGCCGAGCACGATGACGACGGTCTTCTCGAGGTCCACCTCAGCCAAGAGACGTCCGATCTCGGTGTCGAGGGCCTGGATGTTGGCCTGATAGACCGGGATGTTGGTGTGGTAGGTGCCGGGCTCCGGATTTCCGACCGAGCTCAGGTCCACCGAGTGCAGCTCGCGGGGCGGAACCTGGTAGGGGTTGTTTCCGCCGCCGGCAGCGTGGGGAGCATTGTAGGCTTGGTAGATGAACCAGGGCTCGTTCGGCTTCGTGGCCTCGTGCTCGCGGATGAACTCGATCGCGTAGTCCGTGAGCGCCGTCGTGGCGTAGGTCGTGTTCGGGAGCGACGGCCCGTTGATGTCGAAGGTCGTCCAGTTGAAGTAGTCGGTCAGGCCGCCGCCGAGGATGCCGCGGAAGCGCTTGATGCCGATATCTCGCGCATGCTGCAGGATGCCGTCGACGCCGGGGAAGCTCCCGCCGGGTCGGGGATCGATGCTGCCGCCGCCGAGATGGTACTTGCCGAAGAGCGCGTGCTCATAGGTCGGGGCCTCTTCGTTCAAGCGATCGAAGAGCGTGACCGTCGAGGTCGGCAGGACGTTTCCGACGTTCGTGACGCCGGTCCGGTGGCCGTAGAGACCGCTCACGACGGTGCCACGGGTCGGCGAGCAAACGGGGCTCGCCCACGCGTCGTCGAAGATCAGGCCATCTTGAGCCAAAGCTTCGATGTTCGGGACGTCCACTGCGCTGCCGTTGCCGACGAGATCGGGATACAGAGCCGTCGCGTCGGCGCCCCAGTCGTCGATGAAAAGGAACAGGATGTTCGGCCGTTCGGGCGCTTCGGGCGCGGGCTGCTCCTCGTCCTCTTCCTCGCGAACGAAGGTCACCGTCGTTGTCACGCTCGAGGTCGAGTCGCCGTCGGAGACTGTGAGCTTGACCGCGGCGGTGCCCGGCGAATTGCTGGTGAGCTTTGCGGTCGGGGAGAGCGGATCGTCGATCACACCCTCGGTCGTCGACCAATAGTAGGTCAGCGCCGACGGACCAGCGTCCGGATCGCGCACCGTCGTCTTCAAGGTCACCTCACTGCCGACGTAGACCTTCTGGGGCGTGACGGTGAGCTCATCGACCACCGGAGCCACGTTCAGGGTACCAGTCACGCTCACGCTGCCGTTTCCGCTGGCCGAGGTTCCGCGCAGGCTGATCGTCACCGCCGTCGTCCTGCCCGCGGTGACGTTGAAGGTCGCGGAGCCGGTAAACTCCGTGTTCCCTTCCGCCGAGCTGGCGGTGAGCACGATGGTGTAGCCGTTTCCAGCCGGAATTCCGCCGATCGTTCCACTGATGACAGGGGCGCCGCTCGTGTCGATCGTGCCCGTCTTGGTGAAGCCGTTGCCAGAAATCTCATAGCGGACGGAGTTCAGCGTCACTCCCGGCGCTACCTTCAGCTCAAGCCCGAGAGAACCAACCTCCTCGACCTCCCCTTCTGAGACCGGATCTCCGACGCAACCCGCGAGGCTCGCGCTCGCCAGAATCGCCGCCGCGCACACGAGTGAGATCCCGCCTGCGCGAAGCCCTAGTGACCCCATTTCCTTCTTTTTCATCGAATTCACCTTTCGTTTCTTTCGTGGAGTGGCTCCGGCGAAATCCTCGGGTAGCTCCGGACCCGTCGCTTCCTGCGACGCGATCCGTATAATGGACGCATTTCTGTTTTACAAGACAGTCCAGAAACAAACCCGAAGCACTTGTGGCTTTGCGAAAGGCACACGAACGCCGAGAGGTGGTCTGGTCGCTGCCAGAATTCAATCTTTTGCGCGCGGTCTCGGACCCGTGCCGCGCTCAGAAGCGTCGACGACCGAGAGATCCGAGAAGAAGCTGCGTCTCGTATGACGGACACGAGAAAGACGGCGGCCTGGGACGCTCGCCGTTTCGTGCTTCACGGAAAGGGCGTCAGCTCTCCGGGTTCAACCGCGGCCCCGCTTTTCCCCCAACCGAGGCGCACTGACGGAGACCCCCGCTCGCGCCCATCCTCGCAGCTGAACTCAGACAAAGGCTCGGGAGCGCGCCCCGGAAGTGATGCGGCGGGGCCAAAAACCAGAGAGAACACACTGGTTAGGTATGCGAACAGCTCAGGCGCCATGAGGGCCGCTCGCCGGGGGAATGGGCGCCTTCCTCGAGCCTCCCCAGGCTCTTCATGAGACAAAGCGAAAGAGCGGACCACCTCTCGGAGATCCGCTCTTTGCTGGAGCGGCGGGCAAGGAGCCCGCCATTCCTTCCATCACTTGAAGATGACGACCGGGGGCACCTCAGGGATCGTGAAGTCTTCCCAGGCAGGCGTCAGGTTCGCGGTCTTGAGCTCCTTGAACTCCGTGTCGCTGAGAGCGAGGAAGTTCTGGTTCCAGAGGTAGATCGCCGCGTAGGTGGTGACCTCGCCGGTCGCCCGATCCACCTCGATCGTGCTCATGTAGAGCTGCGAAGCCTTCTTCGAGATCGGCGGGGTGTACTCGGTCGGGGTCAGCTCGAACTGACCCGGGTAAGCCCGCGCCGACGAGAAGATCACGAAGTAGTAGTCCTTCCCGTTCTCCTCGGAACGAACCACACTTGACCACTTCGGCCAGCTGTTGAGCACGCCGGGGCTGACCTCGCCGCCACAAGCGACGGGATCGTTCGCGCGGAGCCGAACCGGGGTCCCACCTGCAGCAGGCACGATAAAAATCTCGCCGTTCCGGTTGTAGTAGGGACCGTCGGGGTTCGGGCCCAACTGCGCGGCAGTCGGGTTGTTGCACTTGGTGCTCGACTGATCCGTACGGCTGATCGGCTTGCCCTGCGCGCAGCGGCTCGTGTTGCTCGGAGCAGGAGCGCGCGTAAAGGCGATGAATTTGTCGTCCGGGGAGAACGCGGGGTAGTACTCGAGGAAGTTCGGATCCGACGCGCCCGCGAGCGGGACGCCCGTCGCCGTACCGCGGGGGGAGCTCAGATCGGCGATCTTGATGTCCGCCGTGTTGTTGTGCCAGTCGGGATGCCCGTCGTAGGACGACTCGCTCACCGCGTAGGCGACCTTCATGCTCGTCTTGGCGGGCGTGGGGTTCGAGATGCTGAGGGTCTCGCTCGCGATCACGCCCCAGGCGGTCCCCTTGCCCGCGGCCAAAGCCGCGTCGCGGGTCTTGGCCGCTTCCTGCCGCTCGTACCCGGTGTAATCGACGTTCCACGGCGGCTGTCCCGTCACGAGACCAGCATCCGGGGCCGGCAGAGTTTCATCGGGCCCGGTCGCCGTGTCGAGAGCGATCCAGATCAGATCGTGGATGTTCGGCTCGTAGGTGGGCGGATCGTTATAGCCGTAGTTGATGTAGATGCTGCTGCTCGCAGCGTCCGTCAGCCCACGGTTGCGCCCCATAGTCGTGATGAGCGTCGTGTTCGTGGTGTCAGCCGGGAGCATCATACCCGTGCCGAGGAACGGCATCTTCAAGTACTTCTGCGCACCAGCAGCCACGTAAGCTGGAGCGGCACCGGTCGTGCCAGCTTCGAGCGACGCAATACCGATGTTCCAGGGGTAGTTGTCGGTGAAGATCATCGCCTTGCCGTCCGGCGTGGCGTTGTGACAACCGATGCACTGGGCCTTCCCCGGCTCGATACCGGTGATCGCGTCAGCGACCTTCTCGCCGCGCAGATCGGAGCCGGTCGCGGTGAACACGTTATTCACTGAAGTGACCTGAGATTCTGAGAGGGCAGGCACGACAGCTTCATCACCCACGGTGAATCCGTAGAGGGCACTCACGCCCACGCCCGGCACGGAGCTCGAAGTACCCCAGAACACCATCGAGCCACCCGCAAGCGCCTGCGTGATGCCGAAGTCGCCCTTGGCTCCACTCACGATGTTCCCGCCGGCGAGGCCGCGGATGGTGACGGTGATCGGATCGCGAACGCCTTCGGCGATCGCCGGCCAGAGGTCCTTCGGGATCGCCCACTCGGTCTTGTTCGTATAGACGACGAGATCGTTATTCTGACTCTTCGCAGAGAGCCGAATCTCCCACAGAGTTTCGGATCCAGCTCCCGTCCAGCGGAAGCGCGGACGCAACCAGTTCTTCGGGAACAGCGCGCCCGGACCATTCGCGTCAGAGAGGTGAGGCTCGTGAACACAAACGCCCGATTGCGCGCCAGCGTTCGGATCGGCGAAGGCCGTGACTTGATCGGGGGTAATGCTGGCATCAGCGAAGATCGCCGCAGCCGGGAAAGCCGTAGGATTCGCGCCGGGGCCCACATTTCCGTCGCCGGTCGCAAGATCGTCGCCATCGTCATCGACGATTACGCCCGAGCCGCCCGAGCCTTGGCCGCTATCGTCTCCGGGGGCGTTACCGGCACCATCCGCGCTGTCCCCCGGGCCTCCGGGGCCCCCTTTGTTCGGGGGTGCGGTGCAAGCACCAGCGAAAATCGTCCCCAAGACCGCGAGCGCGGCGGCGACGGATGTCGGATGAAGCCCCCAAATTCTCTTCGAATGCATAATCTAGGCGTTCCTGTGGAAAAAGCGTTGCGCTGAAAACGGTACCATGCGCGGCCGGGGCATTGTCGTGAGGACGGACGAGCAAGCCATAATTTTGGGCTCGTCTTTCCACCACCCGGGAACTTTTCAGGCTTTCCGGGGGCGCCCCTCGTTTTCTCCGAGAAATCGGCGGAAACCAACTCAAGCCTTTACTTTCGGAGCGCGGTCGGCAGGATTGCGCCCGGAGAAAAATGGTCACGATCAAGATGGCAGTCGCCTGTGCCCTTTTCGTAGGGATGCTGTTCTTTTACGCGATGTTGCCGATCGCGTCGCTCCAGCTTTTGCCCTTCCTCTTCTTCGGGTGCATCAGCCTCCTCGTCGGAATCTGGGACGAAGCGGGCGGTTACCGCCGGTGAGCCGTTTCTGATTCTCACGAGCCTTTCGAGCCATCGAGCTCGCCCGTGTCTTTGCGGGGGTGGCTCACGCGCCAATCGGGCTGGCGGCCTCTTTGCGAATCGCGGAGTCGAGCTCTCCCTCGCCCAGTGACGTCAGCTCGGTCCATTTGAGGTCGCGCTCAAGTTCCCGCGCGAGACCATGGGCTGCCATGCTCGCCCCTTCGTGGACGGTCGGCGCTCGTCCCGTAAGCGATGTAACAGAGGCAACGCCGTACTCGCTGATCCCGCAGGGCACGATCAGCGAGAAGATACTCAGGTCCGTCGAGAGGTTCAGGGCGAACCCGTGGGAGGTCACCCAACGCGAGATGCGAACGCCGATCGCCCCAAGTTTCACGGGCACCTCCGCCTGCTCGGGTCCTTCCCAAACCGACGGCCGCGCCTGATCTGCCCAGAGCCCGATCATGTTTGGGATCGTGCCGGACGCGATGCCGAAAGGCGCAACAACGCTCTGCATGACGCGCGTCAAAGTCTGCACATAGGCGCGCACATCGGCGCGGTCGGGCTTCAAGTCGAGGATAGGATAACAGATGAGCTGGCCGGGGGCGTGCACGGTGACGTCACCGCCCCTGCGCGTATCGTGGAACTCGATGCCACGGGCCTCGAGAAACTCGCGGGAAGCAAGCACGTGCTCCGCCTTTGCGCCGCGCCCTGTCGTGATCACCGGCTCGTGTTCCAGGAGCAGGACGACATCGCCGATCTCGCCTGCCTGTCGAGCTTCGAAGAGGCCTTCCATGAGCGCGAAGGTCGTGCCGTAGGGGCGACGGCCGAGAAAATAAGCGCGGAGAGTTTTCACGCGGAGCTTTGCTCCTCCTATTCGCTCACGCCCATGGCCGCAACCTCTTCTCGAAGGTCCTCCATGAGTCGGACGAACTCAGCGGCGAGCTCGGGGTCGAACTGGGTGCCGCTGCAGCGCTCAATCTCGTTCAGGGCGACTTCGTGGGGAAGCGCGCGCCGATAGGCGCGATCGCTCGTCATCGCGTCATAGGTGTCCGCGACGCTGATGATGCGCGCGATGAGCGGGATATTGTCTTTCTGCAGGCCGAGCGGGTATCCCCGGCCGTCCCAGCGCTCATGGTGCAGATAGACGCCCGGGATGACCGGCTCGAGGAACTGAATCGGGTCGAGGATCTCTTTGCCGTAGATCGGGTGTTTCTGAAACGACTCATACTCGGCGGCGGTGAGCTTGCCCGGCTTGTTCAGGTTCAAGACACAACCGACCTTGCCGATGTCGTGCATGAGCGCCGCGTGGCGTACGACTTCGACCTGTTTTTCGCTGAGCCCGAGGCTGCGCGCGAGGCGCGACGCATAGAGCGCGACGCGCTCTGAGTGCCCCCGGGTGTAGTGGTCCATCTTGTCGATGGTGTTGGCCAAGCTCTCGATGGTTTGTTGAAACGTGGCGCGGAGGTCTTCGTAGAGGCGCGCGTTCTCGATAGCGGCGGCGGCGCGGGAGGCCACGATCGACAGGAGCTTCCTTTGGCCCTCGGTGAAGCGACGGAACGGCGTGAAGCTCGAGACCGCGAGGAACCCGAGGATTCTGTCGCGCATCCGGAGCGGCACAATGAGCAGGCTCGAGAGGGACTGGCTCGGGAGGCTCTCGAAGAGCGGGAGGCCCGCCGCGCCCGCGAAGAGCAAAGGCGCGTCACATTCAAAGCGCTCGATGACTTTCCCGGGGTCAAGGACCCCGGGTGAAGGGAGTGGCTCGGCTTCCTCCGCCATTGGGTTCTCGGGGCGCGAGAGCTTCTCGATGTCTTGCACAAGTGAGGCTCGCTCGAAGTATTTCCCGTGGCCGTCCTCGAGCCACAAGGAAACGGCATCTGCCTGGACTTCGTGGAGCGCGCTCTCGATCACCGTCGTCACGACCTGATCGAGACTCAGGCTCGCGGTGATCGCTTCGCTCACCTTGTACAAACTGAGCGCCTCGCGCAGCCGCAAATTCTCAGCAGCAAAGCGCTGTTTCTCGAGGCCACGTTGCACCACGTGGACCACCTCTTCGACCTTAAAGGGCTTCAGAATGTAGTCGTAGGCGCCCTGCTTCATGGCATCGATCGCTGTCTCGACCGTACCGAAGCCCGTCATGATCACGGTGAGCGCCTGGGGATGAGACTCGGCGACGTGTTGCAGGAGCTCAATGCCGCCCATATGGGGCATTTTCAGGTCCGTCAGGATCAGGTCGAAACTCCCGCGGGAAAGCTCGACCAGCGCCTGCGCGCCGTTCTCCGCGGTGCGCACCTGGTAGCCTTCCATCGTCAAAAAGTCGCTCAAAATATCGCGAATGAACCGCTCATCGTCGACGATGAGCACGCGCGCTGCCTCAGGAACGAGAGAAAACCCCGAATTCATCGGTCGCTCAAAGAACCCAAGACCCCGCCGAGCGGCGTGCGCGCGCTCGCTTCGGGTTCGAACCGCCTGAGCGCCCTCAAGTTCACGGCATTGATGATGGCATGGGCGACGACGGGACCTAACAGAGATCCACTTCCTGCGTAGAGCGCCGCGAGGCAAAGACCGAGCACCCCCGCCGATAGCGCCCAAGTCCAGCGAGCCGGCCCCGGAATCTGGTGGACGAGACCGAACAGCACGGAAGAGGCGATGATTCCAATCGAAGGCGCGAGCACACCCCGGAACAAGAACTCCTCACCAAGGGCTGACAGGATCGCGAGCGGCACCGTGTGCGACGAGGGAATCGAACGAACGATCGGCGCCAGCTCCGCCGCCAGGTTCCGAAAGGGGCGGAACGAACGCTCGAGGACCGGCGACAGAAGGACGACCGCGATACCGATCGTCGCGCCCAGAGTCCCCGAGTAGAGGTGGCTCAGCGAAGGGGGGAGCGAAAACCACGGCTCCGGATGCGCTCCGATCTCGCCCCACAACCAGAGCGCAAAAGCACCCGAGGCTCCGCAAACAAGCGCGTAAACGCCGAGTGCCAGATTCGAGCGTCCCATCCACCCGGCACTATGGCATGGCCGAGGGGAACTGGGTATCGTCCAGCCGTGAGCTCGAAGCCTGGGGAAGCCGACGGAGAACGCGCCAGTCTCGTCATGGAGAACCTGGACTTGGTGGAGCACGTCCTGTCCCACCTGCGGGCCAGTGGCATCACGATGGACGTCGAGGAACTCCGGGCCTACGGCCAGCAGGGGCTCGTCGAGGCTTCGCTCCGCTTCGAGGCCAACAAGGGCCACGGATTTCGAACCTTTGCCTACCTGCGCGTGCGGGGCGCGATGATCGACGGGCTGCGCAAGATGGGTTCCTGGTCCCGGCGCGGCTACGAGTCGGTCCAAATGATGCGCGCGGTCCAGGCGACCAGCGAAGGAGCCCTCGAGGAAGGAGGCTCACCGGAAGATCTGAGCCCGGAAGCCGCGCAGGCCCGTCTTCAAAAGCACATGGGCAACGTGGTCGCGGCCATGTCCGTGGGGATTTTCGCGGAAGCGGCCTTCGGTGACGGCGGAATTACGGCCCGGGATCGGGCTCCGGGGGCGGATGAGCTCCTGGAAGAGCGCCAAATCATCGAGCTCCTGAACAAGGGAATCGACGAGCTGCCGAAAGACGAAGCGGAGGTTCTTCGGCGATTTTACCTGGCTGGAGAGTGCCTCGATGACGTGGCGGCGTTCCTCGGCTGCAGCCGATCTTGGGCCAGTCGGCTCCACACGCGCGCGATCCAGCGGCTCGCGCTCAAGATGCGCTCTTCCCTCTGATCCCTCTGAAGGCTCTCCGAGGCCCGGCCCCCAGAACGGGCCCGCGCCGATTTGAGTGGCCAAACGGTCCGAGCTTTGGCAAGGCGACGCCATGGGTTCCCGAGTCCTGGTAGCCATGAGCGGCGGCGTCGACTCTTCGGTCGCGGCCGCAGTCCTGCTCGAGGCCGGCCACGAGGTCGTCGGCGTCACGCTGCACCTCTGGGACTACCCGGATAACGACACGGTGAAGGGCCGCTGCTGCGCTCCGGAGGACATTCACGACGCGCGCCGCGTCGCCGATCACCTTGGTTTTCCCCACTACGCCTTCGATCGACGGGAGCTCTTCGAGCGGGAGGTCGTCGCTCCTTTCGTCGAGGAGTACTTGGCGGGAAAGACGCCGAGCCCCTGCGTCCGCTGCAATCGTGGGGTCAAAATCCACGAGCTTGTCACGCTCGCCGATCGGCTCGGAGCCGAGAAGGTCGCGACCGGACACTACGCGCGCACCCGCCAGGAAGGCGGGCGCGTCGACCTCTTGCGCGGCGTCGACCGCACCAAAGACCAGAGTTACTTTTTACACATGCTGCCCGATGAGGTGCTCTCGCGCTTCGTGTTCCCCTTAGGCAGCCTCGACAAAGCCACGGTGCGCGCCCGGGCTCGTGCGCTCACGCTCCCTGGAGCCCATAAGGGAGAAAGCCAGGAGCTCTGCTTCGTCCCGACCGGCCGCTACGACGAGCTCATCGAGGCCCGCGCTCCCGAGCGAGTCCAGCCGGGAAAGATCGTCGATCCCACGGGGGCCGTCGTCGGAACTCACGCAGGCATCCATAAATTCACCCGCGGCCAGCGAAGGAATTTAGGCGTCGCTCTCGGGGAGCGCGCTTACGTCGTTGACGTCGACGCGGCTTCCGGTCTCGTCCAGCTCGGAACCAAGGAAGACCTCCTCACCTCAAAGCTCACTCTCGAAGAGGTCACCTTGAGGGCCCCGCTCGGGGAGAGCTTCGAGGCGGACGTCGTGGTCCGCTACCAAGGAGCTCCCCGCCGCGGAACGATCACCCTCGCTCGGAGCGGCGGCGCCGAGGTCCACTTCAAAGAGCCGATCACGCGCCCCTCCGCGGGCCAATATGCGGTATTTTACGAAGAAGATCGCGTACTCGGCGGCGGGCTGATCGTCGACCGCCGCGCTCCGGCGCCCGCCGCCCGTGCCCTCGCCCCGTGACGTCTCATCCCCGCACTCTGCTCCGCACCGTCGAGGCGAACCTTCGTCCCATCGGTCGTGGGCGAGCGCTCGCCGTCGCGGTCTCCGGCGGCCCCGATTCGATGGCGCTGCTCCACTGTCTCTCCATTCTCCGAGAGCGACTCGACTTCCGCCTCCTTGCCATCTCGATCGACCACGGCCTCCGCCCGGAAGCGCCCGAGGAGGTCGACCTGGTGCGCCGTTTCGCCGAAGAGCTCGGCGTCCCTTTCCGCTCCGCGCGCCTGAGCCTCCCCTCCGGCAGCAACATCCAGGCCCGCGCCCGAGAGGCTCGCTACGAGGCCCTCCATTGCATCGCCGATGAAGAGCTCGGCCCGGAGGCTTTCCTCGCCACAGCCCACCACGCCGAAGACCGAGCCGAGACAGTTCTCTTGCGTCTGCTCCGCGGAACCTCGGTCGAAGGGCTCGGGGTCCTGCCCCCGGTCGCCGGCCGCCTGCTGCGCCCCATGGTCACAGCGCAAAAGTCCGAGGTCCTCTGCCACAATGAACGACACCGAGTTCCGAGCGTCAGCGACCCGTCGAACCAAGATCCCCGCTTCCTTCGGGTCCGCGTCCGGCGCGAGCTGCTCCCGCTCCTCGAAGAGCTCGGCCCTGGAATCGTCCAGAAACTTTGTAGCCTCGCGGAAGATGCAAGCGGCGAAATCCCCCTCGGATTAAACCGAGAGCAGCGCGCTCAGCTCAGGCGGGCGCTGTCCGACCCGAAGGCTCGGACGGACGTCCCCCTCGGCCGCGGGCTCTGGCTCAGGAAGGAATCGACGTGACAAGAGTTGAATGCCATAGTCTTTGCTCTCGGCGCTCGGGCGAGTCGGGCGGCGGGCTGATCATCAAGGACCGCGAGGCTATCCCGTGAAGCAACCGCAAAAGACACTCCTCCTTTGGGTTGTGGTCACCGTGTCTGTACTGGCTGTATGGCAACTCATCAGCCCGTCCGTTCATGGGCCACAGGCCATGGCCTATAGCGATTTCCTGCGCTTGGTCGAAGCCCCCGAAACCGAAAAGCACGTCCGCGACATCCAGATCCGCGATCGCGACTTCAAGTTCGAGATCGTCGATCCTGCGCAATCGCCAGACAAGCGAACTTCCTGGGGAACCACGATCGGTCCCGCGGACGTCGATCCTTCGAAGTTCATTGAGCAGGGTGTGAGCGTCACCTTCCACAAGGATGAAGGCGGTGCGTTCTGGATGAGCGCGCTCACCATCATGCTGCCGATGCTCTTCCTTTTGGCCATGTTCTACCTGTTCATGCGCCAAATTCAGTCCGGCGGCGGAAAGGCGATGAGCTTTGGAAAGAGCCGCGCGCGCCTTTTGAACGAGGCTCAGAACAAGATCACCTTCGCGGACGTCGCGGGCATCGATGAGGCCAAGGACGAAGTCGAAGAGATCATTGCCTTCCTCAAGGATCCGAAGAAGTTCCAGCGTCTCGGCGGGCGCATTCCGAAGGGTGTGCTGATGATGGGTCCGCCCGGTACCGGAAAGACTCTGCTCGCTCGCGCGATTGCGGGCGAGGCTGGTGTTCCCTTCTTTAGCATCTCCGGCTCCGACTTCGTCGAAATGTTCGTAGGCGTCGGCGCGAGCCGCGTCCGTGACCTCTTCGAGCAAGGAAAGAAGCACGCCCCCTGCATCATCTTCATCGACGAGATCGACGCTGTTGGTCGCCATCGCGGCGCCGGTCTCGGCGGCGGTCACGATGAGCGCGAGCAGACCCTGAATCAGCTCCTCGTCGAGATGGACGGCTTCGAGTCGAACGACGGCGTCATCATCATCGCCGCCACGAACCGCCCCGACGTCCTCGATCCGGCGATCTTGCGCCCCGGTCGCTTCGACCGGCGCATCACCGTGCCTCGTCCCGACGTGCGCGGCCGCGAGGGCATCCTCGGCGTCCACACGCGCAAGGTCCCGCTCTCCGGTGATGTCGACCTGAACATCCTCGCCGCGGGCACCCCGGGCTTCGTCGGCGCTGATCTCGAGAACCTCGTGAACGAAGCGGCCCTGCTCGCTGCGCGTCAGGACAAAGAAGCCGTCACCATGGCGGACTTCGAACTCGCCAAGGACAAGGTCCTGATGGGCGCTGAACGTCGCAGCATGGTCATGAGCGAAAAGGAGCGCACGACCACCGCTTGGCACGAAGCCGGGCACACGCTGGTCGGCAACCTCGTTCCGGGCAACGATCCCGTGCACAAGGTCTCGATCATCCCGCGGGGCGCGGCCCTCGGCGTGACTCAAAGCCTCCCCCAGGAAGATCGTCATACGATGACCCGGAGCCAGGCCCTCGCGCGCATCGCGATGCTGCTCGGCGGCCGCGTCGCGGAAGAGCTCGTCTTCTCCGAGATCACAACGGGCGCCTCAGACGACATCAAACGCGCCACGCGGATCGCCCGCACGATGGTCTGTGAATACGGAATGAGCGAGAAGCTCGGGCCCCTCGCCTACGGCGAGAACGAGGAGAGCGTCTTCCTCGGCCGCGAGTTCGCACAGCGCCGTGAGGACTACTCGGACGAGACGGCCCGCGAGATCGACCGCGAAGTCCGCTCGATCATCGACACCCAGTACGAGATCGTGAAGAAAGTCCTCTCGGAGAACCGCGACAAACTCGAGCGCCTCGCCAAGGGGCTCCTCGAGCGCGAGACCCTCGACGCGGACGAAATCAGCGCCTGCATGGAGGGCCGCGCGATGCCCGAACGCAAGCGCGTCGTGATCCCGACCTGGACCGAGCGCAAGGAGCGCGAGCGCGAGAAGAAAGAGCGCCGCCCGATCTTCACGCCGCCCCCGAAGCCGATCACCGGCGAAGCGTGAGCACGCAGGCTGCGCTCGCTCGCAACCTGCTTTGAGTCGGACGGCTGCGCTCGCTCGCCACGCCTGCTGACCTGCTTTGAGTCGGACGGCTGCTCGATGCTGAATCTGACAGCGCCCCGACTGAACTCGGGGCGCTCTTCTTTTGTGGCCCCGGCGCGTCACAAAAGGCTGAGCCCAGCCGAGCCTTCACCTGAACTCACCGCCTACCGCTTCGCTCCTGCACCCCATCGCACGACCGCTCCGCTCCTGCACTCCATCGGACGACCGCTTCGCTCCCTGCGCTCCATCGGACGACCGCTCCGCTCCTGCGCTCCATCGGACGACCGCTTCGCTCCTGCACTCCATCGGACGACCGCTTCGCTCCCTGCACTCCATCGCACGGCCGCTCCGCTCCCTGCGCTCCATCGGACGACCGCTCCGCTCCCTGTACTCCTTCGCTCCTGCGCTCCATCGGACGACCGCTTCGCTCCCTGCAATCCATCGGACGACCGCTTCGCTCCTGCGCTCCATCGGACGACCGCTTCGCTCCTGCGCTCCATCGCGCGACCGCTTCGCTCCTGCACTCCGTCTACGGAACCCCCGCTCCCTCGACAGACCTCAGGGGCATAGAGGGATAGTCCGGGTCATCTGTTATGTCAGCGTGGTCCGACCGGTCAGCCGAACGAACAAAGACTCATACATTTGTGAGTCTGACCTAACGGGGTGCTGCCACAGCAACAAACACTCTTCCCTCAAGATAAGTTGAGGATATCTCGCTTGTGAGAACGCTCACAATTCTTACTTACCTGTTTGGGGGGGGGCGGGGAGTTCATTGTGAACCCTGGGGCCCTCGGGAAAGGACCCTCATTCATGAAGTTCACAAGAAGGACCATCGGAAAAGCGGCCATGCTCGGCCTGGGCTCGCTCTCACTCGGACTCGGAGGATGCGCCACAGAGCTCACCGACGAAGACGTCCGCGAAATGGAACAGCTCGCGGGCCCCTGGGAAGGCTGGCTCGACCAGCTGAACAACGCGAACGGTTTTGCTGATTCTCCCTCCATCTTTGGGCTCCTGCCGGGCGCTGGCATCGTGGCTCGCGACGCCGGCACCAACCGCTACCGCGTGCTCTACCATCGCTCCGCGCCTCCGCTTCCCTGGGCCGACCTCGGGACCTCGACCTTTGTCTCGAAGCCTGCGTCGACGTCCCTCGACGCATCCTTCAACGTGCCCGTCGGGCAGCTGAACTACCAGTTTGCCGTGTTCGGGCGGAAGTCTGACAACAAGTTCTATATTTCCACTTGGAAAGCGGACTCGACTCATCCTTACACGTCGGCGTCGACCTCCGTCATCGGCTGGACGGTCGTAGGACAGCGCATTTTCGCGAGCGCACCAGCGACAACCCTCGCAGGAGGCTCGCTCTACCTCGTCGGTCGAACGGCGAATAACGTCCTCTATCTCCGGCGAAACCCGCTCACGGGCAGCCTCGCGAATCCCATCAACAACTCGAACTGGAGCGGAGAGTACCAGGCCCCGAACCTTCCAGCTGGCTGGGTCGCGCAAGGTGCTCCAGCTCTCGCCAACGCGACCCTGATCAACAATCGTGTGGAGCTGTTCGTGAGAGCCGTCAACAACGGGCAGTATCGTATCTTCCGCGCTCGGTTCAATCCGTCGACGAACTCCTGGGAGGCGAACTGGTCACAGATCCCGACGAACGGGGTCACGATCACCACGGACCCGGCTGCCGAGTACGACACCGAAGAGAAGATTACCCTCTATCTCAAGGGCAACGGCCGCATCTACCAGGCGAGCCAGATCAACGGGGTTTGGCAAGCCTTTACGCCGATCGGGAACAATACCTTCGTCGGTTCACCGGCCGCCTTGGGCAACGCAGCGAGCCCAGGCTCCCATTGGGCAGTCGCCAAGAAGTCGAACAACCAGCTCCAGGTCGTGATCACCCAGCAGGGTTTCTAGAGCAGGTAACAAAAATGCCGTGAATGCGGGCTGCCCTCGGTCGCCCGCATTCGCGCGCCCTAAGCCACCTCCACCAGGGTCCACTCGCGGCTTTTGGTCTCGGCGTCGAGGGTGACGATGTCGCCGACGAGGAGGCCAATGAGCGCTTGGCCAAGAGGCGAACGGGCGCTCACGAGGGTCACGGTGACTTCTTGTGCCGAAGGCGCGCCGAGGGGCACGCGCAGGCTGAGCCCAGCGCCCCCGGGCATGAGCAGGTGATGCGAGAGGGCACCTTGCTCGTCCTCGAGAGAGAAGAGAGCGCCCCAGGCGATCGGATCAGAATCCTGGAAACGCTTCGGCTGAACCAAACCCGCAAGCCGCACTTCGTCGAGGAGCTCGACGACCCGGGCCGCCTGCCCACGGGCCACGTAGGACGCCTCCGTGGAGCGCATGTCCTTGTCGCCCTCCGCGCGATTGTCCTCGTGGACCACACCGGCCTGAGTATTTCTCTGCTCCTGGGTCAGGCGCTCGAGCTGCTCCGAGAGGCGCTTCTTCACCTCATCGAGGAGGGCTTGTTTATCGATGAGCTCAAGCATTCTCAGAGCAGGGAGACAACCCACGTCGCACCGACCCAGGCGCCGAGCGCCGCACCGAGCGACGAGAGAACACTCACGATCAAGACGCGCGTGACGCGATTCGCGTAGGCGCTACGAATGCTGCTGACCGCTTCGGCGACCTTCTCACAGTCCTCTACGGTCGGTTTGCGCACCCAGGCCTCCACGAGACCTGTGATCATGCCGGCTCCGATCGCTGGGTGAAGCGTCGTGATAGGCGCTACGACACAAGCTGTGACGATCGTGATGGGATGACCGAGAGCTGCGACCGTAAAAATGCCGGACAGGGCGCCCGTCGGAATCGCCCACGCCAGGAGCATCTCCTCGAGCCGCTCCCCCGCGTGGTCCTGGTAGCCCTTGTAAAAGGCCAGGAGCATGAGGACCGGAATCAGCCAGCCCAGAATCCGGGTCCAGGGCGAGGGCGGTGGAATGGTCGCGAGCTCAGTCCGATCGACTGGCTTGTCGAGAGCACGAACCATGCCTTCGACGTGGGCTGCGCCGACGACGCCGACGATTTTCGTCCCGGGAGCCTCCCGGATCGACGAGATGAGGTAGGCGTCGCGCTCGTCGATGAGCGGGGTCTTGATCTTCGGGAGCTCAGCGGCGACCTGCTTGAGCATCTCACCGATCGTGTCCTGATCCTTGAGGGACTCGATCTTCTCAGCGTCGATCTCTTCGGTCTCAAAGGGCGCCGCGATGAGCCCCCCGGTGATATTCACCCGGTCCCAGAAGCCGAGGTTCGCCCAGGTCCGCTTCAGGGTGGCCTGGATGTCGCGATCAGCGAGCACCACGTGAGCCCCGACCGCCTCCGCTGATTTGACCGCCGCGAGGAGCTCGGCGCCCGGTCGAACCCCGAGTTTCTCCCCGAGTTTTCGCTGGTAGGCGCCGAGCGCGAGGCTGCTCAAGAGAAAGAGGACGCGCTTTTGGCGGATGACCTGGAAGATATCGAGCTTCTTCCAGGCGTCCTGATCGACAAGCATACGGTGCCGCTGCTCGTCGAGCTCGACGCACACCGTATCCGGCCGAATTTCCTGGATGACCCTCTCGACTTCCTCCACGCTCTTCTGGGAGACGTGGGCGGTACCGATGAGGTAGATTTCTTTGTCACCGTAACGGAGCTCGGTGACATGTCCGACTTCGTTCATCCGATCCTTGAGCGGCGGGCGGCTCGGCTCGCGAGCCCTGCGATCGTGAGGAGCCCGAACAGGCCCAGCGCGGCGCCCCCGGTCGTTCCCTGAGGTCCAACGCTACAACCGCCCCCAGGACGTCCTTCGACGGGCGGCGGCTCATTGCCTTCCGAGCTCTCGTCGCGCGGAGCCGGCGTGTAGTCCTCTTCCTCTTCGTCCGCTGCGGGCGCAGGCGCGCTCTCCGGCTCAGCCGCCTTCTTCTTTTTCTTCGTGTCGCTGGCCTGGAACACCATTGAACGGCGATCGACGATCTTGTTCTGACCCTTGAACTTGAGCGTAGTCGGGACGCCGATCACGGAGCCAGTCGCTGCGTCACGCAGGGTCACTTTGTATTCGCCGGCCACGTAACCGTGGCCGCGGGTGACCTTGAAGGTAAAGCGGGTCCGCGACTGCGTCTTGCCGGTGCCAGGATCCATGAAGCCGAGATCTTGGCTCTCGATGAGCGACTGCTGACCGGTGAGCTGCTGGGTCATCTCCTGAGGTCCTTCGCGGCCGTCCACGAGCGCACGCTCGTAGTAAGCAGTCGGCTGGAACTCGAAGCGAACCGGGTAATAAGCGACGTCAGGAGCGCGCGAGAGATGCACCTCGAGGTCGAGGCGCCAATAGCCCTTCTCTCCTTCGCCATCGCCGCCCTTCTCTTCGACGGTCGTCTGCTTCCAGACGACGCGTCCCGCTGCCGAGGCAATGCTCGACCAGGTTGAAAGAGAGACGATCGTCAGGACCGCCAAAACAAGCGGGAGCTTGTGAGAAAGACGAGCGAACAGTCGATGCATGAAAACCTCCGGGCGCGGGAGGCTACACGTCCGAGGGGTCCTCGTCGATCCACTCTTCTGGTCCCCAGGTGTCGATCTCTTCTTCTGACGCATGATGCCAAGGGGGCGGAGCTCGCTCAGTGACAGAATATTCTGCCAGGACTGCGCTCGAGGGGGCAGGCAGGGTCGGGAACGCGGAGTTTAGCTCGAGCTCGAGGGAGCTCGGCTCGATCCCGCTCACCGGCCCCCGATCGGTCACCCGAGACTCCGGGCCCATGGGCAGTTCCGAAAGCTCACGGTCCTCGGGGTCGAGGGCGCCAGTGGTCGGGTCGAGCTCGGGGACTCGTAGCGCCGGAATGCGGAAGGTCTCAAAGCGGGTCGCCTCGCGCTTCCGACGCTTCACATCTCGGGGCGGGAGAAGCGTCCAACGCTTTGTTTCTGATGAGTTTCCCAGAACCGCCTCCGTCGCCTTGGATCCCCCGAGTTTTCGCCTCGCGATAGAGCGTTCGGTACTCCATCAAGATCGAGAAGGGAAGATGAAAAACGTCAGCGAGATCTACAGAGTGCTCACGATCCCGATCGGGAGAGTTCGTGACGCAAACACCGCGCGATCGTCATGCCTTCGTCAGGACGCGCGACGACCCGGAACGACTCACCGGGCTCACGGATCACTGGGGTCCAAGTCTCCGCCGACGTCTCCCCGGGAATCCAATCGAGGTGCGGCGAATCGGCTGCGAGATCAACCTCTCCCCCGGGTCGGATCCAGAGCAGCTCGATGGTCGCTTCTCCTGTCCGCAGCAGTTCGACCCGTGATCCAAAAGGCGTGGCCGCTTCGACAGCGCCGAAGGCTCCGCGGGTCCGTTCGATCTCAACAGCCGCGGTCCGAGCGCGTCCCGCCAGGGCCTCCGGCTTTTGGAGGCGGATGCGCACGAACTTGATGAACGAATAACCTGCGAAGAGAAAGGCCGCGGTCTCCTCCGCCGCTACCTCGAGCAGGCGGTACTCACGGAACCGAAGTAACGAAGCGACAGCATCCGCGACTTTGCCATAGTCAGCGGTGTCGGAGATCCGACCACTCCGCGCAGCGGCCGAGAGGTCCAATCCGAGCCAAATATCGGCGCGGAGAGGCTGTTCCCGGTGTCGCTCGTGGGACCTGAGCCCCACGATGCAACGGAGCTCGAGTCCTTCAATATTGATGAGATCCATGGGCAGCCTCGCGCTCGGACGGCCCCCGCGTCTAGTTCTCGGCCGCTACGGGCGCAAGCCCCCGGCCCTTCCCTTGCGAATCCGGACTCTCCTTCTTCGCCCCCTGCCGGGAGACCTGCTACCCTGGCGACAGTATGCGCTTCGTTCGGTCCGCAGCCCTATTGCTCGGCGGCTCTCTCTTTCTGGGGGCCTGCGGAGCCCGTACGGACTCCTCGGAGGGCTTCCCCGGCGCCGGAGGGTCGACGGGCCCCTCTCATGACTGTTGCTCCCCTCACTCGGGGCCAGGCTGTTCTGATGCCGGGATCCAAGAGTGTGTGTGTGGCTTCGATCCTGCCTGTTGTACGGACCGCTGGTCGCCGCGCTGCGCACTCACCGTGACTTTCGGAGAGTGCGGCGTTTGTGAGGGCGACTCCGGGAGCGGGGGGCGCGACCCCGCGACAGGTGGTCGCGGCAATACGGGCGGCTATTCCACCGGCGGCGGCCAGTTCGTCGGCGGAGCCAGCGCCGGTGGCTCCTTCCCCGCTGGCGGTCAGCTCAACACGGGTGGGGTGGCGGTCGGTGGTTCGGTTCAGCCCACCGGAGGACAATCGAGCGGCGGAGCGGGTCCGGGCGCAGGAGGCAGCTCTCCGAACTGCTGCCGCCCTGGCCCCGCGGGCCTCGGAAGCTGCGACGATCCGGAGACCTTAGCCTGCGTCTGCCAAACCGATCCCTTCTGTTGCACCAACTATTGGGACGAGGTTTGTACTCTACAGGCCCTGGATTGCGGCGCTTGCGGCCTGGACGGCTCAGGTGGCGGCGGCGTGGGCGGTAGTGGCGTAGCCGGTTCCGGTGGCATCGCCTCGGGCGGCATCGACTCCGGGGGAAGGCCTGGGGCAGGCGGCGCACTGGCGGGCGGCGGCGGATCTGCAAATGCCGGCGGCAGTGCAGGCAACCAAGGAGTGGGCGGGGCTTTCCTCTCGCTCTGTGAGAGCACACTCGGTTCCGCTTGTGGGCAGTGTCTGTGCCCGACCTGTGGCAGCGAAATTCTTGGCTGCCTGGGGGACTCGGGCTGTTGGCGCATTTTTGCCTGCGTTGCGGAGCAGGGCTGTTCGGGAGTGGATTGTTATCGTCCCGACACCTGTCGCGACGTCATCGACGACTTTGGCTCGTCTCTGCCGAAGGCCCTCGCGTTGCTCGCCTGCTCGAGCGGCAGCGGCTGTAGCTGCTTCTGAAGACGACAGGGCTGCTCATTTCAGCCCTCGCCCGCGACTTGCTCGCCGGGGTAGCCTTGGCGCGAAAAAGGGCAGCAGGCCTCAGCGGAGCAGGTAAACAGCCGAGAACCCAAGCCCGACGTCGACGCCAAAATAGGACGAACGCCCTTCCTCAGCGAGCAGATCCGTCGAGCGCCGCGGCAACTCTTCCGGGCCACTGTGCGCCCCGAAGCCCACGTCGACGCTCAGCGCGCTCCGGAGCGCAAAGTGCTCGCTGAGCTCGTAGGTCATGCTCGCTGCCCCTCCGAACACCGGTCCCCAGATCGCCCCCGCGCCCTCTCCCCTCTGCGGGCCCCGGACACCGCTCAGGAAGATGGCTCGAGCGCCCGCCGACCCACAAAGCCCTAACCTCACGACACTGCTCGCTGGCAGCACACCGCAGCCGAGAAGCCCCAAGACCAGGTTCGACGCCCCGAGCTCAGAGTTCCGCTCGCCGTAGTCGCTCTTGATCGTGCCCCGGATCCGGGGGCCGAGAAAAAACCCGTTCGTGATCCGAAAGAGCCCGGTCCCTTCGAAGCCAAGGCGAGGCTGAGTGTACGTCGTTGCGTCGAAGAGGAGCCCAGCGCTGATCTCGGCTCGAGGAACTTCGGGCCGCGTCCGCTCCGCCTCAGCTCGGAGCGTCGAGCGAACGCCCTCCGCCGTCTTCACGGGCACGGCATCAGGATCTTCCGCATCCTCGAGCTCAGTCTCGACGATGACCTCTCCCTGCCGAAGAACATAATACTTGGTCTGATGAGGGCCCTCGACGACGACCACAGCGTCGACCTCACCTGAGCGCAGTTTCTCAAGGGAAGGCGACGTCGCCTGAGCCCGTGAGGTCGAATAGCCGAGCACGTGGAGCTCTTCTTCTATGCGCTCGGCGTGACCCTGCTGCTCCGGCGATACAACGACGAGCACTCGCTCCGCCGCACTCGCCCAGGAGCTCAGGGTCAGTGCAAAAGCGAACGCGCTCGCGCGGAGGACGCGCCCGAGGGATACCGCTCGAGGTACTCGCGCGCGAGTTTCCTGCCTTGTTCTCCCGAGCCAGCGAGTTCGAAGAGCCGCGCCCAAGCTTGCTCCGCGAACGTGCCGGTCGGAGCCTCGCGCAAATACGTCTCGAACCACTTCTTTGCCTCAGCTTTATTCCCAAGCTGGTCGTATGCGATCTTTCCCAGATAGAACGCAGTTTGTCCACGCTCCCCCCGGGTCTCACGAAGCCCAAGCAGAAGCTCCCGAGCAAACCGAGGCGATCCTTCGAGGCGCGCCGCCTGAGCCAGGGCGAAGAGAGAAGAGCTCGACCCGAGACTCAGCGCACTCGCCGCCCCTCGCGCCTCCGCCGCGCGCACCGCAGCGCCACGCTGCCCCGATTCGAGGAGCGTTTGCCAGCTGGCACCCTCCACGTTCGCCGGAGCGGGCCCTTTGGGATCGGTCACGTCCTTTTTCTCGATGCGAGCGGCCCCGAGAGCGTGTTCCTTGGGTTGCCGAGGCGACTCCGCCGAAGCCTCCCTTGAAATCTCAGGAGACGGCTCGTCCGCTCCTGCGTCCGCGCCAGCGTCGATCTTCTCCTCTCCTCGAGCTTCCTCGTCAGGCGCTCCATCCGCCCGTGTATCAACCGCATCGAGCTGTAAGAACTCCCCTGGGCCGACCTTGCGTGGCGCTTCGAGCCCGGGTCCTGTCACCAAGACGCCTCCTTCGAGCAACACAAGCTCAAGGTGCTTCTCTTTGGATTGCCAGGCCAAGTCGAACTTGGTTCCGGTGACTCGAACTTCGAAAGGTCCCGCCTCAAACCGGTAGTCCGTCGCCTTGTTATGGATCACGTGGACATGGGTCCGGCCTTCACCCAGACGAACCCGCGTCTGTTTGGGATCCGCGCTCTCGACCTTTACCTCGGTGTTCGGGAAGAGCGCGAGCTGACTTCCGTCGGAGAAGTGCACCTGGCGCGTCTCTTCGCCCGTCTTGACCCAGCGCCCGACGATGCTGCTCTCGCTGCCGTCAATGCGCGCGATGACCCGGAGCTCCTGGCTCGGCCGCGCCACAAAGAAAATCGCAAGTCCCGCGACCAAACAGGAAGCAAAGGCCAGCCCCCAGAAGAGCTTCGGGGTCTGCCGTTTCCTCTCCAAGGCGCTCAGGCGCGCTCCTACCCGCCCGAGGAGCTCGGGCTCCTCCTCCATCCGTTCGAGCTCAGCTCGCAGGCGCTCCGCATCAAACCTCATGGCGCCTCCTTATCGACGAAAAATGAGCCGAGGCCCGGCTCACGGGACGCAAACATCTCAAATCGCTGCTCAGCTTTCGCGAGCTTTCGCTTCGCTGTCGCCAGGGAAACCCCGAGGTTCTGTGCCACTTCTGTGAGCTCCTGGCCTTCGAGGTGCCGAAGGGCAAAGGCGAGGTGTTCTTCAGCGGAGAGCCGCTCAAGGACTCGATACACAGCGCGGCAGGCCTCCCGCGCGGGATAATCGACAGCGTCGTGGCTTACCTCGGGCAGCTCACTCGGCTCCCAGAACACGAGCCAGCGCCGCGCCTTGCGCCGCCGAATCGTGCGGTACGCTGTATGGACAGCGAGCTTCCGGAGCCATCCGCCGAGCGCAAGCGGGTCCTTGAGCGTGTGAGCGCTCGTCAGAGCTTCGACGAACACGTCGTGGAGCACGTCGTCCATGTCGACATGACGTTCGTGACCGAGCACGCGGCGGAGAAGGCGTAAGGTCGAGGCGGAGTAGCGCTCGAAGAGCGCGTGAGCGGCCCAGGGCTCGCCGTCCTTGAGCCCCTGTGCGATCGCGATCTCCGGGCGCAAGGGAACGACCGAGCCGGAGCTCGTCGTGGACCTGACAGCGGAGGCGGGCAGCACTTTGGGTAAGGTGTCATCCGTCGCCATCCGCGGCTCAAAATTCGCACAGAAGTGCTTGGGCTGCTTCTCCCCGGAGGCGCGCCGAGGAAGTCCCCGGGGACGCGCGGAGCTCGAGGCGATCCGCACTGACGCGCTTGTCCTTGATTCTATTGGCTTTTTCTATCCCGGTGGCCCGGCCACGTCCCGGCCCGGGGATTTCCCTCTTCATTTTCTTGAGCCGCGCCGGAAGCCCGCCGTCACCTAGCTTCCCATGCAATCCCTATCGCGCGGCCTGGCCCGGGCCCTGCTGCCGGTTCTTGGCATTTCGTTCGCTGCCGTTGCCTGTGGTTCCGATGCGGAGGACGATGGCGGGCTCATCGTTGGAAACAACGACGACGACGGCCTGCAAAGCGGCACGGGAAGCAGCGGGACAGGGTCAGGGTCGGGCTCCGGAGTCGACCAAGATCTCGACGGGCGAGAGCCCAACGGACAATGCCGCGCCCTGAGTTTGGCGGAAGGCTGTTCTGGCTCTGTCTTTGAAGGAGAAGCCGCGGCCCTCGATCTCCTGCTCGTGTTCGATGAGTCAGGCTCGATGTCGACGAAGGTCGATGAGGGAACCGGGGCCACGCGCATCGACATCGTGCGCGGCGCCCTCGACTCCTTCCTGAGAGCCGAAGAGAGCGCCGGCATCGGCATCGGGCTCAGCTACTTCGGCCACATGCCCCTCAAAGAGACGAGCTGTGACCCGAAGGACTATCGCAATCTCGCCGTGCCCTTCGGGGTCCTGCCGGACCACGCAGAGGAGGTCATCTCCGCCCTCGAGGCGCAACAGCCGACCGGCGAAACTCCCACGGGCGCAGCCATCCGCGCCGCCTGTGACCTCGCTGTCGAGCACCGCAAAGAGGCGAAAAGTGCGTTTACTTCGATTCTCCTCGTCACCGATGGCGAGCCGAAAGCTCCCGCGACTCCCGACTGCTCACCGACTCTCAAAGACGCGATCCAGGCGGCCCAGACCTGTTACGAAGAGACAGGCCTTCTCACCTACGTCCTCGGCGTTGGTCCTTCGCTCACCAACTTGAACAAGATCGCTGAGGCCGGCGGCACGGGCTCGGCTTATCTCGCCGACCTCGACAATCAGGATCAGGTCCTCGACGCATTCCGGCGCATTCGCATCTCCGCTCAGATCCCCTGCGACTTCGAGATCGTCCGGAGCACGACGTCCGAACCCCTGAACTACGACGATTCGACCGTCGCCTACGTCGACACCGCCTGCACCTACTCAGGCTTCGCGCGAGTCGAGGACGTCGACGCCTGTGCGAAGGGTGGCCTCGGATACTTCTTCGACAACCCCGATGACCCCAAGCGCATCGAGCTCTGCCCCGAAGCTTGCTCGGAGGTGCGCAGCCGCGGCCAACAACTCTTCTACTCGCTCGGCTGTCCCCTCGACGTGGATATCATCAAATGATGAAGATCTGTCATGTATTTTAGCTCATCCATTCCTCCTACTCATCAATGAACCCCCGGCTTCCACCCTCCAGAACCGGCCCTTTTTTCGCACGAGACACACGAGACCCGACTTTGGCGCTCGCCGAGTCGAGAAAGCGACCAAGCCCATGATCAAGCGCAGACTCCTTCAAAAAGCATCCATTTTCGCCCTGCTCACCGGCCTCGTGAGTGCCGCCTGCGGCGGCAGCGCCGACGACTTCACGGATGGAGGCTCGAAGGGCCCCGGTCCCAAGGGAAGCGGCGGTAAGAACTCCGGAGATTCCGGCGATAAAGGCGGAAGCGACGGAAAAGGCGGAGACGATGGCGAGGGTGGAAATGGCGGCAAAGGAAGCAGCGGCGGCGACGGCAAGACGAGCGACGGTCGCCAGCTCATCCCCGTCACGCCCATCGTCGGCGGTGGCACGACTGCGGGTCCTCTCAAGCCCGGCTGTGGTCCCGAAACCGCGTCCGAGTGTGCGCCGCCTGGCGGTGGCTGCAACGACTCGGGCTTCCTCAAGGGAGGCGACGTCCAGGTCATCGACGCCGGCGTGGAGTGTTTCTACGGCGAGACGCGGAAGACGACCCCCTCGGCCACTGTCGAATACATCACCGAGGTCAATCAGGGCACCGAGTACGTCCATGTGCGCGTGACCTTCGATCCTGACTTCGTCGACACCGTCTACGGCGAGTGCTCAGAAGAGACAGGTTGGACTGCGAAGGGCCCCAAGGACCCGAAGATGGACGACAAGATGAACAAGCCCGACAAGGCGCCGAAGTACGGGCACACCTTCAAAGATCTTGTCGGCAGCGACCACGTCGAGCTCAAGCTCTACAACTGTGACGACGACCTCTCCCTCCACATGAAGGTCGACTTCATCTCCGAGGACGACAGCGTCGCTTGTGGCTACGGGTCCCTCGGCGTAACGGGCGGGGAAGGAAAGATGTTCGTCGGTGATACTGACGACATCATCGCCGCGAGCTCCTCCCTGCACCGCAATCTCAATGGTTGCGGCTACTGCGAGATCGAAAACTCGCCCTGCCCTGAAGATCCTGCCACCTATTCGGACAGCCCCGACGCGCCCGAGTGGGACTTCCGTATGGTGTACGAGCTCTGGATTCGCTCGGAGGCTTTCGGCGGCTCGGGCCTTTGCAAGACGGACATCGACTACGTCCACGCCTCCCCGGCGAAGGGCGAAACGGACACGATCCTCGTCGAGCCTGACGATTGCCCGCCTCCTCCCGGCGACGATTGCCCCATCGCGGACTACGAGCTCTATCTCTCGAGCGAAGGCGAGTACATCTGCGTCGGCCCCCCGAACGACGACGGCGACTGCCCCGACGGTTATACCTTCGATCTCACGAGCGAAGGTGAACTCTGCGTGCCGGAATAAGCTTCGGCATCCAAAAGGGAGCTCGGCCAGCGGTCGCGCCAGCGCACCCAAGGTGCGGGAGGCGCGATCCAGCCGGGCTCTCTTTCATTTCGGCCGCCCGCGCGGCGCGTCGCGCCTCGGCTCTCTCTTGGCGAGTCACCCGACTCGTTTAGCTCTCCCCCACCCTCGCCCCACCCATCGTGACTTGCCGCGCCTCTCCCCAAGCGCGAACATGGCGAGATGAGCGGTCGAGACCCGGGTGTGGATGCGTTTCTGGGCCGTCAGAAGACGTGGCGCGGCGAAATCGAGAAGCTGAGGAGCATCCTGCTCGACGCGGGTCTCGACGAAACTCTCAAATGGGGAAAGCCCTGCTATTCGGTGGACGGAAAAAACGTCGCCATCGTCCAGCCTTTCAAGGAACACTGCTCGCTCATGTTCTTCAAGGGCGCGCTCCTCAAGGACACCCATGGCCTGCTCCGGACCCAAGGCGAAAACACTCAGGCCGCCCTGCGCCTCGAGTTCCGGAGCGAAGCGGACATCAAGAAGACGGTCCTCCGATCCTATGTGAAGCAGGCCATCGCCGTAGAAAAGGCCGGCCTGAAAGTAGATTTCCCAGCAAAGCGCGAGCTCGAGCTCCCCGAAGAGCTCACCTTCGCCATGAAGAAGAACAAGAAGCTCGCAAAGGCCTTCTCTTCCCTCACCCCCGGCCGCCAACGCGGCTACGTCCTCTACTTCACAAGCGCCAAACAATCCGCCACGCGCGCCGCGCGCATCGAAAAGTCCGTTCCAAAGATCTTGGCGGGGCTGGGGATGAATGAGGGGTAACGAGCGCGCATTGAGGTTTGGGCTGAGGTGCCCAAAAATCCGGCCAAGATGCGATCGAAGTTGAGGCGCAGCTTCCCGCCACCCTTTGGAGCGAGGAAACATCTCGAATCGGTTGCCCCTTCCGCATTCATTGGCGAAGAAAAACTGAGTTCATCTTCCACTCCGCCTTGAAGTCAGGAAGTTTGCTCGGCCATTGGAGTTTCGTTTCACCGGCCTTCAGTCCATTGGCGAGATCCTTTCCTCGCCCGATTGCCAGGCGTTCCGCATTCGCTCCCCCCCTTGCAGCCCCCGCGCCCCGGGAGCAGCGTGACTCGACTCGCCGGACGCCTGCCTGACGGCTACCCACCAGCACTCAGCCCGCACTGCACTCACCCTCGCCGCCCCGCGCGAAAAGTCGCTTCGCTCGGCGCAGCGCCGATAAGGCTCCTTATGCGATGCGGCCGTCGGCACTCAGGCTTGACTGAGCGCCCGCGCGGGCCCCTCCTCGGACCTCCCGCGCGGGGGGGGCGGGGATGCCCGTGAAACTAATCTCGATTCGCTCGTTCTTGTCCCTGGAGCCTTTCGAATGTTCTCGTGATCACGCGCCCTAGTCGGTCGCCTTGAGTTGCTCGTGAGTAAATCCTGGCAGCAATGGCATAACCAACAATCAGAGCCACCGTCATCGCCCCATACGAAACCAGCTGCACCAATGTTCGCTCGGATGGATCCTCTCTCCCTAGAAGATTCTTAGCAAAACGCAAGATCAAGCCAGAAACTAACATTCCGGTCATGAAGACTCCTGCGGTTACCAGCAGATCTCTTGTCTTCGATTTCACTGGCAAACGTCTTCCAATCCGTCTTGAAGACCACGTCCTGCTAGTCCAAACCCAACGCCTCCGATCGCTGCGAGATAGGCCCCAATAGGCAGCCCAGCGATCCCCAGCCCCGGCAAGCCACCTACAGCACCGCCTAGCCCAGCGCCCAAAGACGCCCCAAGTACTCCTCCTAGGTTTTCCCGTGTTCCGCGGGTTCGCGTGACATCTGTGCGTGTGCCACTTTGCCAATCGATGCGCTCGCTCGACGCGTAAGACGCGAGCGTGCCGAAGCGCGGATCCGCCGAATAGCTCGAGGTCCGCTTCATCGTGGGGGTCTCCACCGTCGCTGCGTTGGCGGAGGCCGTGAGGGTGGAGGTAACTCCCGTTGCCTCCCTCAACGTTCTCACGCGGTCCGTGGGGGCAGCGCCGAGCACTGTCTCGTGTACCTCGGCGCGCTCTCCGTTTTTCTCGAGCGTGACTCGAGTTCGCCCCGGGCTCTCCTCGCGCGCCAAGGTCTGAACCAATCCGCTAGGGCTTGCATCTGACAGCAGGCGCCCCATCGCGTCATAGGTGAACTTGTGGGACTCTCCGCGCGGGCGGGCGAACTCACGGAGAAGGCCGTCTGCGCTGAACTGGAACACAGTTCTTTCGCCCGCGGGATTGATGAGACCTGCGATGAAGCCGTTCGTGTCGAGCTCAAGCGCAGTTCGTGCGCCGTAGGGACCGACGATCCCTGTCGCTCTTCCTTGGCTATCTCGCTCGACGACAGTCTTCTTCCCCCAAGGATCGGCGATGGCCGCCAGCGTTCCTCGGTTTGTGTACTGGAAACTCCAGAGCGTGTGACCTCCGAGCGCGTCCAGCGTGCGAAGATGTCGCCCGTCCGCGTCGAAAATGTAGGCCTCGCTTCCATCGCTCGATCCGACCAGCGTTTCGCCAATCAATAGTGATGGAAACGGTGGCCGAATGCGCCGTACCACTGAGGATGCGTAGTCGAGGATCCACAGAGTCCCGTCGACATGATGGTAAACGATGCGGGGTTGGCGCAGCCCAGCCGCCAAAGGTGAACCGCCGTCTCCAGAGCTCGTGGTCCGGCCATCTCCAGCGACCGTCAGGATCGTTCCGTCCTGACGAATTCTTCGGACCCTATTGTTTCCCTCATCAGTGATGTAGAGGCTGCCATCCAGCCCGAGCGCGATCGAATGGGGATACCGGAGTCGCGCCAGGATTGCGGGCCCGCCGTCACCTGCGAAGCCAGATTGTCCTGTGCCCGCGATGGTCTCGATGCGGCCATCAGGCCGAATGCGACGCACCCGGTGCCCGTCATACTCGGTGATGAACAGGCTGCCGTCCGCCCCCGCCACGATTCCAAGAGGCGAATTGATTTGAGCCTGGGTGGCGGGGCCACCATCGCCCGAAGAACCCGCCGTTCCTGTGCCCGCGACTGTATGGATCAAGCCATCGGTGGTGACCGCCCGAATCCGGTGACCGTCATTGTCGGCCACGTAGAGCGCGCCATCCGCCCCGAAGGCAAGGGAGTGCGGCTCCAAGAATCTCGCTTGCGTGGCCGGACCGTGATCTCCCAGGCCGTCGGCTGGAGTGCCTCCGCCAGCGAAAGTCGTGATGACGCCGCTTGCGTCAATGCGCCGAACGCGACCCGTCCCCCGCTCCGCCACGTAAAGGGATCCGTCAGGTCCCAGCGCAAGACCGAGCGGCGCGCTGATAGCAGCTTCAAGAGCTTGTCCGCCGTCTCCGAGTGGTGCGGTCCGGCCAGTTCCGGCGAATGTTCCGATGGTTCCGTCGGGGTAGACAATGCGGATACGATGATTGCTTTCATCGGCGATCAGCATCGCCCCGTCGGGCCGAACCACTGCGCCATGCGGACTGTCGAGCTCGGCCGAGAGCGCAGGGCCACCGTCCCCGCCAAAACCAGAAGTGCCCGTGCCTGCGATGCGCTCGATGACGCCGCCCGCAAGCTCAGCCGTCCGCTGCACTCCGTCACCTCGGTAGAGGACTCCTCCCCGCGCATCGAGGACGTGGTGCACGTCGAAACTGAAGCCTCCGAGCCCAGCCGCATTCAAATTGAACCCACCAAGCGGTCCGCTCCATTGGGTCCAAAGAACAACCTCGGCGCGCGCGCGGTCGCCGGTGATGGGGACCCCGTCCCCTGACACACCGAATCGCTGTGTCCGCTGGTACGCTCCGTCGTACGCGTAGCCAAAACGCACCCGCGCTTCTTGCCGGCCTTGCCATGAGCGTCCGTAAGCGTCCTCACCGTTCCATTCGAACACCCAAGTAACCGGTAGCGGGAGGTCCAGTCTCTCGGTGTGGAGCTGGCCGAGCACGTCAACCTCGACCATCAGCGCTTTGGCGCTCGCAGGAACGTTCGACGGATCGATGGAGAGTGTCAGGGCGTTCCTGTCCCTTCGACCCGGCATACGTTCACTTTGGTAGCGAAGGCGATGAGGCGTCCCAACGATCGCGATCTCTTCGCCCAGGGACTGGTCTTCGCAACCAATGATCGAGCCGCTCACACTTCGCCGGCAGTCGTCCGGTCCACTTTGACTCACCTCTCCTTGGGGTGGGACAGCATCTCCAGGGGGACTGAAGGGCCAGTTGAGATCCCAAATGGAGAGATGAGGAAGCGCGACGCGCCAGAGCGATGTTCCTGGCTCGTAGGTCTCGGCCAACGCTTGGCGTTCAGACTCACCAATGCCAAGAGTTTCCAGCGTCTCGGCGCTCTCAGCGACTCCGTCGCCGTCGAGGTCGATCGTGACGAGACCCGCCTCTTCGCCGAGCAAGTCGATGACGAGTCCGCTCTCACTCGCTTCCCATACATCACGCTCCTGATCGTAATAGCCGGTAGGAACTCGCGTTCCGGCCGGAAAGCCGAGGAAGTTTTCGACGTACGTGGGGATGGGAGGGTCGAACCGAACCCCCGTCGCTCCTTGCGCTTCGGCTTCCTCGACCGAGATGTCGAGCGCATAAGTGTACCCGCTCGTCGCAGGCAGGTCGCCCGGCATAGCCGCAGGACCTCTCTCGCCCACGGTAAACTCGGTGAAGCGAAGCGTGACCGTGTCGAGGATTTGCTCGGTGCCGTCTTCGTAGACGGCAGTGGGAACTGTTTCGGGCGCGATGAGCAGGCGATGGCGTCGCTCACCGCTCTGGTCGACCTGCTGGCGCCCGCTCACAAGGACTGGGGTCGTGAGCGCTTCGGGGGTGACGGAATCGACCGGAGCCTCTGCTTCGAGCAGAACAACTTCAGGATAGGAAACAAAGCGGCGCCATTCGACCGTCGCTCGTCGCTGCACGCGCAATCGCTCCGGCGCCTCGAAGCGAAGTGTCAACGCACCTCCACCGTGCACCGCAAGATCGTACAGACCATCACTGCGGGTGAGCGTCTCACCGAACTCGGGGTGGTGAAGCACGGTGACCTTGGCGCCCTCAATCGGTTCACCGTTTCGATCTACGACGCGGCCCCGAACCACTGCGACGCGCTGGGGATCGATCGCACCGCATTCTCCCCTTCGTAGAGGCATCGGGTGGCCACGTAGAAGTCGGTCACAACGGTCGAATCCAGAGGTTCTGCGCAGCCGGCGGGAACGGAAGGTCCGACGCTCAGCTCCCCGCCGGAACCGTCCGCGCCCCCCGACCCTCCGGGCGCTGCACCACCGTCGGAGGACCCCTCATTGCCGCCGTTCGGACGACCTCCCGTTTCGGTCTCCCGAGACCTCCCGCCAACTCCCGCTACGGCTCCTCCTCGGCCCCCGGTGGCTCTTCGCCCGCCACTGCCGACAGACGCTTCACCGGCCTCGCCGACGCTCGCCTCGCCCCCGCTATCGCCCCCCGGGCCATCACTGCACCCTGCGAGAGCTCCAACCAGGTATGCAACCGCACTGAGAGCGACCGCAGCTCGCAAACTTCCCCTCGCCATAAAGTGCTTCATAGGAATACGTCCGTAATAGGCAAGCGCCTTCCTCAGTCCCGTTGATAGTTGTCACCCCTCGAGACTCCGGCTCCCGTCGCTCCGCATCCGGATTCGACCCCAACACCGTAGCGTTGCGTATTTTCTGGTCCCTATCTTCCCTCGGGCTGACCTTTGTCGCGCGGCCCCCCCCTGAGAGCGCACCAGAAGCAATTCGTCCTGCGAGCCGAAAACGCTCTGCCTTGAAGATCCCGTCACTTGTCCGAATAGCCCCGACGCTCCCGAGGCGGACTTCAGAAATGGGCCATGAGCTCTGGAGCCGCGCTCGCTCGCGCGATCCTTCCGAGGATTCCCTTCACGGTGACGTCGAGTTGGCTTCGTTCGGTGTAGTCGGCGGGGACGACGAAGTGGGCTCGGTCTTCGGCGATGAGCTTGTAGGCCTTCTCCTGGGCGACGCCTGACTTCCACTGGTCCGGATCGAACACGGCGATCGAGTGGCCCCCTTCGAACCGAACCATCTTCATCGACGGAATGTCTGTTGAGATACTCACGAATGAGCCGGTGCTCCTGAATATTCCACGGCCCGAGAGTCCCGTCGAAGTCATAAACGATGGCGGTGGGTTTCATCCGGGTCGGCCGATTAGCTGACGTTGGCGTGAATGCGAGGCGAACGTTCCTTCGGCCGGACTGCCACGTCGTTCCCCACTAGCGCTTAGTGGTATCCGAGGGCCTTCGGAGGACTCAAGGGGCATTCTTCCCTCGATCGTCTCCGCCGACGGGCGTATCCCACGCAAAGAACGAGGGGGTCTCAGCCTCATGATGGGCCGGGGCGAAGGCAGGACCCGTCGAAAAGCCGCCGACGCCCGTCGAGCCGTCGCCTGAGGCTACCTTTATCATCACATCGCCGCGCTCAGTGAATCAGCGATGACGGATCGCCCCGCGGGCGAAAAGTGATCGGGTCGGCTCGAACTCCGAGCGCTAGAAACCAAACTTACGAGACGCCCAAAGGCGTGAACGAAAGGCCCTCGGCGCGGTGAACGAGCCGATCGACGAGCGTCACCACGCATGCTGCATGCACGGACCACAGCCGGGACCGCTGGAGCGCTCGAGCGCGTCATCACCAACAGATTCTCGTGTTCACCCACTCCCAGGCACTGCCGGTGAACACCTGGTGCGTGGTATCCGGGCAGGAGGCATAGGCTCCCTCGAGGATCCGATCTCGGATCCAATGGTCGAGATAGCCCACGATCGCCGCACGCGCGTTCACCTCGGCGCATTCGCCGGAACCGGAGCCGGACACGTGCACGCCAAATTGCACGCCGCTGGTCGGTGTGGGGTTCGAGTAACCTGTCGTCTTCCAAGGTCCCCCAGAATCGCCGCTGCAGGTATGAGGATCATTGGCCAAAACGTCGCTCCGAATCGTTCGATAGAATTGACTCGAAGAGTTGTGATCCCAGGTCAGCGCATCAAAGAATCCGCGACGAAGTTGTTCGTCCAGGGTGTTATTGCAGCCACGGTCGCAGAATTGGTCGGCGAAATAGCCGTGTCCGTAGACGTATGCGAAGTCGACGTCGCTCGCCGAGGCGGTGACCAAAGCGGTGACGTCACTGGGGGACTAGGTTTCCGTACGGAATCGCCCTTCGCAACACGGCCATGTCCCATCCAAAGGCCCTTTTATCGTTCGAATTTCTTAGCGTCACGTATTCCTCACGAACGTAAGCTGAGACCGACTCGTTCGCGGCCGAAAGGGAGGTCCAGGATCCGTCCGGGTCCTGATGAGTGATGGTTACCTTGACCGATTTCGTCTTGCTCCAACCGCCGCTGTAGACGCCCACATCGTAGAGGCAGTGCGCTGCGGTCAAAATGGTATCGCGGGCCACGACCTGCCCGGAGCACGAGGTCAGAAGTCCCGTTGGTCCCCGGACTTTCACGAGGGCTGTCCCTCCATTGAGAGACGAAGGCCGCAGCTCGCCGTTCTCAATCGGTTGGTCGATTGCGGGGAGATCGGCGGCGTCGACGTCAGCGTCTTCCGCCGGAACGGCGCAGCCGGCTGACAGCAAGGACGCGACCAAAGTCGCTCTTGCTGACAGGTCCCTCGGCAACAGGGCGATCCGCAGAGGCGAGCGAAGTGTGAGGTGTGTAAACGCCCTTCGCAAGTGAGTGCGGCGCCGCAGTCCTGACAATGGATTGCTGGAGCTTTCCGCGGGTGCCGGGAGCCCAATCATGGATAGACTGCGAACAGTTCCTAATCTGGCACCAAGACTCATCTGCCCTTGTCCTTCAAGGGTCATTCATAGCGCTCAGCACCACGCCGCAACGCCTCTGCAATCCGAGCGCGCAGCGACTCCGGAGCGATCACCTTAGCATGCTCACCCATCCCGAGGATCCAGCGGTCGACCTCGCGGCAACATCGAACCCTCATGGTCACGAGAACCCCTGCCGCATTCTCCTCATTGCTATGGGTTCGGTGCCAGCGGTGAGACAAAGCATAGCGTGCCCAAGGTCCGGACAACTGAACTTGGATGGTCTCGACAGGTGTCGCCGGATCGGTGTGAATTCCTAGAGAATGCTGAAAGAGAGCGTCGGGCGAATAGTCGTCCTTCGAGGGGTACTCGAATGTCTCGTCGAGAATCTCGGCCTCCTCGATTCGGGCGACTCGAAACGGATAAGGTGCGGACATCTCCTGACCCTGGGCGATCAAATAGAGCTGATGCTCGAAGATCGTGATCGTAAGGGGGCGCACTCGGATGTACTCCCGCGTGCCGTCATTGTGGCGATAGGTGAGTAAGAGCCAGTTGCTGTCGCGAACCGCCTGGCTGATCTCGTCGAACGAGTGCGAAGGAGACTCAAGTGCCTTCTCACCTCCTCGTTCCACGAAGTGAAACTTCCGCTCGACGTGCGAAATCTGCTTTCGCGCGCCACGAATCATCCGTTCGAGCAGTTTCCTCATCAGCATCGCTTGCGAGCTCGACCCAAAGATGCGGGACACGCTGAGCGCCATAGCGCCCGCGAGAATCATCACGTCGCTCGGGGTTTCGGTGACATAGCGCCCGTCGCAGAAGATTTCGCCCCTTTTGACTTGCACACCCGGCACCACGGTCAGTGCCAGCATCTTCCGGTCCGCCACGGCGAGCTTAAAACCGAGATGCTTCGCAACCTCGTGGCGACTCAGTCGCTTCCCATTCATGACCATCACAAGGACCTGGAGCACCGTCCTCAGGTTCTTGGTCTTCTCGTCCTCCAAAGGCTCTCCCATAGAATTATGGGATCATATGATCCCTCTGGGATCAACTCGGCCGAACGGATTGGCGGCTCTATCTTCGAGAACTCATATCTGAGTTGCCGGCGCTGATGCGGCCTTGAGCGACCGGCTCCCTTTCAACAACGGCCGATCTCTTTGAGTTCGAAAGATAGAAATCCGATGATACGACAGAAAACAGGCGAAAGTGCCTCAGTGACGGGCAACTACAAGTTCGATGGTTACGTGGACGGAGCGACGTCCCCGGCGCCGACCAAGGAGGAGCGAGTCATTCCCATGAAACGGGGGGAGACTCTCCCTCCGGTGAAGTCGTCAGAAAAGGCGGCCTACTGGGCCATCTAGGCACAGTCTGCGGTGCGCCGGGCCCAAGCGTGGTGCCCGGTGCACCGCCCTTTTTGTCATGAGCTCGTGGTCTACGACGATGGGTCCCTGCCGGAACCGGGCTTCGTAGAACAAGGGAGTCACACCGAGCACTTACGTTTGACGGGTGCGCGATCGACCCGTAAAGGGCGCCGCATCATGGGGACGCTTCGCGTTCGGTTCGAGAGCCGCACCGCTTTCTTGAAGACAGTCAGCTCCGGAGCGCTCCTGCTCGGATTCGTCGTTTCTTGCGGGGAACCGGGGCCAGGCGCGGGAGACGCTGAAGACGGTCGGGACGATTCTGACGCAGAGCCTGCGGCTCAGCTCGAAGACGCGTTGAAAGAAACGAGGCCCGCTTTCGAACTCGCGGCGCCGGAAGAATTCTATCGGCTCGACCTGCGCCGCACAGGCGACCGTGTGGAGTTGCAGGCGCTCGAGCGCGTCGAGTTACCGTTCATTCCGACGCCAGCGCTCTCGCCCGAGTTCATGGTCGTGGGCATGCTGGGGGATGATGTGATCTCGGCCGTGCCGGTGGCCTTCCCCACCACGCTGCGCGCCTCGTCCCTTCAAGAAGGTGCACTCGTGCACGCAGAGTCCGAAGTCGAAGAACCGAGGACCACCGTGTACCTCTCCCTCCCTTCCGAGCTCGAGAGCCTGCAGATCCTCGCGCCGGGCGGCGAAGTTGTTTTCGAGACGACAGATCTGCCCCCCAAAGCCGCAAAACGAACGGCGCGGCCCCCAGAGCCCGGCACAAAAACGCAGGCGATTTCCCGTGAACAGCTGGCGTTTCGTTATGCGCACATTCGGTTCTTGGCTCCCGGCGATGAATCGAAGCTCGACCCCGCTTTGCTCGCCGATCCGAGCATTCCAGGCAGTGCGCAGATTGTGATGCCGTCGAGTTCAACGGATGAGGTCCTGGCCGCGGGTCTAGCTCGGGTGGCCCCTGGTCTCCTCAGCTCCGTATCCACGATCGCCGTCGTGCAATGGCCGTCCGGACACCCTTACGCCTCGTCGATCCTCGGCATCGCCCTAGGGCCTGAGCTCGTCTTGAACGCCGACCTCTTTCACGACAAGGACGAGATGGTGCTCACCGTCGTCCATGAGATCGCACACAACTTTACGTTTTTATGTAACGCCGGCGGCAAAAACTCCGGATTTTCCCCGCAAGATTGGCCGAGCCATGTGAGCGACGCTGCGCGTGTTTTGCTCCAGCGATTTCAGCTCGCGTCCGGCCTCGACGCGGTGTTCCAGGGACTCCACGAATCGGGCATCCCAGAGGGGTGGACGATGCCGTACACCCTCGACCAGACGACCTGGACGGCGCTGTCGCTCGCCGACGCTCAAGCTGGCGGGTTCGCCTCCCCTTATGGCTCCGTCAATCCGTGGGAAGATATCGCCGAGTACGTGGGCTCGGTGCAAGCTCCGACCCCCACGACGCCGGGGATTTGTCCGAGCCTCAAGGGGGTCTCCGAGCTCCCCGAGAATCTCTCGATTCCCTACGCAAAGCTCACGTTGCTGCGCGGGTTGGGCGCGCTCGACGCCGACGCGTTCAAGGCCTGCGCGGGGAGCATCACCACGGCGCGCTCCGAAGGCATCCATTTCCCACAGATCGAGTTCACCGGCGACCTGAAGGCGGGCACGCTCACTCTCAACGGAGGAGGTCCAGGTTTCGCCATCTACGGAGCCGGGCCGAACACCTACGAAATGCTCATCGAGTTTCCGCTGCGTGAGAAAGGGGCAACACCGCTCGGGATCCATCGATTCGACAGTGTGTGGGCCTTGAACTTTGGGGACGGGAACGCGCGGGTGCTCCTCGGCCACGAGGACAACTTTCGGGTGCGCGCCAGCGATCGCGGGATGGTTGTCGTCACGGAGGCCAGCAGCCAACGGGTGAGCGGGTTCGTGTTCGGTCTGGTGCTCCAGAACGCAGGCGGAATTCCGACAGATTACATGCCCTTCGGAACCTTTTTGGTCCGGTAAGGCCCCCCATGACGGCTCCCCGACGGTCGGAACCAGGGGTCGTTTCCGCGACCCGAACGCCGAAATAGGGTCGCCCGGGCAGCACCAACGGAAATTCGTTTCCTATCGCGCCTCCTGCCCGGCGGAAAGCCTCAATTTAGGTCCGGCCCTGTGCTACGGGGCGCGGCGTGCCAGCCCGCAGCGACATCAAGAAGATTCTTTTGATCGGGTCCGGCCCGATCGTGATCGGCCAGGCTTGCGAGTTCGACTACTCGGGGACCCAGGGGGCGAAGGCGCTCCGGGATCTCGGGTACGACGTCGTCCTCGTCAACTCGAACCCGGCCACCATCATGACGGATCCGGAGCTCGTGCG
>NASX01000127.1 GCA_002085155.1 Sorangiineae bacterium NIC37A_2
AGAGACGCGGCCAAGTATCGGTTTCAAGCGCGCGCAATCGTTTCACCAGCTCCCGCCAAGAGCCAGCAACCATCGGCGGCGCGGCTTCCGAAGAAACGACCAAGGGAGATGTCGTACCGCGCGTGCGCGGCACCACGGGCAGCAACTCCTCCAACGTCGCATACAACGCGTCACGCGTGATCGGCTTGCGCATGAAGCCTTCAAATTGGTCGCGCAGCGCGTCTTCTTCCGCGGGCGAGCTCGACGCGCTGATGGCGACCACGGGAATCGTCGCCGTGGCTTCGTCTTCCTTGATCTTTCGTCGCGCGGTGTCGCCATCCATGTCCGGCATGCGCAGATCCATGAACACGAGATCCGGCTGAAATTTCTTGGCCATCGCCACACCTTCTTCGCCGGTGCTCGCGTACAACAAACGGTGTTTCGTGCCTTCGAAATACCCCTGCATCAGATCCCGATTGATCGACAGATCGTCCACGACCAAGAGCAGGCTCGGACGCAAGCGATCGAGATCCTTGGACGCCGCAATCGACTCCTCGTCATCCGGCATTTCCGACGAAAGCGGCACGCGTGGAAACTCGAAGGAAAAAACCGAGCCTTTCCCCACTTCACTCTCTAAGCTGAGCTTGCCGCCCAATAGCCCCGTAAGGCGTCGCGTGATGCCGAGTCCGAGCCCCGTGCCGGCGTACGGGCTTTCCGTCGCGCGCACCTGGCGGAACGGTTCGAAGATCAATTCGTGGTGCTCGGGCGCGATGCCGATGCCTGTATCCGAAATTTGGATATACAGTGTGAGCGTTGTCTCGTCGCCTTCCGTGAGCCGGCTCCATGCGCGCACTTTCACGAAACCTTGCGGTGTGAACTTCAGCGCGTTGCCAACGACATTAAACAAAATCTGCCTCAAGCGCACCGCGTCGAACGAGATCGATGGCGGCACGCTTTCATCGACGTCGAAGCTCAGATCGAGCCCGCGTTCCTCGGCCTGATGTTCAAAGATCGTGGCGATGTTTCCAAACACCGCGCGCAGCGACATCGGTTTAAAACTCAGATCGAGACGCCCCGCTTCGATCTTTGAGAGGTCGAGGATGTCGTTGATCATCGAGAGCAACGCCTTGCCGCTCGTGTTGATCGCATCGACGTACTGAATCTGTTTCGGCGTGGTCGCGATGCCGCGCAGGAGTTCCGCAAAACCCAACACGGCGTTCATGGGTGTGCGGATTTCGTGACTCATGTTCGCCAGAAACTCGCTCTTTTCGCGATCGGATTGCTCCGCTTGTTCTTTGGCGCGCAACAATTCGGCCTCGCGTTTCAAAGCGATGAGTGCGCGCCTCATCAGCGTGAACGAGTTGGCGCCGAGGACGAGGGCCATGCCGCCCGAAAGCACGATCATCAACGCGGTCGTCCACAGCTCGCGTCGCATGATGTTTTCGCGATGTTCGAGAAGCGCCGTTTCTTCGGCATGAATCACGCGCACGAGCGCATCGATCTCGGCCATTTGCCGCAGGCCGACCACCCCCACTTGCCGATCTTCCCCGCCGCCGTATTCCTCCACGCTCGCGCGCAAAGTCGCCAGACGCGCCTCGACCAGTCGCGACAATTGCAAGCTTCGCTCGCGCTGACGGGGACTGGTTTCGACCAATTTTTCCAGCGCGGTTAAATGACTCCGCACCGCCGCTTCCGACGAAAAATACGAATCGCGGTAGATCGACGCGCCACTGATGAGAAACGCGCGTTGATCGAGCTCCGCGTCTTTGATCAACGACGCCGCGCGACTCGTCGCTTCGAGCACGCGATACGTTTCATTGACCCACGTGAGTCGTTCATACGCGCGCCATCCCGCCCGCGAGCCGGTGATGATGGACAGCACCAACAGCACCGCAGCCGCTGCCAGCAATCCCGCATGCCAGTAACGAAGAATGGTCTTTTTCATGGAACGGCCTGGCCCTGCCAGCGTTGGCACAGTACGCGCCGCTCCAGACCGGTTCCACTTCATTCTGCGCGGTTAAGATCATAATCGGTCGCGCCCG
>NASX01000020.1 GCA_002085155.1 Sorangiineae bacterium NIC37A_2
TTTCCGTCGTACCTCGGCAAGAGTTTGTCGAGACGAGCAATATCCTCGCTCGTCCCGACCACGTCCCAGTCGACGGGCTCCCGAAAGCCGGGGACTGTATAAAAAAGGGCGCGACTCCCGAAGAGCAGCATTTAGCCGAACTTGGAGCCGAGCAAGCTATCGAACACGTCGAGGACGGGGCGCCCCCACTGTTTCTCCTCCACGCCTTTCAGCATCTCCGGAGTTACCTCGAACGTCTTGTCACGAGGGTGCCTGAGGCCGGCGGTGACACAGCTCGCGGTCGCCGCGTTACAAATCTCGTGGGACGAGGCGTAGCAGGAAAGCTTCCAGGTGCTCTCCCAATACCCACCATCGGAGCATTGGTAGAGAACCGTATCACTATGATAACTTCCACATTTGTGGTCGCGCTTGCCCGAGAGGGAGACAGGGTTGATCGGCGGGCCAGGGTCGCACTGCACGCATGCGCCATTGAGGCAGACGGGGAGTGAACCGCCGCAGTCCGCTTGCGCCACCCACGTTCCGTTCACGCACAGCTGGGGAGTATTGTGGTCGGAACAACGCCGCGGCTGAGGCTCGGGCGAACGGCAGACGAGGGCGGAGTCGCCTTGGCAGCGGAGAACTCCGCAGTCGCCACAGGGATCGCCGACCTGACCTCCGAGGTCCTTGATACAGCCGCCGCACTCGTTGCGGACGAAGTCCTCGTCGCCGTCGTCGCAATCGAGTCCAGGAGCGGCCTCGCAGAGGCGAGTGCCTTCTCCGTCCCCATCCACGTCCTTTGCGACGAGCTCGCCATCGACGCATTCGCAGTCGGGATCGGTATTTTCAGCACAGCTGGGGGCAGCACCGCCAGTGCCGCTTCCGCCGGACCCCTTACCGCCGGACCCCTTACCGCCGGACCCCTTACCGCCGGACCCCTTACCGCCGGACCCTTTGCCGCCGCTCGCGGCTCCACCCATGCCGCCTTCACCCAGGCCACCGGCCATGCCACCGGTGTTGCGCCGACCGCCCGTCGCGACACCTTCTCCCGGATCGCCTCCTTCGCCGCCGCTTCCTTTCCGGCCCCCTGAGCCGGGCAAGAGCGCGTCAAAATCCCGCTCCGGTTTCGTGCACTGGAAAAGGAGGAACGTCGAGCAAAGAGCTGTTCCTACGAGGAGTCTGCGCCGCGGACGGCGGGGTTTCGGCTCGAACTCGGACGAGTCATTCGGGGCGGGGTCTCGCATGGTCATGGTCGTAGTCCTTGTAAGCTAGGTCAGAAACGTCCGGCGATGCCGAGGGTGTGAGCAGATGCGTAGGGGCGGATCGAGAAGCCCTTGGCGACGGGGCCCTCCTCTTTGGGTTGCATGAGGAGGAGCGCGATGCCGGTTCCGATGCCGACGGCGCCCACGCCGAAGGAGATGATTGAAACGGTCCCGAAGGTGGCGGCGTCACCGTCGAGTTGGTCGATGCGATCGACGTCGGACCGGCCACAGTCACCGGAGGCGGCGCAGTCGTCGAAGAGCTGGCTGGCTTGCCCGTTCGAGTCGAGATGAAGCCCGAGGAAGACGCCTCCGACGATCACCCCCGCGGCTCCGACTCCGAGGCTGACATACGCGGGAACCTTCGAGGGGCCCGAGCTCTTGTGCGGGGCAGCTTGAGCGTTGCTTGTTGTTACGGGAGCGGCGGCCTTGGGCGTGAGGTCGAGCTCGGCGGACTCAGCGGACTTGAGCGCGAGCTCGCTCGTCTCCGAGCCGGAGCTGAGCTCGGACGTGAAACGGTGAGTTCCGGGTCGAACCAAGAGCAAGAGCTCACCGGAGTCGGGAACGAGGTAGCGGTTCTTGATGCTCGCGCCGCTCACGGTAATGCGCTCGTCGAGGAGCGTGGCACCCGGCTCGCTGCGCACAGTGACCGTCGCGACCCGGTCTTTGAGGAGCTTCAGGTCGGACTCCTGTTGTTTCCTTTCTTCCGGGTCGAGCTCTGCTCCTCCCTCGGCGAGTGAACGCTCGAGAGCGGCGATCGCTTCACCGTCCCGCTCGAGCTTCATCGCGCAGAGCGCGAGGTTGCCGAGGATTTTCCAGGACGGGGAGTCCGCGTAGGCGGCTTTGAACTCTTCGTAAGCCTCCTCGTAACGGGCCCCGTCCGGATCCTGGAGGAGCTGGACTCCTGCCTCAAAGCGCGCGCGCGCCTTGTCGGAGACGACGACAGGTTCCGAGGGAGCTGCCTGAGTGGGGGCGGGGTCAGCCGCGGCCCCCGCGGCGCTGAAGATCAGCGCTGCCCCGAGGGCGAGTCCGGTCATGAAGGAGGGAGAGTGGTGTCGACGGTTTCCGCCGCCCAAAGCTCGACGTGACATGAGTGCGCCCGATGATAACGAGCTTTCTGTTCGATTGCACCAGGCCTCTCGCACCCCATGGAAATTTCGGGTGAGCGTTTTGCTTCGCGTCCGCGCCGAGGGCAGATCGGGCACAACACGGCGCCGTCTCGCACCTTGTGGGTGACGACATCGGAACGCTCCGGGACGAGGCAGGATCGCCTCCTGACAAGATCTGTCAGCGGGGGGCCCTAGACCTGGGGCATGGCAAACACCGAACCGACACTCACGTTCTATCACTCTCCCTGGTCCCGCGCGGCGGCCGTCCGCTGGCTCCTCGAGGAGCTTGGCGTCGACTACAACGTCCACTTCGTGAACGTTCACGCCAAGGACGGAGCCGACGAGAGCTACCGCGCCATCCACCCCCACAAGAAGGTCCCTGCCATCCAGCATGGCGACCTCTTCATCACGGAGCGGGCGGCGATCACGATTTACCTCGCTGACCGTTTTCCGAAGGCGGGCCTCGCCCCGAGCATCACCGATCCCGCTCGAGCCCGCTATCTGACGAGCCTCGTCTACTCGGACTCGGTATTTGACCCCTGCGTAGCCATGCGCGCCAAGGGCTTTGAGTACAGCGGCCGGGATTTCTCCTTTGGGTCTTTCGAAGACATGGTGAAAAACCTCGAGAAGTCTCTCGCGAAGTCCCCCTACGCCGCGGGGGATCGCTTCACGGCGGCCGATATTCAGCTCGGAAGCTCAATGGCGTTCACGATGCATGTGCTCAAGGTGCTCCCGGAGCGCCCGGTGTTCTTGGATTATCTCGGGCGCGTGCTGGAGCGTCCCGCGAACCAGCGGGCAGCAAAGCTCGACGAGGAGCTGCTCCGCGCGCATCCGGAGCTCCTCGCGGCTATGGGAGTTGTCGACGCGAGCGCCTCCTGAGAGGCTGCGCCGAGCCGGACGATTTAATGGACAAGACAGAACGTCTCTTCTCCCTCCTGGACCGCTTGCGGCGGCGGCGCACTCCGGTGTCCGCCGAGACGCTGGCGGAAGAGGAGGGGGTCTCGGTGCGCACGATCTATCGCGACGTCCAGACTCTGATCGGTCTCGGCGCTCCGATCGAGGGTGAGGCAGGGCTGGGGTATGTCCTGCGCGCCGGGTTCTTTCTGCCGCCCTTGATGTTCAGCTCGTCGGAGCTCGAAGCGCTCGTTTTGGGAGCCCGCTGGGTGCAGACGTTAGCGGATGCAGATCTGACGGACGCGGCGAAGAATGCTCTGGCGAAGATCGCCGCTGCGTCTCCCCCGACTCTTCGCGGGCGCATCGAAGACCCCGGGCTTTGGCCCGTGAACATTGGGGGCTCTCCCGAGCCCCTTCCGATCCTGCCGATGGCGCGGGAAGCGATGCGGGAGGAGAAGGCGATTGCTCTCGCCTATCAGGACGTCTCAGGAGAGCGGACCGAGCGAACGGTCTGGCCGATCCAGCTCGCGTACTATGAAGGGAAACAGATCCTGGTTGCGTGGTGTTGCCTTCGGGAGGCGTATCGGAATTTTCGCACCGACCGCATCCTTCAGATGACCTGGACAGGTGCCCCATATGGGCGGCCGCGCCGCCAGATGGCGGCAGAGTGGCTCGAAGAATTCCGGGCTCAGCACGCTCCTGTCGAGAAAAACGAATAGAATCTTCGAAAAACATCACAGGGCCGTCACCGGAACGTCACACGGCAGGAGGATTCCGGGGGCCGTATGATTCGAAGTCGAGAGGGCGCCTCCGGCCCCGCCACCGTGGGCCTCGCCTTCCTTCTGGCCGTTTCGAGCGCCCGGGCGGAGGAGGAGGCTGAGACCCCACATAGTTCAGAGGAGCGCCCCGAGGCGCTGACCGGTCAAAGCGGGACCGAGAGCGCTCCGGCCGGCACATCGCTCGAAGAGACGCGCGCGGAGAGCGCGCCTGCGTCAGAGGCGCAGCCGCGCCTCGGAGAGGTGAGCGACGCGCCGCCGAGGCCCGCTGACGCGCCGAGGCCTGCTGACGCGCCGCCGAAGCGCGCTGACGCGTCGAAGGCGCCTGCTGACGCGCCGAAGGCGAGCTCCCCAGCTTCCTTTGCCGATCACTTCTTCAGTCGGATCAAGGTGCGCGGTTACACGCAGTTCCGATTCAATCACCCGACGACAAATCCGAACCTCGTCAATCTCCAAGGGGACCGCTCCATCGGCGGACCCAGTGAGCTCTTCGTGCGAAGGGCTCGTCTCGTTCTTTACGGCGACATTCACCCGCTCATCTATATCTATCTGCAGCCTGACTTCGCCACGACGACGGACGACGGGCTTCATTTTATCCAGTGGCGCGACTGGTACTTCGACCTTTCAGCCCCGGGCAAAGAATTTCGGCTGCGCATCGGACAGTCAAAAATTCCTTTCGGCTTCGAGAACCTTCAATCGAGCGGGAACCGCCTGCCCTTCGATCGCTCCGACGCGCTCAATAGCGCCGTCACGAACGAGCGGGATCTCGGCCTGTTCCTCTACTGGGCGCCGATTGCGATCCGTGAGCGCTTCGACCACCTGGTCAAGAGCGGACTCAAAGGTTCGGGAGACTACGGCGCCGTGGGCCTGGGTCTTTACAACGGCCAGGGGTCGAACAAGGCAGACCTGAACGACAACAAACACGTCGTCGGGCGCGTGAGCTATCCGTTTCTCTTCGGTGAGCAGTTCGTGGAGATCGGCGGAGGCGGCTACGTGGGCCGATTCATCGTCAACAAAGACGAGACCGTTGACGGGCCCGACGAGTCCTGGGACGCGCGAGGAAACCTCGCGCTCACGATCTATCCGCAGCCTTTCGGCTTTCAGGCCGAATACAACATTGGCGTCAGCCCCGAGCTCACGGACATTCGAGAAGAGTCGTCTGGCCCCGAGCCCGTATTCGGCGGTACCGTGAGAGAAAAGTTATTGCACGGCGGGTATGCAATGCTCTCCTTCAAGGTGGACCACACGGTCCTAGGGACATTTATGCCCTACGTTCGGGGCCACTACTACGAGGGAGCGCGAAAGTTCGAGACCAACGCGCCGCACTACTCCGTGCGAGAGCTCGAGGTGGGCTTCGAGTGGCAGCCCGTGCGAATGCTCGAGTTTACGGCTGCGTTTGCTGCGGCGGAGCGCACCGTTCCGAGCTTTCCTTACCAACAAGAAGAAGCTCAATTCGGGCGGTTTCAGCTTCAGATGAACTATTGAGACCCTCCTCCGCCCGCGCGGTCTTGGCTCAGGTGCAAGTTTGTATAAACTGCGTTCTGATGAAGACGGGGTTTGAGGGGCGCCGCTCTGGTGCGCTGACACTGGGATTGGGAGTGCTCGCTCTTGTCGGGCCGGGCTGCGGCAGCGAGGGAGAGGGCGGAGCCGGGGATGGTCAAGCGGGGGAGCGGTCCCTTGCGGGGGCGCCTGGCAGCGGTGCTGCTTCAAGCGGAGGCGAGGGGAGTGGGGCGGCCTCGAATGGAGGCGCATCGGAGGGCGGGAAAACGGGCTCCGGCGCATCTAGGGGCACGACCGACGAAGAGAAAGATTTTCTTCCCTTGTTTGAGAGCGGCTCACGACTCAAGGCGATCTACTTGACCGGTGAGGGGGATGACGCGGGGCGCTTTGTGACTTGGTATGACACCAAGCTCAAGGTGGAGTGCGTCTTTGGGTTAGCAACAGACGGAGAGTACCGGTGTTTGCCGAGGGACCCCGGGTTATCGCAAGGATTCCTCGACGAGGCATGTTCCGAGCCGGTCTATTACGACGCGCGCCCGACTCCTTGTGACGGGGAGCCTGCGTTTTGGGTCGATCCGATCGATTCCGTAAGCCGCTGTGGAGGCAGGCGTGTGGTGCGTCTCGAGCCAGCGAAGGGAGTCGATACAGTTTATCGCGATGAGGACTGTCCGACTTCTCCCAGGGAGATCGACGACGGTGCGACGGTTTGGCGTGAGGCCGGTGTCGTGGATCCGGAGGAGATGGTCCGGGCGGATTGGATCCAGCGGGCAGGGCCAGACGGCGTCGGTATTGGCGAGTACCTCGCCGACGACGGCTCCAGGCAGGTCACCGGGATTTTTGACGCGAAACACGGAAGCTGTAGTCCTCGGGAGATGACCGAAGGCGATGTGCGCTGCGTCGGTTCGAGGGCCTTTTACGAGGGGGATTGGTGGTGGAGCGGGGAAGGATGTACGGGGACGCCCCTGGCCTATGGGAACCGTCTCGACGACTGCGCGGAGCCGGCCGAGTACGCGATCGCGGTCATATCCGGGGAAAAGGTGACCTATAGCGTTGTGCGGCTCGGCGATCCTGTGGAAGGCACCGCCTACGAGCTCTCGTTGAGCGACAAGAAGACGTGCACCCCCTCCGATACTGAAGACCTCCCTTGGACTCTTTATCCTGTCGAAGAAGCTTACGACGTCTCGAACTTCTTCGCGGTAAAGAGCGCGACACTCGGCAGTGGCCGGGTGCGAACTTTCCACAACCGGATCGACGATCACATCCTCACCTACAAGACGGGAAAGAACGTCTCCTACGCATTTTACGACGAGGAGCTCGACGAGCCCTGCGAGGCGTACCGCTCCGCTGAAGGGGGCTGGATCTGTCTTCCGGAGCGGGTCCGCCGCATCACCAATTGGTACTTCGCGGACGACGAGTGCTCGGAGCCGCTGCTCGTCGTGCAGGAACCGGCAGAGGTGCCTGAGACCATCGCTTACGTGCGGAACGTCTCATGCACCCGGGACAGTTACGCCTCCGAGGTGCACGGCACCTATGTGGTGGCGGATCGCTACGAGGGGCCTCAGTACCGCATGTCCAGCGAATACGGATGCCGGCTTCTCGAGTACCCCGTCGCGGAGCTGGTCCCCTACGAACTGGAACCCATCGACGAGTTCGCGCGTCTGCAAGAGGTGCGCGACTGAAGGGGGGAAGTGCGCCTCAGCGAAGCACACGCGCCTCGGGGCTCCGTCAGAAACGCGAGCGTTGCTCTCGTGGTAGCCCCCTCCCGGCGCTTGTCCTCGGCGCCCCCATTCTTTGATGATAGCGCATGATGAGACAGAGCGCCTGCGGAAAGCGCCGCCTCCCCCTGATGCGTGCTCGCCTGCCTTCGGCAAGCTGCGCGCGCAAGGGGGAGGAACAAACTCACTCTTGCTCGGAATTGGGATCGAGGGTGCGGACGAGGCGGAAGCCGGTGCGGATGCCACCACCGAGGTTCCAAGGCCCTGAAAGGAGATTGGCCGTTCGAGCAATGTAGTTATAGTGATCGTACTGCGGGGAAAAGATGAGCCGTTCAGCTCCTCGCTCTACTTTCCCGCCGGGATTCATCCCGCCCTCGCTTGACGAGAAGTGCTGTTGATCGTTGTTCCACTCCCCCAGGTTTCCGATCATGTCGTAGAGTCCGAATCCGTTTGGCAAGAGCTCTCCGCCGGGATGGGCCCTGCCTCCCGAGTTCCCACAATACCATCCGATGAGCTCTAGCGCGGGATCGATGTTGCAAATCGTGATGTCCTGAAAGGGGGTAATGTCTCCCGAGTAGAACGTCGATATCGTGCCAGCCCGGGCGGCGTACTCTGCCTCCGCGCGGGTTGGGAGGCGATACCCTTCACACTCGTACACTTTCTTGTCCGGGTCTTGAACGCCGGTACATGTGAGGTCCTTTCCCAATGTTCCTGTGCAACCCATAGGTGCATAACATGCGGGAAGTCCTTTTTGTGCCGAGAGCAAGTTGGCTGCATGAATGGCCTCCCACCAGGAAACCATTGCGACCGGACAGTCGGGAAGCGTGCAGTTCTCGGGGCCCGGAGCTGGTGTCGTTGTGATGGACTCCCACTCTGCTCGCGTGAATTCCTTTTGCTGGATTTCGATCGAGTGAGTGAGGTTTACCGCGGTCTGGGTCTCACTGTCTCTACCTCGGTGCCATTCGTCCTCTGGCGAGCCCATCACAAAGCAGCTCGGTGGAAGCTTGCACCAGCCGTCCTGGCAATCTGCTCTTACTTCGGCGTGCTTGCAGTCTTCGAAGCCGGGAGGTGGGTGGTACTTGGGGATGGGCTCCGGAAGCGAGCCTCCGATAGCTGCCGTCCCGCCAGAGTCAGCGCCTCCCGAGGTGGTCGACGAGCCACCGGCAACCTCTACCTCACCCCCCGACCCTCCAGTATTTGTGGAGGGCTCTGACGGTCGACAAGCTAGCGCCGTCAGGAGGACGAATGCGCTCTGAGTGTAGTGCCTCATGGGTCTACGGGGATGTGTGCTCGTCCACACCGTGCTCAAGTCCCGCAGCCTCGATAGCACCGATTCTCGGATCGGTTATCCCATACCTCCTCTGCGCCCCGCTCAAGATCCCGCCGTGCTCCTTTTCGCCGTCTCCGCTTCCGAGGACGCCGTCGAGCCAGGCGATGGGGCGATGTGGTAGCCCCCTCCCGGCGCTTGTCCTCGGCGTCCCCATTCCTTGGTGATAGCGCATGATGAGACAGAGCGCCTGCGGAAAGCGCCGCCTCCCCCTGATGCGTGCTCGCCTGCCTTCGGCAAGCTGCGCGCGCAAGGGGGAGGGGAGCAAGCTCACTCTTGCTCGGGATTGGGATCGAGGGTGCGGACGAGGCGGAAGCCGCCTTGATTGCCCCGGGCGTCCCAGGGGGCAGTGCCGAATCCAGCCGTCCGAGCAATGACGGCCTGCCCGTCATACTGGCCAAGAGAAAACGTGCGATTCGAATCGGTTCCTACCGCACCCCTCGGATCGGAGCCTCCAGGGCTTGATGAATAGTCGAGCTCATCGTTGCGCCACTCCAGCAAGTTGCCGATCATGTCGAACAAACCAAATCCGTTTGGGAGCAACTCGCCACCGACGTGAGGACGTCCTCCAGAATTGTTACAATACCAACCGACAAGGTCCAGAGCAGGATCCGGGCGGCAATTCAGGTCAGAGTACTGTGTGATGTCTCCGGAATAAAAGGTTGAGACAGTGCCGGCCCGAGCGGCATATTCCGCTTCTGTGCGGGTCAGGAGTCGATATCCTTCGCATTCATAGACACTTTTCGCGGGATCTTGGACCTCGGTACATGAATAGTCTACCCCGAGAGTACCCGTGCAATCCACGGGATGATAACATGGAGATAATGCTTTCTGCTCAGAGAGCATATCGGCCGCTTTGATGGCATCCCACCAAGAGACCATCGCGACGGGACAAGCTGGCTCAGTGCAGTTCGACGGCCCTGGAGCAGATCGCCCGGTGATGGACTCCCACTCGGACCGCGTCAGCTCTTTCTGTTGAACTTCGATCGAATGAGTCAGGACTACGGCAGTCCGATCTTCATCATCTCGGCCACGGTACCACTCGTCCTCAGGTGACCCCATGACGAAGCAACTGGCCGGCAGCTTGCACCAACCGTCCTGGCATTGGGCCTTTACCTCTGCATGTTTACAGTCTTCAAAGCCAAGAGGCGGATGGTACTTCGGTTCAGGTCTAGCGAGAGCTCCCCCGGATGCCACTGGTGATCCTCCGGATGCATTTCCACCAGTCTCCTCAGTCCCACCGAGGCTAGGTTCGCCACCCGAAGAGTTGAAAATTCCCCCGGACCCGTCCATCGGCGCAGGCTTGGAGCAAGATACACCGGCGAGGACGGTGACGAACAAGTGGAGGATGCGAATCTTCATTGAAGGGGCGTCGTGTTATCGCTCACACCGTGTGCGTCTCCGGCCAAACCGATAAGCACTGTTCGCGGATCAAGAGCTCCATACCTCCTCTGCGCTCCGCTCAAGATCCCGCCGTGCTCCTTTTCGCCGTCTCCGCTTCCGAGGACTCCGTCGAGCCAGGCGATGGGGCGACCGTACTCGAGGATTTCCTTACCCGCGCTATTGAATCCGGTAACGATCGCACAGTTCATTGTGATGTCTTCAGGGCGGCAGGCCGCACGGTGCAAGTTCATGAGCTCAGTGAAGCCGAGCTGACGATTCACATCGAACAAGAACGTCATCCAATCCATCTCTGTGCCCATAGTGGCTTTCTGAATGGGCTCAGAGGATGAGTCAACGGAGCACCTGTTTTGGTTTCGCCATTTGTGTGGGGTGCTGCAATTGACTGTCATCGGGGGGAGGGAAACCGTTCCCGTGGTAGCAGCGTCCAAGGCGTACGGTTTACAGGCGAGCGGGTCCGGCGTTCCATCGGCCCGCCTGACTCGACAAGAATCCGCCCCTAAGTCCAAGAATTCTTTATAATAGTTGAAGCGACAGCTGGCGTGGCCAGGGGAGTTCCAGATGAGTGACGCGAAGAACTGCCCGAAGCCCTCGGTGTGTGAGCGTTCTGCTCGCTCGATGGATTGGAGGCAGTGACCAGGGGGGCCTGCGAGGACATGTTGACAGCCACAGATCGGGTCCATGAGAGGGGGATCGGCCAGGAAGAACTGGTTCCCGAGCTGCGTGAGTCGGCCGTAAACTGAGTTTTCCGGATCGCAGTCGCCTCCCGGGCAGGAGAAGTAGTATCCCCCCGCGCCTGTCGGCAGCCCTCCGAGCATCGCGGCCTGCACGGTGTGCCCGAGTTCATGAGCAACCACATACTTCCAGGTCGCCTGATCGGACCAAGCGCAATAGCAGCTTCCTTCTTCTGGCACGCAGCCGTCTCCGGCATCGGACTCGCGAGCGCAATGCTGACCGCCAGGGCATTCAGCGTCGGCGTTACAGGTGCGACGCTCGCAAGGTGCATCGGCGGTTGGCACCAGAGACGGGTTCGGGTCAGCGCAGGGAAAGAATGCTCTCCCGATCCTGAGAGTTTTCCCACTGGCTGCCGAATCGAGGATCTCTTGTCCCTTGTAGTCGAATGTCCCCGCGGCGTAACCGTTGTCTGTGGTCACGTCTATGACCGTTGGGTTTTCTCCCGCCGTTCCGAGCACGATTCCTTCTTCGGCGAAGCGACGAACCATCTGCGAAATGATTGCGGCGGCGGTCGACTTCTCGTTCCTGTGGGCCGCCGTAATCTCCAAGGTCTCGGGGGGAACGAGAAGACCGTCCACGGCCGACCAGCCTGGGAAATGGGTGTAGTGAAACTCCTGGGCAACGTCGCCGTCGTTCAATAGGATCTCAGAGCCATCCGGCCACCCTGGATGTCGGAATTGACCGTGAAGACGGACGGAAAACGCCACACCGCCTCGGGACCCGTCCGTGACCTCCGGGCGATAGGCGAGACCTGCGGTGGCTACGCCTCCGGGGATGCAGCCGTTCTCATCGAGGAGACCTATTTGCTTGTGCGAGCCTGCGACGCCTTTCGTGGCGAGCTCGTACCCGGCGTATGAGGCCGGGTAGCCGCGCACCCGAAGATTGTTTTCGAGCCTCTTCCCGGTGAACTCCTCCGTGACTCCATCGAGCGAGGGCAGCTCCTCGTCCACGAAGTAGGCGGTCCAGTTTAGGCAGACCTGCGTCCGATCCTCTTCAGTGAAGGGTATTTGTTGCTGTGCGGGCTCGCCCGAGAGAGTCCAAATGACATGATTGTCCCCGTGGAAGGTGAAGTGCTTCGGCTCGCCGAAGGACCCCGGTATCGTCTCAATGCTGAGCTGTTCGTAGTTTGAAATAACAATGGGCAGCGGGAAGACCCAGTGTTTCTGGATTCTGCCGCTCTCCTGCTGCGCGAGGAAGTTGCCGGACACGGGGTCCACGGTCAGCCTCAGGATGAATGCCTCGTGGTCGCTGAAGTGGTTGTACTCGATCTGCTGGATCCTGAGCTCGAAGAGAGAGTCGGCCGGCACCGAGAAACCCCGGCCGAACCTTCCGACATTGTCGATGACGTTGACTCTGGTTTCATTCAGGTCCGGCTGATCGCGAAAGGTGCCGCTGATTCGCAGATCGGTCCCTTCGGGCCAGCCCTCGCCCGGAACCTGCGTTTCCATCGTCAAAGTCAGGTACCGACGAGTCGGGTCACCCACGAGTGAGTGAAACTGGACGCCGTCCGGAATGTTGGGGGGGACTCCCAGGAAGGCCGGGTACTCCGGGTCAGAGACCTCGGGAGTGCTTGACCCGGGGACGCCGGGACTGTTCTCGAGAACCACGGCATCGAGGGGAATCATCCCCGCAAATACCCCCGCCCCGGAGGCGTTCTCGCGGGAGACGCGCTCGCGTTTCGGCGCGGGGACCGGAGGAACGCCCGGGTGGGGATAAGGCCGGCCTTCAGAATAGTAGTCAGGCTCACTATCATCGGGTGTCGACTCGAACTCACAGCGGGGCGAAGTGCGCGTTGCGGTTGCGGAGCGTCCGAAGAGATTCCAGGTCAGCGTTTCGCCCATCATCGGCGCCCAGAAGGCTCGCTCGTGCCCGCCGGGGAGCAGAGTCGTCGGTGGCGAGTGAGGAGACCCTGGGTCCGGAAGAAGATGATTGGTAGTACCTAGCGGAGCGGTGACAGTGGCTGTGAGCGGGTTCTGGTAGCCAAACGCCACTGCATACTTGCCACGACCTGTCGGCAGGACACAGGAGACAGTAGGTGTTGGAGGTTCGAGCCAGTCCCAGTACTTGAAGGGCACGTGCACCACCTTCACATCCGGGTCGAGCGAAATTCCCTTCGCGTAGTAGGAGCCACGATGGGTGACTCCACCTGTTCCGAATTCGACGTTTGCGTCAGGGGCGACGAGCGCCATCAGAGCTGGTCGCTCTATGCGGACCGAGGAAGCTCCTCGGTAGACGAGGAGAAGGTTCTCGGAAGGATCCCCATTCAGACCGATGACGGTGCTTCGAAATGCCGAAAACGCGTCAGTGTAGATGATCACAGGTCCCTTTGCCGGATCCAACTCAAGTCTCAACTCTGAGTCCCACTCGAGCTCGAGGTCAGAAAAGGCATAGGCGCCTGAGGTCAATGTTAGCTTGCCGTGATGGAGCACGGTGAGCTTTCCGTAGCTTCCGGGCGCGAGCGAGGCCGACTCATGGTAGCTCACCGTCTGGGGCAGGGACGGGGAAGAGACGAGAGGAACAGTCCAGGTCGTGCTGATCGGGGCAGGGATAGTCGCGTTCTGAGAAATAGTCCCGGTGACGGTGGCGCCAGCTTGTCGTGTCAGTAGCGCTCCTGTGACGAGGTTTCCCTGCACAAGAGCGTTGTTGCGCATGAAGACAGGGCCTTTTGAGGTCACAGCCGCGGTGATCGTTCCGACTCCGAGTTCCGTGGTCCCTGGCCCGGTATTGTAAAGCGGGAGATTTTCCCCGCCTGGGGCCTTGAGTGAGGAGCGATCCTTCAAATCTAAAGTACCATTCGCCGCCATCGGGGTTGTCCCTAGGGCACCGTTCGGGGGGAGAGTCACGGTCACTGTCGGCAAAGTAGACTTCTGCGCGCGGCCTCGCACCGACACTTCGTCGGCACGTACATCCTCAACGCTTTTCTGGTCTGCGCCAGAGCCCTTGCCGGATGTTCGACAACCACTCAGTACCAAACACCCGAGCAGTCCGAAAACGGACCACCGCCTGAGATCCCCCATGCTCATGGGAGCGGACGGTATGAGACTTTGAAAGATCAATCAACCATCTCATCTGACTTGAACACAATCCAGCGCCCGGCGGTTGCGGAAGCGCGCCAGGGCTCCGTTGAGCGTGCGAGGAATCCTGAACTGAGATGTGACGTCTGTGAGAATCGTGCGCCGGAGAACGCGGATCGGATCCCGAAAAGGTTGAGCGTCGCTGGCCCGTGGGTCAGCGTGAGAGTGGCGCCCCTCAACGACAGCGGGCGATGACGTTCGTGTCGAGGACGGAGGCGCTGCAGACGAGGAGGACGCCCTTACACTCGGCCCAGCTCCCCGGCTGCCCGCAGGCGGGCAGGGGCGCTTGGAAGCCTTGGACGTTTTCACAGGCCAAGAGATCCAGATCGAGACAGGAAAGTGCTGTCGAGCCTTGGAGGGGATCGCGCTCTAAGGTGCCGCTGCAGTCGTAGTCGAAGCCGACCCGATCGTTGGGTGAGCGTTCGGCGAAGTACTGGGTCTGGCCCGGGTGGACGCGATTGTCTTCGTCGTCGCAGTCGTTGCCACCGCAGGCCATCGAGTCAGACAGATAGCCGTCGCCGTCGCAGTCACAGGGCGTCACGCAAGAGCCGCTGCCACCGGAGCCTCCGCTCGCACCGCCCGAGGAGCTGCCTCCTGTGGGCGCGCCTCCCGACGTCCCGGCGCCGGTACCGCCGGAGCTGGCTCCGCCCGCACTCGACCCTCCTCCGGACGCTCCGCCGGCCGTGGAGCCTCCGGACGCTCCGCCTGAGCTCTCTGCTCCTCCTGAGCTTGATGCGTTCCCGCTTCCGCCTGCAGAGGTGAGCTCGCCACCCAAGCCGAATCGACCTCCGGAGGGATCGCTTCCAGACTCTCCTGCCGCGCCCCGGTCGGGAGCAGCTCCTCCCGTGTGCTTGTCCTTCGCGCCGCCGCCTCCAGGCTGAGCTCCGCTGCCGTCCGCGCGCGCGCCCCCGCTCTCAGAATGAGATCCGGTGCCCTGAGGGTCGCGCTCTGTCTGTCCTCCGAGCCCATCGTCGAAGTACTGACTCTGTTCTTCGGGAGGTAGCTCGAGCAAGAGCGAACAGCCGCTCACGATGAGCAAACAGCCGATCGGGAGTCCTGTCCACTTTCGCGCGATACTCATAGAATCTACCGAGACCGTTTCGAAGAGATCACCGCAGTGTGGGCGATAGGCGAGGTCTCTGTGCTGAGTACGGCTCGTTCGAAGGTGGAAGAAGCGGCGGGTGCCGTGATTTCATCGATCCAAGCCGCGGCACCGCTCGCGTGCTCGTGGATGTCGTAGGTCTCCAGGAACTCTTCGAGCTCCGCGGCCAATAGGGTCGCTGTGGGGGTGCGTTCCAGGGAATCGCGGGCGAGGGTGCGCTGCACGATGCGCGCGAGCTCATCGGGAATTTCTGGGCGAAGCTTTTTCGGGGACGGGATCGGTGCCGAAAGGATCGCTTGGATCGTCTGAGTGGGCGAGGAAGACGAAAATAGTCGTCGACCAGTGAGGAGCTCCCAGAGCACGACCCCGAGGGACCAGATGTCGATGCGATGGTCCCAGGCGAGCCCCCGCAGATACTCGGGGGCCATGTAGGAGACCTTGCCCTTGATCATGCCCGTCGCCGTGCGGAAGTTGCGGACCGCGGAGAAGGCGATGCCGAAGTCGATGACCTTCGGAACGCCATCGTGGGTGACGATGATGTTCTTGGGCGTGACGTCCCGGTGTACCGCTCGGAGGGCGGTCCCGTCGGACGAGCGGTGGACATGGAGAGCCTGGAGCCCGTGGGCAACCTGGGCCACTAAGGACGCGACGACGAAGAAGTCCCGCTCGTCGGCGCTCGGGCGCAGGAGGCGCTCATGAACGGTGTGCAGGGAGACCCCGCGAATCAGCTCGAGGACGAGGGCCTCGCGTCCGTCCACGGCTTCGATGCCGTAGGTTTCCCCGAGGCTCGGATGGCGCAGGCTTTGTCCCAGCTCGCTCTCGAGGTGGAAGGCTTCGAGGGCGTAAGGGTCTTGAAGGACCTCTGGGTGGGGGAACTTCAGAGCGACATCCGCTGGAGAACCAACGCGCCGTTTGGCGCGGACGACGGTGGCCATCCCCCCGCGCCCGAGCACTTCGAGCAACTCATAGTTCCCCCACGTGAGATGACCCTGGGTTTCGTTTTTGGCTGGGCGCACGCCCCTAGGTTTGCAAACGGTGTGCCTTGGGAAACTCCGTTGATTTTGGCCATGAAGCTCGTTTGGCCCGTCGTCCAGTCAGTCAATTGGACGGGTCATTTTTACCGACCCGTTTGGCCCGTTTTCCAAAATCCCCCATCACTGCGACATTACGAGCGTGGCCCTTTTCGTGTAAATCACCAGGTGTGCCAGAAAAGGGGTCATCACCAGACAATGGGGCCGTTCTCGTCGTGGACGACGAGGTGCCGGTAGGGAGGCTGATCGGGAGGTTCCTAGGGGAGGCGGGGATTGAAACGGAGCACGCCGCGAGCGTCGAGGAAGGCCTCGAGCAAATCGAGAGGAGGCTGCCCGGGATGGTCCTGGTCGACCTCAACATGCCCGAGCGGGACGGCTTCGAGTTCTTGGAACTTGCGCGGAAACAGCGCCCGGAGCTGCCGGTTGTCGTCATGACAGCCCAGGGGAGCGTCGAGGCGGCGGTCACCGCCATGAAGAGGGGGGCGTTCGACTTCCTCAGCAAGCCCTTCGAGTCGTCCGAGGTCGTCGTCGCCGCCTGTCGTCGGGCCCTCGCTCACCATGACCTCCTCAAACAAAACCGGGACTTGAAGGAGCGATTGTCGAGCGAATCCGAGCAGACCATCGTCGGAAGCACGCCGGTGATGACCGTGCTCCGTCGCATGATCTCAGCCGTCGCACCCACGGACGCGACCGTGCTCATCATCGGCGAGACGGGTACGGGCAAGGAGCTCGTCGCCCGAGACCTGCATGCCCAGTCAAACCGCAGCCAAGGCCCGTTTTTGGCCATCAATTGCGGCGCTTTGAGCGAGAGCCTGCTCGAAAGTGAGCTTTTTGGGCACGTGCGTGGCGCCTTCACCGGCGCAACCACCTCTCGCCGGGGCATTTTCGAGGCCGCTTCCGGGGGCACGCTCTTCCTCGACGAGGTCGGCGAGCTGACACTCTCGACCCAGACGCGCCTTTTGCGCGTGCTCCAGGAAGGCGAGATCCGACCCGTCGGTTCTGAGACCAATCGTCCTGTCGACGTTCGCGTCATCGCCGCCACCCATCGGGACCTCGAACAGGAGGTCAGTCAGGGGCGCTTCCGGGAGGACCTCTACTACCGTCTGAACGTGTTCCATCTCCGCATCCCGCCGCTGCGGGAGCGGCTCGCGGACATTCCGCTGCTCACCGCGCACTTCCTGAACAAGCTGTCCCGCAAGCAGGGCCGAACGCCCCCCTCCATCGACCCCGCCGCTCTCGAATGGCTCATGAAACAATCCTGGCGCGGCAACCTGCGTCAGCTCGAGAACTCAATCGAACGAGCGCTCATCCTGGCCGCGGACGAGGTCACCGTGGAGCTCTTCGAGACCATTGAAAACTGGATGCCTCCGAGCAGCGGGGTCGTCACCCCTCGCGCTGACGTGACGGACCCGGCCGAGCCGGTCGAACCCTTGCGCCTTGCGCGGCATGCCTTCGAGCGGCGTTACTTGGAGCGACTTTTGGCTGCAGTGGACGGGTCTCGGGCGGACGCTGCGCGCCTCGCGCACCTGGATCCCTCGAACCTTCGGCGTCTGCTCAAGCGGCACCACCTCGAGTGAGGGAGAGCCCAGGCCGCCCCCGGCCCCGAGGGGCGGCCTGACCCGCGGCGATTTCAGCCGATCTTCTCGCGATCGGGTTTGAGGAACGGACGAGGGGGCAGCACCTTCATTCTCGTCTCGGACATGAGCTGAGGACGGCGGGTCAACAGCTGACACACGTCCTGGGCGAAGGTCTTGGCGTCGAAGGGCTTGAGGATGACCCGGTCCGCTTCTAGTTCCGTGCAGGCGGGCGAGTTCGTCAGGACCAGGATCGGGATCGACGGATACTCCTGGCGAATCTGCTCGCTCAGCTCCCCCACGGGCATCCAGGTCAGATCGGAGTCGAGGATGACGGCGTCGAGCGCCGACTGGAAGCGCGCCAACACGAGGAGGGCGTCCCCTGCGCCCGCGGCGACGAGGACCGTGTATCCTGCGCGCTTGAGGACGTCACGGAGAAGCGAGCACAAGGTCTCGTCCCGTTGGACGACGAGGATCGTGCCTTGTTGGTGGGAGGGAGGAGGCTCGCTGTGGGTCTGGACGAAGGAGACGTCGGGGCCACGGGCAAGAATCATTGAAAACTCGCTGCCAGCGCCGAGTTCGCTCCGAATCTCGAGGGTTCCTCCGTTCTTTTCGACGAACTCGCTGACCTGGGGCAAGCCAAGGCCCGAGCCGTGTTTTTTCGTCGTGAAGAATGGTTCGCGAATCCGCTCCAAGTGTTCGGGAGAGATACCGCTTCCGGAATCTTTGACCGTGATGCGCACTCCTCCCGTCGACACACCGTGGCGCGGGCAGGGCTCAGCTGTGATCTCGAGCTTTCCTCGACGCCCGACGGCGTCTCGGGCGTTCAGGACGAGATTCAAAATAGCCCGCTGGAGGTGTTCGTAGTTCGACTGGACCGAGAGCTTCCTGTCGAAATGGATCTCGAGCTGGACGTTGCTCGAGAGGCTCGGCGTCGCGAGATCCTCGATCTCACGGAAGAGTCCCTCGAGAGGTACAACTACCCATTCGGAGCTCGCTGGCCGAAGGAAGTCTGACCAGTTCGAGACGAGATGCATCGCGCGACGGACGGCGCTCCGGATCGAAGCGACGTCGTCGCGCGCGTTGTCGTCGAGGGCAGCATTGCGGGCGAGAAGTTCCGCATGCCCTCCCATGAGCGTGAGCAGATTGCCGAAATCGTGCAGCAAGCAGCTGGCGATTGTGGCGACCTGCGGTTGCGCATCGTGCTCCGTGTCCGCGTTCGGGCGTCGTGTCATCCCTACCTTCCCTTTCATGCGCCGGTGCCGCGCATGAAAGCGCGGCAAACATAGACTACGGACGCGCCCTGGAAAGCTTTCGAGAGAAAGTTCATAAAAATGACAACCAATCTGTTAACGTTTGGGGGCTGTGGTGAGCGCTTGGTTTTCTGGAGCGCTCCCGCTTTTGTAAGGGTTTTGGGTGACGAGCCCGAGAGGGGCCGCTTTGAGTTTTTCTGGACCCGGTTTCTGCGCGCTGACTGTGACTGTCGGTGATCTTGAGGCGCTCGTGGGTCGCAGCTGAGCAGTGGAGCGTTGGGCGGCGGTGGCCTCAGAGGGAACTCGGACAGAGGGCTCGGCCGGGGGCGGCGGGGAGGCGCTCGGTTCTTCCGCGAGAGCGATGGCGGTCACGGGGAGCGGCTCTTCGGGGCCCCGGGCAGGAGCGATATCGGGAGCGCTGAGCTCCGCGCTTGCCAGTTCTAACGGGGTAGGACTCTCGGTGAGCTCTGCGGTCGCAAGACTGGCCGCGTGGGACGCGGAGAGTTCGAAGATGCCGAACCCGCGGGTGCGGTGCGTGGCGCCGAAGCCAATGATCAGCGAGACTGCGCCCCAGATGTAGAGCTTCGCGCGACTCTTCGTGCGAGGTGTCGCCGGAAGCGTGGGACGGATCGCGCTCTCCAGACGCTCGTCGGACTCGCGCACCTCGTCCGCCGTGGTCCAGGCGTGGGGCGTGGGCACGAGGGAGGCGGAGCTCAGGGTTTTCGGCTCAGGCTCAGCTTCGCGGATCCGAACCGTGGGGAGCCTTGAGGCGCGCGTGAAGTCGGGGAGCAATGGCGCTCCGGGGACCTGAGGAGCAGGGCGATCACCTGCGACCTGCGCGGGCCTTTGCTTGGAGATCTCCGCGCTCCGCGCGAAGTCCGGAAGCGCCGGCATGCGCGGAAACTCCGAGGCGCGTCCGAACTCCGACACCGCCGGGACCTTCGGAAACTCCGAGACGCGTCCGAGCGCAGCCAACGAGGGCAGGCTCGGGATACTCGGGATAGCCCGATCCGAGGGGGGACCATTGACGGAGGGCTCCAAGGAAGCGAGCGCGAGGCGCATCGAAGCCTCTTCACGTCGGAACTCGGCCTCGTGTCCCGCGGCGTCGGTCACATAAGCGGCGACCTGACTGTGTTCAGCGATCTGATGGGTGGCGCGGAGCCCCTCGAGGGCCTCGGCCATCTCGCGCGCTGTTTGGTAGCGCTGGGTCGGGTCGAGCGCGCAGGCTTTCGCCACGATGGCGCGGAGCTCAGGGCTATAGTTCCCTTCTTCGGGGAGCGGCGGGACGCCGTCGATCAGGATTTTTACCAGGTACTGGGCCTGTTCCTGGGCTTCCCAAGGGAGGCGCCCCACGAGCAATTGCCACAGCGTCACGCCCATCGCGTACACATCCATCGCTGGCCCGATTTGGCCGCGGTCGACGTACTCCGGTGCCATGTAAGGCAGCTTGCCGATGAGCTGGAGTGGCCCCGTTTGGACCGTGCTGCGAGAGCTCTTAGCGATGCCGAAGTCGCTCAAGCGAGCGAGGCCGTCGAGTCCCACCAGAACGTTGTCAGGGGTGACGTCGCGATGGAGGATATTGAGCGGCTGACGGCGATTGTCGGTCGTCGTGTGGATCGCGGAGAGTCCCGCGAGACAGTCGAGGGCGATGCGGAGCGCGATCGGCTCCGGAATACAGAGGGGGCTCTGGGCCAGAATCAAATGGTTCAGAGAGGTTCCCTCGATGTAGTCGAGGACGATGAAGAGGCCGCGCTCGTCTTTCCCGACGTGCTGGACGCCGACCACATTTGCATGATGGACGTAGGCGGCGAGCTCCGCTTCTGCGAGGAGCCTTTGCCTGGCGTCGGGATCGTCCACGAGGTGTTCGTGGAGGCGCTTGAGGACGACGAGGCGCTCAAAATGGCCTGCCTTGGTGCAGGCCAGATAGGCCGTGCCCATGCCGCCGGTGCCGAGCGGCATCAGTTCCCGAATTTCGAGCGAAGTGAGAGCGGTAACCATGTTAGAAATTCCCCCCCGTCACGAAGCCAAGATGATCGGCCGAGATGGACACGCGGGTCTTTTGGACCGGCCTCCACTCAACCCCGAAAACTCCCCAAGCAGCGGTCAAGAGCGCCGCCCCGACGCTCGCCCCTACGAGCACATCGGTTCGAAGCGCCCGCGCCGAATTCTCTTCTCTTTCCACGGGACTCGGCACATCCCCAATCCCATTGTGATAACTCACCGCGTCGACGCCGCTGACGGTCGCGGCTGTGACCAAACCGAGCGTCGCCGCGACCCCTGAGTAAAAGAGGATTCTGTCGCCTGGAAGACGCGAGCTCGCGGGGGCGCTGTCTTCGAGATCCGGTTGAACCTGGCGGACGACACTCGCGGCGCGCGGTTTCTCGGCTCGAGTCGAGCTGGGCCCCGGGGGAGCCGGGCCGGGCGCGTTTTCTGGGGGCGTATCGAAGCTCCCTGCGCCGACAGGAGCAGGTCCCGGAGCCTTTTCGGACGCGGGGGGCGGCTCGAAGGTGAGCGTGAGGCGCGCTCCCGCCCGAAAATCCTCGCGGCGGTCGACAGCTTCGGCTTCGCCGAAGGTCGCGGTGATGTGGTGAGAGCCGGGGCTCAGGTCGTGAAGACCGGGCAGCGCCTCCGTGCCGTCGATTGTGAGCGTGCAGGGCCTTGTGCATTGGAGGACCGCCTGAGAAACCCGCGGTTCGGACTCGGCGATGGCCTCCCGGGCAGCAAAGCGCAGCGGTTCGGTCGTGTCGCCGCGCACAAGGACCTCACGGGCCACGCGCAAGATCAGAAGATCCACGTGAGACCGGCGGGCAGCGGACAAAGCATTGCCCAGCGCGTCGGCGCTCGGCAGGATCCGGTCCGCGTCTAAGAAGGCGCGGGCGGCCGCTTCGAAGCGCTCAGCGACAAAATGCTCGACACCCTGCTCGAAGAAGTTCGCAGCCCGTTCGACGTCGGCACTCGAGGCCTTGTCGGCCGAGTTCGGTCCAGCGGCCCAGAGGGGACCGGGCCGCGCGAAGAGAGTCAGCCAGGCGAACGCGACTCCCCAGCCGAAGCGTCGCTGCTTCGTGAGTCGTACCGGACCGACTGGGGGCTCCCTCACCATGGTGACATCTACCTATGCAGGGCGCGTGCCGAGCTGGACCCCGAAAAAAACCAGGCAATCCGCGTTGGCTCGTTGTCCGAAAAAGGTCGCGCCTCTCCCGGCCAGTAGGTCCGACCGGTCAAAATGACCTGATCGGTCAGCAGAACGAGTTTTGGCCCGTCGTCCGAAAGGGCCCCGAGGACGGGCTCGCTCCGGGCCGGAGCGGACGCGAACAGGGGCGAAAACTCGAGCAGGAGCGTCCTCGAACTCCTTCATGACTCACCATCGAGCGAACGCTCCCGGAAGTCGGTCCGGTTCTTGCGTAAGCCTTACCGCTCATCTTCGCGGAAGTAGCTTGGCGCAAGTCAGGAGGGTGCATCAAATGGAGAAATCAGAGGGACTGGTCATTGGATCGTATCGATTGAACGGACTCTTGGGGAGTGCGTCGTCGACCTACTTCGCTGAAAACGTTCATACTGGAGAGCTCAGTGTCGTGAAGTTCTTCAGCGGCGAGAACGTCGACCAAAAATTCTGGAGAGGTATTTCTTCGGCTGCCCGAGCTGAGGTCGAAAAAGACGAGCGCATCTGTCACTTCGCCGAGGTCGGCTTTGTGGATGATGAGATCTACGCCGCCGCTCCCTACCTCCACGGCGCGACGATTGCGCAGCTGATTAAGGCTCTCTCCCGCCAGCGCGACTTGACCCTGACTCCGCTCCACGAGCGCACCGTGGCCTGGATCGCTCTCGAGCTCGTTCGCGCCGCCCAAGTCACTCTCCGTGAGCCGACTCTGCCTGCCTCGAGTGACCGAAACCTCGTCCTTCCTACGGAATACTTCGTTCTTCATAGCGGGCTCGTCCGGGGACTCGATCGGCGCTGGTCGTGGCTCGAGACGCTCACCTCCGGGTTCCCGCTCGGTGGTCACGAGGCGAGCGCAGCCTACCGAAGCCCCCATGTGGCTTCCGCCGAGGCGGGCCAAGCCTTCTCGATCCTCGTGATGCTCTGGGAGATGCTTGTCGGGTATCGGCTCTTCCGCCGTAATACCCTCGAAGAGACGATCGATCTCATTCAAGAGGGTACTGTTCCCGATCCGCGAACGCTGAATCCTCGGATCTCAAAGGAGATGGGCGTGTTTGTCCAGAAGACGCTGATGGCGCGCGGCGGGGTCAAGCTCAGCGTCATTGAGGCGAAACTGAAGCGACTCGCTCAGATGGACGGCGAAGCGGGAGTGACCGCAGCGCAAGCGCTGATGTCGACGATTTTCCCCGACGAGCTCGTGGGTATCTCGACCAAGATGCAGCTCTCGATGCTGAAGAAGCTGGAGCCGGAGGTGCCGCGTTCCGTGGGCGAGCCGATTTTGCCTCCGAATCCTCTCGACGCTTTTCTCGGCGGTCGAGACCCGATGTCTCAGGATGATTCAACCACCTGCATCGTCACGCCTCCGATTGAGGAACTTCAGCGCGTGGCTCAGCTCTCGTGGCTCGAGGACGAAGCGGCGCCCCGAATGCGCGTCGTGGCGCGCAAACCGAAGCGTAAGGGCAAGGTGCAGGCGGGAGTGATCTTGGCTGCGCTCCTCGTCATCTTCGGATTCACGCTTCAGGCGGCGGTGCGGAGCGGAGGCAACACGCGGATGAGCGAGATGAGCTTCAATCCGCTCTTTGGTGAGACTCCGCGAGCGACTCAGATGGCGGCCGATCCGGTCGATGCGGAGCTTGCTATTGAAGGTGAAGACGTGGAGGCCCTTCCGATGGGCGGTCCCCGAGAGGTCGCTGCCGAGGTCCCTTCGGACGCACTTCCCGAGCCGAATCTGGGAGAAGAGCTGGGAGCCATCGAAGTTCCCTCTGAGGTCGTCCCGAGTCAGCCCCAAGCGCAAGTGGCTCTCCAAAAGGAGCCGGCGGTGAGGACCGCGAGCCCCGCTTATTTGCCTAGCGCACCGGTAGCAGAGGAGTCGGTGAAAGAAGTCCCGCGCGCGACCGGTGATGTCTTAGTGAATGCGCCGGCTGGCGTGAAAGTTTGGAAGGATGGTCAGTTGCTGGGCACGGGACGTTTCTCCGCGAGCCTTCCATTCGGTGAGCACACGCTGAAGGTCGAGTCAGAAGGTGGGGGAACGTCCTACTTCGTGACGCGCGTTCGTCCGGGAGTGGCGGCGATTGTCGATATTGGAAATTGAAGTGTCTCGCTGGGTTGGGATTTCCGGTGGACAGGGATGCGCGTGGTGAGGTCCTCGGACAGCGGCCCGAAGGACTCTTGAGCCAGGAAAACCCCTTCGCTTTGAGGTAGACTCAAGCGTTGAGGGAAGGACCCCAAGGAGCCTCTCCGTAGGGAGAGAAAAGGGGGTAGGGAGAGCGGGCTCGCGAAAGCGGGTCCGCTCGTTTTTGTCCGCGGTGGCGCGGAGGAAGAACGCTGTAGCGCTTTGCGGTTGCGCGCTTGCTCCTTGTGCACTCTCGGAGTTCGGTGCGCAGATGCGGAAGTGGTGTCTCGGGATGAGATTGTGGGGCTCATGCGTGAGGATGTTGTGTGTGATGTGTGGGGAAGAGGGAGGCGGTGCGGTGTGTGATTGAGCAAGGTTGCCTAGCATTTGTGCGATTGGTCGATCGGGGTGACTCCGGAAGGGTGAGGGCGCTTTCGCCCGTTCGGTCATTTTGACCGGTCGTCTCGACAGCAAACTATGCCCCGGCTCGAAACTCTCAGTCAGAAACGACGAGAATCTAGCGCATCCGGGTGGCCCGAACCTTGCTGAGAGCACACAGGGAGTCACGAGGAGCTATTTATGAGATGGAACTTTTTCAAAACATTGCCGGTCCTGTGTTTGCTTGCCTTCGCCTGTCAGGGGGTGAGAGATGAGGCCCTCGATGAGACGACGCGCGAGTCGCGTCAGAAGCTCTCCTTGCTCGGCTGTAGTGGGGACAATCAGTGTAAGGGCGGTCTGGTCTGTCAGATTGGAGACTGTGTCCTCGGTCAATGTCTCTACTTGCCGCTCCTCGGCTGTGACCCCGACTCGGAGCCTGAACCAGAGCCAGAGCCTGAACCGGAGCCAGAGCCCGATCCGGGTCCCGAGTGCATGATCGATAGCGATTGCGCTGCGGGCCCCGAGTGTACCGTCTCTCGCTGCATCATGGGCGCCTGTGTGAACAACCCGACTCTGGATTGCGAGCCGGAAGATACTCCTGACGGTGGCTGTCAGAACGATGCCCAGTGCGGCGACGGGCTGACCTGTACGCTCGACCTCTGCATCTCGATCGGCAACATCTGCCTCAACGTGGGCATCCTCGGCTGCCACGAGACCGGTGGTGGCAGTGGCGGCGGCGCCTCCGGTGGCGCAGGCTCCGGCGGAGCAGGTGCGGGCGGTTCTGGCGCAGCAGCCTCGTCGGGCGGAGCGGACGGTGAAGGCGAAAGCTGTGAGTCCGTCCTCGATTGTGACGATGCCGATAGCTGCACGCTCGACGTCTGTGTCGAACCGATTGGCCTCTGCGCCCACGTGCCGATCCCCGAATGTGGGGAGAACGAGAACGGAAGCGGCGGCGCTGGTTCCAGTTCGAACCCGAACACGGGCGGAAGCGGCTCTGGTGCGACCTCCGGCACTGGCGCCTCTGGCTCTGGTGCGGCGTCCGGTACTGGGGCGTCTGGCTCCGGTGCGGCGTCGGGCACTGGCGCGTCTGGCTCTGGTGCGGCGTCGGGCACTGGCGCGTCTGGCTCTGGTGCGGCGTCGGGCACTGGCGCGTCTGGCACTGGCGCGTCTGGCTCTGGTGCGGCCTCCGGCTCTGGTTCCGCGGGTTCCGAGGATCCCGACAATACTGGGGCCAAGTCGAACGGCGGCGGGAACTCGGGCGACGGAGGCAAATCGACCTCGAACGGCTCGTCCTCTTCGAACGGTTCTGCAGGGTCCGACGATGATTCGGAGGGCAGCGGCGCCAAGGGTGGCGATGATGAGCCTGTGAAGCCCCTCAGCGAGGATGAAGACGAGGGCGCGTGGCAAATCCGCGGTGGTGCCTGCTCGATGGGTACCGGGCCCACGGGTGGTCCGAAGTCGGGCCTTCTCGCAGTCCTCTTCGGTGCGGCCCTCTTGATGCGGCGGCGGCGAGCCGCCGCCGCGGTGGCGGCGACTCTCGTCGGGACCCTCGGTTTCGCTCCCGAGGCTCGGGCTCAGGGGTTTTCGACGGATGCGAATCCGACCCCTCTCGCTCCCGAAGATCTGCTCTGGACTGAGCGACCGACGATCCCGATGGATCACCTGAGCTTCTTCGGGCGCGCCATGCTCCGTTACGCCGATGATCCGCTCGTCATGAAGAACACGGCGACCGGAGAAGAGGTGGCTCTGATCGACGCTCAGGGTGCGCTCTACTTGAGCGCGGGTCTTGCTCTCTTCGATCGCTTCCACGTCGCCGCCATGGTGCCCCTGTATGCTCAGTCCGGGCAGGCGGTCGGCACCACGGGGCTCACGCCGGACGGCGTCTCCGTCGGAAACCCTGAGGCGGAAGTCCGCGTGAACGTCCTGGATGTTGCCGCCCCTTTTGAGTTAGGCCTTGCCGGTCGCGTGGCTGTTCCCGTGGGACAGAGCAGCCAACTCGTGGCCGACAGGGCCGCAAGCGGCGGTCCCCGGATCATGCTCGGCAAGTCCTTCGGTGAGGAGAAGAGGAGCTTCGTGGCTTTGAACGCCGGGGCCCTCTTCCGCGAAGAACGCAGCCTGCAAGACGTCAACGTAGGGAGTCAGTTCACCTTCGGCGCGGGCCTGAACCTCGACATTTGGCGAGGTCTGGCCCTGACGGCCGAGCTTCAGGGGCGGACTCCCTTCGCGAATGCGTTCTCTGACGGGAACGTTCCCCTGAGTGCACTATTTGGTGTTCGTTATGCGGCGCGAAACTGGAGCGTCGCGGCGGGGCTCGGGCCGGGTCTCACCGATGGCCTCGGCGCGCCGAATTTGCACGCGCTCGGCATGGGCGGCGTCCGGCTGAACCGCAAGGAAGAGCAAGTCGAAGTGCCGAAGCCCACCCCCGAACCCAAGCGCGAGGTCGTCGCCAAGGCGCCCCCGCCTGATCCCTGTTTGAGCGAGGTTCCTCCGGAAGATCCGGCTGCTTGTCCCGAGCTCGACGCGGACGGTGATGGAATCAAAAACGGCATCGACATGTGTCCGCTCGAGGCCGAAGACCTTGATGGGTTCCAGGACCAAGATGGGTGCCCCGATAACGACAACGACGGCGACGGAATTCCCGACTCTGAGGATCAGTGCCCGATGGACGCTGAGACCATCAACCAGATCGACGACCACGACGGTTGCCCCGACATGATTCGGGTCCTCGACGGTCAGATCCGAACCCTCGAGCCGATCTTCTTCGAAACCGGGAAGACAGTCATCTCAGGCAAGAGCGAGCCGCTCCTGATCGAGATGGCCCGAGTGATTCAAGCTCGGCCGGAGCTCGGTGTGATCGCGATCGATGGCCACACCGATGACGTCGGAAGTGACGCGTCGAACCTGCGCCTCTCCCAAGGGCGCGCCGACAGCGTGCGTCAGTTCCTTGTGAACGCGGGAGTTCCTCCCGAGCGACTCATCGCTACAGGCTACGGCGAGTCTCGCCCGATTGCCGAGGGCCAGAGTCGCGAAGCGAGGGCCATGAATCGGCGCGTGGAGTTCCGCTTCTCGCCCCCGGCGAACCCCTAAGGTCCGCTCCCCCCATGCGGAGTTTCTCCGCCGTAGGCACCGTCCCTCGTTCTCGGAGAGGGGCGGTGCTTTTCCGTTTCTGGCCCAAAAGAAGCGGCCTCGACCATCTAGGATGGAACTCGTGAGGCCGTCCATGCGGCGAGTGGTAGCGCTACCCGAGGTTGTTCGCGTTTTGTGCTGGAATTTCGGTCACGAAGAGGGGAATTTTCCAGAGAGGGAGGGCCCGCAGGGGCACCTTTTCGGCTCTCTCGAATGAGAACACGCTGTACAAACCTAAACCGCCCCTGTCGCCCCAGCGAGGTACCGTGTCCCCCATGAAATCTTCTTTCGCTCTTCTCGGCGCTGTTGCGCTCTCCCTTGGTGCCTGCTCCGGCGAACCTGCGGGCGATGACGCTCAGGGAACGGGCGGGAGCGCTGAGACGGGAGGGGCTCCGGCGGCAAGCGGAGGAGCAGCTGCGGGCGGCGGACCGAGCGCGGGAGGGAGCTCAAGCGGAGGCGGGAGCCCCGGAAGCGGTGGCGCTCAGAGCTCTGGGGGAGCCGCGAGCGGCGGCGCGAACCCAGCGGGCGGCGGGGCTGCTGGCGGCGCTCAGAGCACGGGAGGAGCAAGCTCGGGTGGCTCGGAGAGCTCGGGCGGCTCGGACAACACGGGTGGCTCCGGCGAAGGGGGCGGACTTCCGCTGGGCAACCCTCCGGTGAAGAGCGCCGGCTGCGGCAAGCCAGCGACGATCATGAGCGGCAAACGCAGCATCATGAGCAGCGGCCAAGACCGCTCGTACATCATCGATATCCCCAATAACTACGACGAAAACGAGCCGCACCGCCTCTTTTATACCTCACACTGGATCGGGAGCACCTCCGAGGCTGTGCGCGATCAAGACTACTATTTCTTGAAGCCGCTCGCTCAGGCGGATGGTGTCCGAGCGATCTTCGTTGCGCCTCAGTCCGACGGCGCCACTTGGCAACAAAAGGACCATGCGCTCTTCGATGATCTCCTCGCCTTCGTGAAGGAGAATCTCTGCATCGACACGACGCGCGTGTTCGCGACAGGCTTCAGCTTCGGCGGCATGATCACCTATTCGCTGTCGACCAATCACCAACAGGACATTCGCGCCGCCGTCGGCATCGCCCCCGCGAACTACAATATCTGGCTGCCCCAGAAGACCCGCGAGCCCATCGCCTGGATGCACACGACGGGCCTTCAGGATGGAACTTGTCCTTGGGTGAACAACGAGGGCGCGAAGCAAGGCGCGAAGTTCATCGCGATCGAGAAGGCGGAGGACAACGGCTGTAAGATTCCGGCCGAAATCCCGATTCATACGGGCGGCAATCACGTCTGCTACGAGTTCGAAGATTGTGACCCCGGTTACCCCACCCGCGTCTGCACCTTTGGCGGCGGCCACACCAACATCGACAACGAAGGCGGCAAGAACTGGATCGCTGAGGATTCCTGGGACTTCTTCATGCGCTTCTAAGGCGCGCCCGCCTCACAAAAGAAGGGCGCCCTAAAAGCTCGAGGGGCGCCCTTTTTTCTGTTCCTAGGAGGTTCATTCACTCCACGACGCCGACCGCGTCCACCACCAAGGTACCGCTCAGGACCTTGAGCTCGACGGTGTGCTCACCGCGCGGGAGTCCTCGTAGGCTGAAGGTCTGGTAGAGCTGATCGGAGGCTCGGGTTTGAGCCGCGGGACCGTCTCGGAGCTTCCCATCGATGGTCACATCGAGAGCCGCTGTCCCGTTGTTCCCGCCGAGGATGTCGAGTCCGGTCCCCGTGAAGGTGTATTTGAGCGTGGCGCCGGCTCCCGAGCTGGTCGAGAGGGTCCGGTGGTAGTCGTACATGCTCTTGCCGACTTCGTGAGCCCAGTTTCCGCTGTATTCGAGCTTCTTCTTTCGCTCGGGGGATAGGTCGTACATCTCGAGGTTGTCGAGGTACTCGACGTAGTAGGCGGGTTTTCCTTCGAGCCTCTCGACGAGCAGGTTGTCGAACTGAACGCTCAGCGGGCCGCTCAGGAGGTCGACGCGACCGGCGAGATGCGTGTCGTCGGTGAAGGAGTGAACCTCGACACCATCGATGAAAGCAGTGATCTGGTTCTCGTCGACCTCGAGAGCCAGCTTGTGCCACTTGCCGGGAGTTCCGTCGAAGCCGGCGATAGTGCCGCTCGCGACGTTCTGATTCATGCGGTTCAAATACCAGCCGCCGTCTTGCCAGAGACGGAGCGTGAAGGCGGTGCCCGCGTAGCCGTGGCTGTTTCCGCCGCCTTGCTGACGCGCGCCGATGCCCGCGTAGTTTCGGTCGCCTCCGACCGTTTCGAAGGTCACGTCGACGCTCGCTCGATAGTTCAGCCAGGACTTGTCGCCGATGGCTGTGACGGGTTCGCCAGCGTTCCAAGCCGTGCCCATGTTGCCCTGCTGGCGGAGGACGTAGTTCTCTGAGCCGTCCGGGAGGAAGACCTCGAAGGCGCCGTTTCGATCCCAGGAATAGCGGGCAATCGTGCTCTTCGGGCCTCCGCGCGTAGCGATGAACGCTTCGGTGCCCGAGAGCACACCGCCGTCGCCGATGCGCCCGACCGTCAGCTTCGAATAGTCAAAGTCGTCAGCGTAGAGGATGTTGTCTTTGGTGTCGCGCTCATGTCCACTCTCGTCGGTGTCGAGGACCTGGCGTTCACCTTCGACCGGGAGCGGCTGGTGAAAGGCTTCGATTTCGCGATTCGCGAGGGTCGTCACGGTGACCGCTGACCAGGGTTTGACCTCGAGAGTATAGGCGCCGTCGTCCCGAGCGAGGTCGCATTGGTAGCGCATATAGTTCTCATTGAACGGGCCGTCATCCGCGGCTCGTGTCTCCCAGACCTCGAGGTGCGCCGATTCGGGGACCTTCAGGTTCGCGGTCCGGATCCGGTAATATTTGGTCTGGCTGCTGTCGTTGACCATGACCACGGAGAAGTCTGCTTTGTCCGGAGAGGCGAGGGTCATGTAGCTCGGCGTACCGTTGCGCCCGTCGACGGGGTTCGTGCCCGTGGCGCCGGTGTCGCTCGCCTGAGGCACAGCGCGCCAGATCCCCGCGCTGTTGTCTTCGTTTTCCCAGCCTGTCTTGGCGAACCACGAGAAATGGCGGAGCACCTGAATTCCGGCGTCATAGTGGATCCAGCCGGACCAGGGATCGCGGGCGCTGATCAGCTCTTTGTGAGAGTATTGGCCCCCTTCGTAGAAGGAGCCGATCGCGGGCTGGTAGATGAAGAGGGTGCGCCGGGAGCGGTCGAAGCCCTTGATGATCGTATTGCCCATCTCGAGGGGCCCGCCCGCGCCGCCGATGCCGCTCTTTGAGCTCGCGTTCGGCCGGAACGAGGTGTTGCTGAAGGTGGCCTGGGCTTCGCTGTTCCAGATTTGGTGGTCGAACTGTTCGGCGAGGCGCGTGAAGTTACCGCTCCCGTCGTCGTCGGTGTTGTAGTGGAAGCCGGAAGCGCCCACGGCGGCCCGGAGCGCTGCGTCCGAGATCATCTGACCGCCAAAAGAGCCCGTGCCGACCTCGTCAGAGATGACGACCTGAATGCGGTTGTAGAGCTCGCGCTCGGCTGCGCTCTCGAAGCCTTCGGAGTCTGTGCGGACGCGACTGGCGTACTCTTTGGTCCAGGTCAGGTTCGCGGCGTGCTCGTTTTCTCCCGGATTGACGTAGTCGACCATGTAGCCGTACTCGCGGTAAGCGGCGAGGATGGTCTCTTTGAACCAGGTGTAGAGACGATCGTTATTCGTGCCGACCCAGGCGGGCGAGTGCCAGCGCAAGATGCTGACTTTGATGTCCGGGTTGAGCTTTTTGGCGTCAGCGGCGAACTGGAACCCGGGGGCGCGGCCGACGTTCGCGGGCTCAGACGCCGAGCGTTTCGTCGCCGGATCGGGGCCCGTCGAGGTGTTGCTATCATTGCCCATCTCGAACTTGATGTGGTTCATGATGGGCCTGGGGCCGCCGAAGAGGACACGCAGGAGCTCGGCGTACTTTTCGGGGTGCCGATACTTGTAATCGAGGAGTACGGCGCTCGTGCTGTTCGCGCTCAGCACACCGAAGCCCTTGAAGGTCAGGCCATTTTTATTCTCGGAGGCGACGTCGTCGCCGTCGACGGTGATGACTGTGGGGTGATCGGCCTGGACGGGCTCACAAGCGACGGCGTCGGGGATCTTGACGGGAGGCGCGCCACCGCTTCCGTCTCCTCCTCCCTGGGCGCCGCCGGCGCCAGCTCCTCCGCTGGTCCCGCTGCCTCCGGAAGAAGCGCCGCCCGTCGCCTTCGCGCCGCCATCGGAAGTCTCTGCGTCGCCGCCGGTTCCACCGGAGCTCGGTGCGCTGCCGCTGCCGCTGCCGCTGCGTCCGCCTGTCGCTTTGGTGCCGCCGCTCGTCTCTGAGGAATCGTGTCCGGTGCCCGGGCCGTCTCTGCCGCTGCAGGCGAGGGGCGCTGTGAGGCTGAAGGCGAGCAAGAGGGCGACGTTGTGCTTCATCGGAGAGGATTCAAGCGACGCTGCGGGCGCGCAGGGAGAGGAAATTTATCTCACGTCTCTCGCTTTTCCGGCAGCCGAAAGGGCCGCTGATCTGCTCTGTGAACGCACACATTCAGCACTCCCCCGGAACGTTTGCGGTCAGCACGGACGATTCCGCGCTGACGCGAGGTGCTCGGGGCGAAAGCTGTTTACATCTTAAAGGGGACACTTTGATACTGAAGGGACGATGCGGGCTTGGTGGATGAGTTGGGTGGCGCTCGTGGTGGCCTGTAGTGCGACGCCGGATCCGGAAGCGGACGACGCGAGCTCGGGCGGCTCGCCGGGGGCGGAGAGCGGTGGTCAGGGGGCCACCGGTGGGGCGCCTTTGAGCGGAAGCGGGGGCGCTGGTGGCGGAGCGAGCGGAGGTGAGACCGCGAGCGGAGGGCAAGTGACGAGTGGAGGCGCCTCCGCGAGCGATGGTGGTTCAGGGAACCCCGCGGGCGGGCGCGACGGCAGCGGCGGAAGAGGACCGTCGATCGGCGGCGGTCCGCCAGGCGGGAGCGGAGGAATGCCTGGGAACGGTGGCGCACAAGGCAGCGGCGGAGACTCGGGCGACTGCGTCCCGAACATCGCGTGTAAGCTCGACCCTCCACCGAGCACCGGCGACCTCTATCAGGACTGCGTCGATCGCATCAATCAGTTCCGGACCGAGTGCGCGTGCTTGCCCCCGCTCGAGCGGCGTATGGACGGCGAAGCCTGCGCCGATCAGATGGCGGAATATGATGCGGGCGTGAACCAGGCCCACGCCGGAGCCATAGCCAAAATCTGTCAGCCCGGCGGAGCTCAAAATGAGTGTCCGGGGTATTCTTCAAACGCTCAGGTGATCGGCCTCTGTCTGCAGCAGATGTGGGACGAAGGACCGCCGCCCGTCGAGCCCTGTGAGGGGGAGTGTTTCCAAACATACGGCCACTTCATCAACATGACGGATCTGTCGATGAAGCGCGTCGCTTGCGGCTTCTACACGACGGCGTCGGGCAAGGTCTGGGCCGTGCAGAACTTCACGCGGTGAGAGGCGCGGAAGTTGGAGCGCTGACCGCGTTCGTGAAGGTAGAGGGAGCTGCCAAGATGGGATGCACCAGGTCGCCCAAGGAAACGGCTGGTTGTGGACCCCGACCAGGACCTGCTGGAAAGACAGATTGTGCGGGCTACCGAGGTTCGATCCGAGACAAGGCCGCCCCGTGGGACGGAGCGGCCTTCGGCACGACGCTCTTATGTGTCGCTACCCGTGAGGAACTGCGTGGCACGTTCGCGGAGCGTCGGATCGGGGTCGTTGTTCGCGACCCAGTCGACGATGGGGTAAGCGGGCGAGTCGGGGTCGAACCCACCTTGAGTTATCGCGGTGAGGGCGGCGTCTCTGACTGCTGCTTCCGGTTCGACTTGGACCGCCTTGAGGATACCATCGGCGAGGGGCGCGTTGAGCTCACGGTAGCTAATCGCGCTGCTGGCGGCCATGCGCACCTCTGGTTGAGGATCGCTCGTCATGACCGAAACGATACGGCCGTCGACCTCCGCGCCGGGTACCTCGCGTAAAGCGAAGACGGCTGAATGGCGGACCATGGGATCGGTCGAAGTGAGGCCCTCTACAATCGCCGGGAAAGCTTTCAGGCTGGCGGTGTTTCCGAGAGCTAGCATCGAGTTGGCCTTGTCGATGGGAGTCGAGGCCGTCTTGGAGAGCTCGATGAGCTGCTCGAAGGCTTGAGTCTGCGTCTCGCTTCCCCCCGACTCTGCACCGCGACGCAGGGCGTTCCCGAGCGAGGTGATCGATTGAGGCCGGAGGGGGCCGGACGTCTCATCGGAACTCAAGGCAGCAAGCGTCGAGATGACGTCGTCGCTCGGGGACTCGACGGAGCCCAGGTGAGTAATGGAGTATTCGCGGGTTTCGGGGTCGAGGCCCTGGTCGTTCACGAGCTCAATGAGCTGGGACTCGGCTTCCGGACCGCTCGCCATGCTCATAGCACCCATGAGCGGCTCCGCCTTGTTCACAGGCAGACCTCTTTGGATCTCGGCGCGAGCGAGTCGGAGCGCCTCAGGGTTGGTTCTGAATAAGATTGTCAGCAAGGTGACGGCCTCCCGCGCTCCATCGACATCCTGGTTGTCGATGGCAGTGGACAGGGCATTCAGAAGCTCCGGGTAGGTGCGTCCTCCGAGTCGCTCACGATCGTCGTCGCTCACCTCGCGCGAGGCCTTGGCTTTAAGCGTGGTCAAATGACTTCCGTCGAGGGGGAAGAGTTTCCAGTCTTGGTACTTTTTGATCGGGTTCTTTGCGGTCCCCTCGCGGATGCGCTTGAGGTCCGTCGTTACCGTTACTATCAGAGCACCTTCGCTGAAGTTTGTCTCTTCCACGTAATGGCTGGCCACGATGCGCTCGGCGGCGTCGAGTGTGAGTTCGCCGTGAAGACCAAAGGTCGCGAGACCTACCTCGACCTGCGCACCTTGCGCGGTAGCGTAGCGGCACCGCGTGGACTTTTTGCTCAAGACGGTGGGCTTGGTTTGGGTGTAGTTGACCTGGCAGGGGCCGACAGTGCTGGGTTCACCGGTGCGATCGGGCGCCGCGCTGTTCACCTGGAGAGCTGCGAGGGTCGAGCGAAGGTGCGCCCATGAGCCATCCTGCTCGATTTCAGGGAAGCCGGCGAGAGTGATGCTTCCGTCCGCGCCGGTTTTAAAGCGGAAGGGACTTTCAGCGCGCTGCCGAAGGCGGAGGATCGCCGGGGCCATGTCTTCAGGGGTGCCTTGGAGGAGGCGGACCTCGGCAGAGTGCGTGCGACCGACGGTGTCACCAGCCGGAGCAGGGGCGAGTTGATAGAGGTCGAGCTCGCCCTTGAGCTCGATGCTCCACATGACGACGCCGCGAGCTTTTGCGACGGCGACCTGCCTCCATTGGTAGGTGAGGTGAGGGACCTCAATCGCGAGTCTGTCCTCCTCGGCGTCCCTGTCTTGAGCCGACTCCGCAGGGGCGTTTGGCGCGAGCCAAAATGCTCCGGACGGTACTGTGCGAGCTAGGAAAAACGTCGAGACGCCACCGGCAACTAGCAGCCACGGAAGAACTTGTTTCGTTTTCATGATATGTCCCTCACCACACTTCTCAGATCACCAGGCGTCCCCCGCATCGGACATGACCAGGATGCCGTAGTCGGCCCACTTCTTCTGGTAGGATGCGAGCGAGGGCCAGCTCGCGAGCGTCTTGGCGCCTTTTAGGCCACCAAAAAGCCATTCGACTAGCTGGTAGCTGGCTATGATCTGTCCTGACCCGGAGCCGACCGAGTATGCTCCTGTAAGGGTATACCCTCGTCGTACATCCTTGCCGCTGTTGTGGGCGAGGTGAGTGCTTCCGTCGACCGACGCGGTGAGCGAAACGATGGTGAACTGAGCTGTGAATGAAGCTGCGGCGACGTTGGGATGGCCGACCGAAAGCTGGCCGTAGAGCGACAGACCACCGCTCGTCTTCAGAGTTGTTCTGCTCAGGTAGTTGCTCTTCTCCACGCTGCCCTTCGTTACGGCGGCGCTTCCGAAGGCCTCACTTGATGCGGTCCCGGTGGCCCCGACGGAGAACTCGATCGGGTATACGCCCAGGACCAGAAAAGGGACACTGAGGAATCGATAGCCTTGGGTGAGTTGTTTGACCTGTCTGACCTCGTGGATGAGGTTGGACGCGTTGCTCTTGTCGACGCTTACTTGCAGCGGAAGCGATTGGCCGAAGAAGGTGTGAACAACGTTGGCTGTGGCGGAGGGGACGCGGTTCTGTCCTTTGTTCCAGCTTGATTGTGAGTAGGCGAGGACTTGCGAATGGATGACAGGTTTGGTGGTTGAGTTGTATCCGACGTTGACAGCCCGCGTGGAGATGTTCAGTGCGACCGCGCTCGAGGCATTGTCTACAATGGTTTCGCTGTTTGATTCGGTGTACGACGTTGAATAGTCGCTGACTTTCCGCACCTGGCTGGGTGCGTTCGTAGTTGTGGACCTCTGGACCGCCGCCCACGCCGACGAGGACGACAAAAGGACCGCCACGGCGAGGGTGGACGCTTTGAGCAGGCCGCGCTTGGCCCTCAAAGAATATTGAGACATGTGATTCTCCCTGTTGTTGGTTGGTGGAGCAGTTCTTTCGCCAACGCTCAAAGGAGCGAGCGGCTAACTGCTGTTGCTTGTGTAAGAGCGCCCGAGAAATCTCGCAAGCACCTCTCGCACAAATTGCCTTGAGAAACCGGGGCGCGCTGTGTGTGGTCGAAAATGGTGTGCGGTATGGGTTTGTTGGGAGAATCATGGGTTGTGGAGGTGTTGTGAGCGGCGCGCTCTGTGTTGCCGGGGCGCGGTGGCACGACTAAGAGATTGCTTCGACGGGGCTCTCGTGAGTTCACGAGAGAAGGGCGATCAAGCTTGCGACGGCGAACGCCGAGGCCGAAAAAGCTTCAATGGGGCTCTCGTGAGTTCACGAGAGAAGGTGGTGGAGGCGAACGCACTCGTCGAAGCGAGAATGCTCATCGCTTCAATGGGGCTCTCGTGAGTTCACGAGAGAAGGTCGGCACCGGACGCTTACTATCAAGCAGTTTGGCTGGCTTCAATGGGGCTCTCGTGAGTTCACGAGAGAAGGACAACACGCAATCGGAAAACTCGTCATGGCCATCGGAGCGCTTCAATGGGGCTCTCGTGAGTTCACGAGAGAAGGAGCCCGAAATCTCCGTCTGGCAGGAACGCGTTGGTCTGCTTCAATGGGGCTCTCGTGAGTTCACGAGAGAAGGGCGAAAGACGCGAAAGAGCCTGCCGAGCCGTCGTCTCCCGCTTCAATGGGGCTCTCGTGAGTTCACGAGAGAAGGCTCGAGTACTCCATCGAGGAGGAGGACGGACGGTCCATCGGGCTTCAATGGGGCTCTCGTGAGTTCACGAGAGAAGGATCGGCAGCGGCGGCTTCTTGTTCCGAGATCGTGAGCACGCTTCAATGGGGCTCTCGTGAGTTCACGAGAGAAGGGAGCTCGAGTTCAGCGCTCTCGACGGGTCCGGCGCCAGCTTCAATGGGGCTCTCGTGAGTTCACGAGAGAAGGGGAAGGGAGCACCGCGCAATAACGCGCGACACCACATAAGCTTCAATGGGGCTCTCGTGAGTTCACGAGAGAAGGGTTAACCCGATCGATAACACTCGGCCCTTTTGCGATAGGCTTCAATGGGGCTCTCGTGAGTTCACGAGAGAAGGCATCTCCTTCATGCGCGCACTCTCAAGGCAAACGTAGCTTCAATGGGGCTCTCGTGAGTTCACGAGAGAAGGGCGGGTCGGCGCTGGTGGTCAGGGATGGCGGTGAGGGGCTTCAATGGGGCTCTCGTGAGTTCACGAGAGAAGGTCGCGCGGTATGTCTCGGGGCGTGAGTCGGATCGACGCTTCAATGGGGCTCTCGTGAGTTCACGAGAGAAGGTACAGCATCGACGCGGCCGCGCGAGAAGTCAGCAGGCTTCAATGGGGCTCTCGTGAGTTCACGAGAGAAGGTTTTGCGCGTGTCAGCATGCGGACCGATGGCAACAGCTTCAATGGGGCTCTCGTGAGTTCACGAGAGAAGGCAATTGTCAGCACTGGAGTTGATTGACAGGATGATCGCTTCAATGGGGCTCTCGTGAGTTCACGAGAGAAGGTAGCAGACCTGGGCTCCCTTCTTGACCGCGACTTCGCGCTTCAATGGGGCTCTCGTGAGTTCACGAGAGAAGGCTTTTCGAGGAGGTGGCGCCGCAGTACAAAAACCTCGCTTCAATGGGGCTCTCGTGAGTTCACGAGAGAAGGAGAGCTCATCGAGGCGCGCGCGTGCGCCCGTGAGCAGGCTTCAATGGGGCTCTCGTGAGTTCACGAGAGAAGGCTAGCCGACAGTGCCCCCGTTTCGGCGGGGGCGCGCTTGCTTCAATGGGGCTCTCGTGAGTTCACGAGAGAAGGAACTTGAGGAACACCTCCGAGCCGCCGCGGTTTTTCCAGCTTCAATGGGGCTCTCGTGAGTTCACGAGAGAAGGATTCACGCCAACGCGCTCACGCTCAACCCCGGCGTGCTTCAATGGGGCTCTCGTGAGTTCACGAGAGAAGGGTGGAGGTTCCCGTAGGAGCTGGCGACGATCTCAGCGAGGCGCTTCAATGGGGCTCTCGTGAGTTCACGAGAGAAGGACGCGCCCCCATCCTCCGCGCCCACCGACGAGGTGGCTTCAATGGGGCTCTCGTGAGTTCACGAGAGAAGGACCTCACTCCCTCTCACCTCCGGCAATCGCCAACTCCTCGCTTCAATGGGGCTCTCGTGAGTTCACGAGAGAAGGGATGACAAGCAGCTGGAGCACGAAGAGCAGCAGAACGGGCTTCAATGGGGCTCTCGTGAGTTCACGAGAGAAGGACCGCCTCGCCCGTCTCTGGGCGCTCTCCCTCACCTGGACCGCTTCAATGGGGCTCTCGTGAGTTCACGAGAGAAGGGCCCAGAGGACCTCAGGCCGCGCCCTACGTCATTCCCGCTTCAATGGGGCTCTCGTGAGTTCACGAGAGAAGGTTCGAGCGAGCGCCCTGGTATTCAGGGCGCTCGACGAGCTTCAATGGGGCTCTCGTGAGTTCACGAGAGAAGGAGGGAGGAATCGTTCGCCCGCGTCAGCGAGCGCGTAATGCTTCAATGGGGCTCTCGTGAGTTCACGAGAGAAGGTCGACGTGTCCCATTCCCGAAGTCACCGGAGCAGCGCTTCAATGGGGCTCTCGTGAGTTCACGAGAGAAGGTTGCGATCTCGCGGCCGTCGATAACGTCCACGACAAGCTTCAATGGGGCTCTCGTGAGTTCACGAGAGAAGGCTACGCCCACGCAAGCCCACGTAAGCCCAAAGCGCGCAGCTTCAATGGGGCTCTCGTGAGTTCACGAGAGAAGGTCGCGGCATAGACGATGTCATCCCAGAGGCGACCGAGGCTTCAATGGGGCTCTCGTGAGTTCACGAGAGAAGGACCTGGATCGCGCGATTTCAGGGCTCGTTCAACACGGTCGCTTCAATGGGGCTCTCGTGAGTTCACGAGAGAAGGCGCCATGGCGGCGCCGCGCGCCTCGATACCCACGGCCTTGCTTCAATGGGGCTCTCGTGAGTTCACGAGAGAAGGTTCTGCGGTCTTCGCGTGCGAGCATTGTGGCGCGCACAGCTTCAATGGGGCTCTCGTGAGTTCACGAGAGAAGGTCACGAAGTGCTGTCATGCTTGCTCAGCTCGCGCGCTTGCTTCAATGGGGCTCTCGTGAGTTCACGAGAGAAGGATCACGGTGCTGTAGTCGCTCGCCGTCCCAGACTTCTAGGCTTCAATGGGGCTCTCGTGAGTTCACGAGAGAAGGATCTCCAATGCGGGCTCGTCACTCTGCTCGACGAGCCGCTTCAATGGGGCTCTCGTGAGTTCACGAGAGAAGGAAGGGCCGGGGGGTTCGCTTTGTCCTCGACCGCTCAGCTTCAATGGGGCTCTCGTGAGTTCACGAGAGAAGGGGGCGAGCGGCGCGGCTGCTTGAGCTCGCCGAAGCCATCGCTTCAATGGGGCTCTCGTGAGTTCACGAGAGAAGGTAGTGAGAGAGGGGGGCGCCCCCTCCGCCCAAACGCCCAAGCTTCAATGGGGCTCTCGTGAGTTCACGAGAGAAGGAGCCCTCGGAGGAGCTTCGGAATTTCCGAAGAGTGCGAGGGGGAATGCGAGCGGTTCGAGAGAGGGGCACATTGGGAGGAAGGTGGATGCCTGGTTGACGGTGGATTTTGCCGAAAGAGCATTAGCTAAAGTGTTGATTTTTCAAGGACCGGGGCGGAGTGCGAGCGGGTCCAGGGGGCTTGGCATCACCGGACCTCTCGCGATCCGCAGGACGGTGGAACGTCGGGATAGAGAAGAGAGTATAACTCGCCGTGGGGCCGTTGGGTAGACGATCTCCAGGGGCAGCGTGGAGCTTGGGCGCGAACACTGGCGCGCGATCACACGACGACAGCTAGGCGCTCGGGATCGATGTACGGCTTCCCTATAGCCTGGATCGCGCTGCCACCGCGGCCTTCGACTCGCCCGAGGGAAGCGAACAAAACTTGATCCTCAGTTGTCAGGATGATTCCGCTTAGCTTGGTGCGGAGCTCGACCAGCTCCCGATGATTCAACTCACAGCGAAAGACGGAGAGCTGGAGGTGGTCGCCGTATCCCAGCATGAGCTTGTAGACCTGCCGCAGGCGTTTCGGGTCGCAGACGTCGTAAGTGACTAGGTACGAGTGGCGCATCGTGTTTCCTTTCAGCGGACCCGGAATCCCGGATAGGAAGGTAACTCTCCCAGCAGAGTTCGGGACAGAAGGCGCGCTTGGATCTCAAGGACGCGCCGATAGCTCAGCTTGTAGTCAAAGACGGGATGGGTCACGAGCTGGTCCATCCGGCGCTCGAAGGCTTGAATGACCTTTTTTCGCGCTGCCTCTTTGAGTGCCACGGCGCCCTGTCCCTGGACGAAGTCCTCGGGCGAGACGACGCCGGTGTTGATCACCGAAAGGACCGTCGAATCGGCGATGATCGGCCTGAACTCCTCCATGAGGTCGAGGGCGAGGGAAGCCCGCCCGAAGCGAGGCTGATGGTAGAAGCCGAGTAGAGGGTCAAGCCCGACTGCGTGCGCGGCCATCGTCGTTTCGCGGACGAGGAGGCCGTAGCAGAACGAGAGGAGCGCATTCACAGGATCCCTCGGAGGGCGACGGTTGCGCGAGTCGAAAGAGAAGGTCGATTCGAGATCGGCCTTGAGCATCCCCGAGAAGGCCTGGAAATAGACGCGGGCGGCGGCCCCTTCGATCCCAAGGAGGGAGTCGATGGAGGACGCTTCCTCGGCTTTTCGTGAAAGCTGCTTGAGCTCGCCGAGCGTTACGTTCGACGGTTCACGGTGGTTGCGGCGGAGGAGGGTCCTCGAGTTCAGGATCTTGGTCTTCACGACGGATCGCGCAAAGCGAAGGCAGGTGGCAAGATCGCGCGTCGCGGCGAACTGAGCGCTCTTGAGTTCGACATTCTTTGGCTCGTTGCCGATCGCTCGCCCGAAGACCCATCCACCCGATGTCGCGAATAGGATCGGAATTCCTTCCTCCATCAGCCGGCGCTGAGCCTGTGCGGTCATTTGGACCGTGCCGAGGAGAGTGACGCTCGAAGTGTTGGTGATGCGGACTTCGGTCGCCTTTTCGCCGGGGATCGTTACGACGATGCGCTCGCCTACGAGACGGAGCTGCGCTCCGCGGCCGCGGACGTAGAGGGGGATCTTGTCATCTCGGGCGGGAAAGAGCCGGCGAACAGGACGGTCGAAGTCGGGGCTCGGTTCAGGGCCTGCGAGCCCCCAAGGATCGTCGCCGACATCGAAAGGATTCGGACCCTCTTCGGGCTCTTCTTCATCACGGAGATCCTTCAAGACGTTCACTTCGTCTGGGAGGCAAATTCCTGAGAGGGAACACCCGAAGCACTTCGGATCGTCGTCGAGAGGAGGGGGACATTGACCTCGCAGGGAAAGCTCGCGTGCGCGGGCGACGGCCCGTCGGACGGTCGCTTCGAGATCGGCGGTTTGCTCGACAGGGACTCGACGACGTTCCGCGGCGAAGTAGAGATCGCCGCCCTCACATTCATAGCCGTGCTCGCGCAGAAGGAGGACTTGCGCCGCGACCTGGGCTCGCTCCGGAAGATAGGGACCGCGCGGTGGTTCCTTGCCGCGCTTGTATTCGACCGGACGGACCCTGTTCCCGTCGACTTCGACGATGTCGATCTTGGCGGTGATGCCTAGTTTTTCGGAGGAGAGCCAGACAGAACGCGCGGAATAGGGACGCTCTTCCTCCTCCTTCGGCTCCTCATCTCCGCTTGCCCGAGCTTTCAGCACCTGCGCCTTGGCATCCACGCGACGATGCACCGCCTTGCCATCGATCGTGTACCGATTGTCGGCCCATTCGCCCTGGACCCATTCGAGATACATGAGCCGCTCACAATAGAGCACTTCGTTGATCATCCTCGCCGGGACGAGGTCGGGTACGGAGTCTTCTCGCGGAGGAGCAAGAGGTAGGCTCTTCGCTCGCCCGATCGCGATCTCCCCTGAGATCTCTTCACTCTCATCCGCGCGTCGCGCCGTGCTGTCCTTGGCTTCGCTCATTTACCGAAGGGGCTCCTTTCCCCCCTGTGCTCCCAAGAGAGCTCCGGGCTCTGCTTGGGCAGTGTGAGAAGCTTAGGGGACCAGGGTGACGCGCGAAACTGAACGGATGAGTGTGAGGGGTTCGGATTTCGACCCAAAGCGGAGGAGGGAGCTTGGGTCCCTAGACGGGCCGCGCAGGGGAGAACGTTCCCGTGTAGCCGTCTGCTTTCTTCGTCAGACCTGCCTGGAGGAGAGTCGAGATGCCGAGGGCGCGACGCTCTTCGGCTTTGAGCCGTGTGAGGCGGGGGTAGGCGATGAGCGAGCGCACTGCATCGAGGGAGGCAGGGCGATCCCAAAGGGGCCATGTGAAGTCTCCGTCGAGGCGACGACCGGTGCACCCGGTCATGACGGGGCGGGAGCCCGCGTTCGAAAGAGGAAAGACGCGGAGGGCGCGGAAACCCAGCCATTCGTGAACAGGGAGAAAGCCTCGTTGGTAGCCCGTGTAGATAGCTCCGGGCGTGTCAGAGGCGGGGTCCCAATCGAGGGTGCGCGGAGCCGCATAGTCGACTGCTCCCAGACGAAGTGCTTGTTCGATGCCGCCTGGGGTCAAATGAGCTCGAATGAGTTCGACTTGCTCCAAAAACTGCGCATTGCGCGCGGTGAGGTCGAAGAAGGAGCGTTCGACGGTGAGAGCCATGGCGACATCCGGGTCGACGGGGATACCGAGCGAGACGTGGTCCGCCGCTGTAGCGGGCTTCTTGTTGACCTCCGTGACGCCGTCGCAGAACAGCGCGGCGGCATAGGCGAGTGATTCTTCGTCCTCTGCGCTCCGACGAGCGTTCGACCAAGCGCGCACGACCGCGAGCGGTGCTTTTAGCCCTCCGACAGCCTTCGGCCCTTGCTTCTCTTGCTTGACGTACCGGAAGCTGAGCAGAGGAGACTCACTCCAGCGCTTGCAATCCTCGTGGATCGCCTGAGCCAAACCCTCGAACGACTCGGCGCCATGGAGCACAGGGCGCCAGGCATCAAGCTGCTTCCACGACAGGCGCGGAGGCGGGCCGCCTTGAAGGTGCGCGTCGTCGAGAACCTGCAAGAGTCCGAGCGCAGCCAAGAAGCCGAGTGGGGTGCCACCGTCGATTCCGGGTATCGTGAGATCTGCGTCCTTGTTGTTGTCGCTCATGGCTCCTCCTTCGGGGACTCTTTTTCGCTCTCTCGATGGTCGGCGAGCCGCAAAATGGCTTCGAGCCAGGCCAGGCCAAAGTGCCCGTACTTTCGCGTGAGCAGCCAGAAACGTTCGGCAATGCCCGAGTCGAAGCGTTCGAGACCATGAGCTGAGGAGCTGCTGAGGGTCATGCCGTCGAGCTCCATGGACACCGTTTGTGGTTCCGGATCGAGGACCGGAGGTGCAAACGGTCGACACCATCCATGATGCGAAGCTACGAGATGCAACACGAGATCCCAATCATGGGCCTGGTCTCGGAGCGAGATGTTGTTTTGAGCGAGGGCAACGGACAAGAGCTCATGGCGCATGCCCTTCGGGTATCCGGAGCGCTGGTAAGCGCGATCTCTTGTGGCCTGATCGGTCGCCTGAACGGCTGACTTCGCCAAGAGTACTGGCGCGGCGGCCTCTTTCACCTCGTCCCCTCCGTGAAGGAGCAACTGGAAGCGCCGATCGGCTTTGCCGAGATCGTGAATATATCCGGCAAGCGCGAGATCTTCGGTGAGCTCTTGGGGAAGGCTCAAGGCAAGCGCGAAACGGCGAGCGAAACCGCGGACTCCCTCGAGGTGAGTCGTGAGAGAAACGGCCTCACCGAGGAAGCTGCCTTCGTCGTCTTCTGTGGACGAGTCGGCAGCGTCGCTCACAATGGGCGCATGTCGGAGCTCGGGCAAGCCGAGAAGTTCCCGGAGTGCTGATGGTGGCACAGGGCGCTTGTGCGCTTGGGCGCGCCAGGCAAGGTCTTGGCCGGCATCCTTGTCTGTGGGGGCGCGGAACAGCCCGACGCATTGTGTATGGCTTCCGCGCACGAGATGACCAAGGGCAACGCGAGCCCAGGCTGGCGCATTCGGTTGGGCAAGCACCTGTTCCCGCCATTCGCGGAAAGCTGCTCGCTCCGCGGCAGTTCCGCTTTCATCTAAGTCTCCGGTGAGGACTCGGGGCCCGCTCGGTGCTGCTGCGTCCCGGATCCAACCCTTCACGACGTCCGGGTGCCAGCGGAGTACGGCGCGGCCCTTTTGTAGGAGTTGCGCCTCATCACCGCGATCGACTACGGGGGTAGTGCCTGCAGGGTCCCACGAAGCGAACTTCGCATCCAATCCGCCGTATCGGCTCGGCACGACGAGCGTGAGCCCTGGCTTCAAGTCATCTGCATCTGTGAGCAGCCGCACCTCGCCGCCGCGCCACACGAGAGCAGGGGCGAGAGGAGATTCTTCGAGGTCTGGAGCGCTTGCTCCTTCGACATCGGCGAGTGAGACTTCAGCGCCAGTCACAATGGCATCACTGCGACCTCGGGCAGCTACCACGCCGAGCCATTGTTTCGCCGCCCAGAGCGGCACGCTGAGGGCTTCGAGCGAGCTCGGACGGACGAGTTCGAGCACGTCCCGGAGCTTCGGGAGGTTCTCTTGAATCAGGTCGGCGGCGGAGATGTCTGCCCTCCAGACAATCTGGACCTCGGCGGTGGTCCGGCCGATTCCATGGAGAAAGGGCGCGACGGGAGGGTCGGCATGGGGAGCGGGGGACGTTTGCGCCCAGCGCTCGAGGTGGCTCGAAGTGAGCACGGGAGCCACGGAGCGCGGCGCAACAAGGGCGGTCTTCTCGTTCGGTTCGAGCCCTTGCAGCAAGGTGTTCATCGTGTCGATGCCAAAGTCGACCACGGAACCGTCTTGTTCATTCGACTTCGTGGCGACTCGGTTCAGGAAGTTCCAAGTATTGAGGAGGGCAGTGCCGTAAATGGGGTCGGGTTCGGCTTTCTCGTCGACGCTCCCGGAGCCGGCCAAGATGACCGCCTCCGTTGAGCCCAGGTCACCCAGGCGATCTAGGCGACCAAACCGCTGCCGAAGAGCATCGAGGCTTGCGCACTCGGTGATGAGCGCGTCGAAGTCAAAGTCGGCGCCCGCCTCGATGGCTTGCGTCGAAACGACAAGCAGGCGAGGGGAGTCGCTCCTTCTGGTGCGGCCCGCCATGACCTGCTCGAGTAAGGCGCTCTGCTTCTCGAGCCGGTCCAAAGGACGCATGCGCCCGGTCAGCAGACGCACCGTCCAGTCTTGATTCATCGCGTCTTCAGCCTGCGAAGCGATCTTTCGAGCTGTTTCGACGCGATTGACGATGATGGCGATGGCCCGAGCGCTGCCTTTGCCGAGGCGCTCCGCTTCGCGCACCGCCGCCTTAGCCAGGGCCTCTCCGGCTTTCACCGGGTCGCGGGGCGTATTCACCTGGCGGAGCAGGGCCGTTTTCTTCCCGATGAGTCGGGCGTTCAGATGTGGGTTTTCACGGTCCTTCGCGATGAGCCCGAAGGTGTCGTCCGAAGGGCTGGCGACCGTCGCCGACATGCGCACGAACTGGAGAGGACGGGAGAGAGAAGCGCTCGCTCCCTTCGTGTACCATTTGGTGAGCGCACCGAGAGTCTCCTCAAAGGGGCGTGCGAGATGCACCTCATCGAGCAGGAGCAACGTGTCAGATCCGAGGAGCCCTGCGTGCACCGAGCGCATGCGGTCGGAGACGCCATAACCGCGGAACAAGAGACGTGAACCCACCTGGTCGACCGTGGAGGTGAGAATGACGGGTTGGCTCGGAGACTTGGCCCACTCCGATTCGCGCGGCATGCCTCCGCGCAAGATCGCGGGCAAAAGCGGGAGCCCATCGCGGTTGCCCGACAGGTCGCGCAGGGCCTTGGCCGCGTCCCGGAGGATGCCGTCCTTGGCCTCATTGAGCTTCTTCGCGATAGCCGCGGCACGCTCGAAAGCCTGATCGACAACAACCCGCCTGTCCACGACAAGCACGATGCGCCGCGATTGCTTTCGTTCCGCGGGGGGACGCGCAGCATCTAGCGCGAGCGCAAACACGGCGATATCGAGCGTGGCCGTCTTTCCCGCGCCTGTCGGCAAGTCGAGAGTCGAAGGCCAACCAGTCGCGTGAACACGTTCGAGCAGCCGCGTCTGCCAGTCGAAGGGCTCACGGCCCCAAAGGGCTTGGAAGAAGGCGGGGAAGGAGGAGGGAGTCATTTCTTGGTTGCCTTTCGTGCGCGAGGCGCCTCACGCGCGCGGTGCTCAGTACTTCTGGAGCGCGACTGTGCGGTTGGTCGGGGCTCGTCCAGTGCCGCTGCCTTCTCTTCCCCTTGTCGAACTCAATTCCCTCGAATTCGAGGAAGTTGAACCGGGGTTGTGGCTGCGGTTGGGGCAATAGAGGCTCGGCATGTGATCCTTCACTCTGAGCCACTTCCAGACGAGTAGGGCATGACGAATAGTCATAGATGGCCAGCCAGATAGTCGAACACGAAATCTCCGCCGTCTTCGTAATGCCCTAATAGCCGCCCCGTGGCACCGTCGCTCCATGCGTACAGTTCGTGCGTGCTGCCAGGTACCGGATCACCTTTTAGCTTCTTGAACGTACGCGATTTCGGAAGCGGGCGCCGGAGGTCAACGTGTGCGTCCTCGTCAAGAGAAGCTAGGCGCGAAGGATCCGACTCCTCGTTCGTTACCTTCGGTGACCAAGCGAGGTCGCTCATGCCCGCGCCGTTTGTGAGCAGGCTAGTACCCTGGGCGGAGTGCAGGCATCGATTCGTCATGGTTTGCCCAAAGCCAGCTCAGGGAAGAACGGCAGGCTCGCTTCGTCGACGTTCGCGAGGGAGAGCGCGTCGCCCCACAGTCTTTCGAAGACGGGGCCTGCCACGGGCACGAAGCCATGGGCGAGGATGGAGCGGTTGCGGGCGACGAGACGTGACTTCGGACCGCTCAGCCCGGCGGTCCGGAACTTCTGACCAAGAGGATCACCCAGGGCTTCAAGCAGAGCGTAATCGTCCTGGAGGCCAAGCGAGACAACGCCATCGTTCGCGCGCGCTGCCCACATCGTTCGCAGGGATTCAGGGACCTTCTCCAGTGGGACTTCCTCGGTGCTCTCGATGCCATGCCCTTCCTTGAGCGCGACCTGTGCGATGGCCTCGAGAGCGCGATAAAGGCGCGCGGTAGCGTCGTCGAATCGCCCTTCGTCCTTGCGTCGCTTCGCGTTGGCCAGGAGATCGAGAACATGATGACTGCTCGGAGGCTGCGCCTCTAGCAATTGCCCGAGATGCGTCATTAGCTGAGCAGCGCCCGCGAGCACCCGTTCGCTTCTGGTCGGGCCGAGCACGGCACGCAGATCGTTCGCTGACTTGCTAACGCTCTCGAGCCGGTTCTTGCTGGTCGTGTGATCGAAGCGGTCCCACGCATCGAGCGCCTTCGCGAGCTGCTCGAGGGATGACAGCTCGCGCTTTCGGTCGGGGCGGCTCACGCGCTTCATCGTCACGGCGGCGATGTTCGCCGCCGCGAGGTAGGCGTGCTGGTCGAACAGCACGACGAAGTCGTCCACGGCTTGGTGGCCGAGTGCGTCCCACGGGTTCTGTGCGTGACGGACAATCTCCGAGCCGGAGACCACGACGCCCACGCCGTCCTTGGTGCGCTCATTGCCGCCCACGTACGAGAACACGCAGGGCCAGCGACTCGCCTGGATACCGATCGCCGCCGACATGCACTTGGTGCCGCCCGTAAGATCGACCACGACCTGGAAGGATTCGCCACGCGCTGCCCACTCAGCAACGACGGGCGTCAACTGCCGCAGGTGGTCGAGGCAGCTCGCGAGATCCTGCCCCTCGGGGAGCTCGAACAGGTCGTACCTGCCCGCATCGAGATCCACGCCCTCTGCGCGCGCCATCGGAACGACCTTCGACGCGACATCGTCCTTCGTTTGTGGCGTGTGAACGAACCTGACGCGCACGGGGCGCCACTGCTTGAGCGCCGCGACGATCGGCTCGTGGCTGCTTCCGACGGTGCAGATCAACAGGGTTGAGCTGCTCACGTACGCCCTCCTGCGGGGAACAGCTTGTCCCACGCCTCGATGAGGGCACGCGCTCGGGCCTTCTTTTGCTCGTCGGCCTTCTTGTTCGTGAGACGGTTGCTCCAGCCGGCGCGCAGGTCGAACTTCACGCCGAGCGCTTGAACGACGTCGAGGTGCTCCTTGGTCGCGGCACTGGGGGCAGCGGAGAGCAGCTCACGCATGGGCCCCGTGACCGCCTCGCCCCGCAGCCACTTCTCGATGTCGCCGCTCAGCGCGTCCTTGCTGTGCTTCTCCATGTCGGCGATGGCCTGCTCGGTCTTCGATCGTCGCGGCTCCGGGGCTTTCCACTCACCCACCGTGCCGATGCCGTAGCCAGCCGCAGTCTTGCCGCCCACGCCCCAGTTCATGAGCGCGTCGGCGAGGAGCTGCGCGGCGAGCTCCGTCCACTCGGTGGGCCCGCTCAGGGCGAGCAACAGGCGGCATTTCGGACGCACCGTCAGGAACGCCACCGGGTTCGGGCTGTCGTAGTCGCTGGGCGCGCTCTGACCGGACGAGTCGTAGTAGCCCTTCTGATGCACCGTGAGGACGTCGGCCGCGAAGGGCTTGTTGTCGGCGAAGCTGCCCGGCACGTAGAGCGCGTCGTGGAAGGTCACCAGCCCCGCCGTCGCGCCCGCCTCGAAGCCGTGCTCGCGCATCGTGGCGTCGTCACGGGCGTCAGGCGCTCCGAAGAGCGCGCGATAGACGGCGCCAGGACCTCGCTCGATGCGCCGACGGTTCCAGGTCACGCCTTGGTAGTCGGCTCGGACTCGCTCGTCGCCTTGCTGTTCCCAGGGCTTCTTGCCGGGCTCGGTGGGGCCGTAGGTCGCATCGACGTAGTGCGCGACGAGGCCCTTCAGCGCGGAACCGGGGATGACCGGGACGCCCCAGGTGTGATGCACCGTGAGGCCGACGTCGATCGCGCTCGCGTTGCCGTGTCCGATGAGCAGGCGGCTCGCGAGGGTGAGCTCGGCGAGGCGATCTCCGGCGTTCGAGAAGCTCGCCTTCCACCGCTCGAAGCTTCGCGCGTAGTCGGCCGCGACGCTGATGCCCGTGAGCTCGGTGAGCCACTGCGCGCGCTGGGCGTCGGGCACTTTGCCGTCGTCGCCGACCGGCCCCCACGCGTCGTAGGCGAGCGCCACATGGTCGGGAGTGCCGACGTTGTGAAGGGCCTGGCGCATCGTCAGGTCTCCTCGAAGGTCGCCTGGACGGCACGCTTGAGCCAGGTCGCGACCTGCAGCAGCTCGCGCGTGGCCATCATGTAGCTGTCGGCGTCGAGCCCGCGAACACGCTGGGCGAGGTTCTGTGCCGTTGCGTCCTCGAGGCCAGGGACGCCCGCCGACGCGAGATGCCCGAGGAGGACGTCTCCACGGTTGCCGAGGCGCTGCACTGAGGCGATGGCCGCGCAGAGGCCGCTCCGCAGAATATTGGCGCCGAGATCGTTGACCGCGATCTTGTAGTTCTCACGAGATTGCTTGTCGGAAGGCACGCTGTCGACCGCGCTGTAGGCGTGCAACGCGCGTTGCTGATCGCGCAGCAGCGGCTTCTTTGGAGCTTCAGCCTTGGCCATGAGTAGCTCCGTTCTTCGTGAAGGGGATGATGCGGCAGCGACCACGCCCGGTCGTCGCCTTCCCACCAAGTTGGTGAACCTCTTCGCCCGAGAGCGCGAAGCCCAACACCTCATCGGGCGTCATGGTCACGTTGCGGCGACGGCTTCGGTCCGCCGCGACGAGCCCGATGAGCAGGGTCTCGGGAGGCAGGCTCTCTTCGAGCCAGAGCTGGCCCTTGGCGACAGTGCGGGTATCCGCCGCGATGCGAACGCGCGCGTCCACCTGCGTTGCCGTCTCCCAAAGGAACGTCATCGTGTCGTCGTCCACGATGGCGAAGCGCTTGGTGAAGATGTCATCGCCGGGGAAAGCGAGCGGCGCGAGGCGCTGCGCCCACGCGGTCGCCTCTGCGGCCACCGTCGCGGCCAGGTCAAGGTCTTCGAGGTAGAGCCTCTCGTTGAGGACGCAGACCGTCCCCTGAGCGAGTCGTGCGCCGCGTCCATCGATGCTCGGGATGGTGAGGCCCGTCTCTTCGAGGTCGCGCTTGGCGAGCGTCAGCAAGAGCGGCGACGTCACCCACGCGAACGTGCCCCGGAAGCTCCGCACCGGCAGCGCAAGCAGGCGGGCGTCGCCGACGACCAGCGCGCCGGCGTGCGCGGCGGGATCGTCCGACGGCCCGAACACGGCCTCCGTCTTCTCGTGATCGGTCGCGCGTCGCGCGTCGCGCAGCACGCCCTTGATCGATGAGCCCGGCAGGAACGGGATGCCCGTCGCCTTCATACGCGCCGTCGGCAGATCGATGATGTCCGGCGTGTGCCCGGTACCGGCGTGAAGGGGCGACAGCGCGTGCAGGAGGAAGGGTCTCGTGTTCATGGGGTGTTCCTTGTGGGGCGCCAGACGCCGGGGACGACGCGGCCGAAGCCCTCGTCGGTGCGAGTGCCGAGGGCGGCGAGCCAGAGCGACTTGGCCTCAGTTTCGCCGAAGGGCTTCCCGTCGACGCGCTCGAAGAAGTACACGGCGCCCGGGGGCACCATGCGCGAGGTGGGCTTGGGTTCGCCCTTCGCCATGTCCCAGCCCGACACGTGGATCGGACGAAGTACGAACGCCGCGCGCAGGATGACGTTGAGCCCGGCGAGCTGACCTAGATACTCGCCGTTCGTGTTCACGAAGCCGTCGGGCAGCCAGCCCTTCGCGAAGCAGAGCGGCGAGGCCGCAACGAGCCGCAGACCCGGGCTGGCCGCACGGAACGCCTCGATCACGCGCGCCGGAGGCTCGAACAGCGTCGTCGGCAGCGACTCGACAAGCGAAATCCGCGAGTCAGAGCCCAACGTCGCGACCTTGGGCAGCTCGCCGGCAGGCAACGCGACCTCGACTCCGAGTGCCCACTCGCCACCAGAGTCGAGGGTCTCGACGACGTCGTGCGAGAAGAGGACGCCGTCGTCGGTGGTGAGTTCCTCCGGGCGGACGCCAACGTGGACCTGAACGCGTCGCGTCGTGCCGAGCGCTTCATCGCGAACGCTCACAGGCTTGCCGGCGAGCCACGAGACGAACTCCTCGCTGCTCCACCATCGAGGACTCGCCAGCGGCTTCTGCGCGTCGTCGGGCACCGGGCGCCAGAGCGCCTCTCGGGCATCGTCGTTGTCGCGTCCAATCGTCGGCGCGATGGGCTGCACGGGATCGAGTCGATGAACCTCGTTTCGACCTTCGAGCCAGAGCGCATCGAGAGGCACGGGCCAGGTCGCGTCCTCGACGCGCCAAGCGGCGCCATGCTCGCGACGAAGCACCAGGGTTCGTCCGAGCTGAATGGGCTGCGTGCGGCTTCGCCAGTCGTCTGGCGTGAAGGTGGTGCCCGACCGGGTCTCTTCGCCGCGCCCCCACAGCGAGCGCAGCGCTCCGAGCACCGTCGAGGGCCAGGGCCAGTCGAGCCCGTGGCCGCGCCCCGAGGCGCTCGTGTGCCAGCCCCGACCATCCTTGGCGAAGAAACCGTCTCGTGGGACCAGGGCCAGGTGCGTGGTGGTGGTCGTCATGCTGCCACCTCCTGGCTGCGGCGTTCGCGGATCGCAGCGCGATCGAAGGTGCGGGCGATGAGCAGCCTCGCGACCCACGCGTCAACTTGGGAATGAAGCGCCTTGTATTTAGCTATCGGATCGAGGGCGAGACCGACTTCGTCGGGACGCAAGCCAGAACCCTCGATGCCAGAGAGCGCGCGTTTCACCTCGAGCGCGAGCACTCGCGACCAGCCGTCGTCATGCGCCTCGTCGGGTTTGGGCAGGCGCCTGAGCATGTTGGCGATCTCGTAAACCTTGCGCGAAGGGATTCGGTCTCCCAGCATCGCGGTCGCATCGTTCAGCGCGCAAACCGGGTTGCTGTTCCACGGCGCGCACCACGTACGCGTTCCGCCGGAGCGTTTGTCGACGAGCACCGCGAGCGCGTTGCGATCGCGCTTCGCCTCGCGTTCGGCCTGACGCCCGAGCGTGAGCAGGTCACCCATGCTCTCCATGACGTGGCCGATTCCGAGGCCCACCGACAAGGTCGGGCGCTTGTCGGCGGCGAGCGAGGCGCAGGCCGTGGCCATCGCGCTCTCGAAGGCAGTGCGCAGCGCATCGGCGCAGGCGAGCGCCTCGGGCAGCGACACGAAGGCAAGCACGTCGTCACCGCCCGCGTAGACGAGCGCTCCACGATACTGCTGTTCGACAACGTTACGAGCCGCATCGGCGAAGCCTGCGAGGGCTTTCGAAAACGCACGGTGTGCAGCTGCGGAGTCAAGCTCGTTGATCGCGCGCCCCATGCGGTCGCCATCGGCGACGAGGCAGGCGACGTAGGGAAACGGCTCATCGAGCTTTCGGAAGAGCGGCCTGACGTGCTGACGGCCCCACGCTTCCGGGTCACCCTGAAGTCCCTGTTCTTCGAAGACGGAGCGCCAGCGGCTTGGAAGCAAAACGCTGCCATCGAAGGCGAAGGGCGACACGCACGGGAGGTCCGTGCGAGCGACAGGCGACACGCCTGCCGTGTTGCACGCCGCCTTCAAGGCATCGAGCTCGGTCTTTGCCACCTGGCCCGCGCGTGCGAGCCAAGAGGCCAGCGCGACGTTCACCACGGGCACGAACTGGTCGGGCTCTCCACCGGCGCGCTTCACCAGCCCCACGGCGTCGAGCTGTTCGCCGTCGGCGATGCGGTAGCGACGAGCATTGTCACTCGCCCGCTGCCGAGGAGGCAGAAGGACCGACTCGCGCGCTCCGTCGAGACTCGACTTCGGCACGTTCCCGCGCCCCTGTGTCCAAGGGTCGAAGTCGCGCAGCAGCTTGCGACCGGCGATGGCTTGTTCGAGCTGACGGCGCGTCTCTGCGTAGTCGCCGAGAGGTAGCCAGCTCGCGGCGAACTCGAGGAAGCTGTCGATTTGCTCGGTCCATACCGCGTCGATGTTCTGCGCAAGCAGCCCGACGCATTTCGCCTTTACAGGTGCCGCGACCTGGTCGCGCCAGTAGTCGGCCACGGCCTTGCGCGCTGCTCTCGCGAGCTGCTGCGGGTCGACGCCCTCGGGCACCTCGGCAAGGAGCTTGTTCGCGATGTTCTGCGGCGGTGTGTTGTCGGCGCGCAATGGCTTGAGGCACCCCTCCAGTTGAGGGTCTCCCTTCTCGAGTGACGGGAAGATGAGTTCGGCTCTACCATCGATGAGAGCGCGTGCAGCAGCGCGTCCCAGCTCCGAGAGCAGATGGCTGCCGTACCAAAGATCGCGCGTTCGACGCGCCTGCGCGATGAAGTCCTGTACAGGGCCGAGCGTGATGAGGAGCAGATGCTCAGTCATGGAGCCACCACCGTCGTCTGCTTCGTGGCGTGGAGCCAATCGAGGAACGCCTGGCGCAGGCTGGCCTTGTTCGCGAGCACGGAGAAGCGCGCGGTGTCGCCCTGGGCAACAAGGCGTTCGAAGGGGGCCACGGTTGCCGGATCGACCTCCTTCTCGTTGGGTCGACCTTGCTTTGGTCGTGCGAGGCCAGCCTGCGCATCATTCGGGAGGCTGCGGTTCAGCCAGAGCGCGCACGGAGCGAAGGTGCCATCAGCGAGCGGCAGCGCCTTCACGATAAGCGGGCTCGCGAGGCGATCGTGTTCGACGTTGCCCGCACGCCAGCGCAGCTCGAAGGCACCAGGTTCGTCGTAGCGCTCGTTGTTTCGCCCCTTGGTCTGGAACTGCCCAATGATCGGAAGCCCGAACCCTGCGCGCGGCCATGCAGCCGTCGCGTTGTGCCTCGGCGCGTGGGCGCTCGTCTTGTTCTTGATGCGCCGGACCTTGTCCGCCTCGGGCCAGTTCGAGATCGAAGGGCGGTTTGGCTGCGCCTTGCCGGTTCCGGGCTCGCGGGCGCGGCTACCCTGCTGGCCCGTCGTGCCTTGGCGGAACTCCTTCAGCCAGTCGAGCGCCTTCGTCCATGCCGTCTGGGCGTTGCGATCCGCGCTGCCGACGTGGACGGACGCGCCGCCGAACCACGGCACGTCTTCTGGCGTCCTGGTGGGTGCCGCGAAGATGTCGAGGCCGAACAGGTTCGTGAGCCCTTCGCGAGTAGCGGTAGTCGGCAGCCAGCCGTTGACGTCACCGATGACCTTCAGGCTCCCGAGTCCGCGTCGCGTGCGCCCCCCGTAGCCGCCGAAGAGAATCCACGCGCGCAGGGCGTTCTTGAGCTCGACCTCGTCGTTGTCGGTACCCGCAACTTTCAGTGTGAGTACGAACTTCGTACCCGGCTTGCGACGCGGAGCCGGAGGCTTCACGACTTGACCCTGCCGCTTTTCGGCTCGCGCGGGCCACAAGGCATACGCGCCGGGCGTTTGCTGAAGGTCGATGTCGCTCGTATCAGGCGAGCCGGGCGTACCCTCGACGCTGACGCGGATCTCTACCGCCGAGCGCCCGCCATCATCGGTCGCCGCGCGCCCCCACAGGGCGCTCTCCCGCTTGTACAGCGCGTCGGCGTTCGCGTACTGCGCGGCGTACAGGGCTCGCCACCAGAAGCGCAGGTGCCCACGCACCGACGGCGCGCGGATCACGTCGACGTCGTCGATCTCGCGGGTCTGGTGGCTGCCCCCGAGGATCGGCGTGACGACCTCCAAGTGTACAGAGATCACCCGGAACGCTGGGCCGCCCCGAACCTGATAGGGCCTGCTAGGAGGGAGGTCCTCAATGCGGGGCGCGGGGAAAGTGGGACCGCTCATTGAATTGCCTTTGGCCATCACTCCCGCCCCCGACAAAGCCCGACCCCAAAATATCGCCCCGCCCCAATCAACACCGGACCCTCTACAGGTTCCTCGAATCCCATCTCCACATGCACACAAACACGTGTGACTCCCTTTCCGCCCGCATTCTTCTGCGGAAAGGGCATGTAGTTTCGAGCCGGGGGAGCCGCGTCGAAGAGCGAGCGGCGAATAATTTCAACCCAGCGGGGCGCGGGGAGGCCGATGCGCTCGCACGCTTTCATCACAATCTCTTCCGCATTGCGGGCGGCGGCGGCCGCCTCCTTCGGGTCGCTCGAATGAAGGTTGCCCGGGTTCTTATCGAGGGCCACGGGTGTGACTGAACCCCAGCGGCGCGACCGCTCGGTCCAGTAGCGCGGGGTGAGAGCTTTGCGTGGATCGGTGTCGACTACGCGCTCGAGTCGGAGGGCTCCGACGCGGCCGAGGGTGAGGCGGAGGCCGCTTTGTTCCCAGCGGCCAATCGCGCGGAGGACGGCCCTTCGCTCTTTGCTCTCTATGTCACGCGGCAAGAGGACAGCGACGCCGAGCACGTTGCCGGAGGCGTAAGGGGAGGCGACGTCCGCGAGGGGGACGTAGGCGACGTGCGGGCGGTCGAGGGGCTTTCCGGTCGAGTCGTGCCCGCTGAGGACGGCGGGAATCGCGCCGTCGGCGTGGCTGAGGAGGGCGCCACGCAGCGCCCGGGTGATGTCCTCTGTTTTGGAAAGCTTGACGCCAACGCGGCGGCCGCTCTCGCCGGCTATTTCGCGGAAGACGACCCATTCGCCAAACACAGACGAGGCGGACTCGGAGGCCCTTTCAGCGCCTTCGAGCTCGTAGCTCTGGTGCACAGCAGGAAGAACTCGAGGTTCGAATCCCCGATGTCTTTCAAAGGCACCCTCGAGGCGACTGAGCTGTCCTTCACTCACAATACGCATAGAAACTCCTTGCTTCGCAGAGGGGCGCCAGCGCTTGAGCCCCGTGCGCTCGGGCGTCTTTCCTTCGATCACTCGACAGGACACGAACGACGACGAGTGTCCGAGTCGCACCATCTTCTGGCTGAGGGCCTGGAGTGACGTCTTCACGTCCTCGGGCGCTTCGGCGCCGGGCCAAACGTAACGAACCTGAGGCACATGCGGCGCCATCGCGGGCATCGTGCGCGCCTGACGCCCCCTTCGGTCCGGGAGCATCTTCTGCGCGCGGTCGGGATCGCCCTTGCCGTCGTCTGCGACGATCTTGGCGGTTTCGGCGAGGAAGGCCTTCTCTGCTTTGGCCAGGGCAGTTCCTGCCGATTTGATCGCCTTCTTGTCGCCTGAGGCTTCGGCCGTGGCGAGAGCTTGGCGCGCACGCTCGAGCTTCTCCTCGGCCGCGCCCCAGCCGTCTACGACGCCAGAGGAGTTTCCCGGGACGAACGTCGGGATCAGCGAACGCTGTTCCGCGTCGCTGGCTTCGATCTCGGGGGCGCCTTGTCGTTCGAGCCATTCGAGGGCCGGGCGTGCGGACGAGGTAAGCTCTTCGTGTTCATGAGCGGTCGCCACGAGCGCCGAGAACAGGCGCGCTGGGTGGGGGGGCCACTCGGGCGCGCTTCTGTCGTTGAAGCTCGTCGCCACGTAGCGGCCCGTGAGGAGCTCGACCTCGAGAGCAATCACGACGCCGTGGGCTCCTCAACGACCGTGAGCTGCCGGCTCTTCCGAATCAGACCGACGAGCTTCGGTGCGGGTGTGAGAGTCAGAGGCTCTTCCAGCCAAGACATGCCGAGCGCCGCGGCGGCCTGTTTTGCCTGATCGAGGAGCTCCTTCGCCGTAACGCGGTCGAGGGAGAAAGACTTCGCTTCGCCGCCGTCACTCGGGAGGAGCTCGAGATTCAGCGGACCGAGGGCACGGAGGGCACAGCGGGAGCGGAGATCGTAACCGTTGTCTCGTTGGTAGGCGATGGCCGCGAGAGCAAGCGCGGCCAGGAGAGTTCGCGCGGCGTCTTCAGCTCTTCTACGATTTTCTCCCTCGAGCCGTTCACCGTCGGCAGTCGTGGCGAAGCGGAGGCGACGGAGCGCAGGGAGGGATAGAACAGTGAGTTGCTCGGCGTAGTCGACGGTGACGCCGCCGGTTTCGGCATCTTGCGAAGGCTTTACGTTGCCGTGGTTGATGACGGCGGGGGAACCCGCCTTCTCGCCTCCCCTCTTCAGGAGCACGGGCTGCTTCTTATCGAGCTTCGCCTCGTTAGGATCCGTGGTCCAATCCTGAGACCCGCCTTCACCCGCCTGCTTTGCCTCATAGATGTCCGTCTTCTCGATGCCGGTCGGATCGATGCGGCTCGAGGTGCGCGTTCCGAGCTCCACCCCGACGCCGACGACTTCACTCACAATGGCCCGCTGAAACTTCGAACCGAGGCCGCCTTTCGGACCGGTCGAGTCCCAGAGGCCAAAAACGAGCGAGGCCGGACACAAGGTGAAGAGAGGAGTCGCGTTCGACTGGGAAGCTTCAGTGAACCGCCGACCGGGATCGGTGTAACGGAAGGGCTTGCCGTCGAGGAGGCTGTCGCGAAGCAGCGCGTCGGCGAGACGATGGGGCGCTTCCAGCGTCGTGATGTAACCATCGCCTCCGAGGCTCGAGAGGTCGAGGGCGGGGTCATCGTGGGTTGCGCCCGTGAAGTCGACACGAGCGAACGGAAAGCGGAGCTCGCCTCGGTCGTAGCCATCGAGGAGAGCCATCTCCATGCGGTTCGCTTGGGAGGCGACCGAATCGAGGACCACACAAAGCTTCGGGACGCCTTCGATTCGTCGCCATTCGAGGGCGTACTTCGAGCGGCGCCGCTCGTCGCGACTCTCGCCGACGGGCACGGGTACCTTTACCGCGTCCCCAAATGTGGGCGGGTAGAGCTTGTCATCGGGCCCGCCAAGCGGCTCGAGGCGAGTCACCGCGCGGAAGCCCGCGGCGGTTCCGGAGACGGCGTTTTTGAGATCTTCGTAGGTCAGCTTCGGCATCGGGTTCTCTTCTCGATTGGGCGAGGCTCAACGTCCGCAGCCCATAGTGGATCGTAAATTAGATCAAATCAACGTTATCTGTATTGGGCGGAAGGGTTTAAGGGAAACCCTGAAAACTAGTTGACGGCGCGTCGCATTCGGGACAAGTTCCTGTCCGTCCGAACAGTGTTCCTGCGCGGACCGAACCTGCCGGCCCTGGGGCTCTTTTGAGTCTCAGACACGCTTCCTCCTGCGCCCCCCCGGGTAGCTCGAGGCCCCATTGACGATCTGTGTTGGGTTGGAGGGTTCGCTCGGTGGTCTCGACCTTCCAGGCTGCTCGCAGCCTGGACCCCTTTGCTCCGAGACTCGACGATGAATGTGCTACTTCCGAGTCGTGACGTTCCCCCGCATCACCGTCCGTCAGGACCAATTGGGTGGTGTTCCGTGTATCCGGGGCCTCCGAATCCCCGTGTCGGTGGTCATCGATATGGTCGCGGACGGCATGTCCGAGCAGGAGATTCTCGATCTCTTTCCGGATCTCGAGCGAGACGACCTCGAGGCGGTCATTCAATTCGCCTCCGGTGGCTAGTTCGCGCCCCGCCAGAGCTCGATCGCTTCCTTCCAGTCCATGGTCGACCCCCTCCATCTCTTCCCCCCGTTCGAAACGAATGGCCAACAGTACATCAGAGCCCGTCCGGATAAAATGACTATTTGGAGGTCGGGGGCATTTTCTGACAGAGGACCTCAAAATCGCGCGGCGGGGCGGCCTCTCGGTGACAGAAACCGATAACATCTCGCGTTCGTCGCCCTTCGGACCGTTGTCCGAAGGGCAGGGCGTTGGGCCTTCGGGGACGAAAGGACGCGCGGGAGGAGGCGGGGCTCCGCCGCTACTTTGTCCGCGGCGCTCGAACTCGACGAGCCTCTGAGCGGCTTCACGAAGGCGGCCGAGGAAGCGGGCGCTCTTCGTTGGAACGCTGTGGCTGCTGAGCCATGTGTGAGCCTTTGCCATGCACCATGAATACGCGCACGAACCGTGAGCTTTCTACGAGGGGTTTGTTCAGCGGGACATATGTTGTCCGAGCAGTGATGCGTGGCGGCGATAGAGGGCCTTAGGTGGGGCAAATTATGTCCGCATCGGCCCCGCTGGGTGAAATTGGGCTTGACTTGGCTCGGGTCCTGCTCGACCGGTAGCACCCGGGAGCCTGGGGGACGCTCCGACTCGTCCGCTTGCGCCCGAGTGATGAGGCGCGATAGGCCGGGGGACGCATGAGTGAGACACCGGCAGAAAGCGAGGCGAGGCCGACTTTGAGCTGGGATGAGCTCGGGCCCGTGGGGGAGGGAGTTCTCATGCTGGCCAGCCTGCTCGGGCCATTCGAAGGGAACGCCGCCGCCGGAAGGGCGATGGCCGAATGGTCAAGGGCCCTCGAAGGCACGAGGAAGCTGAGCAAGACGACGCTCATCAACGAATACCGAAGCCTTCGGGATCGCGGCTGGCTTCGTCCGGTCGGGACGCACGGCTCGAGGGTCGTGCCCGTGGCGGCGCACTTTGCGCTCGAGCGGGTGCCGATGCCCGTGCTCCACGAGCTCTTGGGATCGCTCGAACGAGGGCGTGGCATTTTCGAGAAAGCACATCTGGTGCCCCTGGCCGCCCTCTATGCGGGCAACCATCGCGCCTTCGAAACGGCCGTGCGGTACGTCGAATCGCCTCGCGCGAAAGAAGCTCTCTATCTGGAGGTGCTCGAACTGCACGAGATCAGCCAGCGGATCCGCCTGCTCCCTGAGAGACATCGTCCGGAGGCGACGCTCATCGCGTTCACGGCCGCGTCAGAGAATCTCGCGCCGGGTCGAGATGAGTGGCGAGAACTATTGCTCGCCCTCCCGCCGTCGGCGGACCGTTCGCGAGCTTTGCTTTCGCTCGGGACCCTCGACGCGCTCGCCTCCGACCGCATAGCGGCGGAGAAATTACGACTTGAACTCGGTCCCGACCTCTCGCACCTGCTCGGGGCAGCCCTGGCGTTCGCGGACTTCCGTGTCGAGGACGCTCGGTCCGAGCTCATCATGGCAACGGCGGCCTCTCGCGGCCCGAAGGGGAACAAGAAGGCGAAGCTCGAAGGCCTCCTCGTCGATATATTCTACGCCCTCCTCGCGACCGGCGACGCGGCGCACAAGCGGGCGGCGATTGAGCTGGAAGGAACTGTCTCGAAGCGGCGGAATTCCGCGGCGGACGTGGCCCGCGCGCTCGCCGCTTGGGCTGCACAGCAGCCCGTCGAGGTCTGGCGAGAGGACGCGCCCCCTGGGTTGTTCGGTCAGGCGTGCCTTGCCTTTCTGATCCTCTGGGGCTCGGAGGCCGGGATCCTCGAAATGAGGGCGCAAAGCGTCACAGCCATCGTGGACATAGCGTCGCTCGCCGGGCGGCGTGGATACGGCGCGCTCGAGCAGATCCTCGTTCGAGGCGTCGATGCGCTCGGCACGAAGACTCCATCGTGGCTCATGGCCTCGGTGCAACGCTCCGAGCCCTGGGAAGTCGCCCTCCAAGAGCTCGAGGGCCTGGCGACCCGCACCGAAGGCAAGAGGCAGGAAGTCGACGAACAGGGAGGAGGGGAGCAGCTTTATTGGAAGATTGAAGAACTCAGAGGCGGTTACGCCGAAGTGAGCCCGCGCCTGCGCAAGACTTCGAAGAAGGGAGAACAGAAGGGCCGAGCCGTCGCCCTGAAGCGGCTCGCTTCTCTCGACCGATCGATCATCGACGAACACGATGTTCCGGCGATCGGCTGTGTCCGCGCGTCTCCTGGATTTTACGGCAGTGAGTATTTCTTGAGCGAAAAGATCGTCCTCGCCCTCGTGGGGCACCCCCGAGTGCTCGACGAAAAGGATCGACCATTACGCGTCGTGGGGAAGTCGCTCGAACTGTCCGTCGAGAGCGGCCCGTCGGGCTACCGAATCCGGGCTGAGCCTCGAGACTGCCATCGAGCTGGCCCGTTTGCGGTCAGAAGCGGCGGAGAGCTCCGCGTCTACTCGATCTCTGAGGAAGATCTCTCGCTCCTGAAGCGCTTCGCCGATCCGAAGGTCGTATTCCCTGAGACGGCGCGAGAGCGTCTGGGCGGGCTCCTCGCGCGTCTCGCGGGTACGCTCGAGGTCCATTCCGAGCTCGACGAGGGCGAGGTGACCGAAGTTGGTGACGCTCGACCGACGGTCGTGCTCGACCGCGAACATCCAGGATTGCGCGTCACGATGGGCGTTCGCCCGCTCGGCCCTTCCGGGCCGCTCTTGGTCCCGGGGGTCGGCGCGTCGGTGGTGCGGCATGGCGCTCTAGGAGAGACGCTCCGGGTTCGGCGGGACCTGGAACAGGAGAAGCGCCTCCTCGGCGAGGTCTTGGAGCGCTCGCCGATCCTGGCGTCCTTCGGTATCGTAGGGGAGGCGGAGAAGCTCTCGGATCTCGACCAGTGTTATGAGCTGATCCTGAGTCTCACTGAGCTTGGAGAGGCCCTGCGGGTCGAATGGCGCGAGGGCAGTCCGCTCAAGGTTCCGACCAGCGTGCGGGCGGAGATGGTCAAGGTTCATATCGGGGCGTCGCCGGATTGGCTCTCGGCCACTCTGAACATCGAACCGAGTCCGGGGGAGCTCATCCTGATGCAGGAGCTCCTCTCCTCCTTCGCGGAGACGAAAGGGCGCTTCATCGAGCTCTCGAACGGTGAGGTGCTCGCGCTCTCTGCTGACCTTCGCACGAAACTGGAGACGATCGCCGCGGCTGGGGTCCAGGAGAAATCTGGTGCGCTCGGATTCCACCCCCTTGCGGCTCCTGCGCTCGAAGCGCTCACCTCCGATTTCTTGTTAGAAGACTCAGAGGGGGTGCTCGCGCGGCTCGCTGCGCGTGTGGGCCAGGGAACGGACGGTGTGGTGCGGGTCCCTCGTTCCCTGCAGGCTGAGCTCCGCGACTACCAGCGCGCCGGGTTTCGCTGGATGAAGCAGCTCCTCGATGCGGGGGGCGGCGCGATCTTGGCCGACGACATGGGTCTCGGAAAGACCCTCCAAATCCTCGCGGTGCTCTTGACCATGCGGGCCGAAGGGCCCGCCCTGATCATCGCTCCCAAGTCCCTCCTCGGACACTGGGCGACTCAGGCCGAAACCTTCGCCCCGTCCTTGAAAACGCGGGTCTTCGCGAGCGATGAGGGAGAGCTCGATAAGAGCTCTCTGCGGGCGGGCGAGTTGCTCATCGCGAGCTACGGGCTCGTCCAGCGCCACGTCGAACGGCTTAAGACGGTCGAGTTTCGGGCGATCGTGCTCGACGAAGCGCAAGCCATCAAAAATGCGGAGAGCCTTCGGGCCAAGGCAGTCCATTCGCTGCGAGCCGAGTCGCGGATCGTCGCGACGGGCACACCCATCGAGAACCACTTGGGCGAGCTCTGGAGCCTGATGCACTTTGCGAATCCAGGTCTCCTCGGCACGCGCGAGGCGTTCGAGCGGCGCTTCACGGACCGCATCCGGCTCGGCGATCGAGCCGCGACAGCGGCGCTCCGGAAGCTCGTCGCGCCGTTCGTCCTGAGGCGGACAAAGGCAGAGGTCTTGAGCGAGTTGCCAGAGAAGACCGAGGTGACGCTCACGGTCGAGCCGAGCGCGAGTGAGCTGGCTTTCTACGAGGCTCTTCGGCGAAAGGCGGTCGGAGACGTGGAGCAGGGGGGAACGCCCGGGGTCCGGCGCATGCGCCTTCTCGCTGCGCTCACGCGGCTTCGTCAGGCGGCGTGTCACCCGTCCCTCGCAGGGGGGCCTGCCGAGCTCCCGAGCTCGAAGCACGAGACTTTGTTCGCACTCCTTGATGACCTGCGTGAAGGAGCTCATCGAACGCTAATCTTTAGTCAGTTCGTTGAACACCTGAAACTCGTTCGGGCGGGGCTCGAGGCACGGGGCGTCACGTTTGAATTCTTGGACGGCTCCAAGTCGACGCGCGCGCGCGAGGAGTCGGTGCGGCGGTTCCAGGATGGCGAGGCCGAGGTCTTCCTGATCAGCTTGCGCGCGGGAGGGTTCGGTTTGAACCTGACCGCAGCAGACTATGTGATTCATCTCGACCCGTGGTGGAACCCAGCGGTGGAGGCCCAGGCGACCGACCGAGCGCACCGCATCGGGCAGAGGCGACCAGTGACGGTCTATCGTTTGGTCACGAAGGGAACCGTCGAAGAGCGCATTTTGTCGCTCCACGGGGAGAAGCGAGCCACGGCAGAGCTCCTGCTCGACGGCACGGACAAAGCGACCCCCCTCGATCTCGACGTTCTGCGCGGGCTCCTGCTGTGATCCTTCCTCACTCCGCCACAAACTCGACGCTCTCGACGACTTCTCCGTCGAGCCTGACTTCGGCGCGCCATTCGCCAGGATCGGCGATGACTTCCCACCAGCGCATGTAGTGGCGCTCGCTGCCGTCGAACACGTAGGAGGGGAGGGAGAAGCCGAGAGTGTTGCCTCGATAGAAGCTGACCTGTTCGACGACGTCGGGGGTTGCTCCGCCGGTGATCACGGAGAGGCCGAAGGTAGAGCCGGAGGGGAGGCGGGTCGGGCTCGGGGGAGCGCTCGTGACAGCTTCGACCGAAGCGAAGGGGCCGAGCGAGAGGACGACCTCCATGACCTTCACCGGGGCGTCGTAGGGCGGGGGCTCGCGCCAGAGACCCGCGAGGAAAGGATCGACGAGGGGGCCGCCAGGCTCGTCGTACATCTCGAGGTGGAGATGAGGAGAGTGTGAACAGCCCGAGCTGCCGACTTCGCCGAGTTTTTGGCCTGTGGCGACCTTGTCGCCGACCTCGACGGTGATCGAGTTCGTTCGGAAATGAAGATAGCGGCCCTCGCGGCCGTCGGCGTGGACGAGGTAGACGCTGTTCGCGACAGCGGTGCAGCCGTCGACGCTCGCGATCGTGTTTCGATCGGGCTCGCCGTCGTGGACATACGTGACGGTTCCCGGAGCGACGGCGTAGATCGGGATCCCTTTGTCCATCGCGCGGAAGCTCGCGATGGCGATGTCGACGCCGAGGTGACCGTTGTAAGCGCGGCTTCCGTTCTTGTAGTCGCGGATGCCCCCAGTTGGATCGAGGTCGACGTAGTTCGCAATGGTCCACTCGCGAGAGAGCTCACCGATGAGTGGCCACTCGAGGACACACTCACCGTCACAAGTCGTCGCTCCCGCCGCGCCCCCCGTCGCTCCGCCGGAGCCGTCGCCGCCTGAGCTTGTTCCTCCGTCCGCCGTGCTCGCGCCTCCGCTCGCCGCGGCTCCACTCGAGGCTCCGCCGCTCTCTCCGCTGCCCCCGCTTGCGGTTCCTCCTGCTGCTGGCTCAGCGCCGCCGACTCCTCCTGTCGCTCGGGCGCCTCCCGAGGAACTCATGCCTCCCGAGCCGCCGCTCGCTATCGCTCCCCCTGAGCCCTCCGCGCTTCCACCCGCAGAGCTCCCACCGCTCTCGGCGCCCGGGGACCCACCCGTGCCGTAGTAGGGCGGATCGCTCGCGGGACTGCACCCGAGGAAGAGCAGGCCGAGCGCACCCCAGCGCATTCCCCGCGCCCCTAATTCCAAAGCGGCCGCCCTCATCGCGGGGAGTCTAGGGCAGGTGCCCATCGGGCGCGATGGGCACGGCCAGGAAGGAAGAGCCGAGCTGGGTTCACCGCCTCGGGCGGGAGGGGATCATTCCACTCCCTGCTCATGGTGCTAATATTGACACCATGAAGATCGAGGACTTGGTGGCCGACATGCGAGCGCTCCCCAGAACACCCGGTTTTCAGATGCGGTCAAAGTGGCCACCCACTTCTTCGGGAACCTCGCGAGCAGGGAACCAGTCATTGCATCTGGAGGATGCCATGGGCTGGAAATCCTCGTGGCTGCGTCGCGGAGCGCAGGGCCCTCCATGCCCCCGGGAGTTGCTGCTCCGCGGGGGCTTCCTTTGGGTTATGACCTCGCCCAGAGTGTCGCGAGGGCTTGGCCCAGGTCTTCGCCGACGGCCACTCTTAGATCACTGTCGGCTTTGGGACGGGGAGGAACGCGGCCGAGGTCGAGGTGCGTCGCCAGCCAGGAGTTCAGCGCCTCTTCGGCCATCGCTCGGGCCTCGTCGGGCGTGTCTCCCTGGGTCAGGCATCCCTCGCAATCGGGGAAGCGCACGACGAACTTGCCTTCCTCCTCGGTGAGGTTTCCGGCGTAGGTCAATGGTCCCGCTTCTCTCAAAATCATATCGACTTTCCTACCTCGCGCCAGGTCTTCATCCCTCACTTGGTGAGCGCGTGCGCCCCTTGTCGGGAGATTCCGAGGAGTGCACCCACGTCACGCAAGGACAGGCCTTCCGCCACCAGGGCGCGGGCGGTCTCCCGGCTTTGCTCCGCGGCTTTGTTCGCCTCGGCTTCCGCACGGCTTCGAGCCTTGAGCGCGACGCTCAGGCGCCTCTTGAGGCCCACGGGGAGCTTCACGTCCTCGACGAACTCGGCCGAAGCCGCTGGGCGCTCGCCAATGAAGAGCCCGAGAGCCTCTCGGAGCCGCTCCCGAGCTTGCTCAATGGTTCGCCCCTGAGTGAAGCATCCCGGCACGCTCGGAACCTCGGCGACCCATCGGCCCGATTCGTCGCGTTCGAATGTGACTTGGTAGCTTTTCATTTCAACCATCCCTTTCCGAGACAAGGCTCAAGCTGGCGTTCGATCTTCCTGAGGAGGCCGGGGCCGATATCCTCGCCCGCATGGACCGGGATGACGGTCGGGCAGTTGCCGCACCGGACCATGAGGTGTGAGCCGTTTTGGCGCACCTCGACGCATCCCTTTGCCTTGAGGATGTGCCGAAGCTCCTTCGCGGTCATGGACAAGCCTGACCCTTCGCGGCGGAAGTGTCAAGCGCACTTGACAGATTAGGGCTCTCAGCGGCCACGAGCAAGGCCACCGCAAGCGTCAGCGGTATCCAGGGAGTGGGGGACGCGGCCCAATTGGACAATGCATGTGGCCGCAATGGGGTCCGGCTGGGGGGCTGACGGGGTGGCGGAGAAAAAATCAGGGTTTCGAGAGGGGCACCTTAGAGCGCGGATATAAAAGGATGTGCCAGATTTGACCGGTTCCCTTTTCAAGGGTACCTTTGAGGCATGATCAAGACGGTGGTCATCACCAAGTCAGCTCGAAAGGACTTGGCAGGGCTACCTCGGGCGATTGTCGCCAAGTTCGCGACTTGGGTTGGAATGGTTGAAACCAACGGCCTCGAAGAGGTTCGAAAGATTCAGGGGTTCCACGACGAGCCCTTGAAGGGCAAGCGCAAAGGCCAGCGGTCTATCCGCCTGAGCAAAAGCCATCGTGCCTTCTACATAGTCGTGGAGGACGAGGTCTACTTCGCGGAAGTCCAAGAAGTGAACAACCACGAATACTGAGAAACCGGTCTGAGAAAAGGAGAAGACAATGGCAAAGAAGAGCGAAGCAATGCGGTTCCTCGAAGGACTTCTTGGTGGCCCCCTTACGTTCGGGGCCATGGTTCGAAGCATTCGCGAGACGGACGGACTCACCCAAGAAGAAGTGGCCGCCAAGATCGGCGTTTCGAAGCATCATCTCAGCGATGTTGAGAAGGGCCGACGCAAGGTTAGCATGGAACGAGCCAAACGATGGGCGGAAGCCTTGGGGTACCCTCCTGCCTACTTCGTCCAAGTCGCGGCTCAAGAGGAGCTAGACACACTTGGGGTCAGTCTGAAGGTAGTGGCCGCTTAGTTGCGGCCCTCCTTCGATTTCGTCGGGACGAGATCTCTATGAGATCACTCTGGAATCGTGAGCATGTGGTGAATGCATAGGCGTCTTATGCACTTTAGATATTTTTCGTTGCATCCCCCTGTGTCAGGGAAGTTGCCGCCTGAGTTGCCCCCTGTGTCAGGGAAGTTGCCGCCTGAGTTGACCTGAAATGTCCGGGCGAGAAGGCCAAGGAGCTCAGAGTTGACCTGACGCTGGCCAAGGTTGCCCGCGAAGAACTCTTCACGAGGGACGGCTACTCGGATGGCCATGAGAGCCCATGACCTTCGGGGGACGTGCGCGACGCTCAGCCTCGCGATCGGAAAGAAGACCGCACGGGTCACCGTTCGAGCCAGATGATCAACGAGTACCGACGTGCGGTTCGAGCGGCCGATGAGCTTGGGCCCGGCCCCCTTCTGCCCCTCGATGAGGCCATCCCCGAGTTCCGGGCCAGGGGGGTGGAGGCAGAGGTGGAGACAGGAGCATCAAAAACGAAGGGCGACCCTTGTGAGGTCGCCCTGAGTTCGTCTTTTTCCGTTACGTTATAGTGGGTGCCCAGAGACGGAGTTGAACCGCCGACACGAGGATTTTCAATCCTCTGCTCTACCAACTGAGCTATCTGGGCGGAGGTCTCGGGCTAGCGACGCTAGCCTCGGGACCGGGGGGGCCCCTCAGTCGTCCACTCCGGGAAGGAGGAGTGAAGACCTGCCGGCCGAAAGTCGGGCGGCGCGGGAGCCGGCTTGAACCGGGGAGGTTCGAACCGGGGGCAGCCTCTTAACCTAGGCGTGGGGGGCGTCGCAAGAGAAACTCGCTCCTTGGTGAAGAGAGTTTGTTCGGAGGGGGGAGCGTGCCTGTCACTTTTCGGCAGAACGCGGAAAAAGGCCCGTTGTGGGCTGGGCCCGAGGGACCGGAGACAGGCCCTCTGCGTCGTCCTACGCTCAAGTGATGCGAAAGCGTTTGTGGGGAACGTTGCTGGTCGGCACGGTTGCGCTCGGCGGAGGTGTGGCGCTTGCGATGAGACCCCCGGCGGTCCCAGTCGCGCATCCTCAGGCGGGCCCCATCAAACAGACAGTCGTCGTGAGCGGGCAGGTGATGCCCCCGTCGGAGATCCGCTTGGCCTCTCTCGTTGCGAGCACAGCAAAGGAGGTCCTCGTCGACGAAGGTGACACGGTGACGGCGGGTCAGGTCCTCGTTGTGCTCGATGATGAAGACGCTCGCGCAGGGGTTGCGCAGGCGGAGGCCCAGCTCGCGTCCGCGAAGGCGGGCCGCGTGACCTGGGCGAAGCTGAACGCACCACAAGCGGAGGCCGATCTCCGGCGCGCCGAGGCGAATCTCGAGGACGCGCGGCGCCGTTTGGCTCGCGAAAAGAGCCTCTTTCAAGCAGGCGCGACCACGGAGGCGTCGCTCGAGGACGCGAAGACCGCCGAGCAGCTCGCCGTGACTCAAAGGGACGCGGCGGTGCTCCAGGTGCGCGCGGCCGAAGCAGGCGGCAGCCAAAGTCAGACAGCCCAAGCCAACGTCGCGCTCGCTCAGGCGCAGCTCGAGCGCGCGAAGGTCCAGCTCGCGCGGCACGTCGTGCGTTCACCGACGGACGGCGTCGTCATCACGCGCATGGTCGAGCCCGGCGACGCCGTCATGAGCGGCTCGAATCTGTTCTTGCTCTCGTCCACAGGTCAGACGCGCTTGCGCGTCGAGCCCGATGAGCGGAGCCTCGCGCTGCTCGCCGTGGGTCAAACGGCGATCGCATCCGCGGAGGCTTTTCCGAACGACAAGTTCGAGGCAAAGGTCGCCTATATTGCGCCCGCCATCGACGCTTCCCGCGGCACCGTGGAGGTCCGCCTCGTGGTCGCGAATCCTCCGGAGTTCCTCCGCCACAATATGACCATCTCCGTCGAGATCACTGTTGCTGAGAAAGAACAGACTCTCACGGTTCCTCGTCAAAGTGTTCTCGCGGAGAAGAGGGAGCCCCACGTCCTCGTCTTCCAAGGAGGCCGCGCCGAGAAGCGCCCTGTCTCTCTCGGCCTGCTCGGAGAAGAGTTCGTCGAGATTCGCGAGGGACTTTCGCCCGAAGACCTCGTCGTCGTGGCGCCACCGGGGACGGTCGCGCCTGGGGAGGCGATGCGGGGTGACGTGGTCGCGCCGCGGGGATAACCATGGACCTTGCCTGGTTTTTGGCGCTCAAGTTCCTAAAGGAATACCGCGCCCAGTCCCTTCTCACGATCTCGGCCGTCGCGGTCGGGGTCTCGGTCATGATCTTCCTCTCCGCGCTCATCAGCGGCCTCCAGGGGAGCCTGATCCGTCAGACTCTCGGTAGCCAAGCGCACATCACCGTGCAGCCCGCCGAAGAGGTCGCTCGGCCTCAGCTCGAGGGACCGGGCCTCATGCGCCGCATCGAACAGCCGGAGCAGCGGTTCCTCTCGATCGAAGGCTGGCAGAGCACGAGCAATCGGCTGCGGCGTGACCCGGGGGTCGTCGAGGTGGCCGCGGGAGTTTCGGGCAACGCCTCGGCCCTTCGCGGCAGCGCTGAGCGACCCGTGATCGTCTACGGCTTCGATCCTGATGAGTTCAATCGCGTCATCGACGTGCGCTCGCGCGTCGTCGCCGGTCGTCATGAGCCGAGCGGCTCGGAGGTCTTGATCGGCGTCGAGCTCGCTCGAGATCTCGGGATCGGCGTCGGGGATCAGGTTCGCTTGCGCACCCAGACAGCTTCGGAGACCCTCGTCACCGTCGCGGGCCTCTTCGATCTCGGCAGCCAACAGGTCAATCAACGCTGGGCGATCCTGAGCTTGCGCGGGGCGCAATCGCTGCTGGCTCTGCCTGGGGGCGCGAACATTTTTTTCATCCGCGTGCACAAGATCTTCGACGCTGAGAAGATCGCTCAGCGCATGGAGGCGCAGACCGGGCTGCTCGTCGACTCCTGGATGAAGACGAATCAACAGCTCCTCGTCGCGCTCAAGAGCCAATCGAGCTCCAGCTACACGATCCAGTTCTTCGTCTTCCTCGCCGTTGCCATGGGTATCGCTTCGGTGCTCGTGGTCTCCGTCGTTCAGCGTACGCGCGAGATCGGCATCTTGCGCGCCATGGGCATCAAACGTTCCACGATCTTCATGCTCTTCGTCATGCAAGGAGCGGTGATCGGCCTCTCGGGTTCGATCGTGGGGGCCTTCATGGGCTCAGGGCTCGCGAGCATGTTCGCGCGCATCGCCAAGGCGCCCGACGGGTCGCCGACGTTCCCGGTCGACCTCACCCCGAACCTCTTCCTCGCCGCGGCCGGTGCGGCGACGATCACTGGTATGCTCGCGGCGGCGCTTCCGGCGCGGCGCGCGGCCCGACTCGATCCGGTGGAGGCGATTCGCCATGCCTGAGGTCGAAGACACTTCGCCGCCGCTCCTCGAGCTGCGCGATCTGCGCAAGAGCTACGGGGACAAGATCAAGACCGAGGTCCTCCACGGCATCAACCTGTCTTTTGGGTCCGGTGAGTTCACCGCCATCATTGGCCCTTCCGGCTCCGGGAAGAGCACGCTCCTGAACCAAATTGGGCTCTTGGATCGGCCGACCTCGGGCAGCGTGCTCGTCCAAGGGAAGAAGACCGAAGACCTCTCGGAGGAAGAGCTCACGACTCTGCGCGGGCGCACCCTCGGCTTCATCTTTCAGTTCCATCATCTGATCAGCGCGCTCACCGTGACCGAAAACGTCCTCATGCCTCTCTGGCTGAGTGGACTCCGGGATCGGGAGGTCGCCGAAAAGGCGGCGAAAGAAGCCTTGGCCCACGTCGGACTCGAGGAGAAGGCCCACGTGCGCGCCGACGAGCTCTCAGGCGGACAACAGCAGCGCGTCGCGATCGCTCGCGCTCTCATCCACCACCCGGCGATCATTCTCGCGGACGAACCGACGGGGAACCTCGACTCGAAAACGGCGGACAGCGTGTTCAGCTTGATGCGCAGGTTCAACGCCGAGCTCGGGACGACCTTCCTGATCGTCACCCACGATCCGCGGATGGCCGAGCGCTGCGACCGGGTCATTCGCATCGAAGACGGGGTCGTCGCGTCTGATTCCTGGAGACCGAAGGGCGGCTAGGGGCTCCGGAGCCGACAGCGGGCGGTCCGCAGAGGGCGTCCGGGGGGCTCCGAGAGGGCGCGAAATTTGCGGTCCGGGCGCTGAATGAGGTGGCGGTGCGGCGTTCGGCGAGGGAGCACTCCTTCATCGGGCGAGGGCGGTGCCGTAAGGGGAGGGAGCGCCCTCAGGACTTTCGGTCGGCGCTTCGGTAAACAAAAACAAGCGGTGCGACTATGGATGATGGCGAGTTGAACCTTGGTTCTCTGCGCAACCCTTACCTGACGGAGGCCTACTTTCAGCAGCTCCTCCAGAAGGCAGTTGTCGCTGGGGCCAGGGATGTGCACCTCAAGGTCGGTCAACCGCCGGGCGCACGCGTCCGCTCCGATCTGATCTTCTTCCGCCTCGATCCGCTCACCCCCGAGAACACCGAGGCCTGCGCTCGCCACCTCATCTACGATCAAGCCGTCCTCGATAACCTGCGCACTCTCAAAGAGTACGACACCTCCTACGAAGTCCCGGGCCTCGGTCGCTTCCGCGTCAACATCTATCGCCAGCGTTCGAGCCTGGCGATCGTGATGCGCGTGGTGCCAGACCAAGTGCCGACGCTGGAAGAGCTCGGCGCGCCCCAGGTCTGCAAGATGCTGGCTGAAAAAGAGCGCGGCATGGTGCTCTGCGTGGGCGCGGCCGGAAACGGCAAGAGCAGCACGCTCGCGGCCATGATCGGCTATATGAACCAGAACCTGTCGCGGCACATCGTGACCATCGAAGATCCGATCGAGTTCGTGCACCGCGATCAGAAGTGCTCGGTGAGTCAAAGGGAGGTCGGCCACGACACGAAGAGCTTCGCGAGCGCACTTCGCGCGGCCCTGCGCCAAGATCCGGACGTGATCCACGTCGGCGAGATCCGCGATCAGGAGACGATGAAGATCGCTCTCGAGGCGGCGGAGACGGGCCACCTCGTGCTCTCGACTCTGCACACTCCAGACGTCGCGCGCACCATGAACCGCGTCATGTCCCTCATGGAGGAACAAGGCTCGGACGTTCGAGAGCGACTCGGCGACGCCCTCCAGGGCATCATCGCCCAGCGCCTGCTCCCCCGGGCCGAGGGGAAGGGGGTCGCCCTCGCCGCCGAGGTGCTCATCGCGACAGGCTCAGTGAAAGAGTCGATCCGCAGGCCCCAGGGGAACCCCTCCCTGAAGGAGCTGATGACCGGGGGCGCCGATATGTACGGCATGCAAACCTTCGAGATGGCGATTCGCCAGCTCGCCGGGCGCCGGATCATCAGCGCCGAGGTGGCCAAGGCAGCCCTCTCCGGCTAAGACCCGGGCCCCATGAACGCCCCCCTGAATCCAGGATCGCCCGCCGAAGGCGGCGTCATCCGGCACGATTGGACCCTCGAAGAGGCGCGCGCTCTTTATGATCTGCCGCTCTTCGAGCTCGTGGACCGCGCTCGCGCGGTGCACCTCCGTTATCACCCCCGAGACGAGGTCCAGCTCTGCACGCTCCTCAGCGTCAAGACGGGCGGCTGTCCCGAAGACTGTGCCTATTGTCCTCAGTCTTCCCATCATCAGGCGGTCCCGGGCGAGAAGATGCTCAACGTCGATGAGGTGCTCGAGGCGGCCGGCCGAGCCAAAGATGCCGGCGCGACGCGCTTCTGCATGGGCGCGGCTTGGCGTCAGGTGAAAGACGGTCCGGCGTTCGATCGCGTGCTCGAGATGGTGCGCGGGGTGAAGGGACTCGGTCTCGAGGCTTGTGTCACGCTCGGCATGCTCACCGAGGAGCAGGCGCGCCGGCTCAAGGAAGCGGGGCTCGACGCCTACAACCACAATCTCGACACGAGCCCTGATTTCTACCGTTCGATCATCCGCACCCGCGAGTTCGAAGATCGCCTTCGTACGCTCAAGAATGTGCGTGAAGCGGGCATCACCGTCTGCTCAGGTGGCATCATCGGCATGGGGGAAGGGCCGAATGACCGCTGTGCGATGCTCCGCGAGCTCGCGAACCTGGATCCGCATCCGGAGAGCGTTCCGGTGAACGCGCTCGTCCGAGTTCCGGGAACGCCGCTCGAGAGCTTGCCGCCGATCGATCCGACGGATCTCGTGCGCATGGTGGCTTTGGCTCGGCTCATGATGCCGCGCTCGAAGGTGCGCCTGAGCGCGGGACGCACAGAGCTCACCCGTGAGGCACAGCTCTTCTGTCTCTACGCAGGTGCGAACAGCATCTTCTACGGAGACCGACTGCTCACCACGCCGAATCCGGACGTCACCGACGACACCTCGCTCATCGAGGCCGCCGGCCTTCGTCCTCAGGCCCCCGTCGCCTGAAGCCAGAGCTCGAGGCGTCAAAGCGAGCACTCGGGGTTCCGGGTGCTCGCCCCCCGGGGACGCCCTTAGACCCGGCGCCGGATCAGCCGACCACTGAGACCGAAAATCCCGGCGAGACCGAGCAGCAGCCCGAGACCCGAAGGAGCGCCCGGCCCGCCGGTCGCGGTTTGGCAGCCAGCGCCGGAGCCCACGCCGTTACAGGCGTCTTTGATGTCGTCGTCTTCGGGGTGGCACTCCGCCGAGTAGCCGCGCCGCGGCTCACAACTCTCTCCGCCCGGGAGCTCCCGGTCTCGGGGGTACGCGGCGCAGATGGCTGCTTGGTCGTCGGGCTCCAGGGTGCGCGCGTGGGTCTCTCCGGGCTGGTAGGCGAAGTACATGGTCGCGTCCTCGTTCGGAGAGTGATCGAAGCCGAGGAAATGCCCGGCTTCGTGGGTGATGATGGACTTGAGATCGATGATCGGGGCCTGATTCGGCAGGGTAAAATGGGCCTGATCCGAGTTCAGCTCCACGTCTGCGTCGTAGAGCAGGCCCGATTGGACCGAGAAGTTCACGGTCGTGACCGCGAGAGCCGACGAATCAAAGCCACTGCCGCTCCCGCCCGCGTCGCTCCCGGTCCAGTTTCGGTCCCGGAACATCCAGATGTTCGCGTTGCCGGTGCAGCGGTTGTATTCGCTCACTCCGCACTCAGCCATGCCGTAGTTCTCGACACGCAGAGAAGGCGTCGAGCCGTCGCTGCAGGTCGAGCTCGTCCAGGCGGCGAAGGCCTCTTCGATGAGCGCTGTGAGATCGTCGGCGCTGATATGGCGCTTGAGAGAGCCGTCTTTCTGGACCGCGAAGGAGACGCAGGAGCTCGGCCAGGCGATCGGCTTGCCGTTGGTGTCGCAGCCATTGTCATCACGGATGCAGCAGTCCTCCGGATGCTGCGCGCAGCTCCAGCTCGGCTCACAGGTCGTCGTGCGACAATAAGCGAAGCTCTGCTCGCTCCACAGGAGCGCGAACGTCAGGGACCGAAGGCCCTGCGCGAGGGATTTTTTCGTCATCGGGCGGCCCCTCGGATGAGTCTCGCGCTCTCGCTCAGGCTCTTTCCAGCGAGCTCATCGACAGCCAGGGGGCCGACGCCGGGGCGCCGGATGAGATGAGGCAGGTTTCGATTCGGGCGAAGAGGACGCGCGCGATCGGTGCCGTCGACCTCGTAGGAACCCTGAGCCATGCCGATCACGCGGCGATGGAAGCCGATGCCGTGACCCGCTTGGTCTCGTCCCAAGAACACTACCACTGGAACTCCCGGCGGCAGGACAGCCTCGCCATGAACCTTCTGACCAAGATCTCCCACGCGACCGCCGAGCGTCATCGTGATGTGCTCGGAGGGGCTCGAGCCGCCTGTCAGCTTTTCGACCTCGAGCAGGCGCGTGAGCGTCACGATGCGCTTGGTGCCGGCCACCTCCGCCCACATGCATTCGCTGGCAACCGGTTCGCAGACGGCCACCCGATCACTCCGGCCTACGAGCTCGGCGAGGGTGAGTCCAGTGAGGGCGCTCGCGTCGGCCTCCTCGGGCCAGAGGAGAGGAAGACCCAAGGCGGCGACTTGTGCCAAGAAAGTCCTGCGTTCCAGCATGGTTAACGGTAACCATAGCACGCGCCGCCCCGAGGCCCTCGGCCCAGATGAGCGCGAGAGGGGATCCGGGTGACTTTTTTGTCACCAGTGAGCGAAAATTCCCCTTCCAATTGGCAAAATGACCACAGGGTGTTCGTCCAGGGCCTGAGGGGGTGGGCGCCTCTGAACGCCGACCTCACTTCCTGGGTCAGCCGGGGGCGCTGCGCCACCCGGGTCCCGGCGGCGCGCGTGGGGAGCTTTGCTCGGCGCCGGGGCGCGCCTTTTTGCGCGGCGACTTTAGAAGCGCCGCGCAAATCACGCTATAGAGCCCCTTGGAGCGGGCCGTTAGAACCGGAAATGGGCCGCGCTTCCGCTCCGAAAGCTCCGATGATCGAAGTCGCCTCCCAGCCCTCCGCTGCTTCTCTGGATATTCAGCCATCGTCTCCGACCCTCGCGAGCGAGATCAAGATCTACCTCAAGCGCCACACCGAAACCGTGGGCGCTTTGATCGAAGCAGGGCGGAGCGAAGCGGGGAATCCCGCGAGCGAACAGTGGGCGCGAGTGTTCGATGGGCTGCTGAGCTCTTTGTTCTGCGCCGTTCGCGCCAAACACGGCGACGAGAAGCTCTTCGGAGGTCTCGCGCTCGCGGCGGTCGGCAGTTACGGTCGCGGCGGCCTCGGGTTTCGCTCCGATCTCGATGTGCGCTTGCTCTGTCAAACGCCGAAAAAAGCCGCTCCGATCGCGGAGGCGCTGCTCTACCCGCTCTGGGACGCGGGGCTCCAGGTCGGTCATCAAGTCATCACCGCCAGCGAGACCATCAACCTGGCTCGCACGGACATGGCCACGGCCACGACGCTGCTCGACTGGCGGCACATCGTCGGCGACCCTGAGGCCAGTAACAAACTTCAGGCCCAGGCCTTCAGCACCATCTTCGCTCCCGCGCAGATCCGAAACTTCCTCGCCATGCTCGAGCACCAGTCGAACGAGCGCTGGCTCCGGTTCGGTGACTCCGTTTACTTGCTCGAGCCGGACATCAAAAATGGCCAAGGGGGGACGCGCGATCTCGACGTGGTCCAGTGGACCGCGTTCTCGCGCTGGCGCGTAAAGAGCCTCAAGGCGCTGGTCAATATCGGCGTGCTCTTGCCGCGGGAACACGAGCAGCTCGAGGACGCGCGCGCGTTTTTGATGCGCGTGCGCAACGTGCTCCATTATAACTCGCGCCGTCGTACGGACCGCCTCGGCTTCGAACAACAGGAGCTCGTGGCGCAGCGCATGGGCTACGGGACGGGAGGCCCCGCCTGTGAGCGCATGATGAGCGAGTATTATCGCCATGCGCGCGTGATCGCGAACCTCCACGATACGCTGCTCCGCCGCGCGGTTCCGCCGGAAGGACGTCGCCGAGAGGTCAGCCTCGGCAACGGGCTCATCTCGGTGGGAGACGCGGTCGGCCTCGAAGATCCGCACCAGCTCCACGCCGATCCGACCCTTGCGCTCCGGCTCTATTGGGAGGCGGTGCACCGCGACATGGGCGTGACCCCCGGATCTCGGGACGCCGTCGCCCGCGTCACCCAGAACGAGGACTTCTGTGAGCGGCTTCGGGAGAGCGAAGAGGCGGCGCGCCTGTTCCGGCGCCTCGTGCGCTCGGCGCGCAGCGTCAAGTTCAAGAAGAACTCCCTGCTCACCGAGCTCCACGAGGTCGGCCTCCTGCTCGCGATGATTCCGGAGTTTGCGCCGGTGGTCGGGCGCGTGCACCACGACATCTATCACGTCTACACCGTCGACGTGCACTCGATCGCGGCTGTCGATCGGATGCGCGCGCTGGCTCGTGGTGAGCTCACTCGCGAACACCCGCTCGCCTCGCGGCTCGCCGTCGAAATGGCCCGGCCGCACGTGGTCTTCATGGCCGCGCTGCTCCATGACATCGGCAAGGACGTCGGAGGCAAAGCGCATTCGGAGCGCGGCGCGGAGCTCGCCGGGATCATCCTTGAGCGCCTCGGGGTTCAGGCGCACGACATCGTCGAGATCCAACACCTCGTGCAGCAGCACCTCCGCATGTACCACGTCGCTTCGCGGCGTGACCTCGACGATCCGAAGACCATCGAAGACTTCGCGAACGACGTGCACGGCACCGAAGGGCTCCGTGAGCTCTACCTGCTCACCATCTGTGACGTCTCGACCACGAGCCCGACCGCGCTCACCAGCTGGAAAGATCGCATGCTCGCTGAGCTTTACGGGCGCACGCTCGTCGCCTTCGAAGGGCAGCCGAGCCGCTCTCAGTCGCGCGCCGAAGGACTCCGGGACGCCGCCCGCGCCCTTTGTCCCGACGAAGGCGAAAAGGCCTTCTTGGACCATTTCCTCCGCGTCGTACCTGAGCGGTACATCTATGCGAACGAGCCCGCGGGCATCGTCAAACACTGCCGCTTTGCTCGTCAATCGCAGACCCGTCGCTTCATGGTCGGGCTCCTCACGCGCGACGATCCTTACATCGAGGTCGGCTTTGTCACCGAAGATCGTCCGGGTACGCTCGCGACCATCACGGCGGCCCTCGCCGCCAATCGCATCAAGGTGATCGGCGCTCAGCTCTACGGCTGGACCGATCAGCACGGTCGCCGCTGCGTTCTCGATACTTTTTGGGTTCGGCTCGGCGACAGTCTCGCGGCCATCGAGCGCACCTTGAAGCGCGTTGAGGCCGATCTGGAGAAGCTGCTCGCTGGCGAGCTGAGTCCGAGCGAGCTGCTCGAGAGCCGCGAACAGAGCCGAGTGAGCGATCGTCCGGCTCCCGGTGTCCAGACAGCGATCACCATCGACAATCATTCCGCCTCCTCTCACACCATCATCGAGGTCATCGCCCAAGATCGGCTCGGCTTGCTCCACCGCCTGGCGCAGACGCTCACGGAACAGGGCGTCGAGATTGCCCTTGCGAAGATCAACACCGAAGGCAACGCGGTCGCCGACGTCTTTTATGTGACCGACCACGAAGGCGGAAAAATTTCGGACGAGGCGAAGTTGGCCGAGCTCCATGAGCAGCTCGAAATCGCCGCGACGCGCCCGGCGGCGTCTTGAGTCCTTGGGACTCGGGTTCTTCGGGCCGAGGCGGGGGGAACTTCCTCGCTTCGGCAAGTCGGGCTATGAGCCGTTTGCCATGAAGACGATGTTAGGACGGCGGAGCTCGCGTGCGGTTTTGGTTTTGGTGCTGGGAGCGCTCGCCGGCTGTGGAGGAGCGAAGTCGGAACCTCGCGAGCCGGAGCCCGCTTCGAGCGCGAGTGGTCCCGCGGTCGCGCCTGCGTCCTCGGAGAAGGTGAAGCAGGGGCGCGACCTACTCACAGCGCGCAAGTTCGAAGAAGCCAGTCAAATCCTCGCCGAGGCCCGTCAGGACAAGCCGAACGATCCTCAGGCTGCTTATTATCATGGCGTCGCGCTGGAAGGTCTCGGCGAGACGGAGGCNGCGAAGGCCGCTTATGAGCGCGCGCTCGAGCTCGACGGNGCGCTNCTCGAAGCGAGCCAGAATCTCTCNGCGCTGCTCCTNGAACAGGACAGCGCGGAGCAGGCGCTCGCCGTCGCGGACGCCGGGCTGAAAAATGCGCCGAAGGATCCGGGTCTTCTCGCCAATCGCGCTCTCGCGCTCGGAGCGCTCGGCTCCGATGAAGCGGAGAGGGCTTTTGAGACGGCGCTCGCCGCGCGCTCGGGCGACGGCTGGCTCCGGTATTACTACGCGGGCGTCCTGACGCTCCACGAGAAGAACGACGCGGCCACAGCTGAGCTGAAGAAGATCTCGAGCGACGCGCTCAAGGACGCGGATCTCTTGATCGCGGTGAGTGAGCTCTACGGAGTGCTCAAGGATTTTCCGAGCTGCGTGCAGCTCTTCGATCGAGCCCTCTCGGAGAAGAGCTCCGCGGAGCTCCTGGTGCGGCGCGGCCGCTGCAAGCTGGGGACCAAGGATCTGAGCGGAGCGGAGGCGGACTTCCGCCGGGCGACGACGGAGTCGCCGGAAGATCCGATGGGCTATTTTTACCTGGGCAAGCACCTCGTCGCGCAGGGGAAGGCCGCCGAGGGCAAGAAGGCGCTCACGCGCGCGGTCGAGCTGGGGCCCGAGACGCCTTTCGGGAAACAGGCGAAGGCCGCTCTGTCAGGGAAGTGATTTCTCGCAAGTGAGCTCTTGAGGAGAGCGTTCGCGGAGGCGAGGGCGGCTGAAGGCTCTTTTGGGCTCTGGCGTGGGCAGGCGGGCCGGGGCCAGAAAAGAAGAGCTCAGAGAATGACTTCGAGGATCCGGTCGAGTTCGTCGAGGCTCGAGTACTTGATGACTAACGTTCCGGTTCCGTCTTTGTCCTGGACTTCGCAGCGGGTGCCGAGGCGCTGTTCTAGGCGCTTCTCGAGATCGCGGATGCCGGGAGACTTCTGTTTGCCGCCCTTTGCGTCCTTCTTTCCGGACGCGCAGCCTTTGGCCTGACGCACCAGGTCTTCGGTCTGACGTACGCTGAGGCGGCCGCGGAGAACTCGATCTGCGAGCTCCTTCATCTTGGTGTCGCTCTCGACGC
>NASX01000064.1 GCA_002085155.1 Sorangiineae bacterium NIC37A_2
GGTCACGTGACCGAGGGCTAGACTACTTCACCTTAACGCCCAGAGCACTCCCCAAGTTGAGGGGGTGTCCGCCTACTTAGAGCGACCTCGGCCCTTTTCTTTCCTCGTGTGCATCGAGGGTGAATGTGCATCGAGAGTGAACTCGGGCCCCATGGGGGTGCAGGTGAGGCGGTGGGCTCACTCGAAGGCTCGTCCGAGCGACGGAGGATGTGATGGACCGGGGCCTCCAGAGACAGTGAGAGCGCAATCGAGGCTCACGGCACGCGCCACGAGCCCACCTTCAGAGCGGCCCTGACACTTCTCTATCGCTGTGAAGTCTCTTGGGTCAGCAGGCGTTCCTCTCGGAGACTTCATGAAGTCCTGACAGTCCGTTTCGGGCAGTCCACGCGGCCAGTCGCGACGTCGCACCGCCGCGCTCGTTCGTGCCGATCAGAGGAGACAGCGCTCGATCTCGTCACTCGTCGCCGCGCGGGAGGCGCACTCAAAGGCGGCCTCGGTGACGCGCTGGGGACAGGCGCGGAACTCCGGATCGAGGCGGGCCTTCTCCCGGGCGAGAGATTTCAGCTTGGCTCGTTCGCCGTTCGAGGCTCCCGGGCGCGCCTGGTCGATGAGGCGGTCCGTGTAGTGATCGAGCAGCTCGATGCAGCGGCGCTCGTCGATCAGAGGGGAACACCCGACGAGCGACAAGAGGACAAGGGCCCCGAGCGGAGCGCGTCCCAGCGGACGGAACCTCAGCGCAGACATACGGAGATGATCTCGTCGGCGGTCGTCGCGCTCCGCACGCACTTGAGCGCACCTTCGGAGATTCGCTTGCCCACACAACGCTCCATCATCGCGGGCCGCATCGCGTTTTCGATCGCCTCGAGCTCCTTGTCGACGGCGGCCCGATCATTGTCGAGCCGAGCCAAGAGCTCGAGCTCCGCCGACTTGCGGAGGATTTCTAGGCACTCCTCCTCCGTCGCAGGCCGGCCGCAGCCGAGGGCCAGGACCCCGAGGCCGAGTCCGATCGTCCCGAGGACGAAGCGAGGAAGAGAAAGGCGAGTCAAAATCATCAGGATTCCGGTCAGAGAGGAATTACAGTCGGACCCAAATGTCAGCGGGCGCGCATTTTTTGGACCCGCTGACGCCGCTTGCTACCATTTTGAACGTGCGCGAAACAGACGAACCTGGAGAGGAGATGGGCGCGCGACCACGCCCCTTGCATCGAGCGCTCGAGCGCCCTCCGGAAGCCTGGTTGAAGAAGGCGCTGGACGCCCGTTCAGCAGCCGAGAAGGAAGAGTTTGCCCTGCTGGGCCTGCGGGCCCTCGATCGCGCGGAAGAAGACGACGAAGAGCTGCGCGCACTGCTCCTCAAGCAGTCCTACGACGCGCTCATGGCCATGGGCCAGACGCGGGACGCTCTAGAACGAGCCGAAGAAATCATCGATCTCGGCCCCCTCGGGGACGTGGCACGCCATGATGCGGCCCGGGCCGCGGCCGCCCTCGGAGAAATCGAGGTCGCCGCCGATCACCTCCGGATCGCGGCCAAAGTCGCCCCTGAAGAGCGTCGCGCCTTTCATTTCGGGACCTTAGGCGCGCTCCTCCGCTTCGCTGGCCTCGCCGAAGATGCCCGCGAAGCCTTCAAGAAGGCGGAGCGCTGGGCGGACGCCGACCGGGCGATTTACCGGGCCCAGCGGGCCCTGGCCGAGGGAGACGCGGGGGTCGGCCCCGGAGAGCTGGGCCGAGCTGCGGCAGGAGCTGGAACAGAGCCCGAGCCAAAAAGGTTATGCCCTTTGGGTGCTCGGAGAGCTCTGCGCCAGGCAAGGCGATCCGGCCGCCAGTCGAAGTTACATGTCCGCCTTCCTGAAGCGCCTCGAACGAGCGTCCCCGCTCAAGTGTCTCTCGCTCAAGAGCGAAATCGAGCGGGCGCGCGAAATCGTCGCGCGGGCTGGTTAGCCTCCCGGGTTCCCGTTAGATCCCGGGACCTCCCGATCCCTCATGAGCTCCTTTGATTTCCAGAGCGCTGTCGCTCGTAGTCCCCTCGAAGCGGCCCTGGTGGCCCTGATCGGCGGGATCTTGGTCAGCCTGACGCCCTGCGTTTATCCGATGATCGCGATCACGGTCAGCGTGTTCGGGGCGAACCGGGCTCAGAGTCGCTGGCAAGGTGCGGGCCTGAGCGCCGCCTTCGTGCTCGGCATCGTCGCGATGTTCACGCCCCTCGGAGTGGCGGCAGGACTCAGCGGGAGTCTCTTCGGCGCCGCGCTCCAAAATCGCTGGGTTCTGCTCCTCGTCTCTGCGGTCTTCCTCGGCATGGCGGCGAGCCTCTTCGGCGCCTTTGAGGTCGCGCTCCCTTCCTCGATCACCAATCGCCTCGCGAGCATGAACGCTCTGGGGGCGCGCGGTGCGTTCGGGCTCGGCCTCGCCTGCGGACTCATCGCCGCTCCCTGCACCGGCCCCGTCCTCACGGGCATCCTGACCTGGATCGCTCAAACTCAGAGCCCGTTCGGCGGAGGCCTAGCGATGCTCGCCTTCTCGCTCGGGCTCGGGCTTCCGTTCTTCGTGGTCGGAACCTTCGCGGTCCACTTACCGAAGAGCGGCGCCTGGATGCTGCACATCAAGAGTGTGCTCGCGATGGTGATGGCCGTCGTCGGTTTGTATTACCTCACGATGGCGTTCCCGGTGCTGATCGCCTGGGTCCGTCGCTCCGATGCTTTGATCTGGAGCTCGCTCGCCGTGATGGTGCTCGGAGTTCTCGGCGGCGCAGTTCACCGAGATTTCGGCTCACCCAGCCTCAAAGAAAAGATCATGAAGAGCGTCGGCGCGAGCTCCACCACTCTCGCCGCCTTCACGTTGCTCACCGCGCTTTCAGCGCCGCCGCGCGCGCTCGAGTGGCTCCACGTTCCCTACGAAGAAGCGCGCGCGCTCGCTCTCCGCGAAGAGCGTCCCATGCTCGTCGATTTCACGGCGACCTGGTGCGGGGCGTGCAAAAAGCTCGACGCGGAGACCTTCTCCGATCCCGAGGTCATGAAGGAGTCCCAGCGTTTCGTCGCGGTCAAAGTCGACGCCACGAACGATGAAGATCCTCAGGTGCGCGAGGTGATGCAGAAGCTCTCGGTCGTCGGACTCCCGACGGTCGTTCTGCTCTCCCCCGACGGCGCCGAGTCGGGTCGTTTCACGGATTTCGTGCCGCCGAGCACGATGCTCGGATCGCTCCGGGCAGTCCGCTAGGGCTCACCCAATCTTCACGAAGGAGCCGAAGGGCTCTCTCGATGCCGGGTCATGGAGGGCGAGGCGAAGATCGCGCGCTCCAGTTCGCGCGAGGTGCTCCCGCGATGGGCTCTTATGGAAGGGGCCTACGGAGACAGACGGGGCTCAGGCAGCGGCCTTGCGGTTCCGAGCAGCGCTCTGGCGCGCCCGGGCGCGGAGACCGAGGGCTTCGGTCAGTCCGAGGAAGGAGAGGCGAACCGTCTCCGCCCGCACCAGGCCTCGGCGGTCGAGCTCGGAGACGGCCTGGGCCACCTCGGTTCGGGTTCGGCCAAGACGATCCGAGAGATATTGAATACTTGCCCTTTCGTCGTGCTGAGCGGCGTCGAGGAGGGCGATGAGGATTCCTTTGTTCAGTGTGTCCATGTGAGAGTTCTAAACGGACCACTGAAACCCTGTCTAGTTTTTGTCCAAAAAATACTGAACGGCCGAGCGGTGCCGCTCGGGTGCGTCCGAGAGGGATTCCGTCTATAGCGGCGACTCTATGGATCTCCGCGTCGCCGTCATCGTCGTCCACATCGCCTCTGCCGCGGTCATCCTCGGCGCCCCCCTCGGCATCACCGGGCTCATTCGCAAGGCCCTCGAGCTCGACCTACCCGCGCTGCGCCTCGCCGCGGACGAAGGTGTGCGCCGCGCGCGCACCACGGGCATCGCCTCGATGGTCACCCTGTGGTCCGGCGTCGGACTCATCTTCCTGATGGGTGGATTCAAGATCGCCCCCCTCAACTACCACATCGCTCTCGGCCTGATGTTCGCGGCGGTCTTGCTGAGCGCACTCGTGCTCAGGCCTGCCATGATCGCCATCTGGCGCACCACGCGCACCGAGACGCCAGACCGCGGGCTCATCGAACGCTCCCTGAAGCGCATGGGCATGTTCCAGGGCATCGTGCACCTGCTCTGGGTCTGTCTGCTCATCTTGATGTTCCACCGCATCGCGCACTAACGCGCGCTCAAGCTCTCTGAGCCAGAGAAGGGACAGGCCTCCCGAAACGTGCGGGCGGCGGCCTCTAGGCGCCGCTCAGCACCTTTTCTCGCAGGCTCAGCGCCTGCGCGGGCCCCTGCACCTCGTGCTTGAAGTAGACAAACGTATCGCTCACATCGAGCTGAGCGAACCTCTCGGCCCAGCCGTCGAGCTCAGCTTCCGTATAAGGTTCCGTCTTGCGGAGACGAGCGTAGAGGAAGGGCCCGGTGACGAGGAACGGAACCTCAACGCTCCCCTCGTCGCTATCACCGACCACGAGTGAAACGCCCGCGTCCCGGAGGCGCTCATAGACGTCGTCCGTGAGCCAGGACTCGTGACGAAACTCGAGGGCGAAGCGGAGCGAAGCTCCTTCTTCCTTGAGGATCGAAAGGAGCGCGTCGAGGCGCCCGAGGTCCGCCTTCATGTTGGGCGGGAGCTGAAAAAGAAGGGGGCCGAGACTTTCGCCGAGCTCGCGCGCGATCCCGAGAAACTCGCGCACAGGCTCTTCGACTTCTTTGAGGCGGCGGCGGTGTGTGATTGTGCCGGGCGCTTTCACGGCGAAACAAAAGCCTGGCCCCACCCGCCTCGGGAGCGCGGCGAGCTGGCCCGGCGCGGGCAGCCGATAGAACGTGTGGTTCAGCTCCGTCGTGGTGAGGCGCTCCGCGTAGTATTCGAGCATCTTTTCCGTGCGGGTCCCCTTCGGGTAAAAATGCCCCTTCCATCCGGGGTAGCTATACCCGCTCGTGCCGCTGAAAAATGCCACCTCGATCCTTTTCGGCTCCTGTTTTAGCCGACGCAGGCGGCGCCCGGGAAGATTCCGGCAGAGATCGCTGTTTCTCGGCCGATTCTTTCGCTAACGAGAAGGACCGACAAGGGGGCCGAGCTCTCGGCCCAGGGAAGAACCTGATCCATGCATGACGTACGCGCATTGAACGAACTCGTCGCTCGCGAGAGCGCCTTTGTGAGCGACCTGACCCGAGAAATCTCGAAGGTCGTGGTCGGACAAACGCTGATGGTCGAGCGCATCTTGATTGGACTCCTCGCGGGAGGTCACGTCCTCCTCGAGGGCGTGCCCGGTTTGGCCAAGACGCTCACCGTCCGCACCGTCTGCGACGCCATCTCCGCGAAATTCTCGCGCATCCAGTTCACCCCGGATCTCCTGCCCGCGGACGTCGTCGGCACGACCATCTACAGTCAGCAGACCGGCGAGTTCAAGAGCAAGCTCGGCCCCGTGTTCGCGAACTTGGTCCTGGCGGACGAAGTGAACCGCGCCCCCGCCAAGGTCCAGAGCGCCCTGCTCGAGGCCATGCAGGAGAAGCAGGTCACCATCGGCGACAAAACCTTCAAGCTCCCCGAGCCCTTCGTCGTCCTCGCGACGCAGAACCCGATCGAACAAGAAGGAACCTATCCGCTGCCCGAGGCACAGATGGACCGCTTCATGCTCATGATCCGGGTTAACTATCCGACCCGCGAAGAAGAGCTCAAGGTCATGGAGCGCATGACGCAGCCCGCTTCGGCGACGGTCTCGCCCGTGACGACCCCCGAGCGTCTCATGGAAGCGCGCAAGGTCATTTACGATATCTACGTCGATGACCGCGTGAAGAACTATATCGTCGACGTGGTGTTTGCGACTCGCGAGCCGGAAGCTCGCGGCCTCAAGGACCTCGCTTCGCTCATCGAGTACGGCGCCTCGCCCCGCGCCTCAATCGCCCTGAATCTGGCCGCTCGAGCCCACGCCTTCCTCCGCGGACGGGGTTACGTGACCCCCGAAGACGTCAAGGCCATCGGCCCCGACGTCCTCCGTCATCGCATGGTCCTCTCCTACGAGGCGGAAGCCGAAGAGGTCACCCACGAAGACGTGGTCAAGCGGGTCTTCGAGGTCGTCGAAGTTCCGTAACTTTCTTTTTCATTCGAGCCCCCTCGAGGTCCCGTGATTCCGAAGGAAATCCTGAAGGCTCTGCGCAAGATCGAGATCACTTCGTCTCGTCTCGCGAACGAACAACAACTTTCAGGCAACTACAAATCGGCCATCCTCGGCCAAGGACTCGCCTTCCAGGAGGTTCGCCCGTACCAAGCCGGCGACGACGTCCGCACCATCGACTGGAACGTCAGCGCGCGCATGAACGAGGCCTTCATCAAGGTCTTCAGCGAAGAGCGCGAGATGACGGTGATGTTGATCGTCGACGTGTCAAAGAGTGAGCTCTTTGGTTCAACGGCGATGAGCAAACGTCGCCTCGCGACCGAAGTCGCCGCTCTCTGCGCCTTCAGCGCCATCTCTCATAACGATCGGGTCGGGCTCATCGCGACGAGTGATGTCGTGGAGAAGCTCGTCCCGCCCCAGAAGGGGAAAAAACACGGCATGCGCGTCTTGCGCGAGATCTTGGAGCTCGAGCCCCAGCGCCGCGGCACCGATCTCAGGCCCGGGCTCGAGACCTTGATGCACGTCGCCAAGCGCCGAACCATCGCTTTTCTGATCAGTGACTTCATGACCGAGGGTTATGAACGGACGCTCGCGCTCGCCAGCGCTCGCCACGACATCATTCCGATCTTCCTGACCGACCCGCGAGATCTCGAGCTCCCGAACGTCGGCCTCGCTCACTTCGAAGATCTCGAGACCGGCGAGGACATCGTCATCGACACCTCGAGCAAGAAGGTGCGCGAAGCGATCCGGGCTTCTGTGCTCGCCTCGCGCCAGAGACAACTCCAAGGTTTCCGTAAGCTCGGCCTCGACACCGTCACGGTCTCGACCGCCGAGCCATATTTCCGGCCGCTTCGCGACCTCTTTGCGCGACGCGCCAAGAAGGTGTCCCGATGAGCTGCGAGGAGACTTACCAAGCGGGACATGAGAAGCCCGCGCTCGATGATACGTTTCCGCTCACCGCCACCGCGGGCCATCAAGCCGAGCTGGTCGTCAAGATCCGCCATCTGAAGGGCGAGACGGTCCTGCCGGGTGGATTTGAATGGAACCCCGACAGCCCCGAGTATCAGGCTGTCGAGGCGGCGCGTTTCGTGATCCCTTCGAAGCAGAGCCTCGCTCAGCCGAAGGTCGACAGAAAGCCCGTCGAAGGCGACCCGGAGCACGCCGAGACCACCGTCACCATCCCGTTCATTCCGCTCACCGATACGCCTGGTCGCGCCGAGCTCACCCTGCCCCCGCTCCCGATCGCGATCGCGAAATCGAGCGGCCAAATCGGCCATCTCTGCACCTCGCCCCACGTCCTCACGCTCGAAGATCCGACCGCGAACATTCCGAACGCGACCCTGAAGCCCGCCCCCGAGCCGCGGAGTCAACTCGAGATCTGGACCACCGCGCGCGACATCACGACGGCGCTGCTTGTGGCGCTCCCGCTCGCGGTGCTCGCCGCCTGGGCGATGATTCGTCTGCTCCCGAAGTTGAAGAAAACTCCGCCCCCGCCCCCGCCGATCCCGCCCTGGACGAGAGCGCTCGAGCGCCTCGCGGCGCTCGAGCGCGAGAGGCTCCTCGAGCAGCAGCGCTACGAGGAGTACATCGACCGCGTCTCCGACGCGCTCCGCGAGTATCTCGGCGGACGCTTCGGCTTCGACGGGCTCGAGTCGACGACGCGGGAAGTTCTGCGCCAGCTCGGCGAGCGCGCTCCGGACTTCCGCTTCGAAATCGAGGTCCGAAACATCCTGCAGCGCTCCGATCTCGCGAAGTTCGCGCGGCGCGCGCCGGACGAGGCCGAATGCAAAGACGCGGCCCTCGAGACCCGGCGCATCATCGAGCGCACCACCCCGAGCCCGACCCTCGATCCTCGCGTCGCGAGCGGAGAAGTCCCAAGCCCCGGAGGTGAGCGATGAAAAAGCGCGTGCTCCTCTTGGTGCTGCTTCTGCTCGTCGTCACCTTGATCGGCCTCGCTTATCCGCTCGGGATGAAGGGCGTCGATCTTCTGAACGCGACTTGGCAAGAGCCCTACGCCCTCTTCGGGCTGATCCTGTTGCCGCCGATCCTCTACTACTCGACGCTCGGTCGCACGGCGCGCTCCCCGCGCCTCTTGCTCGGCAGCATCGACGCTCTCAAAGCCGCTCCTTCGACGCTCCGCTCCGCCCTCCAGGACTTACCCGGCGTGATCCGGACGGTCTCAGTCGGCCTCTTCATCGTCGCGCTGGCGCGTCCGGTGAGCGTCATGAAGCCCGCGGTGAGCGAAGAGCAGGGCATCGATCTCGTGGTGGCCCTCGATTTGTCGGGCTCGATGGAAGCGGCCATCGAGAACCTGCCCGCGGACCTGAAGCAGTACATCGGTGAAAAGCCGGGCGGCGTGCTCCCGACGCGCCTCGACGCGGCCAAGGCGGTGCTCCGCGACTTCATCTCGCGGCGCAAGTCCGATCGCATCGGTGTCATCGTGTTCGGACGCGCGGCCTACGTCGTCGCTCCCCCGACCCTCGATTACCAGCTCCTCGACGCGCTCGTCTCGCGCATGGAGCTCACGCTGATCGATCCTCACGGAACGGCCATCGGTGACGCTCTTGGCGTCGCCGTCGCGCGCCTCCGCCGCAGCGTCGCGAAGAGTAAGGTCATCGTCCTGCTCACGGACGGCGACAACCAAGGCGGCACCATCGCGCCTGAATACGCGGCGCACCTCGCGAACAAGATCTCAGCCCAGATCTACCCGATCCAAATCGGCTCCGGAGAGCTCGCCAAGAAGCTCGCCGGTTATGACCTTTTCGGACAGCCCCGGTACCAGTCGGTCGCTTACCCGACGAACCCCGAGCTCCTCCAGAAGCTCGCCGAGCTCACGGACGGTAAGATGTACGTGGCTGACGACGCCCAGAAGCTGCGCGAGAGTCTGCACGACGTCCTCGATCGCCTCGAAAAGACCCAGTTCGAGGCGGCTCACGCGTCCTACGAGGACCTGTTCCGCTTCTTCATGTTGCCTGGAGTCGTCCTGCTCGGGCTCGAGGCGCTCTTGCTCGCCTCTTGGCTCAGGAGGTTCCCATGAGATTCGCAGAAAGCATCTGGCTCTTTGGGATGTTCGGCGCGCTGATTCTCGCGGCGCTGCTCGGCGTGACAGCGTTCCGTCATAGCCGCGCCCTGACTGCCTTCGCCGAGAAAGCTCAGCTCCATATCCTCGTGACCGCGCGGCCCACCGTGCGCCGTACCTTGGCCGCGATCCTCCTGATCAGCGCAGTTCTGCTCGCCTTCCTGGCGGCCGCCGCGCCTCAGTACGGCAAAGGCACGCGCATCCTGCCGCGCACGAACCTCGACGTGGTCATCGCCCTCGATTTCTCGAAGAGCATGTACGCCAGGGACATCTCCCCATCCCGCATCGAGCGCTCGAAGATCGAGGTCCAGCGCCTCGTGCAGAAGCTCGCCGGCGCCCGCTTCGGCGCCATCGCCTTCGCTGGCGAGCCGATGGCCTTTCCGCTCACGAGCGACGGCGCCGCCATCGCCCAGTTCTTCATCGGACTCACGCCGAACGACATGCCCGTCGGCGGCACAAGCACCTCCCGGGCCATCGAAGCGGCCCGCCAGCTCCTGCTCCGCGACCCGATCTCGAAGAATCACGAGAAGGTCATCGTGCTCATCACCGATGGTGAAGATCTCGAGGGGAACCCGGTCGATAGCGCGCGCAGCGCGCAAAGTGACGGCATCGGCGTGAGCGTCGTCCAGATCGGCGGCCAGAGCCCCGAGCCGATTCCAGACATCGACGAACACGGACAGAGCCGCGGCTATCGAAAGGATTCCCGCGGCCAGATCCTCACGACCCATCTCAGCGAAGAAGGCGAGCGCCAGCTCGAAGAGATCGCCGCCGCCGGACGCGGCACCCTCGTCCGCGCCGGAAAGGGCGACACCGGCATCGATGAGATGGCCGAGTCTCTGCGCAAACGCATGACCGATGAGCTTTCTGAGCGCGTCGAGACCGTTTACGCGGACGTGTTCCAATATCCGCTCGGGCTCGCCGTGATCCTGCTCGTGCTCGAGGTGTTCGTCAGCTTGAACCGGAAGCGTCCGAAGATCGTGGAGCCGCCCAGAGACCAGAAGCGCCGGCGCCGCCTCAAGCGCACGCAGATGCAGAGCGCGGCGCTCTTGCTCTTGGCCCTCGGTTGTCAGCCTTATGACAAGCTCTTCGAGCGAGAGAGCCCTGTCGTCGAAGAGGCGATCGCCGCGCTCCAAGCGGGCGAGCACGACAAGGCCACCGAGCTCCTCACGAACTATCTCGAGACCGGCGCCTGCCAAGAAGGCGTGATCGGTATCGGCTCCCGCGGCCGCGCCTATCCCGACGCGAGCTTCGACCTCGGTCTCGCTTTCGTGGCTGAACCGAAGGGCCCCAAGCCGCCGGCGGGAGCCCCGGCTCCGGGAGCCAATCCCCCGGCTCAGCCGGCCGATCCGGCGCTCCCTGGCCTCGGACTGCCCGATCCTGCGCTCGGTGCGGTTCCTGGCGCTTCCCCGAGCGCGGCGCCCGGCGCCGCGCCCTCACCGAACCTCGACTGCGCCCTGCGCGTGCTCGCTCCCATCGCGGATGCGGAATCCGAGTCGGCGGCGCTCCGCGCGCGCGCCTTCTACCTGATGGGCAATGTCGAGGTCCTTCGGGGCAACTACGACGCCGCCATCGTCTCTTACAAGAAGGGCCTTCGCCTCGCCCCGGGTCTGCCGGAAGGGCAAGGCGATCCGATCGGACGCGACCTCGCTCACAACCACGCCGTCGCCCTCAAGCTGCTCGAAGAGAAGAAGAAGCAGGAAGAGGAACAGAAGAAGGACCAAGACGAGCAGAACCAAAGCGACGACAAAGATCAGCAAAAAGATCAGGAGCAGAAGGACGACCAAGAGGGCGACGACGACAAAAACGACGACCAAAACAAGGACGACCAGAAGCCCGAAGATCAGAGACAGGACGACCAGAAGGACTCGGGCCAAGAGGACCAGAAGGACCAGCAGAAACCCGAGGAGCAGAAGGACGACCAAAAGGGCGACGACAAAAGCGACGACAAGCAGGCCGAAAACGACCAGCAGAACGGCGACCAAGAGCAGCCCGCTCCGGCCCCCGAACCGCCCCAGAACCGCCCCTCCGCGTCCCAGGACGACCGTATTCTCGATCAGCTCGAGCAGAGCCCCACACTCCAGCAACACACCGCTCAGAAACGAGCCGGCAGCGGACGATCGGGCATGGAGGACAAGTGAAGCTCGGTCGGGCGCTCGCTCTCTGCCTCGCGCTTTGCCTCGCGACGCTCAGCCTCGGGACGGCGCGCGCTCAGGCAGCGGAGGTGCAGACGACGATCTCGACGGACACGGTCTTCGTCGGCGAGACCTTCCGCGTCCAGATTGCGCTCCCGGTCACGGGTGACTCTCCGGAGCCCACGTCACCGAAGCTCTCCGTCCGAGGTCCCGCGGAGGTGCGCGGCCCGAGCATCGGAAGCTCCCGCAGCATCACGATGCACAATTTCTCCTTCTCGAGCCAAACCCAGGTCACCGCGAGTTACTCGATCACGGCGACCGGCCCCGGGAAGATCACGATCGGCCCCGGCAGCTTCCAGGTCGGCTCGAAGCGCGTGGAGGGCGAGGTGTTCGAGATTCAGGTCCAGGACGGTCCGCCGCGACGGTCGACGCGCTCCCGGCGCGATCCCTTCGACGATTTCTTCCGAGGCAGCCCCTTCGATCTGCTGCGCGACCGCGCCGATCGCTTTGAACTTCCTCAGGCCCCCGAGTGGCTCACCCCCGAGCACGCTCCGGATCAGATCGGCTTCCTCCTCGCGCGCGTCTCGAAAAAAGAGGTCGTCGTCGGTGAGACCGTTACGCTCACGATCTACGCCTTCGGCAGTCGCGGCGCGTTCCAAGAAGCGAATCCCGTCGAACCCGCCCTCGGCGACTTCCTCTCCTTCCGCGAGATCCAGTCCTCCTTCGAAGAGCCTCGCTACCAAGCGACCATCGACGGCCAGACGTTCCAGGTCGCGAAGCTGCGCCAGATCGCGCTCGTCCCCTTGCGCTCCGGAAAGCTTGAGATCGGACCGATGCGCGCGGTGCTCGCGGGCCGCGGCTACCCCCAAAAGGGCCCGATCGGTTATCCCGTCGAGAGCGCGCCGCTCCATATTGAGGTGCGCGAGGCGCCCAAAGAGGGACAGCCGCCAGGCTTTTTTGCGGGCGACGTTGGCCGCTTCCGCATGGACGTCGAGCTCACTCCGACGCGCCTGACCGAAGGCGAATACGCGCTCCTCTCGGTTCAAGTCCGCGGCACCGGGAACCTGCCGACCCGCGTCCAGCTCCCGGAGGGTTCCGGCTGGGAGTGGCAGAAACCAGTGACCCGAGGCGAGCCCGAAGTTCAAAACGGCGAGCTCAAAGGCACGCGCACCATCGAAGTCGGACTCCGCGTCACCCAACCGGGCCAACTCGACCTCGGTGAGGTGACGCTGCCTTATTACGATCCCGGCGAGAAGAAATACAAAGTCCTCCGCAAGCGCCTGCCCGTTCTCGAGGTCGCGCCTCGCGAGACTCCCCCGCCCGCCGCGACGCCGAGTGGCTCCGCGTCGACGAATGACAAGAAGAAAGACCCAGTAGCGCTCGGTGAGTGGACGCTCGGACCGCGCAAGGCTCCCGCGACCTCCCTCGACCCTGTGCGCATCCCCGCGCTCACCTGGCCCATCATCCTCGGCTCCCCGCCGCTCCTGCTGCTCGGCTCGGGTCTCTTCTGGGCCCTCGGAGGACTCTCCCGCCGCGTCGGCGCGAAACGCGGCGCCGCTCCCAAGCCCAAGAGAGCGGCCGAGAAGAGCCTCTCCGAGCTCAAGAGGCTCATCGCAGAGGGCCAGTCCTCGGAGACCCCCAGCGCGCTGCGCCGCGCCATCGAAGCGGTCCTCTTCGCCCGCTACGACTTCAACGGCCGCGGCCTGACCCAATCGGAGCTCCACCAGAAGCTCGTCGCGCAAGGGGGGACTGAAGAAGAAGCGACTTGGCTCTCGGCGCTCCTCGCCCGCCTCGAAGCGAGCGCCTACGGCGGCGAAGCTCTGTCGAAGAGCGAGCTCGAGGAAGCGCTGAGGCGACTGAAGGCGATCTTGTCGGGGAAAGGAGGCCCACGATGACGACCAAGGAACTCGAGCTTCTCGGGAAGTCCGGCGAGCTCCTCGAAGCAGGTAAGATCGAAGAGAGTCTCTCTCTGCTCGAAGGCGCAGCGGACCGCGGCCTCGTCCATCCGGACCTCTCCTTCAATCGCGGTTTCGCTTACCTGAAGCGCGCCGAGAGCCCCGCCGCGGCTCCCGGCGATCTGGGTCAAGCGATCGCTTCATTCTCCGAAGCCCTGAAGCTCCGCCCCTCGGATCCAGAGGCCACGAGCGGCCTCGAGCGGGCCCAGATCCTCCTCAGCCAGCGCACGAACCTCGAGCACACCACAGGGAGCCTCGACGATTCCATCTTCCGGCCCCTCATGGCCCAGGTCCCGCCTCTGCCCCCGGCGATCGTGGCCGGACTCGGAGCGGCGCTCCTCTGCGGGGCTTGGCTCGGGCGACTCATCACGAAGGAAAAACCTCGCACGCTGGCGATCGGCCTCGTCGGGCTGACCCTTTGGCTCGCGGGAGCGCTCGTTTACGCGGGGAGGCTCTACGCGCTCTCTTCGCAAAGTGATGCGATTGTGATTAGTGCCCGAGCTGAGCTGCGGGACGAAGCCGGTCGCACTCTGCGCGGCACCGATGGGCTCCCGGAGGGGACCCGCGTGCGCGTGAAGGAGACCCGCGGGCGCCTGAGTCGCATCGAGAGCGGTCGCGGCGATCTCTGGGTGGATGCGGCCGATTTGCGGCGGCTGGCCGAAACGATTGAGTAATTGGACGGCCGTCCGAGTCTGTTCCTCGCGCCCAGCGGTGGTAGACTCGAGTTTGAGATGTGGGTGCGTAAGTCGTCCATCCGGCCAGTTCCCACGTACGCGAAGATCAGCGCGGCGACGCTGCGGGCCGTGCGCGATGAGCTCGTGGAGGGAGAAGCGCCTGGCGAAGCTCTGGATGCAGCCTTCGAGCGTTTCGAAGAATCCCAGCCGGCCCTCGCCGAGAGCCTCTCGGAGCTCCTCGAGCGGCCCTATACGGAGGCGACGCTCGCTCTCGCTTATTTTCTCTCACTCTCCCTCTGGCTCGCCTTTGAGCGAGCCTATGGTCGTGACCTCGCGCCCGTCCTCGAACAAGAGCTCCAGGCGACAAGCGACCTTCTCGAGCTCGACGAAGAGCTCCATCGCTCCGACGCCACGGACACTCTCGAGTCCGATGACGTGATCTCGATGGAACAACCGGAGATCATCCGCTTCATCCACGAGCACGTCGAAGCGACCCTCGATGTCCACGCCGACTCCGTCGAGCTCTCAGAGCTCGAGACCGTTTATCGCGCCGTCCTCGTCGAAGCTCTCGCGCTGTCCTACGCCGTGCGTCCTCCGCTCGGTGTCGCCGGAACACGCGAAGTCCTCGCTTGAGAGGTCAGAGAACGATGAAGGTTCGAGTTCTTTTCTTCGCGGGACTCCGAGACGAGCTCGGCATCGACGACAAGATCATCAGCCTCGAGGCGAACGCGCCCACGGTCGAGACAGTGATCGAAGCCCTCGACCAGAGTCCCTCGAGCTTCAGTGAGCGAGGGGTGCGCGCCGCGGTGAACGAGGAGTTCACGACCTTCGACCACGCGCTCAGGGAGGGCGACACGGTCGCTTTCATTCCTCCGGTCTCGGGCGGTTAGCGCCTCGTGGGGAGTGGTGAGCGCTCACAGGAGCGCTCCCTCGCCCTTTCCTCCTGATCTCCATGGCTTGGAGGAGCGAACCACTCCCGGTCGCGGCGCAAGCGCGCTTCGAGTGGCTCCATCAGGCAACGACCCGGGAGAGAATTTTCCAGTGGACCCGAGGCTCCGCGAGCCTCCGAGGACCTCGAAAGCCGTCCCGAGAGCACGCTACTTCGGCAAAAAACGCTAAGACTCAAGGAGGACAGGGCCGTACCTTGAGTGTCGAATCCGACGTAGCGCCGAACTCCCGTCATCCGCGGAGCCGCTCTCGGAGGCTCGGAGACTCTTATCATGCGAAAATGCCTCACGCCCTTCCGCACTCCCCTGCTCGCTCTGCTCGCCGCTGTCGGCACTGTCTCGGCCGCCTCGAACGCGCATGCGACGAGCGGCGCCGAGCTTTACACGGGTGAGTCGTATTCCTACGGCCGCTTCGAAGCTCGAGTGCAGTTCGCGGGCGGCGACGGCGTAGTCAGCTCCTTCTTCCTTTGGAAGAGCGGCTCCGAGATGTCCGACGTGTACTGGAACGAGCTCGACCTCGAGACGGTCTGGGCCGACTGCGAGCTGAAGACGAACGCCCTCTACGGCCTCCCCGAGGCGAACCACACGGACTCGAGCGGCACGGAAGGCGGCTGGTGCACCGGCTTCCACACCTACGCCTTCGAGTGGACCCCGGATTACGTCGCCTGGTTCGTGGACGGAAAAGAACTCCGCCGTGAGACCGGCGCTGACTCCACCGCCTTCCGCGACAACGCCGCCGAAGAAGGCATGCAATTTCACTTCAACGTTTGGCCCGGCGACAAGACCTTCGGCGGAAATTTCTCCGAGTCGATTCTTCCGGTCCACGAGTACATCAACTGGGTCCAGTATTCGTCCTACAAGGACGGCGAGTTCACCCTCGAGTGGCGCGAAGACTTCTCGTCGAACTCGCTCCCCGAGGGCTGGGCTGTCGGCGATTGGCCTTCGCCCAAGGGCCTCTCGAACCACGAGCCCCTGAACGTCACCTTCAAGAACGGCTACGCGATCCTTTCGCTCACCAAGGACGACGCGAAGGGTAACGCCGGGGCCAATCCGATGGATCCCGAGGGTCCCGGTCCGATCGACGAGCCCGACACGGGCAGCGGTGGCTCCGGTGGCATCGATGGAGCTGGTGGCACCCCGTCCGCTTCGGACGGTGGAGCGCCCGCTCAGGGCGCCGGTGGCGCTTCGGGTCCCGTGGATCCGGGCGCTGGCGGCGACGGCGCTGGTGCAGCTGCTGGAGTCGGTGGCGCGCCGAGCGGTGCGGGCGCTGAGGCGAACGGCGCGGCTGGTCCCGGAGCTGGTGGTACGCCGGATCCGTCCGGTGCCGGTGGTGATGCCAACGCGCCTGGTGGCCCCGGAGCTCCGGTACAAAGCAGTGGCGGCGGTTGCTCCGTCGGAAGCGGGAACCAGTCCGCTTGGGGTGGGTTCACCCTGATGCTCTCGATGGCAGCGGTCGGTTGGTTCCGTCGCCGTCAGGGCCGCCGCGATAACTTACGTAGTGCGGCCTGAGCTCTTCATGCAGAAGAAACGAGTCACGAAAACCCCCTGTCCCGCGGCGGCGCGCGCTTTTGCAGCCGCCGCCCTCGTTTCTTCCTTCGCTCTGCCCGCAGCAGCACAGAACAAACCTTACAAGGGCGGCGAGCTCCTCACGCAGCAGCAATATCGCTACGGGCGCATCGAAGTGCGCATGCAGGTGGCCCGCGGCAGCGGCATTTTATCGACCTTCTTCACTTACAAAAACGGCTCCGAAGGCGCCGGAACCTTCTGGGAAGAGATCGACATCGAGGTCTTCGGCAAAGACAACGCCACAAGCTGGCAGACGAACATCATCACAGGCTCCGGCACGCGCCAAACGACGGAGGCCGTCCATACCTACAAGCGGTCCCTCGCCGACGGCTACAACAGCTACGTCCTCGAGTGGACCCCGGACTACGTCGCCTGGAAGCTCAACGGACGAGAAGTTCGGCGCGTCGAAGGCGGCCAGGTCCTAGACCTGAAGAGCCCGCAGTCTCTCCGCTTCAATCTCTGGGCCGCGAACATCGTCGAGTGGGTCGGAGAGTTCGATACGTCGGTTCTGCCCGTGTATCAGTTTGTGAATTGGATCTCCTACTCGCGCTACGAAAACGGCCAGTTCGTGCACGAGTGGACCGACGAGTTCAACAACCTGGACATGTCGCGCTGGAGCAAGGCGAACTGGACCTTCGGCGAGAACCTCGTCGACTTCGATCCCAACAACGTGCTCGTGCGCGACGGAACGTTGATTTTGGCGCTGACGCGTCAGGGCCAGACGGGCTTTTCCGGCACGGTTCCTGTTGATCCGGGTCCCGTCGACGATCCTCCGGAAGAAGAGGAAGAGGGCACCGGAGGCAGCGCGAGCGGCGGCGCTCCCATTGGAAGCGGCGGAGCCCCGCCTTCGAACTCCGGCGGCGCTCCTACGAGCGGCGGAGCGAGCGCGGGCGGTCAGCCGAGTGCAAGCGGCGGCGCGCCAAGCGGGCCAGGAGCGAGCGGTGGTGCTCAGGCGAGCGCGGGCGGCGCGATGAATGTTCCGGGAGCGGGCGGCGCCGTGAGCGCGACGGGCGGTCAAGCTTCCGATCCCGGCGTCGGAGAGTCCGGCGGCTGTAGCTGCCGCACCGCTCCGGGCGCGCAAAGTCCTCGTGGACTCTTCACATCCATGGCGCTCCTCGGCGCCCTGGTGCTCAGGCGCCGCAAGCGCGCACTTTGAACTGAATCAGGGGCGTTCAACGCTCCATCAGTCACTCGTGAGCACTCTGAGCAGAGTGCGCCGGGGAAGACTGACCGCCGGGCCGAAC
>NASX01000065.1 GCA_002085155.1 Sorangiineae bacterium NIC37A_2
CGAAGAGATGCGCCGCGATGAGGCGCTCCGGCTGCATCGTGTCACCCAAGAGGAACTACGAGCCGCCCAGCGCGAGCGTACCCTCGGCCGAATCGCGGGCGGACTCGCTCACGAGATCAACTCGGTCTTGCAGGAGATCGAAGGCTACATCGAGATCCTCGGGACCCAGCGCTCGCCGTCGAGGGCAAACTCCCAAGCGCTCGCCGAGATGCGCGCTTCGGTTGCCCGGGCCGCCGCGGTAGGACGCAGATTGCTCTTTGTGGGCGGACAGAATCTGTCGACGGGAAAGCTCACGAACCTCTCCACCTACTTGGAGGGAGTCTTGCCCACACTGACGGCAGCGGCAGGCTCCGTCTCCCTCCAGCTCGAGATCCTCGATTCCTGCAGGGTTCTCGTCGATCCATCGGAGCTCACCCACGCCCTAGTGAACCTCGTCATCAACTCCCGCGACGCGCTCAAAGGAAAGGGGAAGATTCGCGTTGTCGTGGACCAAACAGTAACAAGTGGGCGATCGTCCGCAGGAAAGTTGGCACGCATCACCGTTACGGATAACGGTCCTGGTATCCCGCCTCGTGTCCTCGAGCGCGTTTTTGAACCTTTTTTCACGACCAAAGGCAAGAATGGAACCGGTCTCGGCCTCACTACAGTTCGCCGGCTCATTGAGGGAGCTGGAGGCACGGTCACCGTCGAATCCGAGAAAGGCTCCGGGACTCGAGTGACGATCTCCTTGCCGGCACGAGCTGATGCTGAGAGCGCCAAAGGGTCAGCGGAGTTTCCCTCCGAGCCACTGACCACGACCCTCTTGCGATCCCGGGCCGCTACATCACGGCGCCCCTTTGTTCTGTTCGTCGAAGATCAGCGGGAGATCCGCAACGTCTTCTCCCAGATCCTGCCTCGCCTCGGAGTGGAACTCGTCCTCGCAGATTCGGTGGACGAAGCGCTCACGCGCCTCAGCACAACCGAGCCGGACCTGATCTGGAGCGACGCGATCATGCCCGGGCGCCCCACCCAGGATCTGATCGACGCGGCCAACGAACGCAGCATTCCGATTGTGATCTGCTCCGGCCACGTTCAAGAAGAGCTCCTCCGGCGCGAGATCCGCGCCGCTGACGTCGAGTTCGTTCCGAAGCCCTACCGGGCCCAGGTCCTTGTCGACAGAGCCTATGCGGCCTTGGCCGCCCGCACTCTGAGCGAGGGCGAAGAGCTCCCGAGCGCCCCCGAGCTCGCGGCGAGGGACGGGGAAACCAAGCGCCGCTCTTCTGCTCCGCCGAAGGGGCGCGACTCCGCGACTCCGCGCCGCTCCCCGAGCGAGCGGCCCTTGGGCCCGCGCCNCCTCCGGATTCTCATTGCCGACGATGAAGAGACAGTGCGCCGCTCCCTGCGGCGTGGCCTGGAGCGCCTCGGCTTTGACGTCACCGAGGCGGACAGTGGACAAGCCGCCGTGGACCGCTTCCGAGAGGACCGCAGTTTTGACGTGGTTCTCCTGGACGCCAACATGCCGGGCTTGGACGGGATCGGCGCCGCCACCCGTATCCGCTCCCTCGAACCCGCCGCCCGCATTGCCATCTGCACCGGGTGGACCCCAGAGCCTTCTGAGGAGCTCAAAGTCGTTGACGAGGTGATCACCAAGCCGATCGCGCTTACGGAGCTCGCGGCTCGACTGAATTGGCTCGGAAGCCAGAACGTCCTCGACACGGAGCGATGTGGCGTGCCGGGCGCCGCCAGCTCGGAGATTCGCGTGCGCAAAGGCGCCCGCGTCCCTGAGAGCGCTTGAGCGGGGCGACTCGCGAGGGTCGAACGGTGCGCCCCGGAAGACGCTCTTTGCGCCTCTGGCCCCGCCTGAGCCGTCCCGCGAACTCTCGGAGCTTCATCGGGGCCCGCGGCAGCGGGTCCTGAGAGCGGCGTCCGGCGGGGCTGCCCAGCGGCCTCGACCAAAAAAGAGACCCAGACCAAAAAGAGAAAAGCCGGAGCTCCCTTTGAGAGCTCCGGCTTCCTTTTGCGACCCCAACGAGATTTGAACTCGTGTTACCGGCGTGAGAGGCCAGTGTCCTAACCGCTAGACGATGGGGCCAGTTGTATTTTCAGGTTTGGATCCGGTCTTCTGGTCACCGGGGTCCTTCGGGCTTCGCTGCCAGAGTCTGGCTCGAAGTGGCTGGGGAACTAGGATTCGAACCTAGATAACAAGAACCAGAATCTTGCGTCCTGCCGTTAGACGATTCCCCAAAATCCGAGGGAAATCCCCGTCGAAGCGGGGACGGCTAGTTATCGCCAAGTGGGGGGCGATGCAAGCCCCCATTTTCGATTTTTCACTTTTGGCTCCAGGCGCTTGTCCGCGGACCCATTCATTTTTCGCGCCGGGGCGGCCTTGACGCTGCAAGGGGGGGGCCTAAGTTGCGGCCCAAATGAGCGCCAAAGGAATTACATTTCAACGCGAGGCCCGCAGCAAGATGCTGGCCGGAGTGAACCTGCTTGCCGACACCGTGAAAGTGACGCTCGGGCCGCGCGGACGCAACGTCGCGATCGAAAAAAGCTGGGGAGTTCCTTTGATCACCAAAGACGGCGTGTCCGTCGCTAAGGAAATCGAGCTCAGCGAAAAGCTCCAGAACATCGGTGCCCAGCTCGTACGGGAGGTCGCCGAGAAGACCAATGACACGAGCGGCGACGGCACCACGACTGCGACCGTCCTGGCCCAGTCGATCTTCGTCGAAGGCATCAAGCTGATCGAAGCGGGAGCGAGCCCGATGGGCCTCAAGCGCGGCATCGAGCTGGCAGCGGCGCGGATTGTCGAGGGCCTTCGCAGCCAGTCGAAGGATGCAAGCTCCCCCGAGAACATCCGCCACATCGCCCTGGTCAGCGCGAGCGGCGACGAGAAGGTGGCGGACTATATCGCCGAAGCTGTGGGGCGCGTCGGCAAGGACGGCGTCGTAACCATCGAGCAGGCNCCGGGCATGGAGACCGAGGTTCACGTCGTCGACGGCATGCAGTTCGACCGCGGNTACTTGAGCCCCTACTTCGTGACNGACCANAAGGACATGAAGGTCGAGCTCGAAGACGCNTACGTCCTCGTGCACGAAAAGAAGCTCAGCTCGATGGTNGACCTTGTGCCGGCGCTCGAGGCAGTCAACCAGACGGGAGCCCCGCTGCTCGTGATCGCNGAGGACGTGGACGGNGANGCCCTCGCGACGCTGGTGGTGAACCGGGTGCGCGGTGTGCTCAAGGTGGCCGCGGTGAAGGCCCCGGCTTTCGGTGAGCGCCGNAAGGAAATGCTCAAGGATATCGCTATCCTCACCGGCGCCACNGCGTTCATGGAGGACCTCGGACGCAAGGTCGAGTCCGCGACCATCGAAGACCTCGGTCGCGCTCGCCGCGTCGTGATCGACAAGGAAAACACGACGATCGTCGACGGTGGCGGTGACCCGGCGGCGGTGAAGGGCCGGATCGAGCTCCTTCGCCGACTCGCCGCGGAGACAAACAGCGAATACGACCGAGAGAAGCTCGAGGAGCGCATCGCCAAACTCGCAGGCGGCGTCGCCGTGATCCGCGTCGGTGGCCGCTCCGAGATCGAGCTCAAAGAGCGCAAGGACCGAGTCGAAGACGCTCTCGCTGCGACTCGCGCGGCTCTGGCTGAAGGTTTCGTCCCCGGTGGCGGAGTGGCCCTTGTGCGAGCCCTCTCAGCCATCGAAGGTATCGAGTACGCGGACGAGGACGAGCGCCTGGGTGGGCTGCTCGTGGCGCGCGCAGCTACGGCGCCCCTCGCTCAGATCGCGGCGAATGCGGGCCACGAGCCGGCCGTCGTGGTGGAGAAGGTGCGCGAAGGGAAGGGGTCCTTTGGTTTCAACGCGCGCACGGAGACCTACGAGGATCTCGAGGTCGCCGGCGTGATCGATCCGACCAAGGTCGTGCGTCTCGCCTTCGAGAATGCGGTCAGCGTCGCAGCGCTGATGCTCACGACCGAGGCGACCATCCACGAGCTTCCGAAGCCTCCGGCCCCTGCGGCTCCCGGTGGGGGTATGGGCGGCATGGGTGGCATGGGTGGCATGGGTGGCATGGGTGGCATGGGTGGCTTCCCGATGGGCTGAGCCCTTCTCCGGCACCGACGTCTCAAGAAGAAGGCCTCGCTCGACTCCGAGCGAGGCCTTTTCGCTTTGTCCTCTGTTCGTCCGCTTGGAGCGCTGCGGGTGTCCCGTCCCGACGGGTCTGAGCGGGAGAGCGGGCCACGGTCGTCTCACCGCGGCCGCGCCCCGGAGGCTCATTCGGGAGGGCCGCTTGGGTCGAGCGGAACGGGCTTCTCCGGGTCGGCTTCAGATTCTTGCTCCTCCGAATGCGCGGCGACACTCGCGATGACCCCGAGAATGAGCAGGCCAAAAATGACCATCAGGCTAATGAGCGGGGGCGGGTGCCATCCGAGGGCTTCGCCCGCGATCATCTTCAGGCCCACGAAGACCAGGATGATCGCCACCGTCGGCTTCAGGTAGCGGAACCTGTCGAGCAGCGCGCGGAGCGCAAAGAACAGCGAGCGAAGGCCAAGGATCGCGAAAATATTCGACGTCATCACGATGAACGGATCCAAGGTGACGCCGAACACCGCGGGGACCGAGTCGACCGCGAAGATGACGTCCGTAAATTCCACCGCGATCAGGGCGAGCAGAAGCGGCGTAATGTGGAGCTTCCCGTCCACGCGCACGAAGAACTTCGTTCCCATGAACTCGCGCGTCACGGGAAAGTGTCGACCGACGAAGCGCACCGCGAAGTGTTCGGTACCGTCGGGCGCCGCATCATCGTCCGTCTTGAACATCTTCCCGCCGGTGAACACGAGCAGGGCGCCCAGCGGATACATGAGCCAGGAGAACTGACGGATCGCCGCCGTCCCCGCAAAAATCATCGCGCCCCGCAGCACAATCGCGCCCAAAATGCCCCAGAAGAGCACTCTGTGCTGAGCGTAGGCCGGTACGCGGAAGCTGGTCATGATGGCCGACATCACGAAGATGTTGTCGAGACTCAACATTTCTTCGACCAGGTAGGCCGTGAAGAACTGGATCGCCGCGTCAGCCCCGCTCAGGTGCTTCACACCAGCGGGTCCTCCCATCCAGTCGTGCTCGTAGATGAAGTAGACGAAGGCATTGAACACCATCGCCAAGGTCACCCAGAAGGCGGTCCAAAGGAGCGACTCCTTGACGCTCACTGCGTGGGGCTTGCGGTTCAGGACCCCGAGGTCCAGGACGAGTAAGCCCAGGATGAGCGCAAAAAATCCGACCCAAATCAGCTCATGCATGATGTTGAAGAGACGCCAGACGGCGTGCGCCCGGGCGTAGCGCGGCCGGTGCCCGTTGACCAACAGACGCCGCAACGAGGCACAGGCACGCGAGATCGCGACCGAACCGAGCTTGGGCGGGCTGTTCGATGTGCGGCGCGAACGTACAAGGGAGTCCCGCGGCTCGGGGGTCCGACGTACAGACCCGGGACCCCCTCGGGGGTCCTTCTCCTCTAAAAGTTAACATAATATATCTTATGCGCGGTTTTTGGAGGAAGAGAGGGGGACCAAGGAGCGTATCCACTGAGATCAGCCCCAGATTTTCCTGGCTTGCCCCCGTCCGTGCAAGGGCGCCCGGGTTCCGGAGGGCTCCTCTCAGAATGAGACACGCGCGCACGTTGCTCATGGAAACCTCTGGCTGGGCGGCGCCTCCGTGCAGCCGTCAACGAGCCGACACCTCGGGGGCCCCTCCGGCGTCAACGCGCTAGCGCAGAAGGTCGGCTCGCGGCGCGCTCCTCACACTCAAATCTCAGGAATTCAGCCACAAACGCCTCACTGCCTTCGTGGCACAGCGATTGCTGAGTCCTGGCCGCATGCTGGCCTCTGCTCAGGAAGAGCCGCGCCCGAGCGGACCTGCCCCATCCTCCACCGCACGCCTCCCGGCCTCCTTCGACCGGGACCGCGACGCGATCGTGTTGGTCGGAGACTCCTTCGGCGCCCGGGCGCTCGAGCTGCGCTCGGCAGGAGTGCTGCGAGTTCTGGCGCTGACCAAGACGGCCCAGCCGTCGGTCGAAGGGGTGCGAGCGGCGCAAACGACCTCGGAGACTCTGGCCCGTCTCGTCGAGTTCGATCCGCCACCGGACAACGTTGTGGTCGAGCGTATCGCGGGCAGCAGCTTCACGGACCAAGAGCTTCGTGACTTCGCCGCGGCCGTGCGCGATCGTGCCATGAACAGCGCGACCATCGCGGTCGCGGGCGCGACCTGGATCAAACATTGTCTCACGAATCTTCCCGAGCTCGCACGCGCCGAGGGACTCGAAGCGTTCGCGGGCCGCTTTCGGGGCACTCCGGCGATCGTCGTCTCACCGGGGCCCTCGCTCCAAAAGAACATCGATAAGCTCCAGGGGGCCTCCGACAAAGCGCTCATCATCGCCGGCAATCGCGCCCTGTTGCCTCTCCGCAAAGCTGGCATCGTCCCGCACATCGTTGTCGTCGCGGACGCCTTGAACCTCCGCTACCAGCTCGATGACGGGCTCTTGGACGGAGTAGCGCTGCTCGCTTTGGACGTAGTTTGCCACAGCGAGGTGGTGTCACTTCCCGCGGCAAGAAAGGTATTTTTCGCCTCGAACCCCGAGACCTTTCGCTCCGGGCTTTCCGTCGTCTCCGAGCGCGGACTGCTCCGAAGCGGCGGCTCAGTGGCCACGCTCGCCTATTCACTCGCCGCCTTCGTCGGCTGCGAACAGATAGCCCTCGTTGGCCAAGATCTCGCCCTCGCCGGGAGCTCCTATTACGTCGAGAGCGCGCCAGACGGCTCCACGAAGATCCAGATCGACGAAACCGGACGCGGCATCTTCAAGAACTCGAGCGAGGCTCTGCGACGCGCCATGGCCGAAAACCGCACCGTCGCGGGCCTGGGCGAAAATGCCGTCCAGGATTTCTATGAGGTTCCGGGCTACGACGGCGGCGCGGTCCGCACTTCGCGGCAGTTTGACACTTATCGAATGTGGTTCAGCTCCGAAGCTCAGCGACTCGCGCCCCAGGTTCTTACTGTGAACTGCACGGAGGGCGGCGCTCGCATCGACGGCGTCCAGCAGCGGGCGCTCAGCGAGTTCTTGAGCGAGTTTGCGGCTGACGCCGGGGTCAGTGAGCGGCTCCCCGCTGTGGATCCTCCGAGTCAAAAGCGGCGTAAGAAAGAGATCCTTGGGTTCGTCGAGGGCCTCCAAAAGACGCTCCTTCAGACCGAAGTGGAGCTCAACAAGTGTGAGCGATTGCGAAAGCAGGCCAGTCAGTCGCCTGACGCACTTGCTCGCCTCGATCTCGCCGAAAAACAGCTGAACAGCGTCGTCAGCAAGGTCCCTTTCGTCGTCGCGCTCGAGAGCGCTGAGGTCGATGCCGCCCGCCGCCAGGGAGCCAACGCGAAGACCCTTGAGGAATCCTTGGACGCCACCGGTCGCCTCTATCGAACCATCGAACGCGCCATCATCACAGCCCGGCCGCTCCTCGCCCGCGCGAGAAAGGAGCTCAAAACATGAGCGATTTTTTGCCCTACGGACGCCATGTGGTCGACGACGAGGACATTGAGCAGGTCGTGCGAGTCCTTCGTGGGGGGCCTCTCACGCAGGGGCCGCGGGTCTCGGAGTTTGAAGCCGCTCTCGCGGCGCGTGTGCAGGCGCCTGGCTGCGTCGCTGTTTCGAGCGGGACGGCTGCGCTCCACGCCGCTTATCAAGCCCTCGGGCTCGGCCCAGGCGACGAGCTCATCACGTCCCCGATCACCTTCGTCGCCACCGCCAACGCAGCTCGGCAGCTCGGCGCCCGCGTCGTTTTCGCCGACGTCGACGCTTCAGGAAACCTCGATCCCGAGAGCGTGCGCGCCAAGATCACCGACAAAACGCGCGGGATCGCCGCGGTCCACTTCGCCGGGATGCCTTGCGACATGGAAGAGCTCGGCGCGATCGCCCGAGCGCATGGCCTCTTTCTCGTCGAAGACGCGGCCCACGCCCTCGGCGCCAGCTATGCCGGTCGCCCCGTCGGATCCTGTGAGCTGTCCGACATGGTCACGGTGAGCTTTCATCCTGTGAAACACATCACAACAGCGGAAGGCGGCGCGATCTTCGTCCGAGACGGCGATCAGGAGGCCCGGCTTCGGCGCATCCGCGAACACGGCCTTCGGCGAGAGCCGGCCCCCGATTCTCGGGGCCTTTACGGCTACGTACAGGAAGAGCTCGGCTACAACTATCGCCTGAGCGATCTCGGAGCCGCCCTCGGCCTCAGTCAGCTGCGGAAACTCGACCGCTTCCTCGGGGCCCGCCGCGACATCTACGAGCTCTACAAGCGCCTCCTCGGAAATCTCGACCCTGAGATCGTCGCGCCTCTCCCCGAATATCCAGACCGGCAGAGCGCTCACCATCTCATGCCAGTGCAGATCGACTTTGCGCGGGCGAAGCGCTCCCGGGGCGAGGTCATGGAAGCGCTCAAAAATAAAGGGATCGGCAGCCAGGTCCACTACATCCCGGTCCATACGCAGCCGTACTACCGGGGATCTGGCTCTTGTCCGAAGGCGGAGCGCTTCTCGTCCCAGGAGCTCAGTCTCCCGATGTATCCGGGACTTCGAGCGGTCGACGTCGAGCGGGTCGTCTCGGCCTTGGAAGAGATTTTGTTTGAGGGGCGCGCCCTCTCAGTCAGCGCCTAAGCAGGAAAAACTATGACAGATTTGCACTCGGACCTCGACGGAAAAAGCATCCTCATCACCGGCGGCACCGGATCCTTTGGGCGAGCCTTTGTTCGCCGCATCTTGAGCGAGGCGAATCCAAAGCGTGTCATCGTCTTCTCCCGCGACGAGCAGAAACATCACGCCATGCAGAGCGAGTTTCACGACCCGCGGCTGCGCTACTTCGTGGGTGATGTTCGTGACGTGAACCGCCTGAACATGGCGCTTCGCTCAGTCGACGTGCTGATCCACGCCGCTGGCATGAAACACGTGCATCTGTGCGAATATAACCCGATTGAGGCCATCAACACCAACGTCCTCGGCACCGTGAACGTGATCCAGGCGGCCCTCGCGCAGAACGTCCAGAAGGTCGTCGGAATCTCGACGGACAAGGCGGTCGCTCCCGCGAATCTGTACGGGGCCAGCAAGCTCTGCCTCGAGAAGCTCCTCGTCGCAGCGAATTCCTACTCCGGTGAGCGCGGCACTCGCTTCTCGGTCGTTCGCTACGGGAACGTGATGGGCAGCGCGGGTAGCGTCATCCCCTTGTTCCTCAAGCAGCGCGAACAGGGCAAACTCACGATCACCGATAGTCGCATGACGCGGTTTTGGATCGACATGAACGGCGCCATCGATCTCGTGCTCCAGGCGCTCTCTTTGATGCACGGCGGAGAGATCTTCCTGCCGAAATTGCCCGCCGCGAGCGTGGAAGCCCTCGCCGACACATTGGCCCCCGGCGTCCCCCGCGAGGTCATCGGCATCCGTCCGGGCGAAAAACTCCACGAGTCACTCCTGTCCCCCGAGGAGTGTCGCCGCACGAAGGATCTCGGCCCGCTCTTGGTTGTCGATCCTGAGTATCCGAGCTGGAGCATGGGTCCGCCCCGCGGCGTGCCGGTTCCTGCCGACTTCAAATACTCGTCGGATCGGGACGATCTCCTGCTCAGCGAAGCGCAGATCTCCGCGCTGCTCTCGGGAGCTGGCTGGAAACAGACCGCCTGATCGGCCCGAGCTGGCTCCTATGGTCGAGATTGTCCCCGCCATCATCCAAGCCCGCTTTGGGTCGTCCCGCCTCCGCGGCAAGGCCCTCTTGCCGCTCGGGACCATGAGCGCCCTCGAGCGCGTCATCCGTCGCGCCGGACTCTTCGCGAAGTGCGTCCTGCTCGCGACCTCGGACGCCCCCGAAGATGAGCCTCTCGAGGCCCTGGCGCGCTCTCTCGGGACTCCGACGGTGCGCGGCCCCCTCGAGGACGTACACGCGAGATTTCGCCTCGCCCTGGAACATGACGTGTGCCGGGGCGCCGAGTGGTTCTTCCGAGTCACCGGCGACTGTCCCTTGCTCTCGGAGCGTCTTGCGAAGGAGCTCCTCGAGGCTCGAGACGACTCTTCAGACTACCTCTACTTCGCCGACGAGGAGCTGCCCCGGGGCCTCGCCCCCGAGCTCGTCCGCGTTTCGGCGTTTGTTGAGACTGAGCCTTTGAGCGCTCCAGAGCGCGAGCACGTGACCCTCGCGCTCTACGGTCGCGCGGACGCAAAAAGGGCCAAGAAGCTCCCGATCCCTGAGATCTTCCGCCACCCCGAGCTCCGCCTGACCCTCGACTACGCCGAGGACGCCCGACTCTTTGAAGGGCTCTTTGCGATCGACGATCGCATCTCTCCAGAGCGCGCCGTCGAGACCCTCCTCGCTCGGCCCGACCTGTCAGCTTTGAATCGAGGAGCCGAAACCGTAGCTCCTCATCTTCTGTGAGGGAATGACGATGAGAAACTTCACAATTCAGACGCCCCGCGGCCCTCGTTCGATCGGCGATAGCTCCCCGGTTTTTGTCGTCGCCGAGCTCTCCGGTAACCACAACCAGGACAAGCAGCGGGCGCTCGCGCTCATCGACGAAGCCGCCCGCGCGGGCGCCGACGCCATCAAGCTCCAAACTTACACAGCGGACACGCTCACCATCGACTCGGATAAGCCCTATTTCCGCATCCGCGTCGATGGGGCTTGGCACGGCGACACTCTCTACGAGTTGTACCAAAAGGCCCATACCCCTTGGGAATGGCACAGAGAGCTCATGGAGCGCGCCGCCTCTCATGGGCTGCCGCTGTTTTCGACGCCCTTTGACGAAACCGCCGTCGACTTCCTCGAAGAGCTCGGCGTCTCCCTCTATAAGGTGGCGTCCCTCGAGATTCGCGACGTCGCCCTCCTGCAGAGGATCGGCCAAACGGGGAAACCGGTCGTCATCTCGCGGGGCGCCTCCACTATCGCCGACATTGAGCTTGCCCTCGCGACCTTGCGCGCAGCCGGGGCGAGCGACGTCGTCGTGCTCCACTGCGTGAGCGCTTACCCCGCTTTGCCGCGCGAGATGAACCTGCGCACGATCCCGGACATCGCTGCGCGCTTTGGCGTCATTTCCGGACTCTCGGACCACTCCCTGGGCGTCACTGTTCCGGTCCTGTCGGTGGGCCTCGGGGCTCGCGTCATCGAAAAACACTTGACCCTCAGGCGCGCAGACGGCGGCCCCGACGCCGAGTTCTCCCTCGAGCCCGAGGAGTTTCGCGTCATGTGTCAGGGAGTTCGGGACGCCGAAGCGGCCCTCGGCTCTCCTCACTATTTCGCCGACGGTCGCGAGGCGCAGATCTCTGAGTATCGCCGTTCCCTCTTCGTGGTGAAAGACGTGGCCGCGGGGGAGCTCCTGACCCGCGAACACGTCCGGGCCATCCGCCCCGGCCACGGCATCTCGCCGGCGTACCTGCCCCTTGTTCTCGGGCGGAAGGCCACTGTCGCCCTCGAACGCGGGACCCCCCTCGCCTTCTCGCACGTCGAAGGGCTCGATCCCGAGCGCAAATCCGCATGAACACGACGGGCCCCGCAGAACTTCGGGCGCACTATCGCGCCCTTTTCAAACAGCATGGCGCAAACGCCCACGCGGTCCAGTGGAGCTCCACCGCGACCCAGAGAAACCGCTTTCGAGTGCTCTCCGAGATCGTAGAGCCAAACGAGACCGTCATCGACGTCGGCGCGGGCCTCGGCGATCTGCTCAGCTTTCTCCGAGAAGAACGAGGATTTGTCGGCCGATACACCGGACTCGACCTCGTGCCCGAGTTCGTGACCCATGCCCGCGAGCGCCACCAAAGCGACAAGAGCGCGAGTTTTTCCGTCGCCAACGTGCTCGAAGATGATCTCCCGCGGGCGGACGTCTACCTGAGCTCGGGCCTCTTCAATAATCGCATGGACGATAACTGGGGCTACTTGACCCGAATTTTGGCGCGCATGTATGAGCGCGCCGAGCGAGCCGTCGCCTTCAATGCGCTCTCGACCTATGTCGATTATCAAGACGCTCATCTCTACTATTGCGATCCGCTCGCGCTCTTCGATCACATCAAACGAAACCTGACCCGACGCGTCGTCCTTCGCCACGACTACCTGGTCAAAGCCGACTCGATGCCCTTCGAGTTCACCATGGTGCTCTATCGATGAGAGTCGCCATCATGCAGCCGACTTTTCTCCCGTGGTCCGGGTACTTTCACCTGATGACCGAGGTCGACTGCTTCGTTTTCCTCGACGACGTCCAGCTCCAGAAGCCGTCTTGGCAAACCAGAAACCGCATTCTCTTCCGCGGAGAACCTCATTTCCTGACGCTGCCGACCCGCGGCTGTCGTCATCAGCTCATTTCCGAGACTCGGCTCGCGGACGAACCGTTCCGAGAAAAACATCTCGAAGTGCTCCGCCACGCCTACGGGAAACACCCTCATGGCGCGCTGGTATTGTCGCTCCTCCGTGACGTATACGCCGATCGGACGCTCTCTCTGCTCGCCGATTTGAACGAGCGCTTCATCCGCTCCATGGCCCGCCTTCTCCAGATCAGCCCGACCTTCGTGCGCGCTTCAGAGCTCATGGCGTCCGGAAAACGCTCGACCCATTTGCTCGAGCTGCTCGAACGCCTCGGCAGCCGAAATTACCTGAGCGCCCGCGGCTCCGCGGCATATATCGAAGAGGAGGGGGTCCTCGAGGAGGCGGGCGTCGCCGTTGTCTACCAGGACTATCCCGTACGGCCCTACGCGCAGCTTGGCACAAGCGAATTCGTCTCCCATCTCTCGATCCTCGACGTCCTGGCGCACCTGGGTCCCGAAGCGACGGCTCGCTACGTCAGAGCCCGAGAGCCCGCCGAACCAGAGCCACGAGCCGCTTTGGACCATGCTCGGGAAACGCGCGCACCTGCGCCGCCCTGAGTGCTTGCCGCGCCTCTGGTCCTCGAAGTGCCTCGAGCCCAGCGCGAAGCGTTGCCGCCGAAATGGAAGAAGCAGCCCCCAGATCCACACACAGCCCTCGCTCGGCCAAATCTCTCGTGTCCTCCGCTTGGAGAGGAGTCTGGGAGATCGAAGCCACAGGCAAAAGACAAAAGCCCGCTTCGTACTTGAGGCGTCCGCCTCCGGCTAAGACCAAATCGCTCTCCTCGAGCGCATCTGCTAGACTGGGGCCGAGAGGCTGAGCGATCACTCCCCCTCCAATGGGTCGGCCGCCGACCCAGATGACCTCCGCGCTTTCACACACTTCTCGCGCGCTCCTCGCGAGAACTGCGCCTCGGTCATAGAGGTCCTCCCCACCGATGAACACGGTCACCTTCCGCACGCTTTCGCGAATGGCTCGAGCGCGCGCCCTGAGAGCCAAGATCTCGGGGCTGGCCAGGAAGAACTCGGTCCCGAGCGCCTGAGCCTCGGCGCGATAGGAGAAGCGCTCTTGGGCCGCCACGCGAGCGTTCAAGACAAGGGCAATGCGAGCCTCCGCGGCGACGCCGAAATCGTCGAACGCGACGATCCGAAGCGGCTTGAGCTCAGCTCGTTCGTAGTCGCTCGCGGTGAGCCGATAGCTGTCGAGCACACAAGCGCTCCCGAGCTCTGCGAGCAGAGGGCTGACGACGGGAGCGTCCTCTTCGACGTCAAACCGGTCGAAGCCGAGAACGTCGAGTTCTTCTTTCGCGTAGGAATTGAAGCACCCGAGAAAACGCATCGTGAGCGACGGACACTCCTTTTTCAGCAGGCGCGCGAGGTCGCGGCAGCGCGCAAAATGGCCGAGTCCTGTCGCCGGGGTCGCGTCACAGCGAAAGAGGAGCGAGCTCGGCTTCATGGGCGCGGAGAGCTTAGCTCAACTGCCGACGCTCTGCGCTCTTTGCGCGCGTCTCCCACCTGCCAGGAGAGCTCTCTCAGCACTTCTCACAGGTGCGCGAGGCCTCGCGCAGCACCCAATCTCTTAAATACGAGGCGAAACTGGCCGTTCTTCCCTGAGTAAGGACTGACTCATGCGCGGAGATTGCATCGTTTTCGGTGGTGGAATGACGGGGATCGTCGCAGCCTTCCTCCTGGCTCAAGAGGGACGGAAAGTGACCGTCGTCGAACCCCGCGGCGGACTCGGCGGAGTGAATACCGGACGCGTTTGGGAAGGGTTCTGCCTCGATTTTGGATGCCACCTCTTCGGCAACGAGTCGGACGTCTCGACCTCGGTGCTGCTCGACCTCATGGACGGAGAGGTCGTCCCGGTGGATGTTGTGTTCGCGTCGATCCTCGGTGGCAAGCGAACCGAGGGCTTCGAGCTCCCCGCCCTCGATTCGCTCGGGGAGGAGGTGAGCGCGCGCATCTTGAAAGAAGTCATTGCGGCGGCGTCGAGCGCCGCCGGACCACCGCCCAAGAACCTGAAAGAATTGCTCATCGATCGCTACGGCCCAACGGCTGCGTCGATCCTCGACTCATGCCTGCAGAAGGTTTTCCCCGTGCCGGCCAGCGAGCTCGCCCCGGAGGCCATCCACGCCACGACCTTTCGCCGCATCAAGATCGTCTCGAACGAGATGGCGGATCTTCTCAAACAGCTCACGGCCCTCGACGAGCGCATCGCTCGCGGCTCTTCCGACGATCCGATGCGCTTTTACAGAAACCAGGTGCGTCTCTACCCGCACCGCTCCTTTTATCCAAAGAGCCGCGGCATGCTCGGGTTCGCCGAGCGCGCTACGCGCAAACTCGAAGCCTTGGGCGTGCACATCGTCACAGGCTCCGAACCTACGGGTCTCGGGCTCGGACACGAGCACGTCACTCTTGAGCTCGGAGCGGAGAAGCTGACCGCAGAGGAGCTGATCTGGACCGCGGGGCTCGGTCGTCTTGAACCGCTCTTCGGCGGAACGAGCGGCATCATCCACGCGAGCCAATCTGTCCCTATGGTGCTCTACTATTTCGATATCGATAAGCGCCAAGAGACAGGCACAAGCTACGTCAACAGCTTCGATCGGGAAGATCTTGTCTTCCGCGCGAGTGTTCCGGGCCTTTATGGGCCCGAGACCTGCCCCCCTGAGCGCTCCTATGTCTGTTGTGAGGTTCCCACCTCCCTCGACAGCGACGTGTGGAACGACCCATCGCGTTTCACCCCTCGAATTTGGGACGAAGTTCTGAGGTTCGGGGTCGCGACGGGAGAGCCCGGACGCACCTTCATCCAGAAGGCCAAGACCTCCTACAAGGCTCCGCGAGCCGATTTCGGCGAGCGGAGCGCCTGGCTCAGCCATCGACTATCGCGAGAGCCCCGAGTCTGGGCGCCCCCCGAGTGGGCATTTTCGACGACGCGCACGATTCTCGAATTGATTCCGAGGATTCGCGGTGAGCGCGCCGCATGATCGCGACGCCGTTGTTTCCGATATCCGACTGGGGCAGGTCCATGAGGGCTTCGGCGAGAAGTTCTCATTGTTTCAATGGTTTCACACTGGGCGCCCATTGGAGTCCGTTGTGTGACAGTGTAACGACGCTGTCGTTTTCCCACTCACGTGAACGTGCGATCTGACTAAGCCCGTGTATAGTAGTCGGCATAGTGACACGTTCGGCAAGCGTTGCTTCTTTCGTTCCGACATCCGACGCGTTCCATTCTTCCTTGACCCAGCCCGTTCACGGCGAAGGTCCTCTTCCCTCTGAGGAAACGGACGCTCAGCTCGACGAGGATCCCTCCTCGAACCGGGAGAGCGGCATGCGCTGGAAGGTCGTACAGATCCCTTCAGAGACCGCGTCTTCCCGCGGCGCGCAAGCGGAAGCGCCTCCACCTGGCCGCATCCATCCGGCGCGACGCAAGCGAGCCGTGCGCGCGCGAACGATCGACGTGCGCTCGCTGCGCCCGCAGCCGTCGGACGACGCTGAGGTCTTGTTTGGGCCCAATGATGGTCCTCGTCCCCACACGCGCGCAGATTGTGCCGAAGGTCCACGCCCCTGCCCGTGGGTTTCATGCCGCTACCATTTGTACCTTGACGTCTCGCCGCGCACCGGCTCGCTCAAGTTGAACTTCCCGGATCTCGAAGTTTGGGAACTGGAAGAGAGCTGCGCGCTCGACGTCGCCGATCGAGGCCAAGCGGGAAGCGAGCGCATCGGCGCTCTGTTGAACCTGACCCGCGAACGGGCACGTCAGCTCGAGGAAGCCGCGCTCCTCCGAGCGCGGGCGAAGATCTCGGGGTGATGGGTTTGTTCTCGCGATATCCCTCAAGATTCTAGGAATTTGACGCGCACCAGAGTACGCTGCCGCGGTCGTGCACTTAGCTTGGCTCGAAGACGCGTGGCGCGAGTTCCAAGAATCGGCTGACCCCGATGAATTGGTCGCGGCATCGAACCCGATCGCGACGATCACAGTCGTGGTGACGCTCTCTCTCGTCTTCCTCGGTCTCGCATACGCGCCGGGGATCGCAGAGCTCTCCGGGTTCGACACTGTCTGGTACTCGGTTGTTTTGGTCGCCTGTGGCGGCGTCTTTTCGATCGTCGCCTTCACCCAGCGCTGTCGCGGTCCGCTCGGTACGCTGTGCACGCTCTTGGACAATAGCTTCTATTCGGCGGCGCTCGTCCTCGCCGCGTTCAGTACTCATTCGAAGGTCGGGCTGCCGCTCGCGGTGGTTCACGGCCTCATGCTCATCTCGTTCCCCGCCCGCTCCTACGGACTCTCCAAGCTCCTGTCGGCGGTGATGATCGCGCCGGCGCTCGTCCTCTTCTTTGTCTTCCGCCCCGAGCTCCCTGTGGCGCTGATCACGGGAACCTCGCTCGCGATGATGATGATCTATTCACAGGTCACCAAGACGCGACGCGAGGCTCGCCGACGGCAAGCTCGCCTGGAAGAGGCACTCGGCGTCGTGGACCGACTCGTAGACGAGAGCGTACAAACCGCGCTCACTTCGACGCTGCTCACCCTCGGCCATTTTCTGCACGAGCTGAGGAACTACCAAACAGCTCTCTCGGCGAATCTGGAGTATCTTGCGGGGGAACCGAGCCTCACCGACGAAGCGCGCTCCGCGATCGAAGAGGCTCAAGATGCTCAGAAGAGGCAGGCTTCGCTCCTCGAGGAGACGATCGCAACCCTCCGAGGCCGCTCTCGCAACAGTAGGACCGTTTTCTTGGTGGAAGACGCCGTCCGCGACGGCGCGGCTCAGCTCCGGGAAAAGGTGCATCTCGAAGTCGCCGGGGATCTCGACTTCGAGATGACGGGAAATCCAGAACATCTCAAGGTCGTCGCCATGAACTTGATCCGGAACTCGGCACAAGCGGGCGCCTCCAAGATCGTCTGCACCATCCGAGCTTCACGCCGGGACACCTTCGGGGAGCTCATCCTCGAAGATGATGGACCTGGTATTCCCGCCGGCGAACTCGGCCAGATCTTTCGCACATTTGGCATAAGCTCGAAGCCTGGAGGCAGCGGCCTCGGACTCTATCTCGTCCGGCGTCACGTCGAACTTCTCGGCGGCGGCATCCGTGCAGAGAACATGGTGGGCGGCGGAGCACGGTTCGTCGTGCGCCTTCCGGGGACGAGGCGCCTGTCAAAAATTCCCGCGAGTGGGTGAAAAAAA
>NASX01000128.1 GCA_002085155.1 Sorangiineae bacterium NIC37A_2
CCCCCGTTCATCCTCGAGCAGCGCGCGAACGCCCGTCGAGATGCGCTGGACGAGCTCGAGGCGCCCGTTTTGCGCTCGGTAGAGGCCCGATTCGGTTCCGATCCACAAGAGCCCATCTCGATCTTCGAGCATGACCTCGGGACGCAGGTTCCGAACGCGCTCGACGAACCTGCCGTCGTTTTTGCGCTCGAGAACACCGAAGGTCCCGCCAACGAGAAGACGTCCACTCGGCGTCAGCGCGAGCGAGCGCACCCCGCGCCCGGCGGGCAGAGGTACCGCTTCGAGTTCCGAAAGGTCAGCGGAGAGCTGAAAAAGCGAATCGTCCCCGGCGATCCAGATCGGCCCGGTCTTGTGCCGCACGATGCGGTGAATATGAGCTGGGAGGCGCACGCGAGATCTTGGCTCGAGACGCGTGAAGCGGCCCTCTGCGAAAAGGAAGAGCCCTTCGCCGCCGGTTCCGACCAGAAGCCCGTGTGGCAGCGCGAGCAGCGAATAGACGAAGGGATGGCTCAGGCCCTCGGCCTCACTCCGGAGCGTCATCGCGCCCTCTTGGATCTCGAGAAGTCCTCCGGCTGCCGCCGAGAACAAACTTCCTCGCGATCCCTTCGCGAAATCCCTCACATGCCCGAAGACGTTCGTCTCGAGGACTCCGTCGGATACAACCTCAAAAGTCTCACCATCGTACCTGAGCACGCAGCAGCTCGTTCCGATCCAGAGCGACCCATCCTCCGCTTGGCGAAGGGAGAGCACCTGGCCGTCGGGGATCCCGTCGCGCACCCCGTAGGAATCGTGAGCGAGCTGACTCGGGAGACGCGCTGGGTCGAGGGCGAACGAAGGACTCGCCCAGAGCGCGGACAACACAAACCCAACCGTGAAGAAACGCCGGGGCGATCGAAACAGTCGGGAGCGCATAGCCGGCCGTTCTACTGGTTGGACGCGCCTGCGGCGCCGAACGGGGAAGCGCTCGGGCCCGTGATCGCACAACACCGAAACCCGACGTCAGGGAACGCGGCGTTGCGTCGGAGAGGGGGGGGGGGGGGGAGAGCGCTCAGGCACTCAGGAGCACCATCCCCAAAAGAGCCGCCTCGGGCGAAACAATACCCTCGTTCGTCGCTCGCGCCTTCCATGGACTTCTCACAAGCATACTCCCATTCGCTCACGTTGCCCGTGAGCCCGCGCAAATGGTCGTAGCCTTGTCCCCGTACCTGGCAGCTCTGCTGAACACGAATGGTCGAGGTCAGAAGCGCCGGGGCGCACTCCGTCGACACTGAAACCGAGCAAGCGTTCGCGTAGGAGCTCTCGCGCGGATCGCGAGCCCGCTCATCGTCGAGTCCCACGTTTTTGTGCTCACCGAGGCTGCCGCACAAAGTCTTCCCTTGAGCTTGGCAATAAGCGAGAGCGTCACACCAATCAACGCACACCTGGGGATGGTCGTCGCAGTTTCCCTTACAGACGGAGCTCCGCTGCATGCAGGCGGCGTCGGGAACAAAACTCCCATTCCAAGCGCAAGCGCTCACCTGAAGCTCAATGCGCTCTTGGTCGTCGAGCTCCGAAGTCTCGATCAAGAAGGCCTCGTATTGTCCGCGCGTGACCTCGGTCGCGTCCATGCCGAGCGCAAAACAGCCCCGAGCGTCCGGAGAGCACTGGGCCGCGTTCCGCTCACACACTGAAAGCGTCTGCCACTCGAGGCGTGAGCTCGGGCAACTCCGCGACCGCAGCGCGCCGCCCCCAGCGTTGGAACACTCGTACTCTCCCGCAGCGCAGGTCGGCGGAGCGCAAGCGCCACCAAATTTCCCTCGCTCACAGAGCTCCGGTGTGGCGCAGATCTCCCCCTCGGGATCGACCAGGCCGTCCCCCTCTTCATTGCAGAAGACGAGGCGCGCTCCTTGGCACCAAGCCGTCTCCGGCTCGCACTCCGTCACCGTCCGCGCCCCCCCCCGAGCC
>NASX01000129.1 GCA_002085155.1 Sorangiineae bacterium NIC37A_2
GACGCTCACCCGCGCATAGCGCACACCGCGCGCGCGCATCCTGCGCGCGCGCTCCTGCTTCCGAGCCTCAGCCTTCTCGACAAGAGCCGCGAGCTCCCCCGGGGTGAGCAAGAAGCCCCGTTCCTCCCGCGTCTCCACATCGACGAGCACAACCTCGCCCGACGCGTCCGGCCTGAGATCGCCGGCGTCCTCGAGCTCGATCAAAATCGGCTCAAAGCGCGCGCCGAGCAGCACGTCGACAGCCCGTTCGATTCCTCTCGGATCGTATCCATCCGTGATGAGCACAGCGAGGGAGCGGCGACGACTTCGCTCAGCAACTCGCGAGAGAGCGCGCGAGAGCTCGGTAGGACCGTTCGGCGTCAGAGCATCGAGAAACGCAAGCACCGCTGCATAACGACCACGGCCTCGGAGCGGCGGGAGCGTGGCGACGCGATCTGCAAAGAGCCCATGCACGCTCACCGAGTCGAGACCCGAAAGCCCCAAGTAAGCGAGGGCCAAAGCCAGGCGGCGCGCCGCAAAGAACTTCGCTCCGTCGCCGAAGCCGATCGAAGCCGAACAATCGAGGAGCAAGCTGATGCTCAGGTCCTGTTGTTCTTCGAACTGGCGGATGAAGAGCTTTCGATGGGCACGGTAGGCGTTCCAGTCGAGGGCGCGGATGTCGTCGCCCGGCACGTAAGGTCGGTGGTCGGCGAACTCGAGACCGCCGCCGAGGCGGCTACTGCGCTGTTCGCCGGGCGCTCCTCCCGCGAGCCGCCGCCGCGCGACGACGGAGAACGCGGTGAGCTCCGAGAGCAACCCTTCATGCCACACAGCTTGACTCACAGCTCACTCCTGAGTGCCGAAGCCCACTGACGGTATTGGTCGTGGGATGTGGGTCCCTGGCGCACCGATTGTCCGCATCCAGACCCACCTGTACCATGGCAGAATGGTGAGGGAACTCGGCGTCGGTCTCGCGATTCTATTGGCTTGGCTCTCCGGTTGCTCTTCGGGCTCAGAGACGGACGCGAGCGATGAAGGGACCGGCGGACGCCGAGCGGGCACAGGAGGCGCGCGCTCCGGAAGCGGTGACGATCGCTCGGGCGACGGTGGGGCGCGCGCCGGGAGCGGTGGACGAGGGAGCGGCTCCGCAAATGGCTCCACGGGAGGAAACGGAGGGGGCGGCGACTCCGAGAACTGCTCGGTGTTCCCGGCCGACAATGCGTGGAACCGAGACATCTCGGACCTACCTGTCCATGAGCTGTCGGACGCCTATGTCGACTCGATCGGTCGCGAGTCCCACGTGCATCCTGATTTCGGAACGACTTGGGAGGGAGCCCCGATCGGCATTCCTTACGTCGTCGTCGGTCCTGATCAGCCCCGGGTTCCGATTCGCTACGTGGCCTACGGAGACGAGAGCGATCCGGGACCGTTCCCGTTCCCGCTCGACGCGCCGATTGAAGGCGGACCAGACAGCGATGGTGATCGTCACGCGATCGCCGTGGATTTCGAGAGTTGTAAACTTTACGAGCTCTATCGAGCCTTCCCCGATGACGATGGCTTCCGCGCTGACTCGGGGGTCGAATGGGATCTTTCCACGAACGACTCACATCCCGAAGGCTGCACTTCCGCGGATGCAGCAGGTCTGCCGATCTTCCCGGGACTTGTTCGCTACGATGAGGTCGTAGAAAAAGGTGAGATCCGGCACGCTCTGCGCTTCACGGTCTCGCGCAGCCAGCGCGCTTATATCGCCCCCGCGACTCACTACGCCTCCAATCGCACGGACCCGAACTTACCTCCCATGGGCCTCAGGGTTCGCATGAAGGCGAGTTATAACTGCTCAAGCTACTCGGAGGAGGCCCAGGTCGTCTGCCGCGCTCTGAAGACCTACGGCATGATCCTCGCGGACAATGGCTCGAACTGGTACTTGAGCGGCGCCCCGGACGAACGCTGGAACGACGAC
>NASX01000021.1:0-70000 GCA_002085155.1 Sorangiineae bacterium NIC37A_2
CTCCTCGATAGGCTCGGCTTCGAGTAACCCATGCAATACAGAAGACTCATCGCTTTCTCACTCGCCCTCGGAGCGGGCTGCAACGGTCAAACGACGGAGGGGCTTCAGCCCCTGCCGGAGGACGAGGCGAAGAAGCATGAAGCGCCGGGCGCGGACGGGAGATGCCGCGGTTTACGGAGCGAGTCCGAATCGTGGGTCGCTCCCCTATACGCAGGAGACCTTGATCCTCGCACGGACCTCCGCCTTGCCCGAGATCCGTGCGGCAATGTTGTCGTTACCTGGATTCAACGACTTTTGGACGAAGTACCTACTCCCCATAGCGTACTCGTAAGATTATTCCGAGATGGTGCTACCGACTGGGCCGCGGGAACGCTCGGAGCTCGAAGCTATCTCCGACCGTCGATGAATCCGAGCCTCGCCATCGACCAATTCGGAAATACCTTAATCCTCACACAGAGCTGGCTTCAGGTCTTCACTGCTGCCGGGGAAATTCACCCGACGATGCCGCTCGCCGGGCTAGGGCCGGGTGGCACGGGCCTCGTAGAGATCAGTTCCGGCTGGCTTGTAGAAGGGCCAATCATGCGCGTCCTTGCGCTACCAAGCGGGACGATCCTCTTCGAGCGTCCTGAAACCAATCACTCCTTTCTCGAAAGACATTCATTTCTCCATGTCGGGGAGGATCGAGTCGTTTGGAATCAGGTAGCCAATGGTGTGGACCAACATGAAGACATCTTCTACGGGACTAACTTCTACGTGTTTGAGAGAACTCCCGAACGTGTAACCTCGCTCTTCTCCTTGGCTCTTAGCAAGCCCGGGATCTACGCCGACGCTGCTCTCTTAGCGAGCGATGGGGAACGCATCTTGATGGGCTCGACCTACTACATCGCTGATCCGATAACGCTTGAACATATCGAGTGCTCGGAATCTGTGCTCATTGATATCCGCGACCAGAACTGGAAGCCGGATCCCCTCGGTTTTTGCGGAGCGATCGAGGCGATGGCGCTCGTCGATGGTTCCCTCTTCTCTTTGTGGTCCGTCCCCGTCGATCCGCTCGATCCCGAGTATCATCCCTTCGAAGCGGTTCCGATCTTGATGCGCCACGATCTCGACGGACGCGAGACTGGCCGCTTCGAACTCGAGAGTATCATCGGTCGCACCCATCAAGATGGAACGGGCGCCCTCGATATGGCCATCACCGACGACGGCAAGGCGGCTATCGTCGGCATTCTGAACGGCGGCCCCTGGAACGGCCGCTTCTATCTCTATCCTTCGACCGCGACCGTCGCTCGCGTCCCGCTCGACTGAGCCCTGAGCCCTCCGCCTCTTCTCCGTCCGGCCCTGGTCCATCACTCGAAGGACGACTCACGTCTGTGGCGAGGGCGAAGGGGCGTGTCGGGTACCTTGCTGCTCCCGGACATCGGGGGACGGTCAGCGCGCCTCTCGCTGAGCGATGCGCTGCAGGAGCTCCACGGCGGCGTCGACCTCTTCTTTCCTGGTCGAGACGCTCTCGATGTTCCAGCCGAGCGAGAGCCCCAGATCGACCGCGAGAGCTCGCAGTTCGGAGTAGATCGCCATCGCCAGCTCGACGGAGCGCGCGAGCATGTCCGGCGCGGCGAGGAGCTCAGCGCGGATCTCGGGCGCGATGTGTACGCCGAGCCACTCGAGGAACTCGAGCGTCTGTTTCGAGCCACAGGGGCTCAGAGTGACGAGGATCTGTGGGAGGGGTGACGGCGCGGAACCGTGAGAGGATTGTGCGGCGCGATGAGCGCGCCGCAGATCGCGCAGGAGAGCTCCCATTGAGCGCGGCGACCACACGGTTTGGCTCACGAAAAATCCGCACCCGCGCTCCGTCTTCATGAGCAATCGCGCATCTTCCGAGCCGAGGCCGACATGGCGTTCGGCGATCACGACGCCGCCGAGGGGGAGATGGGGAACGTGGGTGCGGCGGAGCTCCCAAGCGTCGGACAAGGTCAGCCTCGCCTGAGCGCTGCGCGATGGAGCGCCCACGAGGACGGCCCTTGCGCCCAGCTTGGACAGGCGCGTGAGCCACGTGAGGAGCGATCCCTCGTCTTGATCGGCGACCGCCCGATAGACGACCCGCGGCAGGGATCCGAGCTCGAGCTCCTCGAACGCATAGGTCAGCGGATCGATCTTGGCTGAGAATGGGAAGGGGCGCGGCCGTTCGTTGCGCAGGGTTTCGTCTTGGACGTCGTAGACGAGCAGAGCGTCGATCGGGAGCGACGCGATGCGCGCGGACTGTGCCGCGGCGATCGCGCGGCGCCGCTCAGGCAAAAGCTTCCGGCTCGGCGGTGCGATGGCGTAGGTCAGCCGAAGTTCGGAGGCGGGCGCTGGGCGCGGCCAGACGGGGACTCGGGCGAGGAGAGATGTGTTCATGATGAGCTCCCGCAAAGGACGATCTCGACGGTTGCCTCCTCGGTCTTGGGTTCGAGGGGGACGACGGCTTTGGTGACGGCGACGCGAACGCGCTCCGCCCGAGGAAAACGAGCGGTCACTCGCTCGGCGACCAGGAGCGCGAAGGTCTCGAGCAGGACGAAGCTCCGCTCCTTGGCGCTCGCCATGACGATCTGAGCGAGGGCGCCGTAGTCAGTGGCGACCTCGAGATCGTCGAGGCGCGGGTAGAGCTCCCCGGGATGTTCGACATCGAGGGCGACGATGAGGTCCTGGAGCCGGTCCCGCTCCGCCGAGGGGACGCCCACATGGCAGGGGACCCGGAGGCCTCGGAGGCGGACCGCGTAGTTTGAGAGGGGCAGAGGGGTGGAGGCGGTCATGGGCAGCGGCGAGGGCAGTCCCCGAACGATGCCGGCCCTCTTGAATGAACTCCATCGCTTTGTTTTCAGCTATCCATGAGTAGAATTCATAATACATGCTCGAGCGGGTACATTTGGTGGTTCTGCGGGAGGTCGCCGAGCATGGCTCCCTCACGGCGGCGGCGGAGGGACTCGGCCTGACCCAGTCCGCTCTCAGCCATTCGATGAAGAAGCTCGAGGGACAGCTCGGCGTGACTCTGTGGCGGCGGGAGGGGCGCAGCCTGCGCCTCACCCAGGCAGGCGAGGAGCTGCTCCAGGTGGCACGAGAGGTCCTGCCTCGACTGGAGGTCGCCGAAGAGCGTCTGAGCCAGTTTGCGAGCGGTCGTCGGGGCACCCTGCGCATCGGCATCGAGTGCCACCCTTGTTATCGCTGGTTGCTTCGGGTTGTGGCGCCCTTTCTCGCGAGGTTTCCGAACGTGGAGGTCGACGTCAAACAAAAGGTTCAGTTCGAAGGCGCCCCTGCGCTCTCCGGCTACGAAGTCGATCTGCTCGTGACGCCCGATCCTGTGGAGCATCCTGATCTCCGCTTTCACGGTGTGTTCGACTACGAACAAGTGCTCGCTGTGGGCCGGGGCCATCGGCTCGCCGGGCGCGCCTGCATCGAAGCGAGCGAGCTCAAGGAGGAAGTCCTCATCACCTACCCGGTCCCTCAGGATCGTCTCGACATCTTCACCCATTTCCTCGCGCCCGCGAACCAGCGGCCGGCTGCGCAAAAAACCGTCGAAAACACGGACATTTTGATGCAGCTCGTGGCAAGCGGGCGTGGGGTCGCGGCGCTGCCGAGATGGCTCGTGGAAGAGTACGGGCCGCTGCTTGGACTCGTGGCTGTACGCCTCGGAGGTGGCATCTTCAAACAGATCTGCCTCGGGGTCCGAGAAGCGGATGAGCGCGTCGACTACATCGCTTCTTTCATCGAGCTCGCCCGGGGCGCGCCGCGCCCTTGTGAGGAGAGCGTGCTTTAGGTTTTCTCGGGCGGCGCGCGGGGGGCGGGTTGTTCTTGGCGAGGCGAATGAAGTCCGCGAGGAAGTCGACCTTGGCTTCGCCACGCCGTACGCCGACAAAGAGTTGTTTTTTGATGCCGCGTCTGCCGAGGCGAACCGGCGCGATGTCGAGCTGCGCTTGATACTCGCGGACGAGCCAATCGGGTAAAGCGGCGACTCCGCGTCCGCACGCGACCATTTGCAGCAGAATGTCCGTCGTCTCGATGATCTGCTGGCGCCTCGGGGCGGTCTCCGCCGGAAAGAAGAAGTGGCTGTAGATGTCGAGGCGCTCGGGCTCGACCGGGTAGGTGATGAGAGTCTCTTCCGCGAGATCGGGGGGCAGGACGTAGTCTTTGCTCGCGAGCGGGTGGTCACCGGGCACGACGAGCACATGCTCGTAAGGAAACACGGGCACGAACTCGAGCCCCTTTTTCCGAAGTGGGTCCGGCGTGACGAGCAGGTCGATCTCGTGGCCGAAGAGCGCCGCGATGCCCCCGAACTGGAACTTCTGGCGGACGTCGAGATCGACGTCCGGCCAAGCGCGCAGGAACGGTCCCACGATCTGGAGCAGCCACCTGTAACAGGGGTGGCACTCCATGCCGACTCGAAGCGTGCCGCGTTCTCCGCGCGCAAATTGATCGACGATGTGCTCGGCGTGAGCGAACTGAGGCAGGAGGCGCTCGGACACGGAGAGCAGATAACGTCCGACCGGCGTGAGGCGGAGCCCGCGGCCTTCTCGCACCCAGACCTCCGTGCCGAGCTGATCTTCGAGGCGGCGCACCGTATGGCTCAGGGCGGACTGGGTCAGGCCCATGCGCTTGGCCGCGGCTGTGAGAGAGCCGCTCTGCTCGACCTCCCGGAGCAAACGTAAATGAACCCGTTCGAGGCGCTCGGTCATCCATGACATGTTATCATGGAACCCTGAAAATTCACCATTATTCGTCACATGTCCCGGCCATTACGTTCTCTTGAACAAGACAAGGAGAACAGATGGCACGAACTCACAACTTAGGATTTCCTCGGATCGGCGGCGCGCGCGAGCTCAAGTTTGCCCTCGAAAAGCACTGGAAAGGCGCGCTCCCCCACGCGGAGCTCGAGGCCCTGGGCGCGAAGATCCGGCGCGAGAACTGGGAGCGTCAGGGGCGGCTCGACTTCGCGCCTCTCGGAGACTTCTCCTTCTACGACCAGGTGCTCGACTGGAGCTTCCTCCTCGGCAATGTGCCGCAGCGGGCGCGGCCGCACGAAGGGCACCCTCTCGACGCCTATTTCCGGCTGGCCCGTGGGCGGGCAGCGGGGGAAACCGGCTCAGGCATCGCTGCCGGCGAGATGACCAAGTGGTTCGACACGAACTACCACTACATCGTCCCTGAGCTCTCTCGGCGCACGACCTTCCGCCTCGACCCCTCGCGGCTGCTCGCGGAGCTCCGCGAAGCGCAGGCGGCGAACGTACACGTGAAGCCCGTCCTGATCGGCCCCGTCACCTATCTCTGGCTCGCGAAGGCGAAGGACGGATCGGACCGCCTCGCGCTGCTCTCGGAGCTGCTCGGCGTCTACCGGGAGCTGCTCCAAGAGCTCGCCCGAGAGGGCATCGACTGGGTCCAGGTGGACGAGCCGGCGCTCGTGACCGAACTCGATGACAAGTGGCGGGCAGCTTACCGGACGGCCTATGAAGCCCTGCGCGGGAGCGGCTGCCGGCTCCTGCTCACGACCTACTTCGGCCGCCTGGGGGAGAATCTGGAGCTCGTGGCGTCGCTCCCAGTGGACGGGATCCATCTCGACGCTGTGAGTGCCCCGGGAGAGGTCGCGCCACTGTTTGAGCGGCTCGGCCCCGAGCGTGTGCTGTCCCTGGGAGTCGTGAGCGGACGCAACATCTGGCGGGCCGATCTCGACAAGATCCTCGATCGACTGGAGCCGATCCACGAAGCTCTCGGCGACCGGCTCTTGATCGCTCCGTCCTGTTCGCTCCTCCATGTCCCGGTCGATCTTCAGAGTGAGACGAAACTCGATCCGGAGCTTCGGTCCTGGCTCTCCTTCGCCGAGCAGAAGCTCGAGGAGATCGAGATCCTGGGACGAGCGCTCCGGGAGGGGAGGGGCGCGGTGCGAGAAGAGCTCGAGGCGAGCGCCGCGGCCCAAAAGAGCCGAAGAAACTCGGCCCGGGTCCACGACCCCAGGGTGCGCGCGGCCCTCGAGACGCTCACTCCGGGACGCGCTCGCCGCGCGTCGCCCTACGCCGAACGAAGAAAGCTCCAGGCCGCGCGCCTCGGGCTCCCCCTGTTTCCGACGACCACGATCGGCTCCTTCCCGCAGACGCCCGAGATCCGAAAGGCGCGCAGCGAGTACAAGGCGGGAAAGCTCGAACGGGCCGCCTACGAGCGCGCGATGCAAGCGGAGATTGAGCGCGCCGTGCGCCACCAAGAGGAGCTCGAGCTCGACGTCTTGGTGCACGGGGAAGCGGAGCGGAACGACATGGTCGAGTACTTCGGTGAGCAGCTTCAGGGCTACGCGTTCAGTGAGTTCGGCTGGGTGCAGTCGTACGGATCGCGCTGCGTCAAGCCGCCCATTTTGTTCGGAGACATCCGTCGACCGGAGCCGATGACGGTCGAGTGGATCCGTTACGCCCAGTCCCTCACGAAAAAGCCCATGAAAGGCATGCTGACGGGACCCGTCACGATCCTCAACTGGTCGTTCGTGCGTGACGACGTGCCCCGCAGCGTCTCTTGTTATCAGCTCGCCCTCGCCATCCGCGAAGAAGTGCTCGATCTCGAGCGAGCCGGCGTTCAGGTCATTCAGATCGACGAAGCGGCCCTGCGCGAAGGGCTGCCGCTGCGTCGCTCCGAGTGGCAGAGCTACCTCGACTGGGCCGTCGATGCCTTCCGAGTGGCTGTGAGCGGAGTCCGGGACGAAACCCAGATCCATACGCACATGTGTTACTCGGAGTTCAACGACATCATCGAAGCGATCGCGGCGCTCGACGCAGACGTCATCACCATCGAGACCTCCCGCTCCGACATGGAGCTGCTCGACGCCTTCGATCGCTTCGAATACCCGAATGAGATCGGCCCCGGCGTCTACGATATCCATTCGCCGAACGTCCCGACGGAAGAACAAGTGGTCGGCTTGATACGGAAAGCCGCGAGCAAGATTCCTCCTCGGCGCCTGTGGGTGAACCCGGACTGCGGGCTCAAGACGCGGAGTTGGGACGAGGTGCGTCCCGCGCTCGAGAACATGGTGAGCGCTGCCAAGAAGCTGCGGGCGGAGTTCAGTTGAACGGCGTGGGGAGCGTGCGCTCCTCTTCCGCCAGGCGCGCGATCTCGGCCATGCAGCGCTCCGAGATCGCCGCCTGGACCTTCTTGGAGCTGGGCTGAGCGAGGAGGTCGCCGAAATCGATGGGCGCGCCGTAGACGATGCGAATCGGTTCGCCGCGTCCCGTGAAATTCCCCTTCACCTGGGCCCAAAGGTCGTTCTTCAGGCCGCGGATGAAGACCGGGACGACGCGCACGCCCGCTTCGTGGATGACGCGACCGACGCCCGGGCGCGCGGGCAGGAACGTGTAAGGGTCATCATCGAGCTTGCGTGTCCCCTCCGGATGAAGACCGACGAAGAGCTGCCTTTTCCGCAAGAGCGCGCCGAGCTCGTCGAGGGACGCGAGGTTCAGCGCCAGGCGCTCCCTTTGCCTGTAGAGCGGCGGATACATCGAGAGGAAGCTCATGAAGAAGTTCACGAGCAGCCCGAGCCACGACGTGAAGAAGAAGTCGGCGCGGACCGGGAACAAGATCCGATGAGGCAAGCCGCGCCGGACTAAGCTGGCCGTGATCACGTAGAGGTCGAAGAAGCTGCGGTGGTTGGCGACGACGATGACGCTCTCGGGACTCTCGAGGATCTGGCTCCGCTCGAGGCCATATTCCTGCTTGAGGTTCTTGGTCGAGTGATGGATCCAGGCCTGACCGACGGTGCGCTGACAAAAGCGCATGGCGCGGTCGAAGAGTCCTTCTTCGAGGCTCGCGCGCACGATGCGCAGGATGAGATGTTCACTCCGTGGCAGGCGCTTCTTGCTGGCGCGGATGAGCGCGGTGTCGGAGGCGCTTTGCGCGGAGGGGCCGGAGACAGTGGAGCCAGGAGAAGTCGGAGCGGACACGTTCAGTTCGGAGCGTCCTTGAACACGAGATCAGCGTAGCCGGGCGGGGGCAGGAGCGGATCGACGAGCCCCATGACCTCTTCAGCGATGGCGCCGCGCGGGGCGTCGGGGCGCGCGAGGTAGAGAGTGATCGTGAGGTGAGGTTCGCGGTCGCGCTCGGGGTGGAAGGTCGTGTCCACTCGGTAGCCGACGAGGTCCTGGATCTTGGACTTAGCCTTGTCGAGGGCCGCGATGAGCTTCGGGTCGGGAGGCTCGGCGCCTTCCACGATCGGCAGATCTTCGTCGCTCTCGGGGAGCTCTTCGATGTAGCCGACGAGGGGAATCGCCTGGCCGGCCAAGATGTGCTGGACCTCTTCGCGGCTCAGGACGAGCTCACGATCGGTGCTCGGATCGATGGCGATGCCTCCGACGTTGACGTCTTCGAGCTCCGTCAGTGCGAGCTCGAAGACCGAGCGGGCGGGCAGGCGGACGAACTTCAGCTCGTCGTCGTCTGTGGTCCAGGAGAGGGCCTCTTGAACGTTTTCGACGAGGGCCGGCTCAGTGAACGCTACAGCGTATGCATTCTCGTCGTTGTCGAGGAGCATGTGGGGGCGGAAGGAGAGTTCGTCGAAGGTCTCCTCCTGGTCCTCGGGGATGTCGGGGATGTCCTCGGCGAGGGGCACGTAGAGAACACCATCGTCGAGCGTGTCGATGACGCGCTGGACCAAGCTGCGCAGACCGCCGCGGGCGGCGTCGAGGGCGTCCCGGAGCGCCTGTACCCCCTCTTCGTCCTCCTCCTCGTGGTCGTGGTCGTGGTGGTGATTCGAGTCGCTGTCGGCCATCGCTTCTCGAGTTCATAGCGACGATCTGCTCACCCTCAAAGGGCGGCAGATCCCGAGGGGCACGGGGGCCCTTTGCGCCTCGGGCTCTGCCGGCTCCAAACGCGCTCTCGATTCGCAGTTCGCCCGGAAGCCGGTTAAGCTGAGCGCGCCTGATGAGAGCCGATGAGCTTTTCGCCATACTCAAGAAGAACCTAGCGCGCCGCGAGCGACACGTTTGGATCGGAGGAGATCGGGCACACGTCGAGCTGAGTCGTCTCGACTCCGGTGAGCTCGTCGATGTCGCGCGGATCTTGAAAGAAGAGGCGGCGCGCCACCCGGAGATCTTGTGGGCCGAGGTTCACCAAGGGACCTCACGCGCCGTGATCTGCGGACGGAAGGGAGAGCTGACCCGTGAGCTCGCGCTCGCGCTCGTGATCGAAGCGGAGCTGCGCGCAGGGGTGCACCGCGCGGAGCTGCCTCGCACGTCCCATCCGATGGACAGGTCGAGGGAAGAGCAACATCTCCTCGAGCTGATCGGCGAAGCGATCGGCATGCTGATCGGGACCGGCCTGCTCTTCAGCATTATCCCGAAGAGTCGGAGCTTCGGCCTGCTCGCTTCGGCGCTCACGGCGGTGCGCAATGTGCCGCGGCTCCGCCGCAAGCTGGACGAGCGTTTTGGCTTCGAACGCGTGGACTTGGTGCTCGGGCTTCTGAGTTCCCTTGCCCTCGGGCCGGCCCAGCGTCCACTGCAGAACCTGGTCGGCATCGTGGAACATGCGGTGCTTGGCTCGGAGCTGGCTGTGCGGCGGAACCTCTTTGAGTCCCGCGAGGCGGAGCTCGGACGCATCGTGGAAGCTCCGCCGATTCGCCCGCGCCCGGAGCGCCCCGTGCCGCTCCCGCCCGGACCGATCGAAGAGTACTCGGATCGCGCCTGGGCGATCGCTCTCGGCTCCTTCGGTTTCAGTCTCCTCTCGACCCGAAGTGTGCAGCGCGCCTTCGGCGCGCTCTTCGGCGCGATCCCGCGCCCCGCGCAGCTCGGACGCGAAGTGTTCGTCGCCTCAGCGCATCGGTTCCTCGCGGCGCGGCGCATGCTCGTGCTCGATGATCAGGCTCTCCGTATCCTCGATCGCGTCGACTGCCTTGTGATCGAAGGCGGCATCGTGCCCGAATCGAAGACGGTCTTCGGCCGCGTGGAGGTCGCTCAGGGCCGCAACGAAGAGCGCCTGCTCGCCGTGGCCAAAGAGCTCTTTGATCCCGAAAACCCGCTGCGCGTGGCGCGGCGCGGTGTGGTCGCCCTTGGACCCGTGGGAGCATTGGGGCTCTCGCTCGATCCTCGCCTCAAGGAGACCGCGGAGCAGCTCGCCAGCGGCGGTGAGGTTGTGCTGGGGCTCGCCGAGGAACAGGAGGTTGTTCTCCTGATCGAGGTGCGCATGAGGTCCCGCGTCGGGATCGAGGAGCTGGTTGCCCTCGCTCATGAGGCTGAAATGCGCGTGATTGTAGCGACCGGCGATCGGGAGATCCTCCAGACGATTCCGGCGGACGACACGCTGTTACCTGGTGAAGATCTCTGGCGTGGTGTGAGGCAGCTGCAGCGTGACGGTCACGTGGTCTGTGTCTTGTCCCACGGCGACAGCCGAGCGCTCGACGTAGCAGATCTCGGCATCGCGCTGCTCTCACCGGGCAAGCCGGTGCCCTGGTCAGCGCATGTGATCGCCCACGACGATCTCGACGATGTGCGCGCCTTGATCGAGGCGGCGCGGGGCGCGCGTTTGGCGAGCCGTCAGAGCGTGAAGGTGGCCCTGGTTGGCGCCGGAATTGGCGCTGTGGCCTCCGCGGGCGGCATTTTGCCGCTGTCCGGCGGGCGTGTGCTCACCATCGTCCACTTGGGGGCGCTCGCGGCCATGGCGAACAGCGCGCGCCTCTACGCAGAGCTTGTCCGGCGTCAGCTTCCGCCGGCTCGTGATCCGACGCCCTGGCACGCCCTCGCGCCGACCGGCGCCCTGACGCGTCTCGGCAGTTCTCTCGAAGGACTCACACAGGCTCAGGTCATCAAGCGTAGCCCCCGCCGCATGGCCCGCCCGCGCCCGGTTCTCGAGCTTCTGAGCGCGATGGGCGATGAGCTCTTGAACCCGCTTGTCCCGCTGCTCGCCGCGGGCGCCGGCGTCTCAGCCGCAGTCGGCTCGACCTCCGACGCGCTCATGATCACAGGTACCGTAGCCTTGAATGCCGCGATCGGCGGCTATCAGCGCTACTACACCGAGCGCGCGGTGCGCGCTCTGCAGAGGGGGCGAGAGGTGAACTGTCTCGCGCTGCGCGACGGCAGGACCCAGGAGCTCCGAGCTGAGCAGCTCGTGGTCGGCGACGTGATCCTGCTCGCCCGCGGTGACGCGGTCCCGGCCGACTGCCGCATTTTGACGGCGGAGGCTCTCGAGGTGGACGCTTCGGGGCTCACCGGCGAATCGCTCCCGGTCGTGAAGAGCGCGGCGGCGTCCTTCGCAGAAACCGCCGCCGATCGAAGCTCGATGCTCTACGCCGGAACGGTTGTGACCTCCGGGAAGGCCACGGCGGTAGTGGTGGCGACCGGGACCGCCGTCGAAGCTCGCCGCGGCAGCGTTGGTGTGCGCAGCCGCGTGCGCGAGACGGGCGTTGAGCGCCGTCTGCGCGAGCTCATGGACATGACGGCCCCCGTCGCGCTTTTCGCGGGAGCCGGTGTGGTCGGTACGGGCATCTTGCGCGGCCGAAAGATGAGCGAGCTGATTTCTTCTGCGGTGAGCTTGGCTGTTGCCTCGGTCCCCGAAGGGCTTCCCTTGCTCGCGACCGCTGCGGAGCTCGCTGCTGCGCGGCGTCTCTCGAGGCACGGCGCCATCGTGCGCAATGTGCGGGCGCTGGAGTCCTTGGGCCGCGCGGACACTCTTTGCCTCGATAAGACCGGGACTGTCACCGAAGGCTCCGTGGAGCTCCGGGAGGTGCTCGCGGACGATCCGGACGATGCCTTGGCGATCGCGCTGCTCGCGAGCCCGCTCCGGGTTTCCGGATTTGAACACACAGATCCGATCGAGCGCGCTCTGCATCGCCGCGCCGAGTCCCACGACCAGGCTTCTTTCGGCGTGTTCGAAGAGCGGCGCGGTGAGCTGCCCTTCGAAGCGAACCGCACCTACTCCGCGGCCTATGGAAAGTACCGCGGTCGCCTTTTGTTCGCGGTCAAAGGCGCGCCAGAAGCGATCTTCTCCGCGATCCGAGCGGAGGACGCGGAGGACGCGGAGGCGCTCGCGCGCGCCCGAGAGCAGGCGGAGGAGCTCGCTCGGAGCGGCAGGCGGGTGCTCGCCGTCGCGCGCAAATGGCTGCCGGACGACGCGGTTCCGAGCCACGAAGACGTCCGAGACCTGGAGCTCGTGGGGCTGCTCTCCTTCCACGATCCGATCCGAAAGTCGGCGCGCCGTGCGCTCGAAGATCTCAGGCGCGCAGGCCTGCGCTCGGTGCTCGTGACCGGAGATCATCCGAGCACCGCGCGGGCGGTCGCGATTGAACTCGGCATCTCTGTTGAGCCCTACGTTGTCACCGGAGCTGAGCTCTCGGTGATGAGCGACGACGAGCTGAACGCTCGCGCGGGGGACGTCGATATCTTTGCCCGCGTGGTTCCGTCCCAGAAGGTCCGCGTGGTCCGCGCTTTGACGCGCGCCGGGCGCACCGTGGCGATGGTGGGCGACGGAGCCAATGACGCCCCCGCCATTCGCTTGGCGAGCGTGGGTATCGCGATCGGTGCCCGCTCGGCTCAAGCTGCCCAGAACGCGGCGGACATCGTGCTCACTGAGCCGAAGATTGAGACCCTGCTCGAGGCGGTGGTCGAAGGGCGGGCTCTTTGGGACGCTGTGAAAGACGCCGTTTCCATCCTCGTGGGCGGGAACCTCGGGGAGATCGGCTTCACCCTGGGCGCTGGGCTTGTGTCCGGGCGGCCGCCCCTCTCTCCCCGTCAGCTCTTGCTCGTGAATCTTTTCACGGACGTCGCGCCAGCGATGGCGATCGCGGTGCGTCCGCCGAAGGCCGCCGAGCTCAAGGATCTGCTCGCTCACGGCCCCGAGGCCTCCCTCGGCGTGAAGCTCACGCGCGACATCGGCTCGCGCGCTGCGATCACGGCTCTCGGCACCGGCGCCGCTTGGTCGATCGCGAGCCTGATCGGAGATCGGAGGGGCGCGAGCACCACCGCGCTTTTGTCTTTGGTCGGAACCCAGCTTGGTCAAACCTTGAGCTCAGGTGACGAGAACCGCGAGGTCGTGGTCACGAGCCTCGTCACGCTCGCGCTGCTCGGCATGGTCGTGCAGACTCCGATCGTGAGCGGGATGTTTGGCTGTAGGCCGCTCGGTCCTGTTGGACTCGGGATCGCCTTCGGCTCGAGCCTGTCGGCGACGCTGATCGGGCGATATGCGCCCGATCTCTTCTCCCAGGAGGGAATCAGGGGCACGGCGAGCGCCGCTTTGAATCAGGCGCCGCTCGCGCTGCCTCCCGGTGAGCCGGTCCCCCAGGAGCCGCTCATCCAAGAGGCGTGAGCCACGAGCGTCGCTCGGGATCTTTTCCAGTCGCAGCCCGCAAGTAGGCGTGCCCGAGCTGTGCTCCGAGGGTGCCGCGTCCGGTCTCGAACCTCATGCCATCGAGCTCGGAGACGGGGGTGACCTCCGCGGCCGTTCCGGTCATGAACACCTCGTCGGCGCGCATCAAGTCTTCACGGGTGAAGGCACGGATCTCGACAGGGATGCGGAGCGTTTCCCGAGCGAGCGTCAGGATCGAATCCCGCGTGATGCCGGGGACGATGCTCGAAGTTTCGTCGTTTGTGATCAAACAGCCTTTGCTGACGAAGAAGACGTTTTGACCGGTGGCCCCGGAGATCGTCCCGTCGCTGTTCAAGAGGATCGCGTCGTCGTAGCCTCGATCCATGGCCTCGTGGGCGGCGAGAACGGCGGACGCGTAATGCCCGCTGGCTTTGGCCATCGTGGGCAACATCGTGTGATGGGTGCGGCGCCAGCTCGAGATGGTCACACGCACGCCGTTGCGGAGCGCGCCTTCGCCGAGGAAGGTGCCGAGCTCTCGGACCGCGATGAAGGCGTGAACCGGACAGCCTCGCTTCGGGCGCAGGTCGATGGGCCCTGCGCCGAAGTAGATGACCGGGCGCAGGTAGCCGTCCTTGATGCCGTTCGCTTTGGAAACTTGGATGCACCCGGCCTCGAGCGTCTCGACATCAAACGGATGCTGCATGCCGTAGATGCGTGAGGCAAAGATGAGTCGCTCGATGTGATCGCGCAGGCGAAACAGAGCGGGTCCCCCTTCCGCTGGGTAACAGCGGATGCCTTCGAAGACGGAGGTGCCGTAGTGGAGGGCATTGGCGTAGTAGTGGACGTGTTGGCGCTCGGCTTCCCTCAGCTCTCCGTTCCACCAAATGTAGCGAGTCAGGGCCTGACCTTTGGGGCGGGCCGAGGTGAGGGAATCTTCACCTGGTACGTCGGTGAGGCTGGGCCACTCGTTATCCATGAACATGGATCTTGCCCGAGGTGCGCCCCTGTTTGAAGCCCAGAAAGGCGCGGAACGGGGGTCCAGGTTCTGGGGGAAGTGCACCCTCGCGCGGGCGACGACGTGCGGGCGACGTGCGGGCGACGTGCGGGCGACGTGCGGGCGACGTGCGGGCGACGTGCGGGCGACGTGCGGGCGACGTGCGCCCCCTTGTTCAGCGAAGCAGTGAGTCGAACAGACCGAGCAGGGCCGCTGCGACGATGAGCAGGAGCGTCGCGGCGCCGAGCAAGAGCACCGTCGGGTCCCGGTAAGTGCGCCTGTTTCCGCTGAAATAGCGGCCGCGGGTCTGCCGCCGGATGTGGGCTTGGATGTTCGGTAAGAGGCTGCCCTCGAGGGGAGGCGGGTCGCCACTCGCGTTGCGCAAGAGCTGCGCGAGCTCCTGTTCCTCCTTCTCCTCGAGGGGCGCCTTTTCGTTCATGCGCTCGCTGCTCATCGGATGACCTCCCCGGTGGCCGCTTCGATCTTCTGGCGCAAAGTCGCGCGAGCACGATGGAGCCGGCTCTTGAGTGTGCCGATGGGAAGCTCTGCGATCTCCGCGACCTCCTCGTAGCTGAGCCCTTCAATGTCTCTCAGGATCACGAGTGTCCTATGTTCTTCGTCGAGGGAGTTGAGCGCTTCTTTGACGATGCGTTCGATCTGGCGGCCTACGGCCTGCTCTTCGGGCGCGGGCATCTCTCCGGAGGTCACGCCGCTGGCCCCTTGGGCCTCGAAGCCGAGCGCCTCATCCAGCTCAGAGTGGTTCTTCTTCTGACGGCGCGCCAGATATTTGTTCTGGTTCTTCGAGAGGTTGACGGTGATGCGGAACAGCCAGGTGCTGAGCTTCGAATCACCACGAAAATTCTCGATACTACGGAAGACCTGGACGAAAACTTCCTGGCAAAGGTCGCGCGCATCCTCGGGGCTCCCGAGCATACGGAAGGCCAGACGATACACCTGGGCCTCATAGGTCAAAACCAGCTCATTGAAGGCCGCCTCGTCCCGCTTGCGGAGAAGCTGGATCAGGCGCGCTTCGGGATGAGCCTTACTGGAAAACATCTCGGGCTCAACTTCCGACAACTCGAGGCAAGCTGAAGTTCCCGTGCCGTCGCCGAACGACGCTCGAGGGTGCCTCGGGTCGCTCCTTCGCGGCGGCTCCGCCGAGCGTTGTTTTGCCGCTCACCGGTAGCCCTTCCGACTCCTGTCCATCTCGGCGCGGGCTTCGCGCTCCGCAGTCCTCGTCTTGATGGCCTCGCGCTTGTCGCTCTTTTTCTTACCTCGTGCGACGGCGACCTCGAGCTTGGCGCGCCCCTTCTTGAAGTAGATCTTGGTCGGAACCAGGGTCATCCCCTCACGCTCGACCGCCGCGCGCATCTGATCGATCTCTTTGCGGTTCAAGAGAAGCTTGCGAGGGCGGGTCTCGGAGTGCGCGAAGGCGGCGTGCCGGAGCGGCTGGATGCGCATATGCATGACCCAGGCCTCGCCCCGGCGATCGATATCCACGAAGGAGTCGACGAGGCTGGGCGCGGCATCCCTCAGGCTGCGCGCCTCGCTGCCCATGAGCGAGAGGCCTGCTTCGTACCGATCGCCGAGCTCGTAGTCGAAGCTGGCGCGACGGTTCTGGGCGAGCAGGCGATCTTGGCTCTTGTCGCCTTTCGACTTCGGTTTCTCGGCCGCCATTTTTCGGGAGCGCGAATATGCCACGTCTCGCGGCGAAAAGCGCTCCCAGAAATATCAGGGGGATTCGGCGCCTCCGACCACTCCGAAATTCGCCTCGCCTGGCCCGTGTAGGGACGTTGCTTGGGTGCTGAGCTTGTGGAGCGCGGCGTAGAGCCCGCCACGGGCCACGAGCTCGGCGTGGGTGCCGCTTTCGGCGACGCGCCCTTTCTGCATGACGACAATGCGACTAGCGCTTTGGATGGTACTCAGGCGGTGGGCGACGATGAGCGCGGTGCGGCCGCGCACCAGAGCGCTGAGCGCCTTCTGCATGCGGGCCTCGGTGGCGCTGTCGACGCTCGCGGTCGCTTCGTCGAGGATGAGTATGGCGGCGTCGCGGTAGAGCGCGCGAGCGAAGGCGATCAGCTGGCGTTCGCCGACGGAGAAGTTGACGCCGCCAGCATCGACGCGCGTCTCGAGTCCTCCTGGACGCGGCAAGAAAACGTCCAGCACGTCCATCTGCGCGAGCACCGCGCGCACCTTTTCGAGGTCCGGCGTTTGTCCTGCCGCGATGTTGTCAGCCAAGGTGCCCTCGAAGAGGAAGATGTCCTGAGGCACGACGGCAAAGTTTCGGCGAAGCTCGCCCTTGGGCAGGCTGCGGATGTCTCGGCCTCGGAGCTTGATGGTGCCGTTCTTCGCTTCATAGAGCCGAAGCAGAAGTGAGGTGATGGTGGTCTTCCCGGATCCGGTCGGTCCGACCAAGGCAATGACTTCTCCGCGCTCCGCGCGCAGGCTGACGTCGATGAGCACGTCTTGTTCGGGCTTGTAGCCGAAGGTGACGTGGGAGAACTCGATCTCAGGGGCGTCTTGCACCTCCTGGGGGTCAAGGGGACGCGGCGGGATGTCCCCTTCGGGCGCGTCCCGCTCCTCGACCTGGAACAGAGAAAATACCCGCTCTGCGCCCGAAAGCGCGCTTTGGAGCAGGGTATATCGCTGCGCCAGCATGCTGATGGGCATGAAGAACTGGGTCAGGTAGGCGGAGATGGCGACGACGGTGCCGAAGCTCGCGGGCTGGTACCCGAGCGCGACAATCAAGCTCGCCATGCTCATGGCGCTGACGGTGTCGATGGCCGCATCCTGGATCGCGTCATACTTGATCGAGCTCATGTTCGCGTTGCGGTACGCGACATTGATCTCGTCGAACTCGGCGGCTTTCTGGGCCTCACGTCGGTAGGCCTGGATGACGGAGATGCCCGAGACCTGTTCGCTCATGTTCGCGTTCATGCGCGCTGTTTCGGCGCGGATCGCGCGGAACGCCTCGCGGGAACGCCGGCGAATGAGCGCGACGAACAGGCCAATGAAGGGAACGAAAATGAACGCGCTGAGGGAGAGCTTCGCGTCCAAGGAAATCATGAGCACAACGGCGCCAAACAGGCTGACCAGGTCCCCGAGTGCGCTCAGAGCCCCCGACGTAAAGAGCTCGAGGATGGCGTCGACGTCGTTCGTAACGCGAGTGACGAGGCGGCCGATCGGCTGACGATCGAAGAAGCGGAGCGGGAGCCTCCCGAGAAAGGCGAAGATGGCCGAGCGCAGGTCCGCCATCGAGCGCGCACCGAGCATCTGTACCGAGTAGATTTGCGCGAAAGAGACGGCTTGCTCGAGCAACGTCACGAGCAAGAGCAGCGCCCCGCCCATCAGCATGACCTCCGGGTCGCGACTTTCGATGGCGCGGTCGACGGCCTGCATCATGATGAGCGGCCGGAGCAGGGTGAAGCCGGAGCCGAGGAAGATCGTGACGATCGAGATCGCGAGCCACTTTTTGTGAGGCTTGACGAAAGGCCAGAGGCCAGCGAGAAGAGTCCGATCGGAGCCGACCTTCGAGAGGGTCTCGATGTGATACTCGCGGAGCGTCGCCCGCGCTGCTGGGTTCGGCAGAGGTCGATTCATGGGCTCACCGGGAGGGGGGCAGCGGGGATTTCGAGTTCGGCGAGGCGAGCGAGCTCGCCTTCGAGGCGTTGCTCGCGGGCGAAGGCGGCGTAGAGGCCATCATGGGCGAGGAGCTCGGCGTGAGTACCGCTCTCGACGATCTTTCCTTCGTCAAGGACCAAGATGCGGTCGCAGCGCTCCGCGGCGACGACGCGGTGAGTGATCAGGATCACGCCTCGTTCCGCGCGCTGCTCGTCGATCGCCTCGAGAATGCCGCGTTCGGTCCTGGCGTCGACGGCGCTCAGCGGATCGTCGAGCACGAGGATTTGGGGGCCGAGCACGAAGGCGGCGCCGAGCGCAACTCGTTGCTTCTGGCCTCCGGAGAGCTGCACGCCGCGCTCTCCGACCACGGTGTCGAGGCCATCGGGGAGCGATAAGAGCTCGTCGAGGACGTGGGCCCGCCGAGCCGCCTCTTTCACGATCCGCTCCTTCTCTTTCGGATCGACATCTTCGAGAGCGAGCGCGATGTTCTCTGCGGCAGTGGTCGAAAATAGGAACGGATCCTGCTGCGCGTAGCCGATCGCTTTGCGCACTGTGCGGAGGGGAAGATCGCAGACGTCGACTCCGTCTAAGAACACCGTGCCAGGTGGGGTCGGAAGGAGCCGCGGTAAGAGGCGCGCGAGGCTCGACTTCCCACAGCCAGTTTTCCCCACGATGGCGACACTGGAGCCAACCGGGAGCTCGAAGCTCACGTCCCGCAGGATGGGCCGGTCGCCGATGGAGTACGAGAGGTGCCTGACAGACAAGCTGCCCTTCACCTCCGCGGGGGCGGGCAAGGGGCCGTCTTCGATGTCCGGCTGCGTCGCGAAGATCTCGCTGAGTCGGCTGTAAGCGGCGCGCCCCCGTTGCACGAGGCCGACCAGGAAACCAAGCGCCATGAGCGGCCAGGTGAGGCGGCCGAGGGCTCGGAAGAAGGCGAGGAAGCCGCCGCCATCGATTTCTCCGCGCACCAAGAGAATTCCCCCGTACCAGAACACAACCAGGAGGCCGATCGAGGTGATCCCCTGCATGACCGGACCCATCGAGCCGCGCACGCGGGCAAGGTCGAGACTCTTCTCGAGGTAGTCACTGTTGACCTCTTCGAAGCGAGCCGTTTGGTCCGCCTCGAGATCAAAGGCGCGCACGACGCGAGCGCCACTGATGCTGGTCTGGACCATGGCGCTCATTTTCCCGAGGGCGTCCTGGTTGCCCTTCTGGCGACCGTAGAGGTTCAACGAGAAGCGTCGTGTCACATAAAAAAGCAGCGGAATCGGTGACATGGCTGCCAGCGTCAGCGGCACCGAGATCGAGAGCGTGACAGCAGCCGCGCTCACCAGCGCGAACACCGTATTGACCGCGTTGAGCGCGCCAAACCCGAGCAAGAGGCGCACATGGGTCAGGTCGTTGGTCGCTCGGCTCATCACTTCGCCGACCGGCATGCGCTGGAAGAAGCTCGGCCCGAGTTTGTGGATGTGACCGAGCAGTGCGCTTCTGAGCTCATACTCAGAGATCCGTCCAGCGTTGAAGACGACGACGCGGGAGAGGACCCGGATGCCGAAGGCGACGAGAGAAACGGCGGCGAGCCAGATGCCGATCTCGAGCGCGGCGGAGCTCTCTCCGCTGGTCGCGAGGTTGATCGCGTGGGCCAGGCGCGTGTCAAACCAGTACTGAGAGTATTGGTAGAGACCGAGCAAGACGATCCCGAACAAATAGCGCGGGATGTTGCGGCGCATTTGCCCGGTCAGGGTCACCGGAATCGAATCGGTCCCGGGCGAGGGAACGGCGGTAGTCACGGGGTTTCTCAGAAGTAGCCGATGCTGAAGCTGAAGGCGCCCAGATCCTCCCAGGACCTTTGGCGGGGACGATCGGGGAAGAGGGTGTCGAGCACGCGATCCACGTTGAACCCGTAGTCGAAGACGAGGGGCCCGATGGGCGTCTGATAGCGCAATCCGGTCCCGACGGCATAGCGCATCGCAAAGAGATCGAAGGCGGCTCGATCCACCCAAAGATTTCCGGCGTCGAGGAAGATCGCTGTCTCGAGGTTGCGCGCGATGGGAATACGCAGCTCGAGGCGAGGGTTCCAGAACAGGTCGCCGCCGCGGAGGACGACCTCATTGATAGTGAGACCAGAATCGGGGTCGAGCAGGAGCTCGGCCACGTCCTGGGGCACCATGGAGTCCTGGGTGAAGCCGCGGATGGTCTCGACCCCGCCCATGAAGAAGAGACGGTCGGGATAGGTACGGGAGTCTTGGTCCAGGTGTTGGATCATCCCGGCGCGCAAACCGAAGGCCACGACGAGCCCGGAGTCCCCCAGCGGAATGTAGCCGCCGAAGCGACCGCTCAGGCGCAAGAGCTCGCTGCAGGTGGGGTCGAAGGGACTCGCGGCGCCTCCTGTACAGTTGTCGGTGCCCTCTGTCGGAACGGCAGTCACGTGCTCGACGCCGAGGGAGAGGATGGTCCCTCGCGTGGGGCCGAGGGCGCGATCGCGCCGGTCCCAGGTCCCGCTCAGCTCTTGAGCGAAGGCGATACTCTCACCTTCAGGCACGCGGATGTTCGGGTTGTCGCGGATGATCTCCTCGAGGTCTTCGAGGTCGCCGGTGAGCGCGAGCAGGGAGACGTCGTTGCGCTCGATGGAGGCGCGCAAGCTGTAAGTGAAAAGGCGGCTCGGGCGATAGAGGAGCCGCGGCTGGAAAGCGTCGCGTGTGATCGAGTAGTCGCGCTGGTTGTCGCGGAAGTCGAGCGCCTCGAGCTCGAAGCGGAAGCGGGGACCGAGCCCAGTCTCTGGGAGCGACAGCGAGATGCTGTTGCGTCGCTCCAGGAGCTCCGCGAGGTCGAGCGCTTCGTAACGGGAGCGGACGTCGGATTCGACGATCAGAAACGGCGGTCTGAGGCCGAGCTGGGAGCGAACGACGAGCTGAATGGCGCGGCCTCCGATGTTTCGGTGTCCATACTCGAAGCCGATACGGAAGCCGTCGCCCGTCGAGAAGCCGCCTTTGATGTCGAGGTACTGCGGCATGCGCTCGCTGACCGAGACGACGACGACTTTCTCTCGCGCGGGGACACGCGGATCTTCGAGGCCGACCGCGACGCTGGTGAAGACGCCGAGGGCCTCGATCTGGTCTTGAGTGGAGCGGATCAGGCTCTTTCGGTAGAATCCCCCGGGCTTGAGCGTGATGCGCTTGCGGATGAGCTCGGCATGGGTCCGGCTCGCGCCCTGGATGACGATGCGCGATACGCGGACCTGTTTGCGTTCGGCGACGACGATCTGGAGCCTGGCGCGGGTCCCGTCGCGAGAGAGTTCGATGGAGCTCTCGATGTCCGCGAAGGCGAACCCCTCTTCGAGATAGAGGTCGCGCAGGCGGGCCACGGCGCGCTCGACCTCGGAGCGACCGAGGGGTGCGTTCTTTTCGAGCCCCAGCGCCTCCTCGACCCGCTGGCGGGTGAAGTGTTCGTTGCCCGAGATGGCGATCTCGTAGAGGTAAGCGCGCGGGCCCGGGATGATCGGGAGCGAGAGGAGCGCTTCTGTCTCACAGCGCACGCGCGGCCCCGGGACACAGGTCAAGATCTCGGCTGTTTCTTGTTCTTTGGGCGCTTCGCAGCTCGCCTTGGGCACCAGGCGAGGTCCCGAGGTTCGGCACTCGCCGGGCTGGGTCCCCGGAAGACACGCGCGCCTCGAGAGCGTCACGGGGCCGACCCGCGCGCTCAAATAGCCTTCGGACTGGAGCAGTGAGCGCAAATGTTCACTCACCTTGTCATAAGCGTCCCGTGAATAGCTGGTGTACGGCGCCGCGCGCAGCGGACTCGGCTCCGAACTCGGTCGTCCTGTGAGCTCCCGCTCGACGCTCCCGGGGTGGACTGCGCTCAGGATATCCGGTTCGGGGAACTGCTCCCGAAGGACGCCATCGATCTCGTTTTCGATCTGGCGCTCTGTCTTGATCCCTTCGAGACAAGGAAAGCGGCGGGCGACGACAGTGACCCTCTCGCCTTCGCTGACGCGCACGTAGAGCGTGCTCTCGAGGCCATCCTTCGAGTCGAAACGGCGAGAGTTCGTGCGCACGTCGAAGAACCCATGCTTGGCATAAAAGTCCCGAATTTCGCCTTCGAGGAGATCGAGGGAGGCTTGACCCTTGTCGGCCAAGTCGACCATGTCGATCAGGGTCTTCGCGTCGAACGTTCGATTCCCTTCGAGATGGACCCGAAAGCGGGGGCCCGGCCAGAGCATGACGGAAACGACGCGCCCCGGCTTGGCTTCGACTTCGACGCGGGCTTCGAAAAAGCCGCTCTCCCTGAGCTTCTTCTCGAGCTCTTGGCGCGCCTCGGTGAGCGCCTCCTGGTCGAGGACGTCCCCTACCCGAAGTGAAAAGTCGCGGACCAATCCGCCGAGCGCCGGGTGATGGGCCTCTGTGTCCACGCGCATCGAGATTTTCGCGATCCGATCAGGCTCACCTGCCTCGACCTGCACTCGGAGCACGACCTGCATCGGATCGTCAGTGGGCTCGGGGCGTGCTGTGATCTGGGCGCTGCCGAATCCGATACGCTCGTGAGCGAGGCGGAGTGACTTGACGGCCTGGGTAAGGCTACGGCTCGTGACCTCGTCGCCGTCCTTGAGTCCGAAACTTTGAAGCGACGCGGAGCCATCGAGCCGTGAACCTTTGATGTCGACCGTGCTCACGATGCGACGCGGTTCAGCCCAAACGACGAGCGCAATGCCTTCGGACGAGATCTGGTACTCCGCGCGCACCTCTGCGAAGCGCCCGGTTTGAGTGAGCTCGATCATGGCGCGGCGTGCCGTTTCTCCGGTGGACAGGTCGCCCGGCTGAACGCTGCGCAAGGTGAGCCGCTCCGGCCAAAGGGGCCCGATCGTCTCCGCGTGGACGGCGCTGATGGGGCGGCCTTCGAGGATCTCGTCCTCAGCCATGGGCTCGAGCTCGAGGCGCGTCTCCGCGTGGCCTGAATGGGCGAGCGTGAGAAGCGCTAGGAAAGCCGCTTTTCCGAAGCGCGCCACAAGTCCTCGGCGCAGCCGAACCGCCCAGCTCTCCGTCCGCGCGAGCGAGCTGCCTAGCCGAGAAACAGCCGGAAGAGCTCCATCCCCCAAACCTTTTGCCACCTTGACGGCCCTGTCGTAGTGGGTCACTTCGTGGAAGCCGTCTCGTCCGGACCCGAAACCCTCCCCCAGAAGAAACGCCGCTCGAAGCGGCTTCTGGTCCTCATCGCTCTGTTCGGCCTGATCCCGTCCGCGATCTTGGGGCTTTGGATCTTCGTGCATTCAGTGCCCTGGGCGGGTCCACTCGTGGCGAACTCGCTGCGCCGCGTCATCGGCAAGGACAACGTCGCACGACTCGAGGATTTCGTCTATGCGATCGAGGACCGTATCAATCGCTCGACGAAGGCCAATGAGCGACCACGGAGCTATTGGAAAGTTCCCCCGACGCCGCCTCCGGCTCCGGTGGCGCCCGCTCCGCCGCCGAGTGACGAGAGCGCTCAGGCCGAAGCGAGTGAGCCGGCTACGCCTGAGATTCCGCCTTTTGCTCCTGAATCGAAGGGGCCCTTTGCGGGAGGCTACGGCGCTGAAGGCGATGGCGTGTGGGTTCCGATGGTCGACCCCAGGAGGCCGAACGAGTCGCCCCGCCTGTACAAGACCTTGATCCATCCGGATAAGAGCCGGAGCTGGGCGGAGCTCTTCGTCGTCGCTGTCGATCTCAGACAGGTCGAAGTGCTCCCCGTGCTAGGTTACCAAGAGCCCCGTACCGAGAAACCCGAAGCGGCAGGATACGTGCGCACAGCCAAGATCCCCGAGAAGCACTACGACGCGCTGCTCGGGGCGTTCAACGGTGGCTTCATGGCGGAGCACGGCGGATACGGCTTCTTCTTCGACGGCATCACCTTCCTCGATCCGAAGCCGGAGGCGTGCACGCTTGCCCGCTTCAAAGATGGCTCGATCGAGATCGCGACCTGGACCCGCATCGCCGAACGCGCCTCCGACATGGTTTGGTACCGTCAGGCTCCCGCCTGCATGATTGAGGATGGCGAGATGCATCCGTTCCTGAAGGTCCACCAAGCTCGCAAATGGGGCGCGACCCTCGACGGCAATACGGTGATTCGGCGGAGCGCCGTGGGTTTGAGTGAAGACAAGAAAATCCTCTACGTCGGCATCACGAACCACACGACTGCGAAGGTGCTCGCCGCGGGCATGCAGCACGTGGGCTCCCACGTCGTAGCCCAGATGGACGTGAACTGGTCCTATCCGAAGTTCGTCACCTACGAGCCGGATAAACAGGGCGTCTTGCGCCCGATCGCCCTCGCGGAGGGCTTCGAGTTCTCCCAGAACCTCTACCTCCGTGAGCGTTCGATGCGGGACTTCTTCTACCTCGCGCGCAAGGAAGAGGTCGCGAGCGAAGAGCCCGAAAAGAAGACGGACACAAACGAAGCCGAAGAGAGTGCGAGCCAGGATTCAGGGAGCGAAGCGGCGGCGCCCGCTCCCTGAACGATCATCAACTGGCTGTCCGCGGCGCCTCCCGCCGAGAACTTGTCTTACTTCTTGGGAGCGGCGGGAGCCGGCGCCGCCGGAGCGGGTGCGGCAGGGGCCGGGGTGCTCGCCTTCGGCGCGGGGGCCGGAGCCGGTTGCGCGCTCGGAGCGGCGCCGCTGTTGTACATGGTGATGACGCGATCGGTGACCTCAAGGTCGCTGCGCACGTAGGGCACGGCCTGGTGGTCGACGATCATGTCGTACCCTTCCTGGGTGGCGAGGCGGCGGATCAGACCGAGCGTCTTTTCGTAAATCGGCTTCGTGAGCTCGTTCTGCTTCGCCTGGAGCTCTTGGTTGAACTGAACGAAGAGCTGCTGGAGCGCGACCATCTCCTGCTGCCAGGTCTCGGCTCGGCGCTGCAGAGCCTCGGCGCTGAGGACACCGCGCTGCTTCTCGATGTCAGCGCGCTCAGCCTCGAGCTCCTGCTGCTTCGCGTTCAGCTCGCGCTGCTTCGCCTCGAAGATCTTCTTGAGGGTAGCCTGCATGCGGAGGCCATCTTCCGTTTCCATCATGGCCCTTTGGGTGTCGACCACGGCGATGCGCATCTCAGCGAGAGCAGATCCGCTCAGGGAGAGTGCGACGAGCGCGGGGCTCATGAGCCCAAGAAGACGGCGAAGGGAGCGAGGGGAGCGAAGGAGGTTCATGCGAAGGACGGCTTAGCCATCGCTCGCCCCTACAGTCAAATCAGCCGTCCTTTTTGGGTCGGTCCTGGGGCGAAGCCTCTAAACCCTTGTCCTCGTTCAGGTTCCTCATCGCCGTGGCCATGTTCTCGACGAGGGAAACCAGCCCCGGATAGTTCATTTCTCGCGGTCCGAGCACGCCGAGGGCCCCCTGGACCCCGGCTTCTTGCTCGAACCCGGCCGCGATCAGGCTGAGGGACTCATCCGGGGCCATTTCGGCCTCACGCCCCAGAAATACCTGAACTCGCTCTGAGCCGAGGACGCGGTCGAGCAGGCGGATCAGCCGCTCGCGGTCTTCGAGGACGATGAGCAGCTGCCGGGTGCGCTCGGCGTCGCCCCCCTTTTCGAGCAGGCTGCCCCGGCCCGTGATGATGAGCTCCTGGGAGGGGCCGAGCTCGGCGACAGTCTTTCGAAGAAGGGCGTCGCCGAGCAGTCGCAGCTCGGCGACGTCGCGGGTGTCGCGCTCGGCAAGGGCTGCCAGATGTGCCCGAACCTCAATGAGGGTTCGGCCTCGGGTGAGTTTTTTTTTTCGTCGAGCAAGTTATGGAGGCGCTCGAGAGAGGGCGGGTCGAGGGGAGAGTCGAGCCGGATGAAACGGTTCTCGACGGTGGCGTCGTCGAGCACAATCACTGCTAACAATTCGCTCGGTCGTGTGGGGATGAAGCGGATTGTGCGGATGGTGCTCGAGGTGGTCCGGCTGCGGAGCACGAGGGCCGGGCGATGGGACAGGTCGGCGAGGAGCCCCCCGAGCGCTTCGGCGAAACGGGCTTCGAGGGCCGCGCCGCGGTGTGCCTGGAAAAAGGCGCGAATCCGCTCCGCGGTCTCGGGCGGGACATTCTCGACGCGCATGAGCGCGTCGACGTAAAGGCGAAGGGCCCGCTCCGTCGGTAAGCGGCCCGCCGATGTGTGGGGCTGTGTAAGGAAATCTTCTTCCTCGAGCTCCTTCAGGACGTGCCGAATCGTCGCAGGTGAAAGATCGAGGCCATATGTTTCCGCAAGAGTGCGGCTTCCGCTCGGTAGGCCCGTTCTTATGTATTCGGTGACGACGGCATAAAGAACCTGCGTGCGTCGATCAGAGAGGCCTTTCGAAGCTCTGTCGAACTTCGAGGCGAGAGGGAGCCGAGGACCTGCTTTGCTTTTGGCCAAAGGAGAAGAACTCTTCCGAAATCTTGACAGGGTTTGTAGGGGCCAGGATGATTTGAGCCGGATTCGAGAGACACGTTCGTTCAGGAGACCCGGTGACCATTAAGCTTTTAGCCGTTGACGATAGTAGCACCATGCGCAAAGTCCTCGGCATCACCTTCGCCGGCGACGGCTTTCAAATCACGACCTGCCAGAATCGCGCTGAAGCGCTCGAGGCTGCGCGGACGGATGCTCCCGCGATCGCCCTCGTCGACGCCTACTTGGCCGGCGATAGCGGCTATGAGCTTTGTGCTGAGCTGCGCAAGACGGTCCCGGGCCTGCCCGTGGTCATCTTGACGAGCAAGCAGCGTGGCTATGACGAGGCCGCGGCGAAGGCCGCGGGAGCCATCGGGAATTTCGACAAGCCCTTCGACTCGCAAAAGCTGATCGACAAGGTTCACTCGATCGTCGGAGAAGGAGCGCCCGCCGCTGTGCCGGAAGCCCGCGCTCCTCAAGCCACCCTCGCGGGTGGACTTTCGGCTCCGTCGACAGGCGCTGTAAGCATCGGCCGCGTCAATCTGACTTCCGCTCAGGTTCCGGCGCCGGCGTCTTCTTCTGCTTCTGCTTCTTCTGCAGCGCGCCCTGCGCCGCAGGCGGCACCTCGTCCGCTCGCTCCCGCTCCTTTCGCTTCCGAGGCGCCTCCCGTGAAGCCTGCGGCGGCGGCTCCGGTCGCTGCCTCGGCACCCGCGGCCGCGAAGTCGAGCGCGGCCCAGGCGGATTTCTCCGCGAAGCTGAGCGGGCTCGGTCTGTCCGCGGAGCAAGTCCAAGGTGTGCTCGCGCTCTCGAAGGACGTGATCGAGCAGGTCGTCTGGGAGGTCGTCCCGGCCCTTGCGGAGACGCTCATCCGTGAAGAGATCCGTCGGCTCACTGCCGACGCGAAGTGACGGGCGGTCCTTTGACCTCGAAATTCGACTTCGACGATGAAGAGCTCACGGCGGTAGTGAACGCTGCCGATCTTCGTGCGCCTCGTTCTCGTCGCTCCAAGCACCACTTGCTCGTCCACGCCCAAGGGACCGAGATGGGGCGGGTGCGGATTTTGGAGGGACGCGAGGTGCTCGTGGGCCGGAGCGTTGAGTCGACATTGGTTCTGACGGACGACGGCGTCAGCCGGCGTCACGCTTTGTTCACCCTCGACGGACCCACCTATTCGGTGAGGGATTTGGGGTCCGCGAACGGCACCTTCGTGCAGGGCGTGCGAGTGGTCGGAACCCGGGTGCTCGCCGACGGCGACCAGATCCAGGTCGGCCCGACCGCGCTGCTGCGGTACACGGTGACCGATGAGGACCAGCGAGCCCTGCTCGAACAGCTCTACGCGACGAGCGTGACCGACGCGCTCACTGGCGCGCGCAATCGCGAGTACATGGAGTCCCTCCTCGCGAGTGAAATCTCGTACGCGAAGCGCCACGGATCACACCTCGCGTTCGTTCTGTTCGACCTCGACCATTTCAAGCGCATCAACGACACCCACGGGCACCCCGCGGGTGACGCCGTCCTGATCGCCGTCGCCGCGGCCATTCGGGACGAGGTCCGCAAAGAGGACGCCCTCTGCCGTTACGGTGGGGAAGAGTTCGCGCTCGTGCTCCGCGATATCGACCTTTTGGGCGCGCGGGCGATGGGCGAGCGGGTCCGCTCGGTGATTGAGGGGCTCAAGGTGACCCACGAGGGCCAGGAGATCCCGGTGACCGCGAGCGTTGGCGTCGCGATTCTGAAAGAAGTGCCCGAGGCGAACTCGGTGAGTATCGTTCGGCTGGCTGATCAGCGCCTTTATCGAGCCAAGGAGCTCGGGCGTAATCGTGTGGTGAGCGCCTAGTGAAAGAGGCGCTTTTTCGCGTCACCTTTCCAGTGGACGACGAGCTCCGGGACGCGCTCTCGGAGTGCCTGCTCGAGCACGGCGCTGAAGGACTCGTCAGCGAACCCGGTGCGCTAGTTGTGTACGGAGACGAGAGCCGGGCCTCCGCTCTTGAGGCAGCATTTGCGCTGTTTCAGGAGATGGCGGCGCTCGCGGTCCCCGAGTTCGTTGCGGAGTCGCCGAAGCGCGAGCCCGTCGACGCCGACTATCACAGGCCGTGGCTCGAGCGGCTTCGCCCGGTTCAACTCACCGAGCGCATCGTCCTCTGCCCTCGAGGGAAAGAGTCCCTTGTGAAGGGGGCGGACAAGGTTCTGTTCTTCGAACCTCAGCCGAGCTTCGGCAGCGGCGAACACGAGACGACCCGCATGGCCGCGCGCGCGATTGAGCGTCTTGTTCTCTCCCGGGAGGAGCGCGCGCGGAGGGAAGTGCGGCTGCTCGACGTGGGAACGGGAACAGGCGTGCTCGCTTTGGTCGCTCTGATGAGTGGCGCAGGGGGCGCGGTCGGAACAGACATCGATCCGATCTCAGTCGCGGCAGCGCGAGCGAACGCCGCTGCAAACGGGCTTCTGGACCGGCTCGAAGTCCTCCTCGGCACGTTCCCCGATGCGGGCGAGAAATTTTCGCTGGTTGTCGCCAATATCGACCGAAAGACGCTGATTTCTGAGGCTGGTTCGATCGGGGGTCAGGTTGCGTCGGGGGGGGAACTTCTGCTGACGGGCTTTCTGCTCGAAGACGTCGCGGACGTCGAAGCTCCTTATCTCGCTCAGGGCTTCGTGCGTCAGGAACTCGAGGAGGGCGTCGAGTTCGCGCGCCTTTCGCTTCGCCGCCCCTGAGCCGACGCAGCTTCGGCTCGAGATCGCCGCTCACGACAGCTCTCTCGACCGCTTCGCCGCTGGTCACTCGCGTCTCACACGCCGCTCACTCGATCCCTCGTGAGATGAAGTTCAAGGGCGTCGAGGGCGCCGTCGATGGTGTATTCACGGGCCTCCACGTGGACCGTAAGACCGAGCTCGCGAGCTGTCGCGCTTGTGACGGGTCCGATCGAAAGAATCGTCTTGTCTTCGAGGAGCGACGTATCAAAACCGATGGCCTGCACTAAGGAGCGCACGATGGAGCTCGAGGTCAGAAGGACCGTGGTGGAGCTCTCGAGAGCCTTTTTGAGCTGCTCAGCTTCGTCGCCGCTGACGAGCTCCGTTCGGTAGGCGAAGGCGATCTCGACGAAGATACCCGCTTTCGTGAGCGCCTCCGGGAGCACTTCTCGCGCTTCGAGGGCGCGAGCGAGGAGGACGCGCTCTGGGCGGGGAGAGAGCTTCAGGAGCTCTTCGGTCAAGCTCTCGGCGATGTACTCGGGGGCGACGAGATCGGAGCGGAGTCCGTAGCGCGTAAGGGCCGATGCGGTCTTTGGTCCGATGGTGGCGATGCGTGCTGAGCCGAACAGGCGCGCGTCGAGTCCGAGCTCTTGGGCCGTGTGGAAGAAGGAGTCGACGCCGTTTTGACTGGTGAACACGACCCAATCGAAGCTCTTCGCGCGGCGCACTGCGTCTTCAAAGGCGCTGGGATCAGGTGGAGGCGCGATCCGGATCGCCGGCGCGACGAGAGCGAAAGCGCTCCGCGCGCGGATCTTGGAGACCGTCTCTGCCGCCTGGGCGCGGGGGCGCGGTACCAGAATTCTCTGGGAAAAAAGCGGCTTTGTGTCGTACCAGGCCAGGCGCTCGCGCAATCCGACGACCTCGCCGACGATGATGATCGCGGGGCTCCTTAGGCCCTTGGATTCAACGAGATCTGCGATGCCGTGGAGAGGTCCGGTGAGCGTCTGCTGCTCGGGGCGAGCGGCCCAACGGACGACCGCCGCTGGCGTGTTCGGATCGCGCCCGCCTTCGATGAGCGCGGAAGTGATCTCGCGAATGCGCCGCATCCCCATGAGCACACAGATGGTCCCTGTGGCAGTAGCGAGGCGAGTCCACGCTTCTTTGGTCCACTCCCTTCCCGCTTGATCGCTTCCGGTGATGAAGGTGACGCTGGAGGAGAGATCGCGGTGCGTGAGGGGGATTCCTGAGAACTCCGCGGCAGCTACGGGGGAGGCGATCCCGGGCACGACCTCGAAAGGAATTCCAGCTTCTTCGAGCGCGAGAGCCTCCTCACTGCCTCGCGCGAACAGCATGGGGTCGCCGCCCTTCAGGCGCACGACACGCTTGCCCTTTTGCGCGTGGGCGATGAGCTCACGGGTGATGGTCTCTTGGGCGGGAGACCTCTCGCCGTAGCGCTTGCCGACGTTGATGAGCTCGGCGCCGGGCGCATATTCGAGAAGCTCCGGATGACTCAAAGCATCGTAGAGAACGACCTCGGCCCGCTCGAGGACTGTGCGTCCCCGGCAGGTGATGAGATCGGGATCGCCAGGGCCCGCCCCTACGAGCCATACCTTTCCACGGGATCGTTCGAGCGCAGCCATCTTGTCTCGGCCCGGAGGCTACCACCCTTGGGCGGGCCCGTGATAGCGTCGGGCGCGTGAATCGTCCTGTGTTTCGCTCAAAGGCGGCTCGTTTGCTCGGACCTTGCCTCGCCTTGGCTTCCGGTCTCGCCATCCCCTGCGCGTCGTCTTTGACCGTAGCGTGTAGCGCGTGCAATCCGACCGGCCGTGAGCCGATTGTGTACAGTGCGGGGCGCACTGTAGGAGCGCTCTATGAGAGCGGTGGGGTCAACGAAGAAATGCTCCATTTCCCCTCCGGTCGAACGTACGACTTCGAGCACGGACTCGGAGTCTGCCCGTCCCAAATCACCCCCTACATCAGCTTCGTCGCGGAGCCTTTTTCGGATGAGTCGCGTGGGCAGCTCAGTAACGTCGCGCTTGCAGCGGGAAACGAGGCGCTCATCGAAGACTGTAACGAACGCACGTTTCGCGTGCGCAACGACACCTGCGCTGAGTTCTATCTGCGCGTCGTCGCCCTCTCGGCCTCTCCGGGGCTCGGGGGTGCGGGCCCGTTGGACTGACCAGAAGGCTAGAGCGTTTTCGGGCGGGGCGGAGTCCGCGGACGCCCCTACTCGGCGATCTCAGAGGGCGCCGGTTCGGGCCAGAGCTGCAGCATGACAAAGGCGACAGCCGCTTCAGTGTATTGAGCCACTCGCACGAGGAGCGCGATGGACACAGCACGAGCAGACGAATCCGCGAGCCCGAGGGCTGGCGCGAAGTAGAGGTAGGAGCTCTCCACGGTGCCGATCTGGCCGGGGATGAACTCGCCTGCCGTGGAGCCGACGACATGAATGCCGTTGGCGAGGAGCGCCTTGACCGGGCTGAGGGGCACCGAGAGCGCAAGGAGTACAACGGCGTACTGCGAGAGCTCCGAGACCCGGGCGAGGACACAGTACCCGGTGCCGACGAGGTAGTCTTCGCTCGGGCTCTTGATGGCCTTATCGAAGGCCTTGGCGCCCTCGGTGAGTCGGGGGAACCGGCGGAGAAGAGTGTTTCCGACCGCAACATTGCGGGTCATCACGAGCATCAGCGTGGCGAAGCCGAGACTCACGAGACAGTGCACGAGCACCGCGAGGGTGAGAGGATTCAAGGCGCCGAGGCTGAAGAAGGCCGCGCCGAGGATGGCGACGCCCAAGATGCCGATCCCGTACATGGCCGGGATCTGAAAGGCGGCGGACGCGGCCGAAGCGCGCGGGGTCCCGACGTAAGGGGCGAGGACGCTCGCGCGGACAACCTCTGCCCCTGCGCGACCCAGCGGGAATAGGAGAGAAGTGACGAAGCCGGACAACATCGCGCGCACAAAGGCGCTTATCGGGACAGCGCGTCGCGCATGAGCGCCGAGCATTTGCCTGTGACCGAGCGCTTCGAGCACATAAAAGCCGACGTTGAACAGCATGATCAGCGGCAAGAACGGCAGAGCGCCCTTGGCCGTGTTCAGGATGGTGAGCGGGCCGGTCTTATAGATCGAGTAAGCGAGGAGCGAGACTCCGAGCAGTAAGAGCGCCGTCCGGAGATGACGCCTCCACTTCTCATTCACTCACTACTCCCGGGCGCGGGCCGAAAGATGGCACTCGGGACGCCCCGTCCGGAGAGCTGAAACGGGCTCTCAAGATATGCCTCCCGGGCCATCGTCGACTCAAGCGCCTCCCACATGGCCTTGTGGGCCGGGCGTCCGTCGAGATGCTTCCGAATTTTCCCTTCGATGCGCATCCCCTGGCGAAGCAGACTCGTGACCCAGGTTGGCCAGTGCTTCGAGGAGAGGTAGATGAACCCGCGCTGTTCTTCGAGGCGGAGCAGCGGGCTCTTTCCGGTGGATCCGCCACCGACGTGGACCATGGAGACCGGCAAGATTTCGAGGCGGAAGCCGAGCGACTTAGCCCGGTAGCACCAGTCGAGCTCCTCGTTATAGAGGAAGAAGTTCTCGTCGAAGGCGCCTACGGCTTCGTAGGTCTCGCGCCTCGTCATGATGCACGCGCCGCTCAGCACGGGCACCGAGGTGGGCTTCGTGATCGGCTTCCAGGTAGGCCAGTACCAGATGCCGAAGAGCGCCTGTCGCGTACCGTCTTCGTTGTTGAGCATCGGTGCGACGGCGGCGACCTCGCGCGAGAAATGGAGGCGGTTGCGCATGGCCGTGAGGGCCTCACGCGTGATGAAGGCGTCGGAGTTCAGGCAGAGCAGGTAGGGGCGCTCCGCGAGCTCGATACCCCGATTGGTCGCGTGGGCCCAGCCGTGGTTGCGCACGGAGCGCAGCCGGACGCTCGGAAACTTGTCTCGCACGAGCTGCGCTGAGCCGTCCGTCGATTGGCCATCGACGACAATGACCTCAGCATCGGGGGCTTCGCTTGCGAGCGTCGAAAGACAGCGCTCGAGGTGCTTCCGCCCGTTGTATGAAGGGATGACGACGCTGACTTCAGACGAGTAATTCATGACCGACGGTGCGGTTCTTCCCGCCAATGCTCTTTCCCCTATCACGGGCGTCCGGATGGAGCAAAAAGACGCACACCCTTTTACATCGGAAGACATGGCCCCGACGGTTCGGGGGGGAGCTTCAGAGACCGAGTGCGGCGGGCAAATGTTTACGGAAGTCAGGGAGAGCCTCGCCGATGCCACGTCCGCTGGTACTAGAAAGGACGCTGTAGTGAGGGCGGGGCGCCGGGCGAGGGAAATCCGCGCTCGGAACAGGGATAATTTGAGCGTCGGAGCCCTGGGCCTCTTGGATGGCGACAGCAAACTCGTACCAACTCACGGGGGGGCCGTTCGTGACGTGCGCAACCCCCCTGACATTTGACTCATAGAGGGCAAGGGCCCGCGCCGCGAGATCCGGGGCGTACGTTGGACAGCCCACCTGGTCGGCGACCACTCGCACCTCCGGGCGGGTGCGGAGGAGCTCGCCCATTGTCCTCACGAAGTTCCTCCCCCAGGGGGCGAAGACCCAGCTGGTGCGTACGATGAGAAGTTCGGCTCCGCTTTGGAGAGCCAGATCTTCCCCGTCGGACTTCGTCTGTCCGTAAACGTTGATGGGCCGCTTCGGGGCATCGGGTTCGTAGGGCACGTTGGCCGAGCCGTCGAAGACGTAGTCCGTACTGAAGTGAATCAAACCCGAACCGACACTCTGACAGGCCTCCGCGAGCTTTCCGACGGCTGCGGCGTTCACGAGGTGGGCTCGTTCGGGCTCCGCCTCGGCTTTGTCGACTTCAGTGTAGGCGGCGCAGTTGATGACGAGCTGGGGCCGCTGCCTCTCGAGGAGCTCGAATGGATCGGAATGGCCGAGCTCGAAGTCCTCTCGGCGCAAGGAGCGGAGCTCGGAACGCCCGAGTCCGGCGAAGGCCCGTCCGAGCATGCCTGCTCCGCCGAGCACCAAGAGGGTCACCGAAGGTCTCCGAAGCTCGGCAGGGCCCCCGCGCTCCTGAGTTCGGCGAGAGAAGGAGCGCCCGCGTCTCGCGGCGAGAGGATCGGATCTTGAACAGGCCAGGCAATCCCAAGCTCGGGGTCGTTCCAGCGCAGCGTCACCTCTGCGCCCGGAGTATAGACATCGTCACACTTGTAGATGACGTGAGCGGATTCGGAGAGGACGACAAACCCGTGGGCGAATCCGCGAGGGATGAAGAGCTGAACGCCGTTTTCGGCGCTGAGCTCCTCGGCGACCCACTGGCCGAAGGTCGGTGAGCCGACGCGCACGTCGACGGCCACGTCCCAAATAGCTCCTGTGACCGCGAAGATGAGCTTTCCCTGGCTGTGAGGGTTCTGAAAATGAAGACCGCGGAGGACTGACTGCCGGGAGACCGAGAGGTTGTCCTGGACGAAGTCATTGGTTCCCGTAGGCCACTTCCCAGCGACCCATGTCTCTTGAAATGAGCCCCGGGCGTCAGGGAAGCGGCGGGGAGTTAAGCGAAGAACATCGGGAATTCGGAGACGTTCGAACACGGACTTAAGACCTCTGGGTCAGCATTTCAGAAAGGAAGCGGGCGTAGCGAGTCTTCCCGAGACGCTCGATCTGCGCCGAAAGGTCGTCAGCAGAGATCCAGCCATTGCGGAAGGCGATTTCCTCAGGGGACGCAATGATCAGACCTTGCCGCTCTTGGACCGTCTGAACGAATTGAGCCGCCTGGAGCAGGGCTTCAGGGGTGCCCGTGTCGAGCCAAGCGACGCCGCGTCCGAGCTCCACCAAGTCGAGCAAGCCTTCATTCAGGTAGAGTCGATTCAGATCAGTGATTTCAAGCTCGCCGCGAGCGGAAGGTCGCAAGGTACGGGCCAGGTCGCAGACCTGACTGTCGTAGAAGTACAGGCCTGTGACGGCGATTTTGCTCTTGGGCTGGGTAGGCTTTTCTTCGAGGCCACAAATGCGACCCCTTTCGTCAAACTCAGCGACTCCATAGTCGCTCGGGTTGGCGACGGGATAGCCGAAGATGCGCGCGCCCTTCTTGAGCTGACCTGCCTCGCGGAGTGTGCGCTGCAGGCCGTATCCGTAATAGATATTGTCCCCGAGGATGAGCGCGGAACTCTCGCCGCCGATGAAATCGCGCCCCAAGAGAAACGCCTGAGCGAGGCCGTCGGGTGAGTCTTGGATGACGTATTCGAACGTGAGCCCCCACTGGCGTCCGTCACCGAGCAGGCCTTCGTAGGCGGCGCGCGCTTCCGGAGAGGTGATGAGCAGGATGTCGCGAATCCCCGCGAGCATCAGGACGCTCAGCGGGTAGTAAATCATCGGCTTGTCATAGACCGGCACGAGCTGCTTGCTCATGGCCCGGGTGATGGGAAACAAGCGCGATCCTGTCCCTCCTGCCAGAATGAGGCCCTTCATGTCCGTCCCACTCTACGTGCTCGCTCTCCGCGTTTCAAAGCGAGGCTCCTGACCCGATCCGGGCCTGGTAATTCTTCTCCAGCCATGCCTTGTGATCTTGGTGGGAGCAGGCTTTGACCCAAGCGTCGTGCGCGAGATACCAGCGGACGGTCCGCTCGAGGCCTGTCTTGAGTGACTCGGTGGGCCGCCAGCCGCACTCGGTTCGGATCTTGGTAGCGTCGATCGCGTAGCGGAGGTCGTGGCCGGGCCGGTCGGGAACGAAGCGGATGAGGGAGCGCACCTTGGCCGGATCTTGCTCAGTCGCTTGGGCCACCAGGTCGCAGATGCTTTGGACGATATCGATGTTGCGAGCCTCAGCGTTGCCCCCGATGTTGTACGTCTCGCCGTCGCGTCCGCGGCTGAGCGCTGCCCACAGCGCGCTCACGTGGTCGGTGACGAAGAGCCAATCTCGGACGTTCGTTCCCTGTCCGTACACGGGGAGCTCGCGCCCGTCCCGAGCGTTCAAGATCATGAGGGGAATGAGCTTCTCGGGGAACTGGTAGGGACCGTAGTTGTTCGAGCAGTTCGTGATCCGAGTGCGCAGGCCGTAGGTGCGCGCGTAAGCTCGTACGAGGTGATCGCTGGATGCCTTGGAGGCCGAGTAAGGACTCGAAGGATCGTACGGAGTGGTCTCGACGAAGTAGCCTTCCTCGCCGAGGGAGCCGTAGACCTCGTCGGTGCTCACGTGATGAAACACCGGCGTTTTTGCGAGGCCGCGAGCGGCTTCGAGCAGGTGGAACGTGCCGAGAACGTTGGTCTCGATGAAGGCCGCCGGAGCCGCGATCGAGCGATCGACGTGGCTCTCAGCGGCGAAGTGGAAGATGATGTCGGGCGCGAACTCGCGCACGATCTCCTGGGTCCTCTCCCGCTCTCGGAGGTCTGCGCGGACGAAAGAATAGTTCGGCAGAGCGGCGAGGGGGATCAGGCTGTCCGGGTGCGCTGCGTAGGTGAGCGCGTCCAAGTTCCGAAAGGAAGTCTCGGGCAGCTCGGGTACGGACTCGAGGAGGAAGTTCGCGCCGATGAAGCCGCTGCCTCCGGTCACGAGCACACGTCGCCCCTTGAGCGATTCCTTGACGTCTTCGGGGAGACGCAGGCGCGCGCTTGAACCTACCGGCCAGTCTTGGTTGTCAAGAGAGCTCACCCGCCGCGGCATAGCCAGCTCACCTAGGGTGTGTCCATGGGGCCGGCCCGCGGGCCTCTCTTTTTCTGCTTTGCCCGCCGCGAGGGGCGAGCGTTTCGGCTCAACCAAGCCAGATTCCGCACATTTATGAGCTGCAGCTCAGCATGGAACAGCCCGCTCGGTTCCGAGCCCAATCGGGCCGCCTTGCCGCCCACTCCTCGTGTTCCGGTTGTTCGTCGTAGGGGCGGCGGAGGAGTTCGAGGAGCTCTTGAACGAGGGAGGGGTCACCCGTCTCCGCGCGGTCGATGGCCAGCTGGGCCATGTAGTTGCGAAAGATGTACTTCGGATTGGAGCGACGCATCGCTTGGCGCCGCTCCTCGGGGGAGCGGCCGGACTCGGCGAGGTCCCGTACGACCCGTGCGCCCAGTCGATCCAAGAAGCGGTCGAGGGTCTTGAAGTAATCCGGCTCGCGGAGCAGAGGAGAGTAGTAGGCGGGCTCGAGCGGCGCTCGCCGCTCTTGCGGTGAAAGGCTTGGATCGAAGTCGATGTCCGCGAGCTTGCGGAAAAAGATCGTCATGTCCGTCTCCACCATGCTGAGCAAGACGAAGACCTCTTCGCTGAGGAAGCGGTCTTCGTCTTCGTCCCAGCGCGTGAGACCGAGCTTCTTGAGCATCATCTCACGCTGACGGCGGTCGAGCTCCTCGACGTAGGCGCCGAGCGCTTCCTCCAGAGGCTCTACGCTGCCGACGAGCGGGTAGAGAGCGTTCCCGAGCTGAGCCAGGTTCCATTCGCCGACGCGCGGCTGGGCTCCGAAGCGATACCTGCGTCCGTGGGCGTCCGTAGTGTTTGGGGTGAAGGAAGGGTCGAAATCCTCGACCCAACCGTAGGGACCATAGTCGATCGTGAGGCCGAGGATCGACATGTTGTCTGTGTTCATGACGCCGTGGACAAATCCGACGCGCATCCACTCCACCATGAGCGCCGCCGTCCTCACGCAAACTTCGCGATAGAAGCGGACGAACTCGTCCGGGCCCGGGGACTTCCCTGGGCTCAGAAGCTCAGGGAAGAAGTGTTTGATGGTATAGGTCGCGAGACGTCGCAGCGTGTCCTCGTCACCGCGATAAGCAAAGATCTCGAAGTTTCCGAAGCGAAGGAAACTCTCGGCAACGCGGCAAACGATCGCTCCGGGCTCAAACTTGGGCCGGCCATCGTAGAACATGTCCCGCTCGACCTGATCTCCGGTCTGGACCAGAGAGAGCGCCCGGGTCGTCGGAATGCCGAGGTGGTGCATCGCCTCGCTACACAAGAACTCACGAACGCTCGAGCGCATGACGGCGCGCCCGTCGGCCCGCCGAGAGTAAGGCGTCCGCCCCGCCCCTTTGAGCTGGAGCTCAAGCCGCTGACCTGATGGGGTGCGGACTTCGGTGAGCGTGATCGCGCGCCCGTCGCCGAGTTGTCCCGCCCAATTGCCGAACTGATGTCCCCCATAACAGGCCGCGTAGGGATCCATGCCCTCGAGGACCTCATTGCCGCCGAGCACAGGCTCAAACGGGCCCCGAAGGTCAGCCTCTGAAAGCCCGAGCTCCTCGGCCATCTCGTGGCTGAAAGCCAAGAGGCGCGGCGCGCTCACCGGAGTCGGCAGCACGCGGGAGGCGCAGGCTTTCTCCACCTGGCGGAGCCTGGGTCCGGTCTCGGGGTCGACCGGGAGCTCGCGGAGGAACGTGCTTTCGAAGCGCATTCCGCTGTCTTAGGACACGCTCGCGAAATGGCGAGCGCGCCCCGGTGAGGCCCCCCCTCGCGCCGCTCCCGATTCGTCTAGCGACCGAGGATCTCGAGGCCGACCTCGATGTGGACGGCGATGGCGGCCTCGAGCGCGCCGGGCATTTCGGGCTTGTAGGTGCTACTATGTAAAGGATCGAGGCTGGGTCCACCGGCGCGGGCCTTTGCGACAGCGGAGGGAGCTGCCGTGCCCACCATGAGCATCACCGTGGGCAGGTGCGCGCGGGAGTATTCGGCGAAATCTTCCGAGCCCATCTCAGGCGGCAGCTCGCTGATCTCGAAACCTCCGAGGCGCTCGGTGAGGCGCTTCGCGAGACGCCGGGTGAGCTCAGGTTCGTTCACCGCGGCAGCGACGTCGCGGTGAGCTTCGACCCGCGGTGCTCTTGGGGCGCTCTTGCTCTGGGCGACGGCGCGCGCCCTGCGTTCGATGGCGGCGAGGACCGTCTCGCGCGTCTTTTCTTGGAAAGTGCGGACGGTGAGCTCGAGTCGAACTTCGTCGGGAATGACGTTGTTCTTGGCGCCGCCATGGATCGAGCCGACCGTGACCACAGCGGACTCGAGCGGACTCACCTCCCGCGAGACGATGCTCTGGAGGCTGAGCACGAACTCCGCAGCCATGACAATCGGATCGACACTTGTCTCAGGATAGGCGCCGTGGCCGCCTTTACCGTAAAGGGTGACCGTAACCGAGTCTGCGGACGCCGCGAAGGGTCCGGGAGTGAAGCCGACCGTACCCACTGGGAGTTGATCGTGAGCGTGAATGGCGAAGACGAGGTTCGGCGGGGGCAGTGAGCTCAAGATCCCGCTTTCGACCAGGGCGCGCGCTCCCTTGAGCGTTTCTTCCGCGGGTTGCGCCAACAGGACGAGCGTTCCCTGCCAGAGGTCCCGGTGGGACGAGAAGAAACTCGCCGCCCCGAGCCACGCGGCCATGTGGAGATCGTGGCCGCAGGCATGCATGACTGGCGTCATAGAGCCGCCCGCGGCAGAGGCTGACTTCTTGCTCGCGTAGGACAGGCCCGTCTGTTCCCGGACCGGCAGAGCGTCGAGCTCCGTGCGCAGGAAGAGAGTTTTCCCCGGGCCGTTTTTGAGCGTCGCGACGAAGCCGTGTCCTGCCACCTGTGAGCGCACGCTGAACCCGAGTTTCTTCACCTCGCGGGCGAGATATTCGGAGGTCTTCTGTTCCGAGCCCGAGAGCTCAGGGTGACTGTGAAGCCACTCGTAGTGGCGCTTCTGGGCCGCCGCGAGATCCTGGGCCCAGGTGGCCCGAGTTTCTCCTGCTGGGGGAGGGAGCGTCTCGGCGCTCGCGGTCCCGCCGCCGAGGCTCAAAATGGCGGCGAAGGCGACCCAAGTCGCCGCTTTCACCATCTGAGGGAGACAGTGAGAAAAGAGCCGGAAGGACGCCAATGAGGCGCGGCGAGAGCGGTGCATGAGATCCCGAGGGTGGACTCTAAGCCCAGGGCCCGGGCTCGCGGAAGTGATGAGTGTACCTGGGCGAGCCTCGGCGCTCGGGTCTCTCGCGATTCACTTTACCGGCCTAGGTAGTGGCGCTAGGCCAGAGCTCGGACATGGGACGCGCGCCGCTTGAGTGTGCACGAGCTAGGGACGGCGATGCCTGAGCTGCCGGAGGTTGAGGTGACGCGCCGGCAGATTGCCCGCGTGCTCGTCGGGCGGCGCATCGAGACAGTCTGGGTCGCCAGCCCCAGCTACTTCTTCGTCACCCCGCCGGCGCAGCTCAAAAAAGTCCTGCTCGGACGGGTGGTGAAGGAGCTCGGGCGAACCGGGAAGTATCTTCATGCCGAGCTCGACGACGCGTCGTCCCTCGTCGTTCACCTCGGAATGACGGGGCAATGGAGCGCGGCGGGTCTGAGTCGCTCGGACCATATTCAGTTTCGCCTGGGCCTCGATTCGGGGACAGAGCTCGTGTTCCGAGACGTACGGAAGTTCGGCAAGGTCGAGTGGGTCCGCCCCGGGGGCAGCTCGGCTCGTCTCGCGCGCCTTGGCCCCGACGCTCTCGAGATCGGACTCGGCCCGTTTTATGAGCGTCTGCAAAGTCGCGCCATCCCCATGAAGAGCGCGCTCCTCGATCAGAGCATCCTGGCCGGCGTGGGGAACATCTATGCGGACGAAGCCCTCTACCAAGCGCGCATCGTCCCGACGCGCAGGGCCCGCGATGTGACCCGGGCCGAAGCGGCGACGCTCCTCAGGGCGATTCGTTCCATCCTTCGTGCCTCGATTCGAGGGGGCGGCAGCACCATCAATGACTACCTGCAGCCCGACGGCGAGCTCGGGGGCTTCCAGAACTGGCACAAGGTCTACGGAAAAGGCGGCGCTCCCTGCCCCCGCTGCAAGACTGTCCTCAGCCGGGTCGTTCTCGGCGGGCGCTCGACCCATTTTTGCGCCCGGTGTCAGCGCTAGGCCCCTCGCCGGAGCCGGGTTTTTCGAAGCCCGCAGATCGCTGGTCCTTTCGGCTCGCGCCCGGGGATCGTTTTTTGGTACGAGGGGCCCCCATGGCTGAGCAAGATGAGGTCAAGCGAAGAGCGGCCCGGGCGGCCCTCGCCCACTTACCCGAAGAAGGAGTGCTCGGCCTCGGCACCGGCTCGACTGCCTGCCATTTCGTCGATGCGGTCGGGGAGCTCGTTCGCGCGGGTCGAAAGTACGCAGGGGTTCCTACCAGCGAGCGAAGTCGCCAGCAGGCCCTCTCTCTCGGGATCCCGCTCCTCTCCGACGAGGGGCCCTGGGAGATCGACGTCTGCGTGGACGGTGCGGATGAGGTGAGCGCAGACCTTGACCTGATCAAGGGCGGCGGCGCCGCGCACACGCGCGAGAAAATCGTCAACTACGCCTCCCGCCTGAACATCATCGTCGTGGACAGCTCCAAGCTGAGCACCCGGCTCGGCGAGAAGTGGCCCATCCCTATCGAGGTCCTGGCCTACGGCCATAAGGCCACCGAGCGGCTCCTTGCCGCCTACGGGCGACCGGTCCTCAGGATGACCGGGGGGCAGCCGACAAAAACCGACGCCGGAAACGTCATTTACGACCTGCACGTCGAGCCCATCAAGGATGCTGGGGGACTGGCCGGTCTGCTGGCTCTGGTGCCAGGTGTTGTTGGAACGGGGCTCTTCGTCGGACGGGCCGACATTGTCTTGGTCGCAGGGCAGGACGGAATTCGGACCCTGGAGCGGCCCCGGGGCGCCCGGTGATTGACAAGCTCCCGGCAAACCGTGTCAGGATAGGGGAACTAGTGCTGGCGCCTCGCCGCTTCACCTTCTGAAGAGAGTTCCCTTTGCGCATTGAGATAGCTGGCCAAACAGACGTCGGACGAAAGCGAACCCACAACGAAGATAACTTCGCCATTTTCGGTGACTTTGGTCTCTATCTGGTCGCCGACGGGATGGGTGGGCACGCCTCCGGCGAAGTTGCATCCCAGTTGGCGATCGACACCATGCGGGAGTTCTTCGCCACGACCCAGGACGATCCAGACAAGACCTGGCCGTACAAAATGGATCGGACCAAGGGCTACGAGGAGAATCGCTTGGTCACTGGCATCAAGCTCTCCAATCTTCGGATCTTCGAGACCGCTCGGAACAACCCCGCCCAGCGAGGCATGGGTACGACCATCGTCGCGCTGTTCGTCACGCAGCAGGGCGTTTACCTCGCGCACGTCGGCGACAGCCGCATCTATCGGCTGCGCGACGGAGTCCTCGAGCAGCTCACCGAGGATCACTCGCTCCTGAACGACTACAAGAAAATGAAGCACCTGACGGACGAGGAAATCGCGAATTTCCCTCACAAGAACGTCATCGTGCGGGCGCTCGGTATGAAGGAGACCGTCAAGGTCGACACGCGCTTCGAAGAGCCGCGCCTCGGGGATATCATGGTGCTCTGTTCGGACGGTCTCGCCGGACCCGTGAGCGACGAAGACATCCAGGCAATTCTGATGAGTTCGCCGGACCTCAAGACCGCTACCCAAAGACTCATCGACCGCGCCAACGAGAACGGCGGCCCGGACAACGTGACGTGTGTCCTGGCTCGTTGGGTTCAGTGAAAGGCTCGTGAGCCAAAGGCTCGCCTCTCTCAGGCCGAGCGGCTCGCGTTCCTCTCTCAGGCCGAGCGGCTCGCGTTCCTCTCTCAGGCCGAGCGGCTCGCGTTCCTCGGACCCCTTCTCAGAAGGGATCGCGCCCGAGGTGTTCGGCGATCAAGTCGAGGACCGCGGCGCGCGTGTTCATGTCGGGCGGCAGGTGGAGCGCGTCCAGGCAAGCGTTCGCCTCAGCGGGATCGTGGTCCCAGCCGGCGCGGAAGAGCCAACTCGCGCGCTGCACGAGGCTTGTTGGCCAGGTGCGGAGCGGCGCTTCCTGCATCAGCACGAGGAGCATCGCCCTCTGCAGTGAGCGCGCCTCGCGAGCGGTGAACTGACTCGAAATTTCGAGTTCGCCGGTCGTGAGCCAGCGGAACGCTCCTTGTCGCACCTCTTCAGGGACGCTGATGCGGCTGCTCAAGGTGCCTTGAGAAATGTCAGCTTCGAGCAGCGGCGGTTCGCTGGGAGCGGCCCTGCCATTCGGATCAGCAGGTATCGTCGAGCTCGGAGGAGGCGTACTGATGATCTCTTCGCTTTCGGGCCGCAGCGAGTAACGGCCAGCCGTTTGTTGCGGATGGAAAACTCCGCTTTGCACGGTGCGTCGCGGACGGCTCGGAGTCTCCACGCGAAACGGGTCCGGATGCGCTCGGGCCGAACCCTCCGTGGGAGTGATTCGGTCGAGCACCGGAGGCTCGGGAGTCGTGTCCACAGGGGGGGCAGTTCGGTCCGGGTTCATCGGTGAGCGGGAGAGGGGGTTACCCCAGGGTGAGCCGAGTGAGGCCCACACCCAACCACCTACATATAAACCCGAATGGCGGTTCGTCAAACGACCTTCGGGGGGAAAATCTCTGCCGCCTCCCGGGTGTTCAGGGGCGCGGCGGGGGGGCGCGCCGTCATGGGGGCGGAGTCTGGCGCGGAATTTCTTCGATGTGTTGATGACTTCCCGTTCGCACGGGTCTTGTCCTGCAGGCCTCCGGCGAACTTCTCAGAGCCTACTCGGACCCTCAAGATGCGCGTTTTTTTGCGGCGTGAGGACGAAACACCCATGCCGCGCCTGCGTCTACCCGATGAGGTCTAGCCAAGATGAGCTAGCGCTGTCGGGGCCCGGAGCCGGAAGAGGCGCAGGGGTTTCGTTCAGCAAGCGCCATGGCCGGTGCGGCCGCCGGGCTCGCTCGGGAAGATCTTTCCCGGATTCATGATGCCGAGCGGGTCGAAGGTCGCCTTGATGCGCTGCTCGAGATCGAGGAGAGGTCGAGGGTGCTCAAGAGGCAAGAATTCGGCCTTGAGCAGGCCAATGCCGTGTTCTCCGCTCAAGGTCCCACCGAGCGAAAGGGTGGTCACGAAGAGCTCACGAACGGCAGCGGCGACCTTCGTCTCTTCTTCGGGGTCGTTCCACAGGAAGTTTACGTGGAGATTCCCGTCGCCCGCGTGGCCGTAGGAAAGAGCGTCGATCGAATACTTGTCTCCGAGCTCCCGGACACAATCGACGAGCCTCAAGAGCTCTCGCCGCGGAACCACGACGTCTTCGCTGATCTTGTGACGAGCCCTCGCGCGCACAGCCCGGCTCATCTGCTTCCGCGCGTCCCAGAGCTGCGCCCGCGCGGTGGCGAGAAGCGCGACCTGGACCTCAATGGCTCGGCATTGCTCGCAGATCCCGAGGATCCGTTCCGCCTGGTGTTCACACTCGGCTTCGCTGCCATCGACTTCGATGATGAGAAGCGCTTCGGCGGAGGGAGCGAGGGGGACCCCGCTCTGGCGCATGACGGCGAGCGTCTTTTCGTCGAGGAACTCGAGGCAGCGGGCGGGAACTTGAGCCTGGACGAGGGCACCGACGGCTCCGAGCGCGTGCGAGAGGCTCGGGAAGGTCGCGGCGAGCGTCAGAACCTCCTCCGGCTTCGGGATCAGCTTGAGCGTGACGTCGCCGAAGGCAGCGAGAGTTCCCTCGCTGCCGACCAGGAGCGAAACCACGTCATAGCCGGTCACGCCCTTGCGCGTCTTACGACCGGCGAAAAACTTCTGTCCTCCAGGCAAGATTGTCTCGATGCCGAGGACGTAGTCGCGCGTTGCGCCGTACTTGAAGGCGCGGGGACCTGCGGCGTTTTCTGCGACGTTCCCGGCGATGCAGCAGAGCTCAGCGGAGTTCGGATCGGGAGGATAAAACCATCCCTCGCGTTCGACCGCAGCTTGGACCTCGGAGAGGCGCGCGCCGGGGCCAACTCGTACGAATCCCTCCCGCCCGTCGAGCTCGTGGAGCTCGCTCATGCCCGCCGTAGCGAGCACGATGCCGCGGCAGAGCGGAACCGCGCCTCCTGTGCGCCCGGAGCCGCCGGCCCGGGGAACGACGGGGATCTTGTGCGCTTTTGCGATGGTGAGCGCCGTTTCGATGTCGGAGCTCGACTCGGCGAGCACGACGGCGAGCGGCTTTTCGCCGAGGATGCGCGAGTCGTCGGAACGATAGTCTTCGCTGATTTCGTCGTCGAAGAGGACACGCGAGCCGAGGGAGCGGAGGAGCTCGGCCTTGCCGCTGTCGAGCTGGCCCTGGCTGGGCCCGGGGAGCTCAGGTGCCCGAAACATCGCGAAGCATCACGCGGCGGTAGTGCAAGAGCTCCGCGATCGATTGGCGCACGTCGAAGAGAGCGTCGTGCTCCCCGCTGTCCGGCTTCTGATACTGAGACGTGGAAGGGAGCCAGAGCTGGCTCAGAACCTTCAGGCTGCTCACGTCCACCATTCGGTAGTGGAGGTAGGTGGCGAGGCCAGGCATGTAGCGATCGATGAACTTCCGATCCGAGTGAATCGTATTCCCACAGAGGACCGCCCGCGCGGGACACCAGCCGCTCACCCGGTCGAGCACTTCGCGCTCGACCTGCCGGAGCTCGACGCCCTCGGCGATGCGCGACAAAAGGCCCGTTTTCGTGTGCATCTTGCGTACGAAGGGAGACATCGAAGCGAGCGCCGCTTCCGGCTGAAACACATCGCTCACGTACTCTTCGAGAGTATTCAGATTCTCGTCCGTGATGATGGCGGCGACCTGGAGGATGCAGTCCGTCTCGGGGTTCAGGCCTGTCATCTCCAGGTCCATCCACACCAAGTTCCTGGGGGATTGGACTCGTTTGATGCTCATGGTGCGCTCGCTTTCGCGGCCCTCGGTAGCTCGATCTTCGGCTTTTTGGGGTGGCGACGGTAAAGGATAAAGACGCGGCCGACGTGTCCGGCGACGGCGGCTCCGATCGACTGGGCCGCTTCCGTGAGCTCGGAAGTCTCGATGTCCGCTTCACGCTCCAGGCGCACTTTGATGAGCTCGTGAGCTTCGAGGGCGCGAGCGACTTCAGCGAGCGCCCCGTCCGTGATCCCCCCTTTTCCGAGACGAACCACGGGATCGAGGGAGTGCGCGAGACCTCTCAAGTAACTCGCCTGTTTGGAGGTCAGCTTCGGAGGAAGCGGCTTTTTGGATGCGCTGGTCATAAAAACTTAGGAGCGTCTCGGGAGGGGAATCTCATAGCTCAAGTGCGGCAGCAAGCCGGCCGAAAGGGGTGAGCGGGCAGCAAACACGCCGGAGCGCTGGGCGGAGCGTGGGATGGCCCCGAGTCCCGAGGGCTCTTGGGGCAATTCGGGGCGTCTAACGCACCGTTTTCGGCGGGCCCGGGTCGCTTCCAGGATGCAAGTGGCCTGAGAGCTCTGGGGCCTCGCCCCTTCGCGCGCCCCCGAGCAAGGGGAAACCTTCAATGATCTCGCGGGTGGGCTTCGGCTCTTCGCTGGCCCGGGGGGCCACCGAGATCCGGTTTCGCCCTTTCTGCTTGGCGCGATAGAGCGCGGCGTCGGCGCGCGCCACCCACGCGTGGGGCGCTTCTCCCCGGGCGAGCTCGGCGATGCCGAAGGAGACCGAGAGGCTGATCGGTCGGCCTCCAATTTTCAGGCCCATCACCGCCTTACGCAGTCGCTCGGCGCGCTCGCGAGTGGGCTCGAAAGAGGCGTGTTCGCACACCACACAGAACTCCTCGCCGCCGTAACGAGCCACGAAGTCTTCACGCCGGAGAAACGAGCGCACGATCGTATCGGCGACTTGCTTGAGGACCTCATCGCCGACCACGTGCCCGAAGGTGTCGTTGATGGCCTTGAAGTGATCCAAGTCGACCATCACGAGACAAGCGGGTGAAGCGGAGAGGAGCGCCTGGTCGGTGACATCTTGGAGATGCAAGTCGAGAGCTGCTCGGTTGTAGACCTGAGTCAGGGCGTCGGTGGTCGCTGCTTTGCGCGAATGATCGAGCTCGGCGCGCAGGGCTCGGATGGTCCCTTCGAGGGCCTGAATCGTCTCGAGCTCGCGGGTGCGATGGAACTCGATCTGCTGGCGGGCGAGCCTCGAGGTGCGCTCCGCCGTCGCGCGCACCTCTTCATGATCGTTGACGACCAGAGCTCGATCGAGAGAGTCGAGTTCTTCCGAGAGCCGCTCGTCGTGCGCTCTGTCGGTCCGGATCGAGTAGGTCGTCGTGCGCACCAGTTCCCGCACGGCGTCGCGCAGGTTCGTGAGAGCTTGCTCGACGTAGAGCTTCTCTTCGCGGCGATGAGCCTCGACAAAACGGCGCACTCCGCCCCAATCGCGCCGCAGTGTGCCATCGGCGCTTCGCACCGGGCGGGTCATGTCTCCGAGCAAGAGCGTGCGCGCCCAGCGCTCGAAGGTCTCGGCGATCTCTTCGCGAGTGCGCCCTTCGATGTCGAAGGCGTGGCGACCTAAGCTACGCAAGAGGGCGGCGGTGGTTTCGAGCGCCTCGCTGGCGTCGTCTCGCAGAGAAGGAGCGGGTTCGGACCGAGGAGAGGACGCCGGAGATTTGTCTTTATTGAAGAACATGGACGCCCCTACGTCCCTCTTGGAACGGGCGGAGCGGGCAAATGTTGAGCCCCGAGCCTCTCCCAATAGGAGCGCATGTCGTCCGGCATCGGACTCTCGACCTCGAGGGGCGTGCCGCGCTCAGGATGGCTGAGCCCGAGGCGGGTGGCGTGGAGGAGGAGCCTTGGACTTGAGGGGACCGCTCCTTGCGCGCCGAGCGCGCGCCCGTAACGGCGGTCACCGACGATGGGGCAGCCGAGCTCGGTGGCATGAATGCGCACTTGGTGCGTGCGACCCGTCTGAAGGCGCGCCTCGACAAGGCTCACTCCGCTGCGACTTTCACGCAGAAGGAACTCGGTCGCCGCGGGCTGCCCATCAATGGCAATGGTGATGCGCGCTGAGGGAGACGGGGGACGTCCGAGGACGATGGCGAGATAGTCGCGCCCCATGCTGTGGTCCTGGAGGGCCTGACTCAGACTCCGAGCTGCCCCTTTTGTCTTGGCGAAGACGATGAGGCCGCTTGTGGGTCGGTCGAGCCGATGGACGAGCCAGAGGGGACGTCCAGCGCGCTTTTGGGCCAAGCTGTGGAGGTCAATCTGATCGGTCTCTTGGCTCGGCGCGGAGAGGAGACCGCTCGGCTTGTCGAAGACGACGAGAGCGTCGTCTTCGTAACGGATCATTGCATCGAGGGCTGGGAGCTCGGTCTCTGGGGAGATGAGCTCGAGGGAGGTGATGAGGATCTTCTGGCCGGCGCGGATGGCGCGGGAGGCGACCTTGGTCCTCTTCTTGTCGACGTAGACGCTGCCCTGTTCGATGAGGGCGCGCGCCTTGCGCCGGGAGAGGTCGGGGATGTGCCGACCGAGCAGCTGATCGAGGCGCAGCCCTGCGTCACTTTCCGGCGTCGTGAACGAAATGCGGTGTCCCACGCAGCAGAGGCCATCGCACGAGTCCGAAGACTTCGCCAAGCCTAAGAGCTCTGGTAGGGTGAGCTCCGTGCTCGTGCTCGGCATCGATCCAGGAACGATCCATCTCGGATGGGGCGTCGTCGAGCGCAGGGGGCCGAAGCTCGTTCACATCGGCCACGGCGTGATCCACGCGCGCCCGAGCGAGTCCCTCTCGGACCGGCTCGCCGTGATCGCGGCAGAGCTGGAACGTGTCATCGCCGAGCACCGGCCGGCGCTCGGCTCCGTGGAGCAGCTCTTTTTTCACAAGGACCCTCAGGCGGCGGCCAAACTCGGGCACGCTCGCGGGGTCGTTCTTCTCTCCCTGGCCCGAGCGGGGGTCCCTTTGCGTGAACACGCGCCCGCGCGCATCAAGCGCACCCTCACTGGAAACGGCCGCGCCGAAAAGTCTCAGGTCGCCCAAATGGTCTCCGCCATTTTGGGGATCCGTGAAGCGCTGCCCCCTGACGCCTCAGACGCCCTCGCGATCGCGATCACCGAGCTCCGGCTCGACCCGCTGACTCCGCAAGTGGTCCAGAAACCGCGGCGAACTCGCTCGAAGACCCTCCCGCCCCACGTGACCCGCCTCGTCCGCGCGCCCTGAGCGAAATCGGCGTAATTCTTGGGCCCTTGTGCCTGAGACCGACTTTCTTCTCGCCTTTCGGGGGGAGGCGCGGCTTGCCCCACCCGTAACCTGATCGTAACTCTCTGAGTCGGCCCTCCGCCGTGCCCCTGAATTATGATCCACCGTCCTGCTTCTCGTCCGCTTCTGGCCGCTCTGGCCATTGCTGGTTTGCTGTCCGCAGCGCCGCTCTCTTCCGCCTTCGCTGAACAGAAGGCGCCAGCTGCGGCCCCCGCTGCCATGACCGCGCTCGAGCTCGCCGACAAGGTTCAGGCCGTCTACGACAAGAGCCAAACGTACCGGGCGACCTTCAAGCAGCGCTACTACATCGCCGCGTACGACAAGTACAAAGACTCCAGCGGTTCCGTCGTGTTCCAGAAGCCGGGCAAGATGAGCTGGCGCTACGAGAACAACGGCAACCGTGTTGTCTCGGATGGAAAGCAGATCCGCGTCTACGAGAAGGAAAACAAGCAGATGTTCGAGCAGAGCATCGAGAAGAGCCAATATCCGGCGGCTCTCTCCTTCTTGCTCGGCGACGGTCAGCTCAAAAAGGAGTTCCACCTGACGAAGCTCGAGGCAAAGGACCTCGGATTCGAAGGCGGCTACGTCCTGCTCGGAACTCCCGTCTCGCCGACCCCCGCTTACCAGAAGATCCTCCTCTACATCGACGCGGGCACGTTCCAGGTTCGACGCGTCTTGATGATCGACGCTCAGCGGAACCGCAATCGCTTCGACTTCGGCGATCCGGTTGTGAACCAGCCGGTGGATCCGAAGGAGTTCACCTTCACGCCGCCTCCGGGAACCCAGGTGGTGCGGCCCTAAGAAGGACGTTCGGCCCGAGCAACCCTCGGGCCGTTTTCGTTTGCGCGAACGGTGCTGAAGTCAGCTCGTCTGGGGAGGACGCTCAAGTCGCTTCGAAACGCCTGAGCTCGTGATGACCATCTTCGCGGAGGACGAGGTACGGGCGAGCTCTTCGCGCCACACCAAAGGAGCCGAGGTTGACGTATCCGGGTTCCTCATGAGCTGAGTGCGTGTGGCCGAAGACGACGAGCTCTGCGCCGAGGAGCTCTCGAATCTTGTGCGCGGCTTGTCGCGCCGCTTCGTTCATGCGCTCGTGGTAGTCGATGGGCTCGAGCTTTCGCTTGATGAAGAGCCCCGTGGCGACAAGAGCTGGCGGCAGGCTCAAACCGGGATTCGAGAGGGCCTGCGTCGCTGCGAAGGTAAAAAGGGCGCCGGCGGAGACTTGGTCGAGGTAGAGGCGATGCCAGGTTTCTTTCGCGGAGAGGTGCGTCGGGCTCTCGCGAAGTTCGGCCAGGGCGCGCAGCTGCTCTTCGGGGAGACCCGTCTTTCGCGCGAGCTCCTTCAGGGCGCGCTCCCCCTCTTGCTCGTCGGCATGAAGCTCGTCTTTCCGTGCTGCGCGGAGACACAGGGCCAAGGCGACACGGAAGTAGAGGAGGATGATCTGTGGTGCGCGGGGACCGAACTCGCGGAACGCTCGGACGAGGCCGCGCACGGGGCTCGTCTCGTGGGCGTGGGCGAAGGAGAGGGCGCCGGAGGGGCCGACGAAGTCGCGCATGAGGGCGGTTCCGAGGGGCTCGGCCCCGATGCGAAAGGGCGCGAGCGGATGCGCGAAGGCGTTGTCGGCGTCGTACAGGTGCCCGTGTTGGATGTGGGCTGGGCCGAAGTTCGTGAACCAGTCGCGAACCGAGAGCGCCTCATCTCTGGGAGGCTCAAGGCTTTTCAGCAGCTCGCCGGCGGTCTCTTCTTGTTTGAGGGCGGCGTCGTGGTTGCCGGGCAGGACGGTGACGCGATTGCCGCGCCCCAGGTGCGCGCGAAGTGCCGCCCGCACCGGCTCATGGTGCGCGAGGATCCTGCAGAGCGTCTCGCCGGTGGACTCGGTCTTCGGGCCGAGCGTGAGATCGAAGGTGTCTCCCGCGAAGATCAAGTCTTTGTGTGTATGTTCAGTGAGCAAACGGGCGAGCGCACAACCTGCGTCGCGGCCATGACCCTCACCGAGGTGGACGTCGCTCAAGACCAGCGTGCTTTTCACGTGGGACTTCTATAGCCCACTTTCGAACCAGCGCTCTTGGGCTAACCTCGCGTCATGAGTCGACCCGCGGCGCTCCGGCGCATTTTTTCGCACCCGAAGGTCTTGTTCGAGACGAACCTGGGGCGGCTCTCCGGCACGGCGTTTTCGCTCCTCGCGCGGAGGCCTCGCACCTCGGGAGAACGGGCCAGCCCGGCCTGGGCTGGGCAGAAACTGGCGCGCCCCTCGGAGAAGACGAAACCGCCCCTCGGCTGGCCGCGCACCACGGACTCCCTCTGCCCTGAGTGCGTGAAGGCGGCGCGTGCGGCTGTGGTCTCTGGGGAGATGGATCTGAATCGCTTCCTCCATGCCCATCCCGGCCTGATCAAGGCGGAGATCTTCGCGCGCGACGGACAGGTCTGGATGAGGAAGACCTGCCCGGTGCATGGGGAGGTCGAAGATTTATTATCGATCGACGAGAAGTTTCTCGAGCGTATCGAGGGGCTCTTCCCTGGACGCGATTTAGCGGGGCTTCGCACGAACTTGCGCGAGCACGGTCCGAGTTCGATCCAATACGGACGTGGCTCAGTGCTCACGATCGATCTCACGAATCGGTGCAACATGATGTGCGATCCGTGCTTCATGGACGCCAATCAAGTCGGTTACGTCCACGAGCTCAGCCTCGACGAGGTCAAGAAGCTGCTCGACGACTCCCTCACGATCAAGCCGCGGCGCCAGCTCAGCGTTCAGTTTTCCGGCGGTGAGCCCACGCTGCACCCCGACTTCCTCGAGGCGGTCCGTTACGCGCGTCAGGTGGGCTATTTTTCGGTGCAATGCGCTTCGAACGGCATCAAGTTCGCCGAGTCCCTCGAGTACGCGAAGGAAGCAAGGCGGGCCGGTCTTCGGCTCTGCTACTTGCAGTTTGATGGGGTGACGAACGAAGCGAACAGTCACCGCAAGGTCGGGAATCTGTTCGACGTGAAGCTCCGGGCGATCGATCATCTCGCTCAGGCGGGCATCGACGTCGTGCTGGTGGTGACGGTTGTGCGCGGCGTGAACGATGACCAGGTCGGCTCCGTGGTCCAGTTTGCCATCGACAACATCGACAAAGTGACCGTCGTATCGTTTCAGCCGGTGAGTTTCACGGGCCGCGACGAAGACATCTCGGAGAAGGAGCGCCGCGAGAAGCGCTACACCCTCAGCCACCTCGCCCACGACGTGAGCAGTCAGCTCGGCATCACGGAGCCCGGTCGCGATTGGTTCCCGCTCAGCTCGATGAATCCGCTGTCGGACGTTGTCGATCTCCTGCAAAATCCCGCTGAAAAGTTCGGCGCATTGAACTGCGGCTGCCACCCGAACTGCGGCATCGGCACGATCCTGCTCGTCAACAAGAAGACCCGAGAGACGGTCCCGCTCGCAGAGTTCCTCGACGTCGAACAAGTCCTGAAAGACTTCACGACGATCGCCGAGGTGAGCGAAGGGCGCGCGGAGCGCTACGCGATGATGGCGCTCTCCCTCTTCAAGAACTTCCGTCCCGATCGGGCGCCCCTCGGCTACAGCGCCTTTGAGATGATCCGTCAGGCGATGAGCCAGATGGGCGCGAAGGGGAAGAAGGTCGGAGATAGCGAGGGTGACGCGCAACAGTTTGAGTGGCGCTTCCTATTTGTCGCAGGCATGTGGTTCCAGGACGTCTTCAACTACGACTTCCGCCGTACGGAGATGTGCATCATCCCCTACGCGACGCAGCTCGGTGAAATCAGCTTCTGCGCCTACAATACTGGCGTCGGCTTTCGCCAAATCGTCGAAAAGATGTTCCAGACCGCGAGCGTCGCTGAGTGGTACAAGAAGTACGGGCGCCATCCGGTCTACGCCAAGGGACGCGATTTGCCGCTTCCGCCCGGAGAGCCCAACGTGATCGTGCGACAGCGTCGCCGGCTCCCGCTCGCGATGAATTAGAGCGTCGGACCGCGAAGCCCGCTTAAGTCTCGCCGATGATCTCAGGACGGATCCCGGAGCGCAGATCGACGGGACCGTCGAGAGGTGGTCTCTGCAGCTGCCCGAAAGGGACCATGCGGCGCTCGCCGATCGCTTCGAGGAGCAATCCAGGCAAATGGGGCTGTCCATGGTGAGCGACGGCGGTCAGGGCAGGGCCGAGTTCCTCGAGCCGGTCGAGGGCGGCCGCGGTGCGGGTGATGTGGAGGTGGCGCCCGATGGGCGGGACGATGAGCCGCTCTGGCTCCGGATCGAGGGTCACGGAGCCCTGCCCCGCGTGGAGGAGGCCGCCGACGTACTCGAACGTCATCACGTAGCGCTTTTCGGCCGCGGCCTCTTCGGGGCTGAGCGAGCCGCGAGGGACCTGGGTTTCGGCGTCTTCGAGGGCCCTTTGCAGGCGACCTTGGAAGTCGCGAGCGAAGTCCTCGGAGCCCTGGAGGAGCAAGATGCGCGGGCTCAGGCAGCCCCTTTGGTCGAACAGAATGATATCGGTCGTGAGGTCGCAGGCGAGCTGATCGAGTTCCTCTTCGGGGGCTTCAATGAGCGGCTCAAAGAGCACAGCTGCGGCCATGCCGCTGCCGTGAGCGTGAAGGCGAGCTCCCTGCGGTAGGCTCTTTCTGAGCTCGTCGAGGGTGCTGTCGTGGGCGTAAGCCCAAACGTGGTCGCCCGGTTCGACTTCGAGCTCCTGAACGAGCTCAAAGGCCCCGTCCGATCCTTCCGCGAGCAAACGCGCCATGGTCTGGGCGCGCCGCGATGCGCGCACCTGGCACGTTTGGCCCTGGAGGATGCCGATCAAGATGGCTCGGTAGGCGGCGACGAAGACGTTCGCTGAGAGGAGGACATGACTTCGCTCGGAAGAAGGAAGACGCGCTCCCAGCTGGAGAATGGTGGCGCGGCTCGCCTCATGTTCGAGAGAGAAAAGGAGCGCGAGGTCGACGTTCTCCGGAGACAGGCCTGTCTCTTCGGCGAGCTCCCGGCGCGCGCGCTTTCCGATTTCTGTCGAGCCATCGGCGATGAGCTCAGCGGCGCGCGCGAGCGCAAAGGCGCGCGCGGCCTGATCGTCGGTCACGCGGTGACTCATAACTTTCCTCCTCCGAGCAAGCTCTCATAGGTGAGGCTGCAGCCACGAGGGGGAGCCGCGGGAGCGCGACCGAGGAGCTGAATGCCTCCGTCTATCTCTAGGATGCGGTCTTCGGTGAGCACGGTCAGACACGAGTCGATGTTGCCGAGGTCGATGAAGGCAGCGAGCCCTTCAGTCCCTCTGCGGACGCGAGCGTGGGTCACAGGATCGACGGCGAGCACCCGAAGCCAAGGGGGCGCGTGATAGAGGCTCGCGCGCCCTCTGGCGGGGAACCACGCGCTCTTGGGCTCGTCCTTTCCTTCGGAACCCCAGGCTTCGTAGAGCTGGCTCGTGAGCTCTGTCATCCCGTACTCGCCGAGCACTTGTTCTGGCTCGGCGGAGAATGCTCGGGCGATCTGCGCCCGGATCTCTTGCTCGGGAACCTCCCGCGCGCGTCCTTTGAAGCCGCCGGTGATCATGAGGCGTACCAAGGGAGCTGGGGGAAGTCGTTCGTCGCCGAGAGCTTCGAGCAGAGCGACGTAAGCGAAGCTGGTTCCGAGCACGACGAGGGGCTCTTGGCGATGCCGCGCGAGGCGCACGGCGCGCCTCAGGCCTTCGATATCGACGCCGCGGGGCCCGATCAGAAAGCGGCCGGCGTAGTCGAGCTCCGCGGGGACTGGGTCGGTGCTCAAGCTGCGGCCGTCGATCTCACGCATGAAGAGTTCCATCATGTACGTGAGAGAGGAGGTGGGCCGAGGGCCAGGTTTCGGCTCGGCGAGGGCGACGATGATGGGACGGGCGCTGAGACCCCGGAAGAGCGTGGAGCGAGCGAGCAGGAGCGCTAAGTGGTCGTAGGTCGACAGCGTGCGGGTCGGATGGACGCCGGTTTCGCGCTTTGTGGTCCCGCTCGTCTGAAAACGGGCCACGTCGAGCTCGGCCGGATAGGTGGCGACGCGAGTGAGCCGAAAGACCTCCGCCGGAACGAGAGGAAGCTCCTCGAGCGAGCTCGGAGGAGCAGGGATCAAGCGCTCGAGGCCCGGACATTCCTGGCGCTGGAATGCCGCGATGGCGAGGGCGAGCTCTTCGAAGGACTCGGAGGGTGTCGCGCCTTCGACCACACTCGACGCAAACGCGCGCACCCGCGCGTGGAGCGACTCGCTCTGCTCGAGGGCGCGGGGGCGCATGACGCGCGCGATCGGGTCCGTCATCGCGCTCCTTTTCGCTGCTGGAGAGCGTCGCGGAGGGCTTCGGCGAGAGCGTCCAAGTGTTCCTCTTCGATGGTGAGCGGCGGTGTCAGGACCAAGACGTCCCTTTGTCCGCCGCCGGTCGTCGTCATAAAGCCCCGCTCGAGGAGGCGCTGCCGGAGCCCGGATGCGCCTCCCGCCGCGAGCCCGACCTCGAGCCCCACCATGAGGCCTCTTCCGCGTAGCTTGAGGCCGGGGAACTCTTCGGTGAGGGGCTCGAGACGTTTAATGAGCCGGCCGCCTTTGCGCAGGCTTTCTTCCGGGAGCCGATCGCGCTCGAGGATCTCGAGCGTGCGGAGCGCCACAGCAGCGGAGAGAGGAGCTCCAGCGAAGGTCGAGGTGTGCACGACCTCGTCCGGTCGGCTCCAGTTCTCCATCAGGCGCTTGGGACCGAGGCAGGCGCTCACGGGAAGACCACCACCGAGCCCCTTGCCGAGACAAATCAGATCCGGCAGCGCGCCATCGTGGACACAGCTGAGCCAAGCGCCCGAGCGCCCGAGGCCCGTCCAGATCTCATCGGCAATGACGAGCGCACCTCGCGAGTGAGCGAGTTCGAAGAGGGCTGAGAGATAGCCAGCAGGCGGAACCACGACGCCGCCGCGCCCGAGGATCGGTTCGATGAGGACGGCGCCGACGTTGTCGTCGATGAGCGCCCGAGCGCGCTCGAGCGATTCTTCGCCGTCCCCCTCCGGATAGGGAGCGACGCGGACGTGAGGAGAGAGCTGAGCCAAAAAGGGGGTGCGATAGCTTTGGCGCAAGTCCGAGTGCGCGAGGGGGCCGTAGGAGAGGCCGTGATAGGAGCCGGAGAAGGCGAGCACACCGGGACGCCCCGTCGCGAGCAGCGCCGTCTTGAGCGCAGCGGTGATCGCATCGGCGCCACTCAGTCCGAGTAGGCCCGTCGCATCGCCGCTCGGGTGGAGTCTGGTGAGCTTCTCGAGAAGCTCGATCTTCTTCGTGCTGGGAGAGACATCGCCGAGCGCTTGCCAGAGTTCGGTGCTCTGCTCGGAGAGGACCTTCTCGAGCTCGGGGTGAGCGTGTCCGAGCAGAAGTGCGCCGAAGCCGGCGGCGAAATCGACGTAACGATTCCCATCGACACAATAGACGTTGGATGCGCGTCCACGCTCAAACACGACCGAGTCGAAGGGCTGTCCGTTCGGAGCCTTCGGTCCCATGGGGGCCGCTTGGGCGCGATGACGCGCGGACCAGGCGCGGGAGTTTGGGCCGGGCGGAGGGACCCGGACGTCCGGCGGCTCGGTCTTCGATTCCAACATAGGCGCGCGCCTCTATAGCATCTCGGAATCGAGGCGGGGCTCTTCCGCTGACCGTGGCTGGGCCTTTACGCCTCGCTCAGAGACAGACGCGGTTGCGTCCGCTGCGCTTGGCTTCGTAGAGCTTCTGGTCAGCGGCGGCGATCAGCTCAGCGCCGGTCATCTTGGGCGCTAGGGCTGCTCCGCCCATCGACATGGTTACGGCGATACGCTCACCCTGGAAGACGAAATCGTGGGCCTCGATGCGCATGCGCAGGGTTTCGGCCAGCTGGCGTGCACCCTCCAGAGAAGTCTCAGGCAGCACGAGCGCGAACTCCTCGCCGCCGTAGCGCGCGAATACCTCATCCCTCCGGATCCGCTCCGAGATGACGCGAGCGAGCTCGCGCAAGACGTGGTCGCCCGCGAGGTGCCCGTAGCGATCGTTGATGCTCTTAAAGTGATCGATATCGAACATGAGCACGCTGAGGTCGCGTGTATGGCGGCGAGCGCGTGTTACCTCGCGGTCGAGGGCCTCGACCAAGTGCCGCTTGTTGTAGATCTGCGTGAGACCATCCATGATGGTCATCCGGTAGATCTCCTCGTGGTACTTGGCTTCGGCGTCCGCGCCGGAGAGGAACTTCAGGATGGTCGGGCCGATCTTGATGCGGTCGCCGTTGTCCAGGCGAGCCTCGCTCTCGACCTGCTCCTCGTTCACGTAGGTCCCGTTGGTGCTCTTGTCGTCGACGATATACCAGCTGCCGGGGCCGCGGCGCTCGAGGTGCGCGTGGCGGCGGCTCACGCTGTCTCCTTCGAGGATCAGGTGGCTCTCGTTGCCGCGGCCGATGCGCAAAACGGGCTGTTCGAGAACGATACGCTTACCGAGCAGGGCCGGTTCGGTCGTATAGATGACAACGAGGCACTCGGCGGTCGCGTTCGTCTCCGGCATGGCCGGCTGGACGACTTCCGTCACTCGAGTCTTCTCGTCTTGTTCGTTCTGCTCGCTCAAACGGGCCCTCTTCGCCTCGACCGCCTCGGCAAACTTCGGACTCCGCGATCCTGAGGGGAGGCGGAGCGGTCCTGGCCGGTCAATTGAAACCAGTTTCCCTCGAAAACACCACAGCTTCAAGCGCCCTGGCCGGAAGCCATCGTTTCCGGGCCGGCGGGGGCTCGAGGGCGCGGCGGGTCACCCTGTGCGACAAGGTAGACGGCCCGGCCTGAGCGGAAAGATCCTGTCGTGGCGCGCAAGCCCGATTTGGCTAGCTCATTGACGAATCCGGTAACCGGTCTCGAGCAACCACAAGACGAGAGCGAGACAGGCGCCGCCGAAAGCCGCGAGCAGCGCGAGGCTCAAGGTCGGCCCGAGGTCTCCCTGTCCGTAGAAGCTGTAGCGGAAACCGCTCATCAAGTAGACGACCGGGTTGAAGAGCGTGAGCGTCCGAAAGGGCTCCGGCAGCATCTGAATCGAGTAAAAACTTCCGCCCAAGAAGGCGAGCGGCGTCACGATCAGGGCCGGCACGATCTGCATCTTCTCCCACCCATCTGCCCAAAGCCCGATCGAAAAACCGAGCAGGCTGAATGAGACGCAGGTCAGCAGGAGAAAGACGATCATCCACAGCGGGTGTTCGATCGAGTAGGGAACAAACAGCCGGGCCGTGGTCATGATGATCAGGCCCAAAATGAAAGATTTCGTCGCCGCGGCACCGACGTAGCCGAGGACCATGTCGAGGCTCGAGATCGGCGCCGAGAGCACCTCATAAATCGTTCCCGAGAACCGCGGCATGTAGATGCCAAAGGAAGCGTTGGACACGCTCTCGGTGAGCACGGAGAGCATCGTCAGGCCCGGCACGATGAACGCACCGTAGGGCACGCCGTCGATCGCTTCGATGCGCGAGCCAATCGCGGACCCAAAGACGATGAAGTAGAGGGACGTGGAGAGCACCGGAGTGAGGATGCTCTGGGCGATGGTGCGGAACCAACGCGCCATTTCGAAACGGTAGATGGCAATGATGGCTCCCGTGTTCACGACTGATTCGTCCCCTTGAGCAAGTTCAGAAAAATCTCTTCGAGGGAGCTCTGTTTCGTCTGGAGGTCTTTGAGGGTGACCTTCGCCTCGTCCAGAGCTCTCAAAATCGGCTCGAGCGGCGCCTTTTCCGCCTTGGCGTCGTAGGTATAGATGAGCTTGAGCCCGCCCGCAGCGAGCTCGACCCCGGCGGACGCCAGCGCCTCCGGAAGGGCCAAGAGTGGTTCCTCGAGCTCGACGAAGAGCTTCTTCTGTCCGAGCTTTTTCATGAGGGTGCTCGTCTCTTCGACGAGAACGATCTGTCCGCCGTGGATGACTCCCACGCGGTCCGCCATCTGCTCGGCTTCTTCGATGTAGTGGGTCGTGAGCACGATCGTCATTCCGCCGCGGCGCAGCCTATCGACGACCTTCCACATGTCGCGGCGGAGCTCGACGTCGACGCCCGCGGTTGGCTCATCCAAAAAGAGCAAACTCGGCTCGTGACAGAGCGCCTTGGCGATCAGGACGCGGCGCTTCATGCCCCCTGAGAGGGTCATGATTTTGGCGTTCTTTTTGTCGTAAAGAGACAGATCCCGCAGGATCTCTTCGAGCTTTTCGGGGTTTTTTGGCTTGCCGAACAGGCCACGGCTGAAACAGAGCGTGTCCCAGACGGTCTCGAACATGTCCGTGCTGAGCTCTTGAGGCACGAGGCCGACGTGAGCGCGAGCGCGCGCGGGGTCGCGATCGATGTCGATGCCGGAAACGAGAACCGTGCCGCTCGTTTTCTTGACCAGGCCCGTCACGATCCCGATCAGTGTTGTCTTGCCGGCGCCGTTCGGCCCTAACAGCGCAAAGAGCTCGCCCTGATGCACCTCGAGAGACACTCCCTTCAGCGCATGGTGCCCCGTCTTGTAGACCTTTTCGACGCTCGCGAGGGAGAGGATCGGGACCCGAGACATCGAGGGGCCCTTAACCCGGCTCCCCGGGCGGCACAATGCGCGATGTGCTTTTCGATTCTCTGGCGCTATTCGCCTGGTCTGGTCTCGGCGAATCGGATTTCGATACGTTCGAAACCGAGGGATTCGAGGAGCGAGCGGACCGTCTTGTCGGCGTTGGTTTCCGCGATCGAGAGCAAGTGTTGGTTCTTCGCGGCCTCGAGGAAGCCGCGTTCAGCTTCGCGGCGCGCCTCGGTCTCGAGAGATTCTCGACGCGTTGCGAGAACATCCGTCTTGCGCGTGTGGACGTAGGTGCGCTTTTCGTCCAGGGCCACGGAGAAGACGCTCGCCGGAGGGAGGGTGATCGAGATCGATTTGCTCGGCCAATCGACGCGCGCGCTCGATTCTTCCATCTGGGTAAAATCGATGCCCGCTGACACGGTGCCGGCGGCGACGAGCAAGATGGCATCCTGCGCTTCGATGGTCCCCATGAGGCGCTTCTGTTGATCCTTGAGGTCGATGACGCGCTCGAGGTTGAATTGGGCTGTCTCGAGGCGTGCCAGGCGGCGGACGGCCGTGAGCGCCGTGGGGGTCGGGGTGAGCTCGAGGGTCGATGACTCCGGTTCGACTTCTTTCTCCGCCTTCTTTCCGAAGTGATAGGCGACTGCGGCGACGAGAGCGATGACAAGGAGCGTCCCGAGCCGCTTCATGTCACCGCTCCCGGTTCCGTCTCAATGAGACGTGTCCTGGTCGCGACGTTCAGACAAACGGCGAAGGTGTGGATGAGCTCACTTTCGAGGGGCTTCAAGACGCCATCGAAGGATGCCACGCTTTCGAGCGCATCCAAGACCGAGCGCCGCTCGGAGAGGGGCGCCTCGAGAAGCGTGAGGAGAGCTCGGTCGAGAGCGTCGAGGGTGAGGGCGCGCGGGGCGGGGAAGGCGAGCTCGGGGACGAGGTGAGCCAGGCGCGATTTTCCGTGGGCAAATGCTGATGCCGCTTGGGTCTCGCTCTTTTGGCCCCGGCGCGCGAGCACGCCGAGCAGACAGGCAATGGCTTCGGCGCGGTCGGAAGGAGAGCCGTGTGTCCTTTGCTGCAGCTGACCGGGCGGCACGAGGTGCCGCTGGCCGAGGCGGAGCACGGCGAAGGCCCGATGAGCAAAAGGACTGAGCCCTGCGCGCGCTTGTTCGAGCAGAAGGTAGAGCTCGTCGGCTTGGCGGCGGGAGAGGGCCGCGAGGGTCCCGAGCGCGAGATCGATGAGCGGTAAGCGCTCCCCGGGCGGAACGGCGAGGTAGTTTTGGTGGATGCTCGGGAGCAGACCAGCGATCGAAGGATCGGCGAGCTCGAGATTGGCGAGCTGCGCGTTGCGGGCTTCGAGGTTCTCGTCGAGGGACGCTGCGAGGAGGAGGAGGCGCGCGAAATAGGGCTCGCGCGCGCCGTCGATCATGTGCCTTTGCGTGCCCTGGAAGGGAGAGAGGTTCGGCTCATCGGAGGCGTCGCGGAGATCAGCCGAGCCTCCTTGTGCATGCGTGGCGCCCGAAAAACCCATCGCGCCCGAAGCAAGCCCGAAAGAGCCGCCTCCAAGAGAACCGAGAGAGGTTGCGCCGAGGGGACTACACAGGCTCGTAAATTCCCCGTTCCAGCTGGGTACCAGACGACGGATGCGCTCCTTCAGAGGTGGATGGGAGGCGCGATCGAAGAAGCCCGGCGGCGATGCTTCGGCGATGAGCAAATGGTTGGCGGGTCGAGCGGCGCTGGAACCCAAGTAGGAAGAAACCAGGCCAATTTTCGCCAGAGCCCCGGCGATCCCGGTCGGATCGCGGGTGAACTGAACAGCAGAAGCATCGGCCAAAAACTCCCGCTCTCGGGAAACTGCCGCTTGGATGAGCTCGGCGATGAAGGCTCCGACCGATCCCAGGAGCCACAGAGCGATCCCAATCATCGCAAAGGGCGCGGCGTCGCGTTTCCGGTTCGACGAGCGGACGGTCATCAGGAAGCGGCCGACTAGGCTGAGCGCGACGATGCCATGCAAGACCCCGAGCATGCGCATGTTGAGCGCCGAGTCTCGGTTCAGGATGTGGCTGAACTCGTGGGCCACAACTCCTTGGAGCTCACTGCGGCTCAAGTGTTCCACGGCCCCCCTCGTCAGCCCGATCACTGCATCGTCCGGGGACCAGCCTGCCGCGAAGGCATTGATGCTCGTTTCGCGGCGAAGCAGGTACACCGGCGGCACCGGCATCCCCGACGCGAGAGCCATCTCTTCGACGACGTTGAGCGCACGTTTTTCGGCGAGATCAGCAGTTTGATGGTTGAGGAGCGTGCCTCCGAGGGATTCGGCCACCACGCGCCCCCCCTGACCGAGGCGCATGGTTCGAATCGCTGAGCCCAAGAGGACGACACCCCAAGTCCCGATGGCCCCGGTGGCGACGAGCGAGAAGTGCGCCTCGCTCATGTTGTCGAGGGTGCTTCCGTCGAAGCTCAGGGCAAAGTGAATGGCGAGGCCACTCAGCAGTCCGAGGAAGAGCACACCGAGGCCGTAGAGGACGACGAGACGTGTTGTCTTGGCTCGGGCTTGGGCTTGGTGCTCAAAGAACCTCACGCTTCGCTCCTCGGCGCTCTTTGGGGCTCATGCTCGTCCGGCCCCTCGGCCTGGTGACAGCGTCGCCCCGGCGCAGATCAGAAATTGAGCTTCGGAGCAACGGCGGTCGGCTCGCTGTCGGAGAACTTGAGCAGGGTTGCGTCTTCGGCGAACCCGAACATGCCCGCCAGGATGACCTGGGGGAAGAAACGCTTGTAGGTGTTGAAGTCGGTGACCGCGTCGTTAAAGGCCTGGCGCGCGAAAGCAATTTTGTTTTCCGTGGAGGTGAGCTCCTCGGTGAGCTGGGCGAAATTCGAGTTCGCCTTCAGGTCGGGGTAAGCCTCGACGACGACCGACAGACGGCCAAGAGCGCTCTGCAGCATTCCTTCCGCGGCTCCGAGCTCCGCCATTTGCTGGGCGTTGCCCGGAGCGTGTTTGAGGGCTTCGAGTCCGCTCAGGGCTCGGTTGCGTGCGGCGATCACGGCTTCGAGTGTCTCCCGCTCGTGCTTCGCGGCTGCTTTAACGACCTCGACGAGGTTCGGAATGGTGTCATAGCGGCGCTTCATCTGAACCTCGATCTGGGAGAAGGCGTTCTGGAAGCGCCCTCTCAGCGTCACGAGTCGGTTGTAGACGCCGACACCCCAAAAGATCGCCCCCAGGACGAAGACCAAGAAGACGATCGCGATCACCACCAAAGTACCCAAGCTTGTCCGCCTTTCCTCACGGCGCGGGAGATCCGCGCCCTATCGATCAAGGTCCGGTCAAAGTCCGCTCCTGTCAATTGGCGCGTCGCTTCCTGCCGTCCTGGCGAAAGCCGCGAGGTGTGTGGCCCTCTCTCACAAGCTCGCCGTCACAAGGAGGCCGCGGCCGCCGAGGCGCGCTCATGGGGAAGCCGGCTCTCCGGTTTTCGCGCTTGCCCGGACCTTTGGGCGCATTCGAGAGCGCCTCTGACTAGGCGACGCTCTTGAGGATGTCCGCGACGAGCCGGGTCAGGTCGACTCCGACGAAGGGCTTGGGTTGGAAGAAGAACTGAGGGCAGCGATGGACGCGCCTCAGCTGGGAGTCGTCCAAGTAGCCGCTGATGAGCAGGACGTGGAGCCGAGGAAAACGCTCGCTCAGCTGTTCGGCGAGTGAGATCCCATCGAGGCCGGGCAGGCGAACGTCGCTGATGAGGAGGTCAGGTTCGAAGGCCTGCGCGTCGAGTAAGTCGAGGAGGTCTTCGGCGCAGCCAAACTCGAGCACTCCGTAGCCCTGCGTGGCGAGGGAGCGACGCAGCGCACCGCGCACGAGTGGGTCGTCCTCGACGAGGATGAGCCGACGGTTGATCGTGGAATATGGCGGCTCCGACTCTTCGGCCATGATGATTCCCTTTCGCTCCCGTCATTGTGACCTTCGGGCAAGGAGGTCGCCACGCGCACGAAATGCAGGCAAATTTCCCGAGAGAACTGGCATCTCGCCCGACTGGACGAAGGTCCTGGCGCGCCTTCCGGGGCCGAAGCCCGCGGAAGGCGTTTGCTCGCGCTCGGGATTTGGGGGGGCGCGTTTCGAAGGGGAGACGCGCCTCGAGAGCGTCTCAGAGAACGCTCACGATGGCTTGGCAGAGCGAATCCATGGTCGCGCGGTTCATGCCGGCCACGTTGATGCGACCAGAGCCGACGATATAGATGCCGTACTCGGCCTTGAGGCGTTCGACCTGGTCCTTGTTCAGGCCTGAGAAGCTGAACATGCCCTTTTGGCGCGTGATGAACGAGTAGTCGCGCGTCGCGCCCGCTTTCTTGAGGCCCTCGACGAAGGCCGAGCGCATCTCGGCGATGCGCGTCCGCATGGCCGTGAGCTCCTGCTCCCAGAGCGCGGTGAGCTCAGGGTTCGTCAAGATCGTCGCGATGATCGCGCCGCCGTGAGCCGGAGGGTTCGAGTAGTTCACGCGCGCGCACACCTTGAGCTGGCTCAAGATGGCCGCGCCTTCATCCGCCGTGCGAGCGACAGCGGTGAGGGCGCCGGTGCGCTCGTTGTAGAGGCTGAAGTTCTTCGAGAAGCTGGAGCAGATGAGGGCCTCGTCGACCTGCTCGAGGAGCTTCTTGAGTCCGACCGTGTCTTCCACGAGGCCGTCGCCGAAGCCCTGGTAAGCGAAATCGACGAGCGGAAGTGCGCCGCGCGCCTTCACCAGCTCCGCGATCTGGGCCCATTCGTCGGCGCTGGGGTCGACACCCGAGGGGTTGTGACAGCAGGCGTGCAAAAGCACGACATCGCCGGGCTGAGCCCCGGCGAGCGAGCTCTTCAGACCCGCGAGGTCGAGAGCATTCTGCTGCGCGTCAAAGTAGCGGTATGTGAGAACTTCCATGCCCACGGCCGAGAAGATCTGCTTGTGGTTCTCCCACGTGGGATCGCTCACCCAGATGCGCTTGGCGCCGGCCTTCTGGCTGAGGAAATCAGCAGCGAGGCGCAGCGCGCCGGTGCCGCCAGGGGTGTGACAGGTAACGGCGGTGCCGTCGTTCACCCGGGCCGCGTTGCGACCGAACAAGAGCTCGCGGACGCCGCGGTCGTAGACGGGGTCACCTTCGATCGGGCGGTAGAGTTTGTTTTTCTCGGTCTCGAGCAAGATCTTCTCCGCGCGCTTCACACACTCGAGCACGGGGGTCTGCCCGCTCTCGTCCTTGAAAACGCCCACCGAGAGATTGATCTTCGTCGAGCGGGGGTCCTTTTGGAACGCCTCTGTGATGCCGAGGATGGGGTCGGGGGGAGCCTTCTGGATGGTCGAGAACATTCTGGGCGAGCCGCTAGCCCAGCCGGGAGCGCCGAGCAAGGGCCAGCTCTGTTTGACAGGTCAGAGTTCTAGGGTCAGAAGGGTCCGGCGCTCGTCGCGCCGGCTGCTAACGAGAAGTGTTGGAAACTCTTCATGAATGCCATGAATCTTGAGGCAAAGAAGATCGTCGTCGCTCGTCCGGGCGGCTACTCCCGCCTGAAGGTCTGTACGGCGGAGGTTCCGGCGGTGGGACCGAACGAGGTCCTCGTTCAAACCGAGGCGATCGGGGTGAATTTTGCTGACGTCGTCGTACGGCTCGGCCTTTACCCTTCGGCCCGGGAGTACGTCGGCTGGCCGATCACGCCGGGATTCGAGTTCAGTGGGCGGGTGTTAGCCGTCGGTGACGCCGTGACGACCTTCCGTCCCGGCGATGACGTATTCGGGGCTTCTCTCTTTGGAGCCTACGCGACGCACGTTGCGGTCCCGGCCGACTATCTCTTTGCGCGCCCGGCGGGCATGACCGCAGCTCAGGCGGCGGCTCTTGTCGTAGCGCCGCTCACGGCTTGGTATGCGCTCGTCGAGCTCGGGGCGGCTTCGGCGGGGAAAAAAGTCCTCGTGCACTCGGCGGCGGGTGGCGTCGGCTCCATGATGGTCCAAATCGCCCGAGCGCTCGGCTGCCACGTGGTGGGGACCGTAGGGTCCCCTGAAAAGGCCGAAAAGGTGCTTTCGCTCGGCGCCGAGAGGGTCCTGGTGCGGAGCGATCCCGGCTTCAAGAAGGGCCTTCTGAGCCCCGGCGAGCGCGGTTACGACATCGTCCTCGACGCGAACGGCTACGAAACTCTGCGTGACAGCTATCGCGTCCTACGTCCGACCGGGCGCCTCGTCATTTACGGGGCGCACTCGATGATGAGCCGCGGCTGGGCCCTACCGAACCCGTTCCGCCTCCTCTGGGGGTTCCTCAGGACTCCCCGCTTTCAGCCTCTCGAGATGACGAACGCAAACAAGTCCGTGATGGCGTTCAACTTGTCGTACCTCTTCTCCGAGGTGCCGACCCTGCGCGCCGCCATGGCCCAAATCCTCGATCTCATCGCTCGGGAGCAGCTCCAGGCGGCGACCCCGACGACCTATCCCTTCGAAAAGGTCGGAGAAGCCCACGCCGCGCTCCAATCGGGGCGGACGGTAGGCAAGCTGGTCCTGGTCCCGTAAGGTCCGAAAGAGACGATGTCAGAACTCGACGAATCTTCCCCGGCGCCCCAGAGTCCGCCCTCCCCGAGTGAGACCCCGGAGCTCGAAGCGCGCATTGCCCTGCTCGAAGGGCGCGTGCGGAACCTCGAAGACCGCCTCGAAGACGGCCGGCGAGCAGAACTCGCGCGGAAGCAGCGGGCGCTCATGTGGCGCATCGTTCTTCTCGGGGTATTGCTCCTCGGCTACTTCTATCTTCGCTTTTCCCGTTAAGGCGGCGCTTCGTCGTCTCCCTTGCCGATAGTCTCGCTCGGCGCCTCCCTGCTTCGCGTGAGGTGGAAGGGCGGGCCCAGGGTTCGAGCTCAACCCAGTTCGGAGCTTACAGAAGGAAAGGAGTGCCGTGGCCAACAACCAGAACGAAGTGCGTCCCTATCTCATCCGTCTGATCACGACGATCGCATGTGGGGTTGTGGTGATGGTGACCGCGGCCACGTGGGCTTGGAACCGCTACGGTGCGCGTCTCGAGACAGCCCCCCCGCTCCCGGCTGGGAAGCCGGAGATCATTCGGTGAAAGCGGCCTTCTCCCGAGTGCTCGGAGCCAGCCCGGTTTGGCTGACCGGGGCCTACGCCGCGAGCGTGACTCTCCCCGGAGCGGAGGGGACTCCCTTCGCCTTGGGGGTGCTCGGGTGGGTCCTTTTACTTTTCGGTTTGGCGCTTCCGAGTCGTTCCGGTGTGCCCGTAGGGATTTACGGGTTCGGCGGGGCCACTTTGCTGGCGGTGGTGCTCGCACCCGGTGAAGCGGAAATCCCGAGGGGCTTTGTTTTCCTGGGCTGGCTCGCCTTTGCTCTCTCTATGGGCGCACTGAAGGAGCGCGACGGCGAGGGCCAAGAGGCCGCCGAGCTCCACAGTGAAGGGCACGAGCCTCACGCGAGAGGTGGCACCCTGTGGGCCTTCGCCATCCTGGTCTCGGCGCTCGTGGCGGCAGTCTCCGTACTTTGGGGGGGCGAGCCTGAGCGCCTCGAGTATCGAATCCTCGGCCGCGTCCTTCTCGTCAGCGCCGGGGTGCTGATCGTCGCCCTCGCGGGGACAGGTGCCGGGGGAAGTCTCCCGAAGAATCTCCGTACTCCCAAGATGGGGCGCCGTTCTGGGGTCGCTCTGATCCTTTGGGCGGTGTCGAGCCTGGCCCTCTTGGCCGCTGCCCACGCTTGGTCCGAGTCCTCCTTCCCTCTCGCAAGCTGCGCCTTTGCTCTGGCCTTCATCGCCGGGGGCTTAGGCTTGCGCTCGCTCCGTCCGCCGAGAGAAAGTTAGATCATGAGGGCCCTTCTGCTCCTTCTGGCGCTCGCGTCGGCTTCCTGCAGCCGCGCCACCAGCGGACGGATTGAGGAGCAGCTGCCCGAGGGGGGCTTGGCTCGGGTTGGTTCCTATGTTCTTCGGGCGGACGCCCTTGTTGAGGCAGGGCCTCGCGCTTCCGAGTTCGCCCGCCGCTGGACCGACGCGGGGCACTTCGTGCGCGCCATGGAAGAAGAACGACCGTCGGCGGCTCGTGCTGTGACCCGCGCGGTGCTGGCGCGAGAGTTCATGGAAAGCTGGAGGGCGTCGATGCTCGCTCGGGGACCGGTGGAGCCCGAGGAGGCTGAGACCGCTACGTCGTCGGCGTGGCTTGAGCTCAAGAGACCCAGAGCCGTTCGGGCCGCCGAGATCTTCCTGCGCGTACGCTTGCTCGAATCGGACGAGAAGGCGCGCGCGAAGATGGAAAAGATCCGCGAGCGGGTCTCTGAAGCCGACTCCACCGTTCAGTTCGGCGAGCTCGCGACCGAGGCGGCGAAGGAGCTCGATGCTGAGATCGCGGGGCGCATCTGGCCGCCGGTCGCCGCGGACGGTCGCGTTGTCCCCGTCGGTTTGGGCGACGACCCAGGAGAACGGGTCCCGGAGGAGATCGTGCGCGCCGCCACCGCTCTCACAGAGCCCGGAGAGAAGAGCCCGGTGGTCGGGACAGCGGGCGGTTATCACCTCCTCATCGCTCACGAAATCATCCCGGAGCGCATCGCGAGTGATGCTGAGTTGTCCGAGCTGGTGCGGCCGCTGGTCGCGGCAGACCGGGGGCGCGCTGAGCTCGAAACTCTCAAACGTGAACTTCGGAGCCGCACGCCCGTCGTTCTCTCGGAACAGCGCGCCTCTCTCCTGAAGCTCATTGGGCGGAAGCGGTGACCAATTCGGAGCTCCCCCCGCGCGACCAAGCGCCGACTCCGTTCGCGGATATTCTCCGAGAGCTGTGTCGGCGTACCGGTGGCGATTGTGCGGTGCTCGTGGACGACGAAGGGGAGACCGTCGACTACTGGGGCCGGCTCGATCCTTTTTCGACCCGGGTCTTTGCGGCTGAGCTCGCGATTCTTCATGCGAGCGCTCGCTCGCGCCTCGGGCTCGTAGAAGAGATCTTCGTGCGCAATCGCTACCGGAGCTTCGTGATCCGCGCTCTTCCTGAAGGGTATGCGTTCGCGCTGCGTCTGCCGCGCCGGGCGGCGTCAGTCTCCGAGCGTGCCCTGGCGAGCGCCGAGAGGCAGCTCTCTCTCGAAGCGGGCTTTCCGTGGATGACCCGGCCCCAGTCTCGAGTGAGCTGTCGCCCGGTAGGCATCGAGGAGCGGGACTCCCGCCCGCTCAGTCTTCGCCAAGGGGAGGCCGCTCTTTCCATCGACATCATCGGGCGCGTGAAGTCTCCGGCAGAGAAGAAGAGAGAACAGGGATTCCGGGTCCGACTTGAAAACGGAGAAGAGGGAACCCTGATCCGAGAGCCTCTGGGACGCTGGTACCTGGACGACGAGCCCTGAAAGAGGAAAAAACCGCCGCTGCTCCGGGATCTGTGCTGCTATCGGCCCGGGGCGAGGGCCGAAAAGGACCGGATCGCTCCGGTTTCCGCGGGATCTTGCGGGCCTCTGACTGAGCGCCGGTCGGCGGTGGCGAGCGCCCAGGGGGGCACTTCGCGAAGTGCATGAAAAAGATCACAAAAGTCTTGCGACCGATTCGAAACGGAGTCATAAGACCCGTCCCCAGAACGGGCCCAAGAGCTGGGTCGCCCGGCGGGAAAACCGGCCTCTCTCCGCGAGGAGAAGGGCCCGGAAGAAAGACCCAGGATATCCACAGGCGTCGCCTCTTGGCGACGTTGCCCGAGACGAACGCGCTACGGGCTGGAAATCGCTCCCTCTAGTACTACTCCAGTGACTCGATTCGCCTGAGGCCTCCTTGGCCCGGTGATTTGGTTCGGTCGGCCGCGGAGCGCGGCGTGACGGACCAGCGGGGAACGCGCTGATCCACAGAGATTGCGCGCGGATCCGGCTCCAAAGAGAGCCGGTCCGGACCTCGAAAAATAAATCGAAAAAACTGGTTGACACCCTGGGGGTGCGGAACTAAATCCAGCGCCCCTTCGAGAGGGCCCCGCCCTCTCCTCGGTCCTTGAAAACTGAGTCCTATGACTATGCGAGAAATCGCGCGGGTCTTTAGTCGGACAGCTGCAAAACAACGGCTGTCACGACCCCGGAACAAAGTCGGCACCTACTAAGTGGTGCAAAGCAAGGATTTAAACTGGAGAGTTTGATCCTGGCTCAGAACGAACGTTAGCGGCGCGCTTAACACATGCAAGTCGAACGCGTGAGGGCTTGCCCTCACGAGTGGCGCACGGGTGAGGAACACGTAGGTAATCTGCCCTCGAGTGGTGGATAACTCTCCGAAAGGAGAGCTAATACAGCATGAGACCACGTCCCCTCGGGGATGCGGCCAAAGCGGGGGAACTTCGGTCCTCGCGCTTGAGGAGGAGCCTGCGGCCCATCAGCTAGTTGGTAGTGTAACGGACTACCAAGGCTAAGACGGGTAGCTGGTCTGAGAGGATGAACAGCCACACTGGAACTGAGACACGGTCCAGACTCCTACGGGAGGCAGCAGTGGGGAATCTTGCGCAATGGGCGAAAGCCTGACGCAGCGACGCCGCGTGAGCGATGAAGGCCCTCGGGTTGTAAAGCTCTGTGGATGGGAAAGAATAAGTGTACGCTAACACCGTGCATGATGACGGTACCCATTTAGCAAGCACCGGCTAACTCTGTGCCAGCAGCCGCGGTAAGACAGAGGGTGCAAACGTTGTTCGGAATTACTGGGCGTAAAGCGCGTGTAGGCGGCAGTGCAAGTCGGATGTGAAAGCCCACGGCTC
>NASX01000021.1:72500-75139 GCA_002085155.1 Sorangiineae bacterium NIC37A_2
AATGCCTGTGACAACTGTCCGGGAGTCAGGCAGCGGGAGATAAGTTTCGTTGCCGAGAGGGAAAGAGCCCAGACCGTCAGCTAAGGCCCCCAAATCTAAACTAAGTGTAAAAGGATGTGGGAACGCTTAGACAACCAGGAGGTTGGCTTAGAAGCAGCCATCCTTTAAAGAAAGCGTAATAGCTCACTGGTCAAGCGGTCCTGCGCCGAAAATTCAACGGGGCTAAGTTTAGTGCCGAAGCTACGGATTGTTTTTGACAATGGTAGGCGAGCGTCGTGATGGAGATACGCGGTAGACGGTAACGACTACTATCGGCCATCACGAGTGAATATGCAGGCATGAGTAGCGATAATCAGGGTGAGAAACCCTGACGCCGTAAGCCCAAGGTTTCCTGGGGAAGGATAATCCTCCCACGGGTTAGTCGATACCTAAGCTCAGGCCGAAAGGCGTAGGCGATGGAAAGCAGGTCAATATTCCTGCACCACTAGGGAAGACGTTGAAGCGAGCAGGGACGGAGAAGGGTAGCTGAGCACGGTGCATGGTTTCGTGTTCAAGCCCGTAGGCTGAGCCATTAGGACCCAATAGGGACAAACGGTGGCTCAAGGCCGAGAGGTGATGAGGTCGTCTCTTTGAGACGGATACTCAGTGATCCCATACTTCCAAGAAAAGCTGCGCGCGGAGTCCCTCTAGTGATCGTACTGCAAACCGACTCAGGTGGGCGGGGTGAATATCCCAAGGCGCGTGAGAGAACTCTGGTTAAGGAACTCGGCAAATTTGCACCGTAACTTCGGGAGAAGGTGTGCCCCTACTGGTGATGAGCTTGCGCTCTGAGCTGGAGGGGGTCGCAGTGAAATGGCGGTTGTGACTGTTTACTAAAAACACAGGACTCTGCGAACTCGCAAGAGGACGTATAGGGTCTGATGCCTGCCCGGTGCTGGAAGGTTAAGGGGATTTGTTAGGGCAACCGAAGCTTTGAACCGAAGCCCCAGTAAACGGCGGCCGTAACTATAACGGTCCTAAGGTAGCGAAATTCCTTGTCGGGTAAGTTCCGACCTGCACGAATGGCATAACAACATCCGCACTGTCTCGACCAGAGACTCAGCGAAATTGCATCGGGGGTGAAGATGCCCTCTACCCGCGACAAGACGGAAAGACCCCATGAACCTTCACTGTAACTTGGCAGTGAGTTTCGGGTTATTCTGCGTAGGATAGGTGGGAGGCGTTGATATCGGGTTTCCGGACTCGATGGAGCCAACCTTGAAATACCACCCTGGATAACCTGGAATTCTAACCTACACCCGTGATCCGGGTGAGGGACACTGTCTGGTGGGCAGTTTGACTGGGGCGGTCACCTCCCAAAACGTAACGGAGGTGCGCGAAGGTCCCCTCAGGCTGATTGGAAACCAGCCGTAGAGTGTAAACGCAGAAGGGGGCTTTACTGTAAGACCGACAGGTCGAGCAGTTGCGAAAGCAGGCGTTAGTGATCCGGTGGTACCGCATGGAAGGGCCATCGCTCAACGGATAAAAGGTACTCTGGGGATAACAGGCTGATCGTGCCTGAGAGTTCACATCGGCGGCACGGTTTGGCACCTCGATGTCGGCTCGTCGCATCCTGGGGCTGGAGCAGGTCCCAAGGGTTTGGCTGTTCGCCAATTAAAGCGGCACGCGAGCTGGGTTTAAAACGTCGTGAGACAGTTTGGTTCCTATCTGTCGTGGGCGTAGGACACTTGAGAGGATCTGCCTTTAGTACGAGAGGACCAGGGTGGACGTACCTCTGGTGCGCCGGTTGTCATGCCAGTGGCATAGCCGGGTAGCCAAGTACGGAACGGATAACCGCTGAAAGCATATAAGCGGGAAGCCGGCCTCAAGATTAGGTGTCCCTGCCGAAAGGCACTCAAGGCCACTTGTAGACTACAAGGTGATAGGCCGGGTGTGGAAGCACAGCAATGTGCGGAGCTAACCGGTACTAATAGGCCCGTGAGGCTTGACCTTATTCGCTAAGGCAATCATTGAAGCTAAAGTCCGGAGTCCGGGCAAGACAACCTAAGGTTGTCGTGTCGAGCTCTCGGAAAGTCCGAACCTCGAAAGAGGAGCGGGCGATTCGCACAGAGAGTGCGACTCAGCATGACTCACCAAAACGAGTCAGAAAGCGCGTGAAACGCGCTGTTTGGACGCCCAAAAGTTTCCGGTGGCGATATCGACGAGGCCACACCCGATCCCATCCCGAACTCGGAAGTTAAGCTCGTCGGAGCCGATGGTACTGCAGGGGGAACTCTGTGGGAGAGTAGGACGTTGCCGGGTTAATCTTAAGAAGGGCCTGAGAGGAATACCTCTCAGGCCCTTCGCTTTTTTGTCTGTTCGCGCGTCTATCCTCCCGCCTCGAGCGGAGCTGGCGTCGCGATGGGCTCCTTCGAGCTTCGAGAAGGGCGCGCCGGCAGGGAGCGGGTGGCGAAATAGCTTCGCGTACCTAGTGGCTCTGCTGTTCATTTTCGCGCGGAGATCGGCGGGAACGTCGATGATGCTGACCTGCCTGGTTTTTTCGGACCAAAGGCAGCGTGAATTCTGCCCTTCAGGTGGTTGTTGATTTCGGGTTGAGGGACGATCGAAATTCGTTCGGGGTGAGATAGGCCAAGCTCGAG
>NASX01000066.1 GCA_002085155.1 Sorangiineae bacterium NIC37A_2
ACCGCGCCTCCCGGCATCTCCGTCTCCGGATGCATTGCGAATTGTGAGGAGCGGGACTGCCGGGAGCAGTGAGCTTGGGCCCCTCGGCCCGCGGCGGAGGGCGCGGGCCAAGAGGGACCCCGGCCGCGCGGAGGCCGCCCTCGTTTGGAGGTCTCGATCTGTGCGTTGGTTATCCGGCGCGGCCGAGCACGGCCGGGAGTGAAGGTGTGCTCTTGTTGAGGGGGAGCCCTCAAGAGTTTACGCCTCCTGACTCGGGAGGAACGGAGAGCGCTCTCGAAGTGGCTCCGTCGGAGTTGGGGGTGATGCTTCGGGCCAGCCTCATCTGGTCAGTCGCGCCACGTCGGCCAAATCTTCGGGGCGTCCGACGGCTCTTTTATTGGCGACGAGGTCGGCCTTCCCGATGAAGGGCACCAAGATTCCATCGAGCGAGCCGTAACTCCGTCGGGCCCAGGCCTCGTGGAGTTCTACGCCTTTCAGGAACGTCATGATGTCGATTTCATACGGCGCACGTCCGAGGACGACAGTGGTATCGCGCGCGAAGTCAGAAGCCGTCAGATCGACCCCGCCGAATCCGAACGCTTCGAGGGCATGGATCAAACGCTCACCGTTCGACAGGGTAGGCTCGACGACGACGTCCACGTCGTGGGTGAAGCGCGGGTAGCCGTGGTGGCTGACCGCATGGCCTCCGACCACCATAAAGACTACCTCATGATCGAGGAGTGATCGTAAGAACTCGCGGAAGTCGTCGGGGAGCGTCACTGGCTGCATAATATCTGCGCATGAGCTCCACCGTGAGGGCGACGCGCTCGTCCGGCGACATTCGGGCGTAGGCGGCGCGCGACTCCGCTTCGGCCTCCTCGGGTGTCCTGAAGACTCGGATCAGGCGCTCCATGTTTCGGGGAAGGCTATCGCTCAAGCGAAACTTCGCAACTTCGCGCGGGACGCGGGGCCTCGGCTTCTCACAGCCCGCGTCCCTGAGCCCCGGGATCTTTGACGAGGGCGAGGAAGGCCTGCGCGAGGGGGCTCATGGCGCGGCCAGGGAGGTGAACGACGTGGAGCGCGCGTCGGCGCGCGAAGTCGACGATGGGTACGCGGACGAGGCGACCGCTCTCGAGCTCCATTTCGAGGGCGAGGCTCGAGACGACAGCGACGCCGAGGCGATGAACGACGGCGTTCTTCACAGCCTCGGTGCTACCGAGCTCGAGGGAGGGCGTGAGCGTGAGGCCGCGCTGCTTCAGTTCTTCGTCGAGTACGGCGCGCGTTCCGGAGCCCGGTTCGCGGAAGATCTGGGGACGGCTCAGGAATCGCTCGAGGGTGACGTGCGTGAGGCTCAAGATCGGGTCGGACGGAGCGGCGATCGCGACGAGCTCATCTTCCGCAAATACTGTGCTGACGAGGCCCTCCGTCGGCTCTGGGCCTTCGGTGAGCCCGAGGTCGACGCGGTCTTCGCGCACGAGGTCGAGCACGGCGTCAGAGTTCCCGACTTCGAGAGATACGTGCGCCCGGGGGAACGAACGGCGCAGCGCTCCGAGCAGCCGCGGAACCAAGTAGCTCCCGATCGTCGAGCTCGCGCCGACCGAGATGCGCGTCGTCAGGCCCGCGCGCAGCGTTTCGACGACCGCCTCGACCTCGCCCTCCGCCGCGAACACGCGGGCCACGCTCTGAGCCAGACTTCGCCCTTCCGGTGTCAGACGAACTCCCCGGGGGAGCCGGTCACAAAGCCGGAACCCGCACTCCTCCTCGAGCTCCGCCAGCTGTTTCGAGACCGCAGGCTGGCTCACTCGGAGCGCACGAGCGGCGGCGCTCAGGCTGCCCGACTGGGCGATGCCGTGGAAAACGCGGAGCTGATTCAGATTCACTGTAAAAGACCGATGGTCTTTTACTCTGCCATATCCCAGGGTTATGGCAAGCATGAAGTTTTTATCTTTTCTTTATGGCTTCTCGCGCGTCACAGTTCCGCCATGGCGAGCGGCGCTGAAACCAGGTGGATTGTGACGGCGAATTTCACGGCGGACGGCAGCGTGGCCTATCGGCGGGCCGATGGGACCTGGTCGTCGCGCTTTTCTGACGCCGAGGCTTTCCTCTCAGAGGCGGAGACGACTGAGATCGTGAAGCGCGCGGCGCAGCTCGAGCAGAGGCTCGTGAGCGATCCCTACGCCATCGATGTGGGATTTGGACCGAACGGGATTTTCCCGAACACGGCGCGGGAGCGCATCCGCGCCGAGGGCCCCACGGTCCCGGTGCGGCGCCAGGATCCGGGGCCGGTGAGTCGAGCGCGGGGGATCTCCTGAAGCTCGGGCGAAGTTTTTGAGGTGAGTGATGTATCAGTACGACGAATACGACAGGAGTATCATAAAGGCGCGAGCCCGCCAGTTCGGCGGTCAGGTCGAGCGCCGGATCTCTGGCGAGATCACTGAGGACGAGTTCAAGCCGATCCGGCTTCAGAACGGCCTCTACATGCAGCTGCACGCTTACATGCTGCGCATCGCGGTGCCCTACGGCCTGCTCGCATCGAAGCAGCTGCGCACGCTCGCGCACATCGCGCGGACCTATGACAAGGGCTACGCGCACCTCACGACCCGGCAGAACTTCCAGTTCAACTGGCCGAAGCTCGAGGACGTTCCGAAGATCTTGGAGCTGCTGGCGGGCGTCGAGATGCACGCCGTGCAGACGAGCGGAAACTGCGTGCGCAACGTCACAGCGGATCACTTCGCCGGCATCGCGCCCGATGAGATCGAAGATCCCCGCCCTTGGGCCGAGATCATCCGCCAGTGGTCGACCTTCCACCCGGAGTTCGCCGCCCTGCCGCGCAAGTTCAAGATCGCCATCACGGGCACACCGAGCCACGACCGCGCTGCGATCCGCTTCCACGACATCGGCATTGTCATCGTGAAGAATGACGCGGGTGAGACGGGCTTCCAGATCTGGGCCGGAGGCGGCCTCGGTCGCACCCCGATCATCGGCCAGGTCGTTCGTGAGTTTTTGCCGAAGAAGGAGCTGCTCGGATATCTCGAGGCGCTCCTCCGCGTTTACAACCTGTTTGGACGCCGCGACAACAAATACAAAGCGCGCATCAAGATCTTGGTCCAGGCCCTCGGAATCGAGGAATTCCGGCGCCAAGTCGAGGAAGAGTACGCGGCGAGCATGACCGACGAGCTCTTGCTCCCCGACGCCGAGATCGAGCGCGTTCTCAGCTATTTCTCCCCGAAGACCTACGAGACCCTCTCTGACGAGGAGAAGAAGCGGGAGAGCTACATGCTCTCCTCTGATCGGGACTTCGGAAACTGGGTCAAGAACAACACAGTTCAGCACAAGGTGCCCGGCTACACGGCCGCGGTGATCAGCGTGAAGACGCCCGGCGTTCCTCCGGGCGACTTGACTGACAATCAGCTCGACGCCCTCGCCGATTTGGCCGATCGCTTCAGCTTTGGCGAGGCCGTCGTCACTCACACCCAGAACCTGATCTTCCCCGACGTGCGCGTCGCGGACCTCCCCGAGCTCTACCGGGAGCTCGAGAAGCTCGACTTGTCGCGCCCGAACTTCGGGAAGGTCACCGATCTCATCACCTGCCCGGGGCTCGACTATTGCGCGCTCGCGAACGCTCGCAGTATCCCGCTCGCCCTCGAGATCGCCGAGCGCTTCGATCGCATCGACTACTATAACGATCTCGGCGAGATCAGCATCAAGATCAGCGGATGTATCAACGCCTGCGGCCACCATCACATCGGCAACATCGGCATCCTGGGCATCGATAAGAAAGGCATCGAGTATTATCAGCTCCAGCTCGGCGGAAGCCCCTCCGACGACGCGAGCATCGGTAAAATCTTGGGTCCGGCGCTCGCGGAAGACGAGATCGTGGACGCCGTCGAGCGCGTCCTCTCGGTCTATCTCGAGCAGCGCCATGGAGCCGACGAGACGTTCCTCGAGGCTGTGCGAAGGCTCGGGCTCGAGCCCTTCAAACGTGCGGTTTACGATCGTCAGGTCGCGGCGGAGTGAGAGAAGAGACGATGACGCGAAAGATCATTTTTGAGCGCAAGATCGTCGAAGACGACTTTGCTTACCTGAGTGAAAACCCCGAAGGGGAAAAGCTGATCGTTCCGCTTGTCGAGTGGCAAGCGGATCCGGACAAGTGGCTCGCGGGGGGCCGCGCGGTCGGCGTGCGCGTGCCGAGCGACAAGCTCCCGCGCGACATTCCGAGGATCGATGAGCTCGCCTTGATCGCTGTCGAGTTCCCCCGCTTCACGGACGGACGTGGCTACAGCGTCGGGCGTATGCTTCGGCAGCGCCACGCCTTCCGGGGGCAGCTCCGGGCGGTGGGCTGGGTCCTTCGGGATCACCTGCTCGCGATGGAGCGCGTCGGGTTCAATGCCTTTGAGCTCCAGGCGGGCAAGTCGCTCGAGAGCGCGCTCGAAGCCTTCGGAGAGCTTCCGATCGCCTATCAAGCAACAGTTCCCGATCCGCGTCCGCTCTATCGTAGGCGTGGACTGCCGGCTTGAGGCCGAACATTCGAGGGGACATCCTCTCGGACGACGAGCGCCGGCTTGACGGCGCTAGGGCTATCGCCTCAGAAAGGGCAGGTACTTTTCTCGCGGAGCCCCGAATATTGGACCACTTAGCGCGCCCTCGTCTCGTCATCGAACAAGTCTCTCCCACCGTTGATGGAGGAGAGTACGCGGTCAAGCGCATCGTCGGCGACACGCTGCACGTCGGCGCGGCCATTTACAAAGACGGCCACGAGCTGATCTCGGCGCAGGTCTGCTTTCGGAAGGTGGGTTCGAGTGAGGCGCACACCGAGCCGCTCGTCTACGAGTTCAATCCCGATCGCTGGTTCGCCCATTTCGTTCTGCCGGAGATCGGCGACCACGAGATGTGGATCGAAGCTTGGCCCGATCCATTTCTGACCTGGCGTCGCGATCTCGAAAAGCGCATCGAGGCCGGCGAGGACATCACCGGAGAGCTGCGCGAGGGGGCCAAGCTGGTCCGCATCCGCTCGAAATCTTTGCCGGAAGAGCGCGTTGAGCCGCTCATGAACGCGGCCCGCGTCCTCGGCAATGACGACGTCGGCGTGGAGACACGTACGCGTGTCGCTTTCTCCCAGACGCTCAAAGAGCTCATGTACGGGCCGCTCGAGCCCGGAGATTTGCTGAGGACGCGCTTCTATCCGATCCGCGTCGATCGCAAGGAAGCGGGCTTTTCCTCTTGGTACGAGCTGTTCCCGCGGTCCCAGGGGACGACCCCGGGCGTTCATGGAACGTTCGCCGACACAGAGCGGCGCTTGCCCGAGATCGCAGCCATGGGCTTCGACGTGATTTACTTGCCGCCGATCCATCCGATTGGCGTGACGCACCGCAAAGGAAAGAACAACGCGCGCGTCGGACAACCCGGTGACGTCGGGAGTCCTTGGGCGATTGGCGCGGCGGAGGGCGGACACACCGCCGTGCACCCCGAGCTCGGAACCATCGACGACTTCCGCCAGCTCGTGCGCGCTGCGCGCGACTTCGGAATCGAGATCGCGCTCGACTTCGCGCTGCAATGTTCACCGGACCACCCTTGGGTCAAAGAGCACCCCGAGTGGTTCTATATCCGCGAGGACGGAACGATCCGTTATGCGGAGAACCCGCCGAAGAAGTACGAGGACATCTACCCGCTCAATTTCTGGGCTCCGGAGGCGGGCGGTCTCTGGGAGGCGGCGAGGGACGCGCTCTTTTTCTGGATCGACCAGGGCGTGAAGATCTTCCGCGTCGATAACCCTCACACCAAGCCGCTCTCCTTCTGGCAGTGGTGCATCGCTGAGGTGCAGGCGCGCCACCCCGACGTCATTTTCCTCTCCGAGTCGTTTACGCGGCCGAATCGCATGCAAGGGCTCGCGAAGCTCGGCTTCACCCAGAGCTACACGTATTTTACCTGGAAGAATACCAAGCAAGAGCTCGAGCAGTATCTGAACGAAATCACTCGGCCCCCGATCTCCGAGTACTACCGGCCGAACTTCTTCGCCAATACTCCCGACATTCTGCACGAGTACCTGCAGCACGGTGGGCGACCCGCTTTCCGGATCCGGCTCTTGCTCGCAGGAACTCTCGCTCCTGTTTACGGCATCTACTCCGGGTATGAGCTGTGTGAGAACGAAGCGGTACACCCGGGTAGCGAAGAGTACCTCGACTCGGAGAAGTACGAGATTCGAGTCCGCGACTGGAACGCGCCGAACAACATCAAGCGGGATATCTCGAAGCTCAACAGCATCCGGCAGTCCCAGCCGGCCCTGCAGGTGCTCACGAACCTGGCCTTTATTCCGAGCTCGAACGATCAAGTCATCGCTTACGTAAAGTATGCGCCGGGCGGCGTCGGGTCCCACTTGCTCATCGTCGTGAACCTTGACCCGCATCACGTGCACGAAGCCAACGTGGACGTGCCAATTCATCACTTCGGGATCGCCGAAACCGACAGTTATATCGTGCGCGACTTGTTGGCCGGGACCGAATACACTTGGAAGGGGTCAAGAAATTACGTACGGCTCGACCCGACCGACAAGGTAGGACACCTGTTCGAAATCGTGCGTCCGGCATAAGGGCGGCATGTATGAGAGACGTCCAATGACCCTCCGCCCGGCCGGTTTCGGTGAAGGCTGCTTTGCGCTAGACTCGGCGACGAAATCGGCGGACGCCTTTCACGACGGAACCCCTACGAACTCATGAGAATCTGGCCCGGTACCGCCCATCGCCTCGGCGCTCTCTGGGACGGGGAGGGCGTGAATTTTGCGCTCTTCTCGCAGCACGCGACTGGGGTCGATCTTTGCCTCTACGATAGTGACAATCCGTCGCGCGAAGTCGCGCGGATCCCGATGCGCGAGCGGACGCATCGCATTTGGCATTGTTACTCTCCCGACGTGCGTCCGGGGCAGCTCTACGCCTACCGGGTCCACGGTCCCTACGTTCCGAACCAAGGCCACAGGTTCAATCCCAACAAGGTCGTGCTCGACCCTTACGCGCGGGCGATCGCTGGCGGCATCGAGTGGCACGATGATCTCTTCGGCTACGAGGTCGGCAATCCGCGGGAAGACCTGAGCTTCAGCACGACCGACAGCGCTCCTTACATTCCGAAGTGCGTCGTCGTCGACGAAGCCTTCACCTGGGCCGGCGATCAACACCCGAGGACGCCCTGGAGCGAAACGGTCATCTACGAAGCCCACGTGAAGGGCATGACCATGCTCCACCCGGAGGTTCCGCCGAACCTGCGCGGGACTTATCTCGGCCTCGCCTCCGACGCGATCTTGGATCACCTCAAGTCGCTCGGAGTGACGGCGATCGAGCTGCTCCCGGTGCACCATTTCGTCGCCGACCGGCGGCTCCGCGAGATGGGGCTGACGAACTACTGGGGGTACCAGACCCTTGGCTTCTTCGCGCCCGACCCTCGTTACGCGACGGGCTCCCGCGGCCAGCAGGTCGACGAGTTCAAGACGATGGTCAAAGCCTTCCATCGCGAGGGCATCGAGGTCATTTTAGACGTCGTCTATAACCACACGGGCGAAGGCAATCAGCTCGGACCGACGCTGTCCTTCCGGGGCATCGACAACGCCTCCTACTATCGTCTCGTCCCCGGCAACGAGCGCTACTACCAGGACTTTACGGGCTGCGGGAACAGCTGGAACGTGACGCATCCGCGCGCGCTACAGCTCGTGCTCGACAGCCTGAGGCACTGGGTCGTCGACATGCACGTCGACGGCTTCCGCTTTGACTTGGCGCCGACGCTCGCCCGCGATCCCTTTGAGTTCAACTCATTTTCGCGCTTCTTCGCGATGATCCAGCAAGATCCGGTGCTCAGCCAGTGCAAGCTCATCGCTGAGCCCTGGGACCTTGGACCGAACGGCTTCCGCTTGGGTGGTTTCCCGCCTGGTTGGGCCGAGTGGAACGGCCGTTATCGGGACTCGGTGCGCTGCTTCTGGCGCGGGGATGAGGGCATGGTGCCGGAGCTCGCGTCACGGCTTTCGGGCTCCAGTGACATCTTCCAGGCGAGCGATCGCGGCCCCTACGCCAGCATCAATTTCATCGCTTGCCATGACGGGTTCACGATGCGGGACCTCGTCACCTATGAGCAGAAGCACAACCTCGCAAACGGCGAAGACAACCGCGACGGCCACAACGACAACCACAGTCGAAATTGGGGTCATGAGGGTGAGACGCGGGCTGCTTGGGTAAACCGGATGCGCGAGCGCATGGTGCGCAATATGTTCGCCACGCTCGCCTTCAGCCAGGGCGTGCGCATGATCTCGCACGGCGACGAAATCGGGCGCACCCAGAAGGGCAACAACAACGCCTACTGCCACGACAGCGAGCTCACCTGGATCAACTGGGATTTGACCCCGGAGCAGAGAGACCTGCTCGCTTTCGTGCAGCACGTGTTCGCGATTTCGAAGGCGAACCCTGTCTTCCGCCGGCGCAACTTCTTCGCGGAAGACCCGGTCGCCGATCGAGGCGTCAAAGACATCGTCTGGATCCGCCCCGACGGCAACGAGATGCAGCTCGATGACTGGCTCGATCCGAAGAACTCCGTGCTCGGCATGCTCGTCCACGGTAGCGCCTCCGATGAGCGAGATGCGCGAGGACGCAAGGTCAGCGGCACGACCCTGTTTTTGATTCTGAACGGCTCGAATCGAGCGCGCGCGTGTCAGCTCCCTGAGCTCAGAGAGCGGGGCTATTGGCATGAGATTGTGAATACTGCGCAATCGACGCACCGGATCCCGAAGGGATCGACGCTCAATATCGCGCCGCACTCGCTCGTGCTCTTATCCTACGAAGGTACCTAATGAACGATACTTCCGGCCTTCCGGCGCATCCGCTGGATCTCGATCGCGCTCGCCTCGTCAGTGGGACTCACCACGACCCTCATTCGGTCTTGGGACGCCACCCAAACGGCTCCGGCGGGACCATCGTGCGCGTTTTTCATCCGGATGCCGAGGCGGCTGAGCTCATTCTCGACGACAGCGGGAGCCAGCCGCTCACGCACCTCGGGGGAGGACTGTTTGAGGGCACCTTTGGCGAGGTAAAGCCCGGCTATCGCGCTCGCTTCACTTTTGGCGGGAGCACCTACTGGGAGCGGGCCGATCCTTACTGTTTTTTGCCAACGGTCGGCGAGCTCGATCTCTATCTCTTCGCCGAAGGAACCCACCGGCGTCTTTGGGATGCGCTCGGAGCGCGCCCGATGGTCGTCGATGGAATCGCAGGAACGTCGTTCTCCGTCTGGGCTCCCTGCGCGCAGCGTGTGAGTGTGGTGGGCGATTTCTGCGGCTGGGATGGGCGCCTGTTCCCCATGCGCAGCTTGGGCCAGTCGGGCGTCTGGGAGCTGTTCATCCCCGGCGTGGGTCCCGGCGCGCTCTACAAGTTTGAGATCCTGGGCCAAAACGGCGAGCTTCGTGTGAAGGCCGACCCGATGGGGCGCCAGATGGAGCTGCCGCCGCGCACCGCCTCGATTGTCTCCGAGTCGACCTTCCAGTGGACCGACGACGACTACCGCTGGCTCTCGCGCGAGAAGGACATTCGCCGCCAGCCGGTGCACATCTACGAGCTGCATCTCGGTTCCTGGGCGCGAGTGGTCGAAGACGGGAACCGTTCACTCAGCTACCGCGAGCTCGCACCGCGACTCGCGGAGCACGTGAAAGCCCTCGGCTTCACGCACGTCGAGTTCATGCCGCTCGCTGAGCACGCGTTTTATCCCTCCTGGGGCTACCAGGTGACCGGCTATTACGCCCCGACGAGCCGCTACGGCACCCCGGACGATCTCCGCTACCTGATCAACTATCTCCACAATCAGGGCATTGGCGTGATCATGGACTGGGTCCCGGCCCATTTCCCGAAAGACGATTTTGCGCTCCGGCGCTTCGATGGCTCGGCCCTCTACGAACACGAAGACGTGCGCCGGGGAGAACACCCCGACTGGGGTACTTTGATCTTCAACTACGGGCGCAGCGAGGTTCGCTCGTTCTTGATCGCGAACGCGATCTACTGGCTCGAGGAGTTCCACATCGACGCGATCCGTGTCGACGCGGTCGCTTCGATGCTCTACCTCGATTACAGCCGAAAGGCGGACGAGTGGGTCCCGAATGAGTACGGCGGACGCGAGAACATCGCCGCGATCCATTTCTTGCGCGCCCTCAACACTGCTGTCCACGAGCAGTGTCCGGGCTGCTTCACGATCGCCGAGGAGTCGACCTCCTGGGGCGGAGTGACGGCACCGCCAGAAGAGGGAGGGCTTGGCTTCACGTTCAAGTGGAACATGGGCTGGATGCACGACACCCTCGAGTACTTCAAAAAGGAGCCGATCCACCGCAAGTACCACCAGGACCAGCTCACCTTCGCGATGCTCTACGAGTACACGGAGCGTTTCATCAACTCGATCAGCCACGACGAGGTTGTTCACGGCAAGCGCTCGTTGATCGAGAAGATGCCGGGGGACATCTGGCAGCGGCTCGCGAATCTTCGCGTGCTTCTCGCCTATCAGGTGACTCGCCCCGGCAAGCAACTCGTGTTCATGGGCACCGAGATCGGCCAGCACACCGAGTGGAACGTCGACGGTTCCGTCGACTGGCACCTGGCAGAGTTCCCGGAGCGAAAGCAGCTCCTCGAGTTCGTGGCGCAGCTCGGCAAGCTGTACCGAGAGTATCCGGAGCTCTGGCAGAACGATCCGGATCCGAGCGGGTTCTCCTGGATCGACTGCTCCGACCGAGAGAACTCGGTGCTCGCGTTCCGGCGTGAGATTGCGGGCCAAGAGCGGCACTTGATCGTGGTCTTGAACCTGACGCCGGTCCCCCGCGACGACTACCTGATCGGGGTGCCGCGGGCGGGCGCCTACCGGATCCGTCTCGACTCCGATCGCTCGGAGTTTGGCGGTAGTGGCTACGTGAAAAAGGACGCGTACGGCGCCGACGGCGCTCCGATGCACGGCTTCTCCCAGTCGGTGAAGCTGACTTTGCCGCCGCTCGGCGTTCTCGTTCTTGAGCCGATCCTCGGCTGAAAGGGGAACCTCATGAGAGCGTCGCTCGCGCAGTCGCTCTCCGAGCGCACCTACGTTCCGAGCGGCGCTCTGCCGGAAGAGGCGCTGGGCCGAGGGACACACCTCGGCCTGGTTGCGCACGCGGACGATCTCGAGATCCTCGCCTATCACGGGATCCTCACAGCCTATCGAGACCCCAGCCAGGCCTTTGTCGGGATCGTCGTCAGTGATGGCGCGGGTTCGGTGAGAAGTGGACCTTTCGCTGAGCTCGACGCGGCGGGTCTCGTGGAGCAGCGCCGGAAGGAACAGATGCGCGCGGCAGAGATCGGACGCTACGCAGCGGTCACGCAGCTCGGCCATCCGAGCCATGAACTCAAGCAGCTTTGCGAGGGGAAGATTGACGAAGAGCTCTTTGAGCTGGTTCGTCTCGTGCGTCCGAAGGTCCTCTACACGCACAGTCTCTTTGACAGGCACGCGACCCATTTGGCGGTGACGCTCCGCGTGCTCCGGGTGCTGCGTCAGCTCGCTGAGAGCGAGCGTCCGGAGCGCGTGCTCGGGGTGGAAGTGTGGGGTGATCTTGATTGGCTTCCTGCCGGCGCGCGTGTGGAGCTGCCTGTCTCCGGCGAGCCGGAGCTGGAGTCGGCGCTCTTGGGGGCCTTCGAATCTCAGCTTTCGGCGAAGCGCTACGATTTGGCGACGGTGGGGCGGCGGCTCGCGCACGCGACCTTTGCTTCGAGTCACAGGGCCGACGTGACCGATCGGCTCCTTTTGGCGGTGGATCTGGGGCCAGTCGTGAGCGCGCCGGACTTTGAGCCGCTCGCCTTCGCGGAGCGCTGGATCGACGAGTTGAAGGCTGAGACCAGCGCGCGGCTCCAGGCCCTCTTGGCTTCAGAAAGTCCTGAGATAAGGTCCGACTCGTGAGCCTTCCTCGCCACCGTTTCCCTCTGACAGCGCCCGCGGGGCGTTCACAGCTCCTGGTCGTTTTTCTGGCTGGCTGGGCGGCCGCCTGTGGCGGGTCGGTGAAGACGAACCCGCTGCCTGGGGGCGGATACGTGGTGGCCTGCGAGAAAGGCATCAACGCTTGTATCGGCCGCGCCGAGGTCCTCTGCGGGGACAGGGGCTACACGATCGTCGGCGGCGAGAGCACCTCGAAGGTTGTGGGTGGTCCCAACAGCGCCTACCGCAAGGTCATCTATTCGGGCGAGCTCTCCTTTTACTGCGGGAAGTTCGATGCGCCGAAGTGTGAGCAGGGACCGGTCGCCGACGAGAACCAAGTGTACCAGTTGAGCGGCGCGGAGACTCCCGCTCCCGCTCCTGAGCCAGTCGCTCCTGCGCCTTTGTGGGCCTGTGTTCCTGGGTCGACCCAGACCTGCGTGGGGCCCGGGGCATGCGCGGGCGGACAGGTCTGCGCCGCCGACGGGCAAGGTTTCGGGCCTTGCGACTGCGGGAACACTGCGCCGGCAGAAGCGCCGGACGCGCCGAGCGCGGCTCAGCCCTGAGGTTTCGTCTCTCGCGATCGGAGCTGGACGAGCGCGGCTCGTGCCCGATCGGATTTCGTTTTCAGCTCTCCGCGGCAGTGGCCGGAGCCTCGCTCTAGCCAGCGGCAAACGTCCGGCCGCTTCTCATAGATCGAGCACAAGTACCGCCCGTCGCCTGTGATCTGGAGAGCGCCGCAGTGCCCGTCCTGAAGCCGCATGTAGAGTCGGCCGTTGTGGCTCTCGGTCCAGCGCTCGGCGTCGCGACCCATCCTTTCGGAGTCGACGCCGAGCACGGCGAGATAGTCGGGGGCGTCCGAAAAGCAGCACGCGCCACAGCGAGTGCACTCGGGGACGCCCCTCGTATCGATCGTCACTTCACGTCGGGGCCGACGGCAGGACGCCCGATGCCGCGATAGTTCAGGCCGACCTCGGCCACGGCAGCGGGGACCAGGACGTTGCGCCCGTCGAAGATCCACTTCTTCTTGAGCATGCTGGCGAGGCGCTCGAGATCGGGGTTTCGGTATTCATTCCACTCGGTCGCGATCAGGAGGGCGTCTGCGCCCTCACAGGCCTCGAAGGGCGTGTTGCACATGGTCACGATGTCCGCCGTGTAGGAAGCCTTGAGCTTCTCGAGAGCGGTGCCCATGGCCTGAGGATCCGTCGCGCGCACAGTCGCGCCGCGCTGCTTCAGCTCGGCGATGATGCGGAGAGCGGGAGCTTCGCGAACGTCGTCGGTGCGCGGCTTGAAGGCCAGACCCCAGATGGCGATGACCTTGCCGTCGAGTCCGCCGAGATCGCGCTCCATGTGCGAGACCATGGTCTTGACCGGGATCAGGTTCGCCTGAGTTGCGGCCTCGGCGACGCGCATGCTGATGCCGAGCTCGTTGCCGGTGTTCACGAGGGCCCGCAGGTCCTTCGGGAAACAGGAGCCGCCGAAGCCGAGACCGGCGTAGAGGAAGTGGGTTCCGATGCGCTTGTCGGTACCGATGCCGATGCGGACGTCTTCGACGTCGCCACCGGTTGCGTCACAGATGCGCGCGATTTCGTTCATGAACGAGATCTTGGTCGCGAGCATCGCGTTGGCCGCGTACTTCACGATTTCGGCGCTCTGCGGTGACATGCGGATGACGCGGTTCTGCTGGCGGTTGAAGGGGGCGTAGAGGCGAGCCATGACCTCGAAGGCGTGGTCGCTGTCGGTGCCGATCACGATGCGGTCGGGCTTGAAGAAGTCGTTGACCGCGTCGCCTTCCTTCAAAAACTCCGGGTTCGAGACGACATCGATCTTGTGGGTGGTGTGCTTCTGGACGACCTGGCGCACGCGCATGTTGGTGCCGACGGGCACGGTGCTCTTCGTGACGAGAACGAGGTCGTGTTTCGCAGCCTTCGCGACCTGCTCGGCGACGGTCAGCACGTGGCTGAGGTCAGCGGAGCCATCCTCCTGGGGCGGGGTCCCGACGGCGATGAAGACGACCTTGGCTCCGTCGATCGCGCTGGCGAGATCCGAGCTGAACGTGAGGCGCTCGGGCCAGTTTTTCTTGACGATGTCTGCGAGGCGCGGCTCGTAGAAGGGGACCTCGCCCTTTTCGAGCGCGGCGAGCTTTCGTTCATCGCGATCCACACAAACGACGGTCGTGCCCGAGTCGGCGAAGCAAGCGCCTGCGACTAGACCGACATACCCTGAACCAATGACTGCAATTTTCACTCTGGATCCCCGTCTTTATCTTGTGCCACCTCGCCGAGGATGCGCTCGCGATCTTGAGCGGTGATTCCTAGGGAGGCGGCGAGTTCATCCATCAGCCGACTTTCTGAGTCGGAGACACTGCTATCAGCCAACGCAACTGCTGCCGCAAGGCAGAACGCGCTTTCAGCTTCATTCCGGTCCGAGGCCAGCACGCGCGTCACCGCGGCGAGTCTGGCGGCCGCGCCTTCGTCGCGCAGCCGGAGTGCAAAGGATTCGACCATGACCTGGACGGTGGCGTCCGTCAGGATGTCCCCGGAGAGCCCCCGCACCGCGCCTCGGATGGCGAGGAGCTCCGTGTCGGCCACGAGCTCATCCGCGGCGACCACGAGGAACAAGAGCTCGGCGATCGGCTCGACGCGCAGAAAAGCATCTTTCTCGCGGCTGCTGAGGAGACCTTCTCGGGCCAAGATCTCGAGCGCCGAGCTCTCCACGTCTGAGGTCCTCCGCCCGCTTTGGAGCAAGGAGTCTCGAAGCCGTTCGACGAGCCGGGTCTTTAAGTTCACGGGTTTCGCATCGTACACGAGCCAGCGCCGAAAGTCCTCAAAACGGGGGACGAGAGCCGGGCCCAGGGGCCGTCGCGCCAGAGTCCCCAGGGCCGCGGCTCGGAGGCACGGGGGCGGGGGGGGGAACCATCTTTCAAGGGCGGAGGGTGAGATGCGCACGGACCGCATTAAAGTCCCAGCCAGATCGGGCGTAGTTGTTTCTGCTGCATGTCCGGTCTCGAGAGCGCCCCCCGCCCATTGCCTGACCAGGAGGCGCGCACAGCTCGCCCGCTGTGTGTTCAAGTAGTCGAGAGCGACCGGGCAGCACGCTCACTCCTGTCCCACTGGCTTCGGAGCGCCGGTTTCACTGTGGTCGAAGGGGAAAGCGAGATGCCCTGCGACGTCGCCTGTGTGGAGTGGTCCCTGGCGCCCGGAGGTACCTTGGCGCTGGGCGCCCTGAGGAGCCGGCACCCCGCGCTTCCCATCCTCGCGCTTTCCACGCCTGCTGACGCTGAGACTGCGCTCGAGGCGATTCGAGCGGGGGCGACAGACTGTCTTCCGCGGCCCTTCGATCAGGCGCGACTCCTGTCAGCCCTGGGGAGGCTGAGCGGGGAAACGGAGGGCCGCCTGAGGGGGGCGCGAACCGGCGCGCAGGCCTTCTCAGATTTGGCTCTGCTCGGGGAGAGTCCGGCCATCCGCGACGTACATACCCAGATCGAGCGCGTGATCCATCGCGACGTGGCCGTGATTGTGCAAGGAGAGGCCGGCACCGGCCTCGAGGTGGTCGCATCGGCGATCCACCAGCGGAGCAGCCGACGGGGCGGGCCCTTCTTGGCCCTCGACTGTGCGGTGCTCGACGCGGGACAGCACGAGGGTGAGCTCTTCGGGCGTGAGCTCGAGTCGCGGCGCGCCGTCCCGGGCCTATTCGAGCAGGCGAACGGCGGCGTGGTTTTCCTGAGCAACGTCGACGCTCTTTCGCCCCAAGCGCAGTCGAGCCTCTCGAGCTTTCTCTCGAACCAGCGCATTCGCCATCCGGACGGGCGCACCTCGGCGCCGCTCAGTGTGCGAGTCATCGCCTCGACCCAGCGTGACCTGCGCGCCCTCGTCCAGAGCGGCGCCTTTCGTGAAGACCTCTTCTTTCGCTTGGTTGTGTACCCGATCGCCGTCCCGCCGCTTCGGAAGCGCAAGACGGACATTCCACTCTTGGTGAGCGAGATGCTTCGGGGCCTCGGGCGTGACCTCGGATTTCCTGAGACTTGCTCGATGGTGCCGGCCGCTCTCGAAGCACTCATGGAATACAGCTGGCCTGGGAATGTGCGCGAGCTCGAGAACATCGTACAGCGCAGCTTGCTCGCGAGCAGTGGTGAGCTCATTACCCCTCAAGATCTTCCCGCTGAAGTGCGAGTTTCGGGGCTCGCTCAGGGGGCTGCCAACGAGAACGGATCTCCTTTGTTCGGAACGGAAATTGTCCCGCTCCGAGAGATCGAACGCCGCGCCATCGAACACGCTTTGCGACTGACGGGTGGCAGCGTCGCGCTCGCCGCGAAGAAGCTCGGTATCGGTCGCGCTACGCTGTATCGCCGCATTGCGAGCCTCGAGCTCGGCGTGGAAGTGGCCTAAAATCAAGGTCGCCCTCTTGCGCCGTCTCTCCCGGCGCGCTTGAGTGCGGCCCGGAAAAATGGCTCACGAGACGGAACACGCACACGGACACGGCAAGGACTCGGACAGCGATCAGACGACGGGTCCCGTCTTCCTGGCGGGCTCCATTGGCCTGGCGCTGTTCTTGGGCTTGAGCGGTCCCGCTCCCGCGACCGACGCACACTCGGGCCACTCAAGCGCATCTCACGAAACTGTCACCCACGAGGACACTACCGACGCCGCTCATGAGGAGAAGGCCGAGGAGAAAGACGAGCCCCGGGAGCCCGCGAGCGCGCCGCTGCCGCAGCTCGATCCGAGTCAGGCCCCCGACCTCGGCACGCCGTCCGCGCCTGTGCTGACGCCCGACCTTTTGGCTCCTGCCCCTGCCCCGGCTTCGCCGGCTCCGGCTGTCACCCCGAAGCCCGCTCCGAAACCAGCGGCTCCTGCCCCTGCTCCTAGCGCTGCGCCGTCGCCCTCCTCGTCGACGACACCTGCGCCGTCGACGACACCTGCCCCGTCGACGACACCTGTGCCGTCGACGACACCTGCGCCGTCGACGACACCTGCCCCGTCGACGGCACCGGCACCGGCGCCCTCCCCGAGCCCCACGCCGGCTCCGACGCCGGCTGCCCCGGCGCCGACGCCCGCGCCTGAAGCTCAGGCGCCGACGCCCGCTCC
>NASX01000022.1 GCA_002085155.1 Sorangiineae bacterium NIC37A_2
GCTCGCGAAGGTCCCCGACGCGCGCCCGCCGACGGCCGCCGCCGCTCTCAAAGAACTCACGGCTCTCGTCGCCGGGCTCACCACCGAAGTCACCCGCGTCGAGGACGTCACACGCGCCGGTGCTTACGAAGCGGAGACCCTCGGTCCGGCGCCCGTCATGGCGCCGGGCGCTCCCTCCGTCGGGCCGCCGCCGGCCCTGCTCGAGGTGGCCGACGCGCCGAGCCCTTCGCGAGGACGGCCGGCAAAGGAAGAGCGCCCGGAACCCACGGCGTTCGCTCCGACGATCGACGCCCCGCCGAAGAAGCTGGAGCGCGCGGGGAAGTCGGACCGTCCTCATGTACGCGCGGCGCGCGCCGAGGCCTTGCTCCGGGAGACGCCGGCGCCTGTCGCGCGGATGGCGCCTCCGGGGCGGGGGAACAAGTCGCCTTGGGCGATGGTGATGTTGCTCGTGACAATGGCGGTCGCGGGAGGGACGAGCGCCTGGCTCCTCCAGGGGGTGCTGCGAGGCAGCTTCAGCTCTGCGGTGACTCCCGAAGAGGAAGCTCTCGTCGACGAGGATGCCGAGGCAAGCGCGCGCGTCGACGAGGCGCCCCGACCGGAAGCGGCGCCCGCCGCGGCGGCTTCAGTGAGCGCTCAGGGTCCGAGCGACGCGCAGATCGACGAAAAGCGCGGGGAGGACAAGGCTCCGGAGCCGGAGCCGTCTCCGATGGTCTCAGCCCCGGCCCAGACCGCGTCCGGGGCCCCGGCCCCGCGAGTTCAGTCCAAGCCCTCCTCTGCCGCTCCGCCGGCCACCCCGACCGCGACCAGTCCCTCATCGACGACGACGGCCGCGCCGCGGGCCCCGTCCCCCACGGTCAAGACAGCCGCGGACCCTCTGGCGATCGATCCGTTTGCAGTGGAAAAGAAAGCCGCAGCGAAGCAGGAATCGTCCAAGCCGAAGAGCACCAGCACGACCTCCACGACACGGAGCTCCGGCGCCGCGCTTCCTTCGAGCGGCCTCTAAGCCCAGGGCGTTGCCCCGCGGACGTCACGGGACGGCCCCGAGCCGCTCTTTCCTGGCTCGAGCCCGCGCGGAAAGAGCGAATAGTTCCTTTACGGAAGCCCCGGGGCGGACTAAGAACCGCGCCCCCGAGCATTTTTGCTCGGTTTGGAAATAACGACACACGCTCTCAAGCGAAAATGTCGTCCTCCGGTGCCCGAGCGATCGGGCTGAGGCGGCAGAGAGCGGAGGCCTAACCGAAAAGGACACTCGCAAAAAATGGCACATCAAGATCCCTCTCAAGGACTCAACGATTTCATCATCCCCGATCAGACCGTAGCCGCTCCGCTCGTCGGCACCGCAGCACTCGCCGGTGACCGCGCTCGCGCTGAGGCCATGGGCCAGCTCGAGACGACCCTGCGCGACCCGGAGAACCCGGTCACGGTTCGTGAGCTCTTTGATTGTGGTGTTCACTTCGGTCACCAGACCCGCCGCTGGAACCCCAAGATGCGCCCGTACATCTACGGCGCTCGTCAGGGCATCCACATCATCGACCTCGACCAGACGGTCGCTCTTGCGCAGCGCGCCACGCGCTTCGTCGCCGACATCGTCGGCCGCGGCGGAAACGTCCTCTTCGTGGGCACCAAGCGCCAGGCCCAGGAAATCATCCGCACCGAGGCTCAGCGCGCGCAGATGTTCTACGTCACGAACCGCTGGCTCGGCGGCACCTTGACCAACTTCCGCACCATGAAGGGTGGCCTCGAGCGTCTGCGCTCTCTCGAGCGCATGCGCGAAGACGGAACCTACGAGCAGCTCCTCAAGAAGGAGACCGTTCAGCTCGAGAAGGAGCGCGCTCGTCTCGAGAAGTACGTCGGCGGCATGAAGGGAATGCCCGGCGTTCCCCAGGCGATGTTCATCATCGACCCCGCTCAGGAAACCATCGCAGTCCAGGAGGCGCGTAAGCTCGGCGTTCCGATCATCGCCATCACGGACACGAACTGCGACCCGAGCCTGGTCGACTTCGTCATCCCGGGCAACGACGACGCGATCCGTTCGATCCGTCTGATCACCGGCATGATCGCCGACGCTTGCATCCAGGGCGCGCTCCGTCGTCGTGACGGCGGCCGTGAGCGGTCGCAGGATCGCGAGACTCCCGTCGTTTACGCTGGCCGTCGCTGAGCGGCTTCGAACCTGAGGCATGAGCGCTCCGGCACCTCTGGTGCCGAGGGCTCCCCCGAGAACCGAGCAGTCCGCGCGACAATGAGTCCGCGAGCGCTGCTCGGCTCCACCCAAAGAGAGGCACAAGTTACCAATGGCACAAATTAGTATGCAACTCGTCAAGGAGCTCCGCGACCGGACCCAGGCTGGGCTCAATGACTGCAAGAGCGCGCTCACCGAGGCTGAGGGCGACATGGACAAGGCGGTCGAGATCATCCTGAAGAAGGGTCTCGCCAAGAGCGCAAAGCGCGCCGGCGCGGTCGCTGCCGAAGGTGTTGTCACTACGCGCGTCGCCGCCGATCAGAAGAGCGCGGTCGTCGTCGAGGTGAACATCCAGACGGACTTCGCTGCGCGCAACGAGGACTTCCTCGCATTCGTCGACAAGGTCTCCGAGGCGGCTGAAAAGGCCAAGACCGGCGCTGATCTGCTCAGCGAGCCCATGCCGGGCGGCACGGGCACCGTCGAGGACAACCGCGCGGCGCTCGTCGGGCGTCTCGGCGAGAACATCACGGTTCGTCGCTGGGAGCGCCTCAGCGTGGATGGTCCCGGGCTGGTGGCGAGCTACGTGCACATGGGCGGCAAGATCGGTGTCTTGCTCGCGGTGCGCGCGGACAACGACGCAGTCGCTCAGAAGGCGAGCTCGGTCATCGAGACGACCGCCATGCAGATCGCTGCCATGGCTCCCCCGTACTTGAAGAGCGCCGATGTCCCCGAGGCGGCCAAGAAGGCTCAGGCTGAGATCTTCGCGGCTCAGCTCGCCGAGGAAGGCAAGATCCCCGAGGAGAAGCGCCCCCAGGTCATTGAGGGCAAGGTGCAGAAGTGGGTCAAGGAGGTCTGCCTTCTCGATCAGCCGAGCGTCGTTGAGCCGAAGCTGACCGTCCAAGACCAGCTCGCCGCTGCTGCCAAAGAGGCAGGCGGCTCTCTCGAGATCGTTGGCTTCGTCCGCTTCGAGCGCGGCGAAGGCATCGAGGTGCCCCAGGGCGCTGACTTCGCGGCGGAAGTTGCCGCGATGGCCAAGGGCTGAGGCCGAGCGGTTCTCTCGCTGTCCAAGAAGGAGCGCCGAGCGAAAGTTCGGCGCTCTTTCTCTTTTCTTGAGCTCAGGCGAACTCTCTCCGCAGATGCCCGCGAAGGCCGAGCTGACCCTCAAAGTGAGCGAGGTGTGAGAGCTGAGCGGCTTTTTGGGGTCGCCGTGCTCGAGAGACCTTGGGGAGGTCCTTACGGCGAGGGCCCACGACGCGCGACCCCGCAAAATGTCCGGTCTCTCACGCGGAGGAGCCGCTGCGTGAGGTGTACCAGCCGTAAAAAGCCTTGAGACCTTCGGGGACGGAGATCTTCGGATCGTAGCCCAAGAGGCGGCGCGCCTTGTCGATCTTGGCGTAGGTCAAGCTGACGTCCGCGGCCGGCAGCGGAGCGGCCTGGGAATTCGGCTCCTTCCCGGACAGCTGCGACAATTCGCTCACGAACTCGGAGAGCAAGATGGGCTCACCGCGCCCGAGGTTGATGATCTCATAACCGAGCCGCCTGTCGGCTGCCGCGACGACGCCCGAGACGATGTCCTCGACAAAGGTCCAATCGCGCCTGACTGCGCCGCCCTGGTAGAGGCGGATCGGCGTGCCCTTGAGCATGCTCTCCATGAGCAAATAGGGCATCATGTCGGGGCGATTGCGCGGTCCGTAGACGGTGAAGAAGCGGAGCGCCGTGACGTCCAGACCGTGCAAATGGTGATAGCTGTAGGCGAGGAGCTCGGCGGCGCGTTTGGTGGCCGGGTAGGGCGCGAGCGGACGATCGCACGGATCGCTTTCGTCGAAGGGAACTCGTTCGGTGTTCCCATAAGCCGAGGAAGTGGAGGCGAGCACGCAGTTCGGCAGGCCATGAGCGACGGCCTGGTCCAGAAGGTTCAGGGTGCCGCGCAGGTTCACGTCGGCGTAGAGGCCTGGATTGTCCTGGGACGCGCGCACCCCGGCCATGGCGGCGAGGTGGATGATGGCGTCCGGTTTTTCGCGAGTGAAGAGGCGAGCGAGCCCGGCTTCGTCGCGGATGTCGCCTTCGATGAACTCGAAGTTGCCCCCCGCGCTGTGGAGCTCCTTGAGGTTGTCTCGTTTCTGGGCGGGGCTGTAGTAGTCGCACAGGTTGTCGAGCCCGACCACACGATCGCCGCGCCCGAGCAGGCGCAGGCATGTCGCCGTGCCGATGAAACCCGCCGCTCCCGTCACAAGTATCGTGCCCATTTGCCTTGCTCTGGTCCCTCTTGACGCCGGAGGGAGTAGAGGCGGATTGTCGCTGTATGACAAGTGATCATCTTTCGGCGCTGCTCGAAGCAGCAGGCGCCACCCAGGACGACGGCTGGTCTGTGCTCGGGGACGATCGGACGATGACCCTTCATGCCGCCTATCAGGGTGTCGCTTTGAACATCTCGCGGGTCCAGAAGGTCCGAGTGGTGGGTGAGCTGCTCCATGCCATGTCGGCGAGGGGCGAGCTGACGGTCATCTGTGTTTCTGACCTCTTCGCAGGCGCCGTCGAGGGTCAGTCGAAGACGGTGCGGGCGGCTGGATTCCGATGAGCTCCGATCTCCCGAGCTCCTCTTTCCGCGTCGGGGGAATCGAGCTCAAGAGCCGCCTGATCGTCGGAACCGGGAAGTACAAGAGCGTCGCTGAGACGGAAGCGGCGCTCGAGGCGGCCGGTGCCGATCTCGTGACCGTCGCGCTCCGGCGCGTGAACCTTTCAGAGCGCGGCGAAGGCTCACTCATGGGGCTGCTGCAAAGTGGGCGCTACAAGGTCCTGCCGAACACGGCGGGCTGTTACACGGCGGACGAGGCTGTGCGCACGCTGCGCTTGGCCCGTGAGCTCGGCATGGGCTCTTTGGTCAAGCTCGAGGTGATCGGCGATCCGAAGACCCTCTACCCGGACAACGAGCAGACCTTGGTCGCGGCAAAGATGTTGATCGCGGAGGGCTTTACGGTTCTTCCTTACTGCATCGACGATCCGATCGTGTGCCGAAAGCTCGAAGAGCTCGGCTGCGCAGCGGTGATGCCGCTGGCCGCGCCGATCGGCTCCGGTCTCGGGATTCGCAATCCTCATAACCTTTCGCTCATCATTGAGCAGGCGAAGGTGCCCGTGATCGTCGACGCCGGAGTTGGGACGGCGAGTGATGTGGCGGTCGCTATGGAGCTCGGCTGTGACGGGGTGCTCTTGAACACCGCGATCGCGCACGCCAAAGATCCTGTGCTCATGGCGAGCGCGATGAAGCTCGCTGTTCAGGCTGGCCGAGCGGCGTTTTTGGCCGGGCGAATGCAGAAGCAGGCCTACGCGAACGCCTCGAGTCCGACCGCTGGACTCATCGAGTGAAATCGCTCGCGATCGCTTGTAACCTCGTCTTAGCGGGCGTCATCTTTTGGCTAGGGCTCTCGCCGCTACCGCCCAACGAAATCCCGCTCCCGTCGAATGACAAGGTCGGGCACGCGCTCGCCTTTTTTGCGGTCGGCGTCGCGCACTATTGGCTCTATTTTACGCTTCGGTCCGAGCCGCGGGGCGCGGGGAAGGCGCGCCTTGGCGCCGGCCTTGCGACGTTCACCGCTACGGGGCTCGGCGGGGCGCTCGAGCTCTTGCAGATGCTCGTCCCCTCCCGCCAAGCCGAGTTCGGCGATCTTGTGGCGGATTTTATCGGCGCGGCCGTGGGCGCGGCGCTCATGTACCTGTTCGTTCGCTAGGCCATGGCGCCGCTCGTTCTCGTCTTGACCGACACGACGCGTTTCCCGGCGCCCGTCCGGTCGCTNGAGCCGCTCTGCGCCCTAGCTCCTCCGGGGAGCGTCGGGATCGTGGTCCGAGATCGAGAGCTCCCTTTGGACGACTGGCTGCGGCTCGCGGAACAGGTCCGAACTTTGACTGAACGCACTCACCAACGACTCATTGTCGCCGATCGGGCCGAGCACGCCGCGCGTCTTCACGCCTACGGGGTCCACCTCGGGGTGGCGGCAGGCTCGCCGAGCGCGCTCCGCCGCGCTTATCCCGAGCTCGGCTGGCTCTCCCGCGCTGGGCACGGCTACTCTGATTTGCCTCAAATTGAGAAAGAGGCGCTCGACGCGGTTATTGTCTCGCCGGTGTTCGCACCGCGCAAAGGTCGCGCCGCGCTCGGTCTCGAGCGCCTCGGGGAGCTGGCTCGAGAGATCGCGCCCCGCGCCACGTATGCGCTTGGAGGCGCGGGGAGCGCAGACCTCTACCGGGTGCGGGAGCTCGGTGCCCAAGGAGTCGCGATGATCGAAGCGGCTTATGTCGAATCGCCTGAGTCCATCGCGCGGGCGATCGCGGCCTCGCTTTCGGCCACAAAAGGCTGAAGAGGCCGGCCGCGTCAGCTCTTCGGCGCTCTTGCCCCGAGGAGCATCTTTCAATTTTGCGATGCTGTTTGAGAGGTGACGGGCGCGAGAAGCGGACGAGTGTCCGCTCTCTCCCAAAGCGTCTTTCATCTTTGCAACGAAGGCGCGCAGCGGGGGAGGAAATTTTCCTTCGCTTCGTCAAAACGGCCCACATGGGGCGGACCTTTCGCACGACGGCCTACCGAAGTGTCCTCTTGCCGCCAGGGCGTGAGCGGATCCTGTGCGACCTCGCCATATTCGGTGTAAAGTTCAGGAGTTCGTGACGCCCGGCTACTACGTTACCCCAGCCATACGGCTCATTCGACCGCTGAGTCGAGGCGGAATGGGAGCTATTTGGCTCGCCGAGCACGAGAAGCTGAAGTCCGAGGTCGTTGTCAAATTCATCATTGGTGAAGACGCGATGCAGGAGGAGGCGCGCGCTCGCTTCGAGAGAGAAGCGACACTCGCGGCGCGCGCGAAGAGCCCCTACGTCGTCCAGGTCTTCGACCACGGTGTGACCGCGGAGGGCGTCCCGTACATCGCGATGGAGCGACTGGTCGGAGAAGACCTCGCCACGCGGATGAATCGTGAAGGTCCGATCCGCCCGGAGGTCTTCGTCGAGTGGTTCCGCCAGGCTTGTGCAGGCCTCGCCCGCGCCCACGATAAGCAAATCGTCCATCGTGATCTCAAGCCGGAGAACATCTTCCTCTGCAACGAGGACGGTGCGGTGCTCGTGAAGCTCCTCGACTTTGGCATTGCCAAGGGTGGTCCTGCGGGCAGTGGGCTCGGTGCCACGATGACGGGCGCGATGCTCGGCACCGTCCACTACATGAGTCCCGAGCAGACCATGGGAGCGAGTGAGGTGGATGCACGGAGCGATCTGTGGGCGATGGGGGTGCTGACTTACTATGCACTCACAGGTAAGTTGCCCTTCACCGGAGAAGGCATCGGCGTCATCGTGACCCAGATTTCTCTCTCAGAGCCGCCTCCTCCTTCAGAGCTCATGCCCGGCTTGCCGAAGGCGGTCGACGCTTTCATGAAGAAGGCCCTCGCCAAGGATCCGAATCAGCGGTTCCAGTCGGCGCGTGAGATGTCGAGTGCCCTGACCCAGGCGGTCCTCGGGCACGAGGTCGATTCGGTGCGCGACTTTGGGCTCTGGAACGACACCTCGCGCATCTCCGACGGCGTTCGCAACGTGACGACGCTGGCCCCGGCGACCGCCCGAGAGATTCGGATGCCTCTGCCTCCGAAGCGCACGCGCAACGTGGTGCTTGCTGTGTCGGGTGGGGCGCTGGTCGCTCTGGCGGCCCTCTATTGGATGGACCGGGAGGATAGGCCCGAGCTCGTGCCCCATGGCACGGCGGATCAGATCGCCGCCCACGCGACGACGATTCCTGCGATCACGAGCGAGCCCGAGGTGCTCACGGGACCGGCTATAGAAGAGCCGCCCGCTCCCGCTGAGCCGCCTGTGGTTCAAAGTGCGCCTGCTGTACGCGCAAAAGCTGCGCCTAAGCGGGAAGTGGCGACAAAGAAAAAAGGGGGGGGTGAATCGAAGAAGATTGCGCAGCCAAAGAAGGCGAGTGATCTGAAGATGAACCTAGAGTGACCGCAAGGAAGGAGAGCCCCATGCTCCCCCGAGCCGCCTTGAAATACCTTTCCCTGCTCCTGAGCGTCGTGCTCGCTCTGCTTTTGTCGTTGCCCGTGCAGGCTCAAGAGAGCGATGGGCAGGCTCGCGAAACGGCTCCGCTCGCCGAGTCGCTGGGGGGGACAGCGAAGCAGGAGTACGAGGCCGCTCGCATCCTCTTCGACGACGGGGATTTCTTGGGGGCTATCGCGAAGTTCAAACGCGCCTACGAGCTCTCGGGAGATCCGCGTCTGCTCTGGAACCAGGCGGTCTGTGAGAAAGAGCTCCGCCATTACGCGCGCTCCGCCGAGCTCATCCGTCGTTACCTCGCTGAAGGGGCGGACCTGCTCGAACCCCAAAAGAAGGACGAGGTTCAGCGAATCCTCGATTCCCTCAAGCGCTTCTCGAGCCGCGTGGTGTTTTCGGGGGTTCCAAACGGCGCCTCTCTTCGCATCGACGGGGAGGCGATCGGCGTGATGCCCCTTTCCGGGCCGCTTGTGCTCGATCTCGGAACACACAAGATCGAGATCTCTTTCCCGGGCTATCAGACCTGGGTCCGTGAGGTCGACATTCCCGGCTCGGCGCCGGTGAATGTGCGCGTCAAGCTCAAGCCCGAGACCCAGCTCGCTCAGCTCTCGATCCGCACCCATCGCGGCGCCTCGATCCAAATTGATGGCGCCTTCGTGGGAGAGGGACGCTACGATGGGGCCCTCGAGCCTGGCTCTCACACGATCGTCGTCTCCCAGAAAGGGAAGAAGACTGAAACGCGCACGATCGACCTCCTCTCGGGCGGCCGGCGCACCCTCGACGTGAGCCTGAGGGACAGCGCGGGGGCGGGCCCGCTGCCTTGGATCTTGGGCGGCGCGGTTCTCGTGGGCGGAGCGGTCGCGACAGGTTTCCTCATGACACAACCGGGCAACTTCGAAGGACCGACGGGAACGCTCGGCACGATCGACGCGAGGAATCGATAACGGCCCATGGCGGTACGGACCTTTCTTCCCGCAAGACGAATTGCGACCCTTGGGCTCGGCCTCTTCTGTTTCGCCCAGAGCGGGCTCGTGTCTTGCACAAACGTGACGCGCTCCGGTGGGCTGATGCTTCGGATCGATCGCGACCCGGAGCTCGAGATGGATGCAGTGTCGGTCTCGGTGACCACTGACACGCGCGTCCTCGAAACGGAGCAGTACCCTCTACGTTCGAGCAAGGACTTCCCCGCGACCCTCGGCATCGCCACCTCCGGTAAGGACGCCACGATCCGGCTGCGCTTGATCGCTCTCTCCAAGGGCACACCTGTCGACGTGCGCGACTACAAAGTCGAGCACATCGAGAGTAGCCGCATCAAACTGCTCGAGGTCTACTTCAGCGCCGCTTGTCGTCCGCTTGTGTCGATCGAGGACGATGAAGTCACGAGCACCTGCAGCTCCGGCAAGACCTGCGATCCCGAGACGGCCTCCTGTGTGAGCGGGACCCGAGACGCGGTCGAGCTCCCTGACTACGACGGGAAGGACGGCGGGGGGGACGACGGGCCGGACGACACCCATCCGGGGACCGGGGGCGGCGGCGGGATGGTGGAAGACGAGCTCGATCCAGCCTGCTCCGGGCGCGCCGCTGGGGACGCCTATTGCGCCGAAGACGAGCGCTACCGCTGCGGAGACGACCTCCTCCTTGCCCAGACGACGCTCGATCCTTGCGAAAACGGGCGCTGCGTTGAAGCTTCTGGAGAAGCTCACTGCGTGAGCTCCTGCGGCTTCAATAACGGTGGCTGCGCGGACGGGATCGAGTGCATCGATACGCCGGAAGGCGCAAGGTGCGCCGGCTGCGCCGAGGATGAGTTCTCTCCGAGCGGCGACGGGACGGATTGTCGCCCGCGCGTGGTCTGTGAGCCCGGCACCTATGTCACCGATCCTGGGTCGGCGAGCACGGATCGGAAGTGTGCTCCTTGTAAGAAGGAGACCTTCTCGAGCTCGGTGAACCAGATGAGCTGCGCTGCCTGGACCGTATGCACGGGCAACATGGTTGAGGCGGAGAAGCCGAGCCCGACCTCGGATCGGCGCTGCGTCGATTCGGGACGGCGCTTCCTCTCCTCCGGAGGGAAGGACACTATCTCCTCGATCGCCCACGCTGCGACGGGGCTGCTCTGCGTCGGTGGCTCAACGGACGGGCAGTTCGAGGGACAAGAGAACGCGGGCGTCATGGACGCCTTCATCGCTTGCTTCGACGCGGAGGGACGCCTGCTCTGGCTCGATCAGTTTGGGACCCAGGGCCAAGACACCGTCCAAAAGATCATCTTTGATCGTCGAGGCGATCTCTTGATCGTGGGCTCGGTGGGCGGAGAGCTCGCGTCGGAGCTCCTGGGCGAAAAGGACGCCTATGTGCGCAAGTACTCGGCGGGCGGGCGTGTCCTTTGGACGAAACAGTTTGGGGGGCGCTCGGCGGACGTCGCAAACGCGGTCGCGGTCACGAGCGACGATGCGATCGTGGTTGTGGGGGTCCAGGGGAACGCAACGATCGGCCCCGGGGCGACGGGGGATGACGCGTCGGTTTTGGTGCTCGATGACGGCGGCAGTGAGCTCTTTAAGACCACGATCGCCACGGCCCTGGAGGACAAGGCACACGGTGTGGCCGCGGACGGTCGCGGGGGGTTCTACGTCGTCGGGGCGACCTCGGGGACGTTGCCTGGGCTGCCGCTCCGCCAGGGACAATCCGCTTTCGTTCGCAAGTATAACCGCATGGGCATGGGCTACGCGGCGGGTTTCACGGAACAGTTCGGAGCCGGTTCAGCCTCGGCCGCCTGGGCTGTGGCCTACGACGTCTTAGCGGAGCGCCTGGGCGTATTTGGAAACACGAACGGGGCCTTCGGCCAAAATCTGACCAAAGGCGCCGGGCGCGAGCTCTTTGTCCGGAGCTACAAGCAAGACAAGGAGCAGTTCACTGTGCGGCTCGGCAGCAGTGACAACGACGACGCCAAGGACATCGCGTTCGACAGCGAAGGGAACCTCGTGCTCGTAGCGGATGTGCGCGGGGACGTCGGGGCTGGCTACCTGGGAGGCATCGACGTGCTTCTCGCGCGCCTCTCGCCCGAGGGGACCCTCAAGGGGCTAGCGACACTCGGCACCGATCAGGATGAAACAGTGAGTGGTCTCGTCCTTTTGCCCGAGGGAGTCTGGCTCGGGCTCGGGACAGCAGGAGATTTCGCGGGCGCGTCCGGCAGCAAGATGAAACCGGCTGCGCTCGCCTATCTAGCGCCTCTCCCGAGCGACTGAGGCTCAGACCTTCGCCTTCTCGAGCTCGATTTGGACCTTGGTGCCGTTCAGATCGAGCTCCTGGCCTTTGAGGCCCGGGCTGGGTTCGACGGCGGTCGCGAGGACCTCGAGCGCGACCCAAGCGGCACGATCCCGGAGCGCGGCTTCGACCGCGGGCTCGGAGCAGGCGAAGCGGACGGAGACGCGGTCCGTGACCTCGAGGCCGGCGTTCTTGCGTGCGTTCTGCAGTTGGCTGATGAACTCGCGGGCGTGCCCTTCGGCGATGAGCTCGGGGGTGAGGGCGGTGTCGAGGGCCACCGTAAGGTTGCCGTCGGTGGCCACGGCGGCGTCGCCTCGGGAGGAACGCTTGAGGACGACGTCTTCGAGGCTGAGCGTTTCGCCTTCGATCTCGAGGGACTTGCCGCCTTCGAGGTCCCGAATCGCGTCCGCGCTGAGGCCGGCGAGGGCTGTGCCGATCGGGCCGAGCTTCTTGCCGCAGCGTTTGCCGAGGGTCTTGAAGTTCGGTTTGACTGTGACGGTGGTGAAGGCGCTCTCGTCCGCGGCGGTCACGACCTCCTTCACATTGAGCTCATCTTTGATCAAGTCGGCGAGGCTCTCAGCGCGAGCGCGAACGACCGGATCCCGGTGGACCACGGTCAGCTTGGCCAAGGGCTGACGCACCTTGAGCTTGTGATCCTCGCGCACCTTGCGGCCGAGGGAGACCAAATCCTGAGCGAGCGCGGTGGTCGTTTCAAGCTCGAGATCGATGAGTTCGAGCCGCGCCATGGGGTAGTCGCAGAAGTGGACGCTCTTCGGAGCGTTCGGATCGACTGAGACCACGAGCTTCTGGTGCACGAGCTCGGTCAAAAATGGCATAAACGGCGCGAGCACGCGGGAGAAGGTCACGAGGACCTCGTAGAGGGTGCCGTAGGCGCTCGCCTTGTCGGAGCGGAGAGCTTCGGGGCTCTGGTTCGAGCGCTGTCCGGCCCAGAAACGCGGCCGCGCCCGGCGCACGTACCAATTCGTGAGCTCATCGATGAAGCGCGTGAGTCGCGGCACTACAGCGAACAGACGATAGGCCTCCATCTCCTGGTTCACGTCCCGGACCAAGGTAGAAAGCACGCTCAAGATCCAGCGATCGAGCGCGGGGCGATCTTTGGGCTCCGGCGCGGCCCACGCGGGATCCCGCGGATCGTAGCCGTCGATCACCGCGTAGGTCGTGAAGAAGGACAGCACGTTGAAGTACGGCAGAACTACGGTGCGCACGATCTCCTTCAGACCGCGCTCGGAGAAGCGCAGCGGCTCCCCCCGCACGACCGGCGAACTCACCATGTACGCGCGCAGCGCGTCGGCGCCGAAGGCCTCGATGGTCTCGGCCGGATCCGGGTAGTTCTTCTTGCGCTTGCTCATCTTCTGGCCGTCCTCAGCCAAGATGAGTCCGTTCACGATCACGTTCCTGAAGGGCGTCTTGCCGAAGAGGGCCGTGCCGAGAACGAGCAGCGTGTAGAACCAGCCGCGCGTCTGATCGAGCCCTTCGGCGATGAAGTGCGCAGGGAAGAACTTGCGGAAACGTTCGTCGGACCCCGGGCCCGAGGGATCACCGGCGCGCCCCTCCCGCGCGTCGCCGGGACGGAACGGGTAGTGCTGCTGGGCGTAGGGCATGGACCCGGACTCGAACCAGCAGTCGAGGACCTCCGGCGTCCTCTTGTAGGTCTTGCCGTCCTTTCGGATCACAACCTGGTCGACGACGTGTTTGTGGAGGTCTTTGACCCGCACGCCCGAGAGCGCCTCGAGCTCGTCGATGCTGCCGACGCAGATCATGTCGTTCGGATCGTCGACGTTAACCCAGATCGGGATGCAGCTGCCCCAAAAGCGGTTGCGGCTGATGTTCCAGTCGGCGGCGTCTTTCAGCCAGTTGCCGAAGCGATTCTTGCCGACAGCTTCCGGAACCCAGTGGACGGTGTCGTTCTGCGCGACCAGCTCATCCCGGAGATCGGTCACGCGCACGTAGAAGGCTTCGATGGCGCGGTAGATGAGCGGCGTGTCGGTGCGCTCGTCGAAGGGATAGGAGTGGACGATGGTGTCCCTCTGGACGAGGCGGCCGTCGCTCTTCAGGTCCTGCATGATGGCGGCGTCCGCGTCCTTGCAGAACTGTCCCTGATAGTCGGGAACCTGGCTCGTGAAGCGCGCCTCAGCGTCGAGGGGATCGACCAGGTCGATGCCCGCCGAGCGGCAGACCCGGAAGTCGTCCTCGCCGTAGGCGGGGGCCATATGGACGATGCCGGTGCCGTCGCCGGTGCTCACGAAGTCATCACTCAGGACAACAAACGCGCCGGGCTGGTCCTTGAAGTAGGGGAAGAGCGGTTCGTAGTGGGCGCCGGCGAGATCGCGGCCGAGGCAGCTGAAGACCTTCTCGACGGTCGATTTCTTGAAGAGCGCGGGGAGACGCGCCTCGCTCGCGACGTAGATCTCAGGTTGGCCATCGATCCGGACGCCTGTGTATTCGATGTCGGGCCCCACGCAGAGGGCGAGGTTCGACGGTAGGGTCCAGGGGGTCGTCGTCCAGGCCAGGATGTAGACGCTGGAGCTCGAGAGCGCGCCGGCAAGGGGCGTATTTTCGGGCGCCTCCTTCACGCGGAAGCGGACGGTGATGGCGGGATCCTGGACGTCTTTGTAGTTCGCGTTCGCTTCAAAGTTCGACAGCGGCGTCGTCAGGCGCCAGCTATAGGGCATGATCCGATAGCTCTTGTAGACGCGGCCCTGGTCGTAGAGTTGCTTGAAGACCCACCACACGGTCTCCATGAACTCCGGGTCCATCGTCTTGTAGTCGCGATCGAAATCGACCCAGCGCCCCATGCGCGTAACCGTCTGACGCCACTCACTGACGTAGGTCTGCACCATGCTGCGGCAGGTCTCGTTGAAGGTGTCGACACCCTTTTCGAGGATCTGCGCCGTGCCTTTCAGACCGAGCGCGTCCTGAGCCAGCGCTTCGATGGGCAGACCATGGCAATCCCAGCCGAAGCGGCGCTCGACCGGGTGCCCGCGCATGTTCCAATAACGGGGAACGATGTCCTTGATCGTGCCGGCGAGCAGATGTCCGTAGTGGGGAGTGCCGGTCGCGAAGGGGGGCCCATCGTAGAAGATGAACGGCTCGTTGCCTTCGCGGCGGCGGTTCGACTCGTGGAACGCGTCGAGCTCCTCCCAGAGCTTCAAAATGGCGTGCTCCTCCGCGGCGAACTGGACCTGGGGGGAGACTTTCTCGAAAGGACTCTTGCTCATGGGCGGGCGGGTTTCTACGGCAAGCTTGGCACCGCCCGCAAACCGCTGCCCCGATTTTCCGGGCCGCGCGGGGCTCAGTCCGCGCTCGCCCGTGCTCAGCCCGCGCGCTGGAGGCTGATCTTGCGCCCCAGTCGGCCGCTGAGCGCGCTCTCGAGGGTCGTCCAGAGCTCCTCGGAGGTCTTCTGTGCCACCCAGCGCTCTTCGTCCTTCAGGTAATCGAAATGCCAGGCGGTCCGATCGGCGGCGAGCCAGAGCTGACGCGCGGCGCGGTGCGAGTTCAGGACGAAGGGGGGGCCTCCGGGCAGGGTGATGGTGACGATCCCGTTCGAGAGCTCCGCGTCGAGGACTCCTTCGAAGTCGGCCTGGAGCTCGTCGAGGGCGTCGATCAGGCGGGAAAGCTCGCGGTCGGCCGCGGCGATGTATTCGGATTCGGTCAGAGAGGACACGCGGGTTCTTTCGGGGCCCCTTCAAGAGCGAAGCGAGCGCTGTGGGGAGAGCCTACGAGAAAGGGCGAGCTTCGCAATGCGGGGCTTTGGACACTCGCTCTGCCCCCGTTAGGCTCGGGACCAAACACCGGACGGCAGCTCGCTCGCCTGAGTCAGCTCGAAGACCTCGAGCAGCGTGAGCGCGAGGTCTTTCCGCGACGAGCCCTCCGAGGGCCCGACGCAGGCCGGACAACCACTGTCGCAGGGACAGGCGACGATGAGCTCCCGGGCTCGCTCGATGAGCTCACTCGAGCGCGCGTGGATGCGTGGGGCGAGCCCGACGCCTCCGGGCACCGTATCGAACAGGTGCAACGCGATGGCTCGGGAGGAGCCATTTTCGTCCGACTGTTCTTCGCCCTCGTTCAGGGTGCGCCCGAGATCTCGCGTGTCGCACATGAGCGCGAGGCTCGCGACCGTCTCGAGGGCCTGACCGAAGCCCGACAGGGCATCGAGGCAGGCGGGGCGGGTCGCTCTCCCCGAGGCGACGAAGGCTGTGAGGGTCGGCTCCGGGAACGTGAGCCAGAAGCTCGTCGTGTGCATCTCCATTTCCGGCAGGTGCACGTCGCCGTAGCCCGAGTTCTCGTGGGTGAAGAACTTGATCTTTTTGTAGCCCGTCACCCGCTCGCTGACGCGCACGTCGCCGTAAGCGCTCTGAGCGCGGCCGAGGGGCCACTCTTCGATCGTGCTGAGGATGTTCACGCGGCGATAGGTGAGCGCGGTGGTGAAGTAATCGGGCTCGACCTTGCGCACGTAGGCTTTGTGGTTCTCAAAATCGAGCCGCTCGACCTGGTACTGCTCGGCGTCCTGCTGGTAGATCGCCTGCTCGTGGAGCATGGTGTGAGTGGCTCGGTAGTCGAGCTCACCGATCGTCCGCTCCGTGGGCTGCTCGGGGGTACCCTGGTCGATGATGACGAAATTGTCCCAGCCGACGTTCCGCAAGGAGACGTTCGAAGCGGGGAAGGGGTCTCCGGCGTAATGGTAACGGCCGCCGGATTTGTGCAGGATGCCGAGGCCAGTCAGGTACTCGAGGGCGCCGCGGGTGTTCTCGAGATCGAGGGGCCCGTAGCTTTCGCCTTCGGCGGCCTCGGGCGAGGACAGATTTGCGCCCGGCGGGCGCATGGAGAAGGGCGCTTCGAAGGCGGCGCACTTGAGGTGAGACAGGACAACCTCGGGGTTTTCTGGCTCAATGAGAGCTTGCTCTGAGGCTCTGTCGAGGAGGAACGCAGGGTCGCGGGCGAGGTATTGATCGACAGCGCCGCTGCCACAGACGAGCACGGCGATCGAGCGGCTGCCGCGACGTCCCGCGCGTCCGAAGCGCTGCCAAGTTCCCGCGACCGTTCCGGGGTAACTCGCGCAGATCACCGCGTCGAGATCGCCGATATCGATGCCAAGCTCGAGGGCATTGGTCGAGACGACGGCCAGGATTTCACCTTGTCGCAGTCCGCGCTCGATGTCCCTTCGCATGGCGGGCAAATAGCCGCCGCGGTAGCCCATGATGGCGCGCTCGGGGACAATTCCGCTCTTTTTTAGGGCAGGTTCCGCCTTCTCGCGCAGATATTTCAGCATCACCTCGACGCTGTTGCGCGAGGGGGCGAAAAGAATTGTCGAGACGCGGCGCGAGACGAGATCGGAAGCGAGCTCGACCGCGGCCTTGAGGGTGCTGCGGCGGACACCAAGCTCAGCGTTGACGATGGGAGGGTTATAGATGAACACCTCCCGGGGCGCGCTGGGGGCGCCGGAGCGATCGATGAGCGTGACGTCGTCGGGAGCTTTCCCGAAGATGCGCGCGGCGTGCTCGCGGGGATTGCCGATGGTGGCGGTGGCGCCGATGAAGCGGGGGCGCGCGCCGTGGAATTCGGCGAGCCTCTTGAGGCGCGCGATCACGTGAGCCATGTGTGAACCAAACACGCCGCGGTAGGTGTGGAGCTCGTCGAGCACAACGAAGCTGAGTCCCGCCAAAAACGAGGCCCATTTGGTGTGGTTCGGCAGGATGCCCGCGTGGAGCATGTCGGGGTTCGTGAGCAGGATGCGCGCTTTGGTGCGCGCTACGGCGCGCTGATCGCCGGGCGTGTCTCCGTCAAAGACGACTCCGGGTAAGCCGAGCTCTGCGTCTCGAATCAGGCTCTGGAGCCCATGTTCTTGGTCTCGGGAGAGCGCTTTGGTCGGGTAGAGGAAGAGCGCGGTGCGCGAGGGGTCGCGGGCGAGGGCGTCGAGGACGGGGAGGTGAAAACAGAGGCTCTTGCCGCTCGCGGTCGGCGTGGCGATGACGAAGTCGCGACCGCTCTGGGCCGCTTCGAGAGCTTCTACCTGGTGGCTATAGAGGGCCAGGACCCCGCGCTTTTGAAGAGCGACCGCAATGCGGGGATCGAGGGGGGGCATGGCCTTCGTCTCGGCGCTCTGAGCGGGGAGATGGCGCGTCGCCGCGAGACAGGGGCGAACCCTGCCTTCGGAGAGCCATTCGTCGAGGACGCTCGTGAGGCCCGTATCGCTCTGCCAGGGTGGCTTCACGGGCGGATCAGAGCACAAGCTTTAGCACTAAACAAATGTTCCCTTCTGGTTCCGGTGCGCCCTGAAATCTGGTAGGTTCGCGCGCGGGCCCGGGGAGCGCGGTTGTTCCGAATGTCGCGTCCTCCAGAGGAAACGTCGTCCATGTCCGAAAAGCTTTCGTTCCGTTTGGTCACAGGCCGCTTTGCGCCGGGCTGGGTGCTTGCGTCCGTTGCCCTCTTGGGCTGTCAGTCTCCCGAGGTGAAGGCCTGCCATACTGCCATGACCACGTCTCAGGGCGCGCTCCTGTCGGTCGACAAGGAGAGTCGCGCTTCTGTGGAGTCGGTGCTCGCGGAGGTCGAAAAGGCCCGGGACGCTTGCAAGAGCGCGGGACTGAAGTCGGAGACGAAGAGCACTGAGGACGCGGTGCGGAGCCTGCGCACCCTGCTCGAGGTTCAGCAAGAGCGCGCGAAGCGGGCCCAGGTGAAGCCCCTTTCTCCCGAGGAGCAGGCCGAGCTCATCAAGAAGGGCGATCCTTCTTGTCCCCGCGGAGAGGCTTATCAGCTCGGCGAGCCGCCGAAGCTGGTCCGCTGTACGGGCGCGACCCTCTTCGAGATGGACGAAAAAGCGGCGCGGGCGGCGCTCGAGCGTGACGGGTATCGTTTCCTGACGGAACCCGGCGACAAGGTCCAAAAGGCCGAACACGGCTCGAAGACGTTCCTCCTCGAGTTCGGGGAGACCAGCGCACCACCGATCTGTGTGCGCGCTCTGGCGAAGCCTGGGGTTCCTTGGCAGGAGACAGCGGCTCGCTTGCTCGGCGTCCAGCCTCAGAAGCTGATGGCGGGCAAAAAGGTGAGCACCAAGCGCGGTGAGGTCCTCGTGCAGATCGAGGGCGCGCCGCCTCAAGAGACCGTGCTGGTGGGCGACTGCGAGCGCTGGGTCGATCCGATGGCTCAAGCGGCCGCGCAGCAGTGAGGCGAGCTGTGCTCTGCGCCTTCATTTCTCGGCGTTTCATGGCGCCCGCTTTTTTTGCGGAGAGCGCGTGTGGCTTGCGCTCGGATCCTGGACTAAGGAAAGCGCGATGAATTTGAGCGATGAGCGTCCCCTCGGATCTTCACCTGCCGCGCCGGAGACGGTGAACGAGCCCGCGCCTGGGGCCGCGCCTGGGGCCGAGGCTGCGCCCGAGGCTGCGCCCGGGCTAGGGGCTGAGCCCGAGACTGTCGCGACCCGAGGGGCGGCGGCCGAAGAGCCCGCCTCCGAGAAGCTCGCTCATCTGATCCAGTCGACCCTGGAGACGCTGCCCAGCGCGGTCCAGGCGTCCGAAGCGGCTTTTGTGGCCACGAAGTCGGAAGAGCCCCTCGTGATCCCCGAGCTGGGGGCAGCGCTCGGGGCCTCCGGGCCGACCGCGCAGGAACAACCGGGTGCAGCGGCTCCCGTCGCCGCCGAAGAGGCGCCGGCGCTCGCCTATCGTCCGAGTTTCTTCTTCTTGGGAGTGGTCTCCTCCCTCACGCTCTTTGCGGACATCGCGACCAAAGGTTGGGCCGAGGTAGCGCTGAATCGACGCGGTTTCGAGCCGATCGAGGTCATCGATGGCTATCTGAGCATCATCTTGGCCTATAACCGCGGCGGCGCTTGGGGCCTCTTGCAGAACGCGAGCGAGTACCTACGAAAGCCCTTCTTCCTCGGGGTGAGCGTGATGGCGATCGTCTTCATCGTCTCCCTCTACTCGAAGCTTCACAGGTCCCAGCGCGCGCTCACCTGGGGGTTGCCCCTCGTGCTCGGCGGAGCCCTCGGAAACCTGAGCGATCGCATCACGCGCTCCCAGGTCGTCGACTTCATCGACTACCGCTCGGACTGGGTGCTCTCAGCGAACCTTTTCGTTCAGAAGTACGTAAAGACCTGGTCTATCACCGATCACTGGCCGACGTTCAACGTCGCCGACATCGCGATCTGTATCGGCGTGATCCTGATGGCGGTCGATATGCTCACGACGCGGCGTCCCGCGGCCGGAGAACCGCGCCCGGTGCTCGACAGCAGCAGCGTCCCAGCCCCCACACCCTCCTCCTTGGGCTGAGAGAAGCCGTGCGCCCGGAACTGTTCGAGCTCTTTGGGACGAGCTTTCCGAGCTATTTCGTCCTGCTCATCTTCGGGTTCACACTCTCGACGGCCGTCGGCGTGCTCTGGGCACGCCGGCTCGGCATGAACCCCGACGTCATCGTCGATCTCGGGCTCGTGACCCTGCTCACCGGCGTCCTCGGAGCGCGCCTCCTGCACGTGCTCGTAGACGGCTATTTCTGGGACTACGTGCACCTGTGCACGGCCCCGGAGCTCGTCTCCTGGCCGATTCGTCGGGCGGAGTGTGAGCGGATGGTGACTCCGGATTTCGTCGCGGAGCTCTTCGGCGCCACGCCCCAGGCGACCGGGGTATGGGACGAGGCGGCGAACGTGTGTCGGCCCGCCGAGCGCGATTGTTTTGCCTGGGCTCGTTTTTGGGCCGGGGGGCTGACCTACTACGGAGGCTTCATCGGGGGCAGTTTGGGCGCCTATTGGACCCTGCGGCGGGACCGTTTCCCCTTCTGGATGGCGGCGGACATGGCAGCGCTCGTGATCCCGATAGGCCTCGGCCTCGGGCGCATGGGCTGCTTGCTCGGGGGCTGTTGCTTCGGCAGCCCAGTGAGCGAGCCTTTCGGGATTTCGTTCCCGGCCATGAGCCCGGCGAGCTTGGCTCAGGCCCGCGCCGGCCTCTTGCCGAGCGATCACCTGCACTCGCTGCCGGTTTATCCAACCCAGCTCCTCGAGAGCTTCGCCTCTCTCGCGCTCGGTGCGTGGCTCTTCTTCGTTTTTCACGGCAAAAAGCGGTTCCACGGGCAGGTGTTTGCGGCGTTTGTTCTTGGTTATGCGGCGCTGCGCTTCGTGATCGAGTTCTTCCGGGCGGACGACCGGGGAGGCCTGCTTTGGTTCAGCACGAGCCAGTGGCTGGGCCTTTTGCTGGGCGCTCTTGCGCTGGCCCTCCACCGGGTTCTCCAGCGGCGTGCGCTCAGGCTGGAGGCCGCCCTGCGCTCGGAGTCTTCCGCGGCGGACTGAAAGCAGGCGGTCCGAGACCGGCTCGGCCGTTTCTCGACGGAAACTGCGCGAGGGGCCCTAGCTCTGCTATGATCTTAGGATGTCCCTCAGCCCCGGCTTCCGTTGTCTGCGGCGATTTCGTCTCTTGGGCCTTGTCGTGCTCGGGCTGCCCGCGTCGGTCGCCTGTACCGAAAATGGTGAAGCGCCTCCTTATTGGGAAGGCGGAGGCGCGCGAGGTCCGGCGAGTCCCGGGGGGGCGCGTCCGGGCGGTCGCGGCGGCGCGAAGAACGACGACGGGGAGGGGATCGGCGGCGATATGGGGGATACGGGCGGAACCGGAGGTACCGACGCTGCGGGCGGAACCGGAGGTACCGACGCTGCGGACGGAACGGGCGGGACGGAGGGTGCTGTCGCCGAATGGCCCACGACGCTCGCGGTCCGTGAGCTCGATGAGGATTTCGGCCTAGGCAGTCGAAACTTCGCCGACGACGGTACCGTGCACCTTCGCCTCGGGAGCGGCGGCTGGTCGTCGACGAAGTACCAGGGGAGCCCTATCGACCTCGAGGCGACAGGGAGTGCACTGTGGGCCGCGTTCGTTCCGAAGAGCGACAAGAACCATTTCATCACCATCAGGCAGCTGACCCCGCTGTCGCCGGTGCTCGCTGTCGCCCGCCGTCGGACCTTCCAGGATATCTTCCAGGCCCTGAGTGTCCCGGCGGATCCGGATCCTCTTCGGGCTCAGATCCTGGTCCGCGTGACCAACCGGCGCGGGGAGCCGCTCGCGTTTGTGATCCCACAAGTGCGGGATGCGCGGGTCATCATGTACCGGACCTTCGGCAGCTGGACGGAGTTCGGCGAACAAACCTCGGGCGATGGGATGTTTTTGGCCGCGGATGTACCGGCTTCGTCCTTCCCAGGCTCGATCGCGAAGGTGATCCTGAGCGGAGCAGTTTCCGCCTCGTTCGAGGTTCCCGTCGCCGCAGGAGCAGTCACGCTTTTCGACGCCGCCGTCGATTGAGTCGAGCTCGGACGCTCGGATCTGCCCGCGCCACGCTCGGTCGTGTATAAGCGCGAGCCATGGCACTCATCTTGGACGGTAAGGCGATAGCGGCCCGCGTTCGCGCGGAAATTGCGGAAGAAGTCGAAGCATTTCGCAAGGCCGAGGGGCGCGCGCCGGGGCTCGACGTGGTTCTCGTCGGTGACGATCCGGCCTCTGCTGTCTACGTGCGCAACAAGGAGAAAGCGGCGCAAGAAGTCGGCATGGTCGGCCGGGTGCATCGCCTGCCGAAGACGACGAGTGAGGCGGACCTGTTGGGTCTCGTGCAGTCTCTGAACCTCGATCCGCGGGTCGACGGCATTCTGGTGCAGTTTCCCGTCCCGTCTCAGATCAGCCAGGCGAAAGTGGTCGCGACCATCGCAGCCGCGAAGGACGTCGATGGGCTGCACGCCGAGAGCGTCGGGCATCTCTGGGGCGGCGAGCCCCGCCTTGTGTCCTGTACTCCCCTCGGCTGCATGCGGCTCCTCGCGGAAGCCAAGGCGGAGCTCCGCGGGAAACGCGCGGTGGTCGTCGGACGCAGTCACCTCGTTGGTAAGCCGATGGCCGCGCTGCTCTTGGCCGAAGACTGTACGGTGACCGTGGCGCACTCGAAGACTCAGGATCTGGCGAGCGTGTGCCGCGAAGCGGACATTTTAGTGGCAGCCGTGGGGCGCGCGGAGCTGATCCGGAAAGAACACGTGAAACCTGGCGCGATTGTGCTCGACGTGGGCATGAACCGCGGAGCCGATGGAAAGCTCGTCGGCGATGTGGCCTTCTCCGAGGTGGAGCCGATCGCGGGCGCGATCACGCCGGTTCCCGGCGGCGTTGGACCGATGACGATCGCGATGCTCCTGTCCAATACGCTCAAAGCCGCAAAAATGCGCGAACTTTGGCGATGAGCGGCTCGATCTGGGCGGCGAGCTCTTCGAGCGATCCGCTATTTTCGAGCACGAAATCAGCGCGGGCGAGCTTCTCCTCGAGGGGAAGCTGAGCGCCTTGTTTGCGGTAGAAATCAAGATGATCTGTCCCATCGCGAAGGAGGACACGCTCGAGCCTCTTGGGCTCGGGCGCGCTCACGACGACGACAGGACGTAAGCGCTCCTCTTGGCCTGTCTCGAAGAGCAGCGGGATGTCATAAGCGGCGAGATCGTGGCCTTCTTCGCCGAGCGCGCCGAAGGCGCGCTCGGCTCCTTGTCGAATCTTCGGATGCAAGATGGAGTTCAGAAGCGCGCGCCGCTCGGGGTGCCCGAGGGTCAGCGCGCCGAGCTGAGCTCGATCGAGCGTCCCGTCCGGCTGCAAAATCCGGGGGCCGAAGGCCTCAGCGAGCTCTTCGAGCGCCGGCGCGCCCGGAAGAACCACCTCCCGCGCGAGCGCATCCGCGCTCACCACCGGCACGCCGCGCTCCTCGAGGAGGCGCGCGACGGTGGACTTTCCGCTTCCAATACTGCCGGTCAGGCCAAAAACCCGGGGACGTTTCACCTCGCTGCACCTTGCGATGAGGCTGAGTTTCGGGCAAGGCCCCCTGCCGGTGATGATCCGCGTCCTCTTCCGCCTGATCTTCGCGCTCGCGATCTCCGTTTCGCCGAGGAGCGGATCCGCCGAACCGACCGCGTCCGCCGAGGCAGGGCGCTTCGACCTCTCCTGCGTCTCGGGGGGCGCGCCGCTCGTGGCTCCTCCTTCCTTTGACGGGCGCGATCGCTTCTATTTCGCGACGACGGATGCCGCGATTCACAGCTTCGAGGCGGATGGGCGCTACCGTTTCACGGTGACTCTGAAGGCGCTCCCAGTGGGCCTTCTGGTGCGAGAGGATGGGAGCTTCTTCGTGGCGACTGCTGACCGTCAGCTTCTTTCCTTCTCGTCCGAGGGGCTCCTGCGCTTCAGTATGGCGCTCCTCGACATCCCGCGCGTGGGGCCTTTTGTCGTCGGCCCTTCTCGGATCGGGGTGCTCGGGACCCGCGGGCAACTCCTTGTCTTTTCGGACAATGGGACGCGCCTCTACACGGTGCGCGTCTCGGGCGCCGAGCGGGCACCCGTGGCGTCCGGGAAGCTCCTCTGGTTCGAGACGGGCCAAAGTGAGCTCCTCGTGCTCGAGGGCGCTTGGCGCCTGAATACCCTGGACGCTGGCGGCCGGGTTTCGCTCGTCGGCCCGCTCTCGGGGGCTGCGCTCGCGCTCCGGAGCACGGATCTGCTGCGCGTGACCTTCTCCGAGGCAGCGCTCCTCGCCCCGAACGTCCTTTTCGCCTCCGGGTCGCCTTTGGGAGCCGGGCTTGTCATTGAGGGGCAAGGAGGGGCCCAGGAGTTCGTCTGGCTCGATGCATCGGGAAAGCGGACCCGGTCGGAGCCCCTCGCCGGGAAAGCCCGTCTCGCGCCTGCTGTGGGGCCGGAGCGGTCCTGGATCTTGCTCGAGGACGGGAGGCTGCAGAGCGTCGCCGCGGCCGGGGAGGGCCAGCTTGTGGTCGGGCCCCGGGATTTGCCCCTGGCGCTCGCCTCGGGCCGACGGACCCTGCTCGGGCTCTTCGACAAGGATCGCGTGTGCGTTCTGCCCTGAACTTCTGTTCCGCTCCTCGGCCTTTGGACGTAGATTGAGCGGCGGCGATGGCTGCGTCTCGCTTTCTCGGCCGCCTCGAGCGCATCGAACCTGCCCGTACGGCGCCGGACGGCGGTCGTGACCTCGCGGAGTTGCGCGCGAAGATGGCGGAAATTCTCGGGCGCCCCCGGGAGGCGGCCGAAGAGCTCCGGGTGCAGTCCAGTGCGCCGCGTGAGCTGCCGCTCGCTCCCTACGAGACGGAGGAAGGCGTAGCCCGACGCAAGCTGCGCCGCGTCTCCGGCGGGGAACACGTCGGGAGCATTCCGCTCTCGGGGGCCGGGAGCGCCTTTATGGAGCTCTTGGCCCTGCTCGCGCTCTCGCCGGAGCTCGCGGAGCTCGATCCGACGCGCCTTCTCTACTTCGATACGGAGACCACGGGCTTGTTTGGCGCGGGAGTCGTGCCTTTTGTCTGTGGTTTGGCCTGGTTTGACGCGGAAAAGACGCTGCATTTCGAGCAGATTTTCCTGCCGTCGCCCGGCGACGAACCGGTGCTCTTGCGGCGGCTCGGGGAGCTGTTTGAAGAGTGTGATGGCATCGTGAGCTTCAACGGGCGCACCTTCGACGAACCGCTGCTCCGGAGCCGCGGCGTCATGAATCGGATGCCCCGCTTGCCCGAGCGGCCTCATCTCGACCTTCTGCACGTCGCGCGCCGCCTCCATAAGGCGCGCATCGGGCGCACGCGGCTCGTCGACCTCGAGAGTGAGGTGCTCGGCTTCTTGCGAGGTGACGACGTCTCGGGGGCCGAGATTGCGCCCCGGTATGCCCATTTTTTGCGCACCGGTGACGCGAGCGCGATCGAGCCGATCCTCACGCACAACGAGTGGGATGTGCTCTCGATGGTGGCGCTGGTCGGGCTCTATGGCGATCCGGTGGACCTTTTGCACCCGGCGGATCTCGCCGAAGGGGCGAGGGTGCTCTCGCGGGCCCGCGAGTTCGAGACAGGGATTTCCTGGGCCGAGATCGCCCGCGAAAAGGGCGCGAGCGTGGCGGCGAATCGCGCGCTCGCTTGTCTCCACCGCGCTCGGGGCGATCGGGCCCGCGCTCTCGTAGCCTACGAGGAGCTGGCCCAAGAGATCCAGGACCCCCGCGTCCGGCTCGAGCTCGTGAAGCTCTACGAACATCATGAGAAGGACTTCCGGCGCGCGCTCGAGATCCTGGAGCTCGGCACCGGCGAGCCACCCGAGCGCCTCTCCGCGCGGCGCGCGCGCCTTGAGCGCAAAGCTCAGTGTCCGCCGAAGGCGCGGAAGCGCAAGGGGTCGCCCGCCTGAGTTCTTGGCGCTCTCCGGCGGCCTCTCTGCGCGGCGAGACAAGGACACTCGAGGGTGAGTTCCGAGCGCGCTTCTGCTATGTGACGCCACCCCCATGGCGTACGACCATAAGTCCGTTGAAGCGCGCTGGCAGGCGTTTTGGAAAGAGAACAAGACCTTTCGTTCCGAGCGCCGCCCGGGGCGCCAGAAGTATTATGTCCTCGATATGTTCCCCTATCCGAGCGGGAGCGGTCTCCACGTAGGACATCCTGAAGGCTACACCGCCACGGACATCGTTGCGCGCTACCGGCGCATGAAGGGCGACGACGTGCTCCATCCCATGGGCTTCGACGCCTTTGGCTTGCCCGCGGAGCAGTACGCGATCCAAACCGGGACCCATCCGCGCGAGACCACCGAGAAGAACATCCAGCGCTTCAGGAAGCAGCTTTCGGCGCTCGGGTTCGCCTACGACTGGGACCGCGAGGTGAACACCACGTCCCGCGACTACGTGCGCTGGACCCAGTGGATCTTCTTGAAGCTCTTCGAGCGAGGCCTCGCGTTTCAGAGCGAAATTCCCGTCAACTGGTGTGAGGCGCTCGGGACCGTCCTCGCCAACGAAGAGGTCATCGACGGGCGCAGCGAACGCGGCAACCACCCTGTCGAGCGACGCCCCTTGCGTCAATGGCAGCTCAAGATCACCGCTTACGCCGACCGCCTGGCGAGTGAGCTCGACGGGCTCGACTGGCCCGAAACCCGAGAAAAACAGCGCGATTGGATCGGGCGCAGTGAAGGGGCGCGCGTGCGCTTCGAGGCGCGGGCCGCCTCCGGGCCCGTCCCGATCGAGGTGTTCACCACGCGCCCCGACACGCTCTACGGCGCTTCTTATCTCGTGATCGCTCCGGACCACCCCCGCGCAAGCGATCTCATCGCTCCTGAGCAGCGCGAGGTCGCGACCGCGTACCAGGAGCGCGCCAAGCGAAAGAGCGATCTCGAGCGCACCTCTGCCAAGGAGAAGACCGGCGTGTTCACGGGCAGCTACGCGGTGCACCCGCTCCGCGGTGACAAGATCCCGGTTTACATGGCCGACTACGTGCTCGGCGCTTACGGCACCGGCGCGATCATGGCCGTTCCGGCCCATGATGAGCGCGACTTCGAGTTTGCCAAGGCCTTTGGGCTGCCGATCGTGGAGGTGGTGAGCCCGGACGGGACCCTACACGACGGCCTCGAAGAGCCTTTTGTCGACGACGGGATCGCTGTGCGCTCGCCGCTCATCGACGGCAAAAAGACGCCCGACGCGAAGAACGCGATGATCGCGTACCTGGAGGAGAAGGGCCTCGGCGTACGGCAGGTGAATTACAAGCTGCGCGACTGGGTCTTCTCTCGCCAGCGCTACTGGGGAGAGCCGATCCCGATCTACTTCCCCGTAGAGACGGACGGGGACCCACGCAAGGGCGCCGATTACACGATCGACTATTCGAAGCCGATTCCGCTCGAAGAAAGTGAACTGCCCCTCGAGCTCCCTGATCTCGACGACTTCCGCCCCGGCGATCCGGCCGGTGCCCTCGTGAAGGCCCTCGATTGGCGCTTCTTCCAGAAGGACGGAAAGTGGTACGCGCGGGAGACGAACACCATGCCCCAGTGGGCGGGCTCCTGCTGGTATTATCTACGTTACCTCGATCCGAGGAACGAGGAAAAAGCCTTCTCTGAGGAGGCCTACGACGCCTGGATGCCCGTCGATCTGTACGTCGGCGGCAGCGAGCACGCCGTGCTCCATCTCCTCTACGCCCGCTTCTGGCACAAGGTGCTCTACGACGCCGGCATCGTGAAGCACCCGGAGCCGTTTCTGAAGCTCGTGCACCAGGGGATGATCCTGGGCATGGTGTACCGCTATTTCGTCGAGCTCGCTCCCGATGGCTCGGTGAAAAACGCGTTTCCCGGTACGGATACGGCGATTCGCCCGGACGCAGAAGGCGGCGGGTACTCCCGGGACGGACTCGCTCTCGAAGCTCGTTATCTCGTCGAGAGTCAGATCACCCTGCGCGACGGAAAGCCGGTGCACCCCGAGTACGGCGTTGAGCTCCTGCCCGTCGCGGAGAAGATGAGCAAGGCTCGCGGCAACGTCGTGAACCCCGACGACGTGATCGAGGAGTTTGGCGCGGACAGCCTGCGTCTCTACGAGATGTTCATGGGACCGCTCGAGCAGGTGAAGCCCTGGCAAACGAGCGGCATCCTTGGCGTGCGCCGCTTCCTCGACAAGGTCGACGCCCTGACCCACAAGGCCCGGGACGTCGCTCCTTCGGAGGAAACCCAGAAGCTCGAGCACCGCACGGTGAAGAAGGTGACCCAAGACCTCGAGGGTCTCCGCTTCAACACCTGCATCTCGACGATGATGATCTTCGCCAATCACCTCTCGTCGCTCTCCGAGGTGCCGCGCTCGTCGCTTCGCACGCTGTTGCTCTGCCTGTGCCCCTTTGCGCCGCATCTCGCGGAGGACTGCGCCGTGCGGCTCGGTCTCGAAGAGAGGCGGCCCCTCGAGGAGGCGCGGGCGGCCTGTCTTTCGGACGCGACCTGGCCGACCTGGAACGACGAGTACTGCATCGACCATGTGATCACGATCCCGGTCCAGGTGAACGGCAAGGTGCGCGGCCGCGTCACGGTGCCCCGCGACAGCACCCAGGATCAGGTCCAGGAGCTCGCTCTGGCCGACGGTGGCGTCCGCCAAGCCATCGGCGACAAGGCCATCAAGAAGGTTGTCTACGTGGACGGCAAGATCCTGAACCTCATCGTCGGATAACAAACGAGCAGCGGGAGCCCGAGGGCTCCCGAACGCGGCTTCCTCCGGACGCTCCCCGCACGCGGGCTGATTTCGTTCCATCCGGGCGCTGCCGTACGCGGGAGCGCCTTGACGCCCTCCGGGCGCGTCACCCCAGGATCTCGGCGAACATCCAGTGGTATCCCTCGGGATCTTCCGCCACGTAGCGTCGGTGCCCGTGTTCGTTCATCGGCTCGACGATGATCTTGGCGCCTTTTTCGCGGACGGAAGCGCAGTGGGCATCTACATCATCGACGATGACATAGAGCCCGTGGGTCTGGACGCCGCCCGCGAGCTTCGGGCTCAGGCATTTGTGCTCGGGGGACACGATGCCCACCATCACGATGCCCCCGCGGTGTTCGAGTTCTCCGTGCACCACCGTGCCGCCGGGGCCGGGCACCTTCATGCGCACCGTAAACCCAAACACCCGCACCAGCCAGTCGAAGCTGGCTCCGTCCTCGTAGTAGAGAAACGGGGTGATGGAGGGGTAGGCGCTCGCGTCGTATGTGAGCTCCTCGAGGGTGACGTCGAAGGCGGCGGCCAGAGAGCGGAGCGTCTCCGCGGAGAGAACACCATCTTCCGCCCGCTGCAACAGTGCGGGGCGAGATCCCGGCCGCCTCCGCGAGGTGCTCCTGAGTCCAGGCTTTTTTTGTCTCTGAGCCGGCGGATATTGTTTCCGATGTGGATCTGCACCAAGGCGCCCTCCTGTTTCTTCGTGGTTGGATTCGCAGCGAGCGAGCGCGGGGAGCTTGTCGGCCTCCGCGTCCGCCGTTTTCCCGTTTCTATCCGGCGTGCCTTCCCGTCGCCACGACGACAGCACGACAGTTTCCCGCCAAAGAGCTCCCCGGGCACTCGCCGTGTGGGCCAAGGAGCGTCCCCCGGATCGGCGACTCCAACCAAAAACGTGAACTTAGACGCTTCGGCACCGCGGCGGGCTCAACAGAAGCATCGCTTCGCGGGCGCCCAGTTTCGGGAGCTTCGGCTGCTGCCGCGTCTTGCTCCACCTTCTCACACATGAGCCTTCGCACAGTGGACACATGGCTTCGGGTGAACAGGCGCGCTCATGTGGATAAATTGTTGTTTAACGTTAAACAATCCCAAGGATGTCCCCAGGGTCCTGTGGGCGGCCGCAGTGGGTCGATCGAGCCAAAATGGCGGGGTTTGTTGCGATTGGGGGCAGCGCGGGGGTGGGGGCTGGGCGCGGCCTGTGGGTGGCTTGTGGGTAAGTGAGAATTTCGAGAGCGGCGGGACAGGGATTCGCACCCTTTTCCCAAGATGCTGGAGGTCCGCGCCGGGTTCCTAGGAAGAGCCGCCCCACGCCGGGGGCCGGTGCTTGGGGGGCGAGCAGGTGGGGCCCGGGGTGACCCTCAAGAGCGCTTGAGGGTCGACGGGGCCTTCATGACCGCCGAGGCAGAGTGCGCTGTCCGCGCCGCGACCGAGGCCTCCGCGGACGCTCTGAGCGTCGACGCATTCGAGGCGCGGCGGCACGCGCCAGGGGCCCCGGGGGGGCGATTTTCGCACGCGCCCCTCGGGCGCTCGGTGCAATCTCTGCCGTTGCTTGGTGGAGTCTCTGCCGTTGACTGAAAATGGCCGCGCGTCCTCCGTCGCGGCTGGGGGTTGGACGGGAACCCGCCGCATCCGGGCCTCCCGTGGGGCCGTACGGACGAAACACCGCTCAGCTCACTCGCCGACCGCTTTTCGGAAGCGCTTGGCGTCCGAGAACATATCGACGTTGGCGAAGATGTAGTGGGCCTTTTGGTCTCGGCCGCCGTCAGCGATCATGGCGAGCTCTTCGATCGCGGGATCTTCGTAGCGGCTCTTGCGACCGGCCGGGCCGGGCAGGCGATAGTAGGCTTCCTGGCGCTTCGAGAGGCCGTGGGACAGAGGGTCGCGGGCAGCCAAACAGCCGACCTCTTCCGCGAGGGCGTCCGCCTCATCCGGCTTCCAGCCGGGCGCCTCAAAGACGACCCGCTGGTAGGAGGGGAGCACAGCCTTCAAGAATTCGCGCAGGTTCCCTTTGTTCGTGCGTGTGGGGGCGAACTCGGGGGGCGCCGTGAAGACGGCGGTGGTGGCGTTGAGCTGATCGCGAACGGTCGCGAGGCCCTCGAGGGACGAAGTGACCGTCGGGCTCAGCTTGAAGTTTTCTTGAGCGCATTCGCGCGGGGCGAGCAAGGCGAATTCGAAACCCTTCGGTGCCTCACGGGCCCAGCGGCGTACCGTTCCTTGTCCAGGAATAGCCAAATGCGTCTCTTGGATCTCAACGAATAAATATTCCTTGAAATAGCGCGTGGCGGGGACGGCGAAGCCGGCGCAACCGACAGTGAACATTACGGCGCGGACTCTAGCACAAAGGCTCGGGGACTGTGAGGGCGTTCACGACGGTTCTCGAAAGCCAGAAGCGGGTTTCTGCGCTCAGAGCCCACATTCCGCCTGGCAACCGTCCGGATCCTCGTCCGTTGTCAGGCCGAGCAGACACGCGGCAAGGTCCGTGGTGACGGGGCTGGCAAGCTCGGGATCGCACTCGGCGGAACCACACTGCATCTGGCAGCTCTCGAGATCGACCTCATCGCCGATGAAGTCCTCATCAGCGACGAGCGCCGCGAAACACTCGAGCATACAGTCGAACTCGCCTTCGACCGTGCCGCCATCCACCATGTAGGAGGTCGAGCCGTAGAGACAGGAGCTGTCAGGATCGACGGAGTAACAGGTCCGGAATTCGCTCCCACAGTTCGTCAGGAGACACTCGGAACAAGCGCTCGAACGGGCGGGGGGAGCGTAACTGCCTTCGGCGGTCCCGTCCGCCTGACAGTCGAGCTTCGCCTGGGCGCCTCCGCCCTGACCACCCGTGCCGCCGCCGCTGCTCGCCTCGCCGGCAGAGCCTCCGCTCGCCTTTCCGCCCGTGCCGCTCTTTCCTCCGGAACCCTTGCCCCCGGAACCTTTCCCGCCGGAGCTCGGAGCACCTCCGAAATCTCCGTCGCTTCCTACGACAACAGAGCAAGCAGCGCTCATCAGCGAGCCAAGAGAGAGGAGCGAGACGAGGGCGAGAGCGGGTTTCAAGCGAAGCATGGCGAGTTCGGATCAGGTTTTGTCAGTTCGGCGCTCAGGGTCAAGAATCCAGCGCCGTCGGCTCCGGGCAAAAATTTGCTTGCTGAGTGTTAAGCAGGATTTGTGCCAGGGGTAGAATCGGCGAGAGCGAAGGCGCGGAAACGGCGCGCTGACCCCAACGACGGCTAAAAGCTTCAAGATTTTAGCCATATACGTCGGTCCGCTGGGGGCGGAATGCCGGCCGGGGCGCTGCCAAATAGGCGGAAGCTCCCATGAGGTCTGACAGCGGCGTCAGGGGTCCACTCAGGCGCCGAAGGTGAGGGGCGTTAGGGGTCCACTCAGGCGCCGAAGGTGAGGGGCGTTAGGGCGTGACCGCGCGGGCTCGGAGCCAGGGGAAGCGCCGGGTGAAGGCGAGGACGATCGCGATCACGCTGAGGGCCCAGTCGGGAGCGTTGCCGAGGAACTGGTAGAGGGTGCGCTCGGTGCGGAAGGAGACAGGGGCCGCGAGGGAGGCTTGTTCGAAGGTCTTCGTTTTCGCCAGGATGCGCCCAGCGGGATCGACGAAGCCGCTCACGCCACTGTTCGTCGAGCGCACGAAGTAGCGGCGGTGCTCGACGGCGCGGAAGACGGAGAGCGCGAAATGTTGCCAGGGTTCGATGGTGTCGCCGAACCAGGCGTCGTTCGTCATGTTGACGATGAGCTCGGGGTTGCCCGTGTTCATGAGACGGTTGACGAAGTTCGGGACGATGTCTTCGTAGCAAATGATGAGCGCGATCGAATGGTCCCCGAAGGGGATCGGCTCGAGGGTCGTGCCCGGTGTAAAGCGACCTGAGCGCGGGGAGATCTCGTAGAGCTCAGGGAAGGCCTCCCCGAAGGGTAAATACTCCCCGAAGGCGAGCAGGAAGTGCTTGTCGTAGCGGCCCTGGATCTTGCCCTTTTTGTCGGCGATGAGCGCCGAGTTGAAGTAGACGTGGCCGCGGGCGTCGTCGACCTCGCGCACGAGCACTGCTCCGAGAATCGTCGGAACTTTGAGCGAGCGCGTCAGGTTCCGCTCGTAATAAGCGTAGGCTTCGCTCTCTTCGACAGCGCCGGCGAGGGAAGTCTCGGCCCAGATCACGAGCTCGGCTTTGTCTTCTTTGCGGAGCTTCTGGGTCAGGGTGAGGTGTCTACGGCGGCCTTCTTCGTAGTTCGTCCGCTTCTCCATCAAGCCCATGTTGGCTTGGACGAGGCCGACCTGGATCTTATCCTCTTGGGCGAGGGCCGCGTCGATTTGGCCCAGGCGCAGCTTGCCGTAGACGAGGCTTATGGCGAGGACCCCGAAGCCGCCGACGAGCGCGCCCCGATTCGCCGTGAAGAGCGGACGGCCGAGGGGGAGCCCTGCTTTGCGGAGGGAGAGCGCGGTCAGGATCAGCCGCGCAAGAGCCCAGTTCGGGCCAAGCAAGGCGAGCGCGACGGCGAGCTGTCCGCCGAGATCCGCTGTCTGGAGCAGGATGGGCAGCGGCACCGCGGAGGCGGCGAACGTGAACGGGAACAGCATCGGCCAGAGCAGCTCGCTCGCCGCGAAGGCTGCGACGAAGACGAAGCCGCGCACGTAACCGTTCTGGGCTCCGCGGGCATAAAGAAACCCGAAGAGCGCAAAGCGAGCGCCCTGATACGCGCACACAATCAGCATGAAGAGTGCGCAGAGCGGCGTCGGGAAACCGCTGAAGGTCTCGAGCATCTCGAGGAGCCAGTGAAACCCAGCCACGCCGCTCACGATGCCCATGACGAGCCCGGACCAGGTAGCGCGCTTGGGCGTCATCGACTCGAGGGCGATGAGCCAGGGGACCCAGGCGATGAAGGCGAGGGGCCAGAGGTCGACGCCTGGGAAGGAGAGGAAATAGAGGAGGCCGGAGAGGGCCGCGGCCAAGAGGCCCAGCCCGAGGGAGGGCGAGGCGGGGGCGCTCGGGGTGGAGAGAGTGCTCGGCACGGACACGGGGGAGAGGCTCAGAGGCCGAGCGTCTTGCGCACTTTCGCGGTGACGTCGTCGATCTTGAAGGGCTTCGTGATGTAGTGGCGAGCGCCGGCTTGGATGCCTTTGATGGTGTCGCTCGCGTTGTCCCGGGCTGTGAGGAAAATGATAGGAACGGTGCGCAGGCCCGGAATATTTCGTGCTTGTGCGGCGACGGCGAACCCATCGAGTCCAGGCATCATCACATCGAGGATCATGAGATCGGGATGGATCTGTTCGGCGAGCTGGAGCGCGGCGCGCCCGTCGCTCGTGGTGGCGACGTCGAACTCGTAGCCGAGGATCCGCTCGAGGAGACGGCTGATGGCGGGATCGTCATCGGCGATCAGGATCCGCTTACGCGCGGCCGTTCTCTCGGAGGGGGCGCTGGACATGAGGAAGGAAGGCTCCTGGGCGGGCGAAAGCTCGCGCCCTCATAACCCCAGTTCCTGCCACGCAGCAACCTCGGCGCCAGGAAAATGCGCGGCTTTCCTATCGCCGGAGCGCGTTCCCCTTGAACCTCGCGCAGCCTCCTGGGATGTACCAGGGAAAGAGCCGCCATGCGTCGCATATTGTACATCGAGGATGATCCCGCGAGCCGTCTGCTCGTCCGCAAGCTCTTGACCCCGGCCGGCTTTGAGGTCGTCGACGCGACCGACGGCATCGATGGTATCAAGAAGGCGCAAAGAGGATCCTTCGATCTGATCCTCGTCGACATCGCGATCCCCGGACTCGATGGCTACGAGGTGACGCTGCGTTTGCGCTCGCTGCCCTCCCTCAAGGACGTGCCGATCATCGCGGTCACCGCCGAAGGGAGCCGAAACACCAGCCTTTCCGTCGGTTGCACGGGCTTCATGCAGAAGCCGATCAACGCGCGCACCTTCGTCGACGTCGTCGAGTCCTACCTCGGCGGCAAGCGCGAGGGGTTGAACGCAGAAGAGTCCGGGGAACACCTGCGGCAGCAGAGCCAAAGGATCGTGGGCCACCTGGAGCAGAAGGTCGCCGAGCTCTCCCAGGCCAACGAGCGGCTCATCGAGCTCGACCAGGCCCGCAAGGAGTTTTATCGAAACATCTCCCACGAGCTCTCGACCCCCATGACCCCGATCGTCGGCTACGCGAAGCTCTTGCTCGACGAGGAGCTCGGAACGCTCACCCCGGCACAGCAGAAGGCGCTGCGCTCCCTGAGCCAATGTGTCGATCGGTTGCGCGGGCTCATCGATAACTTGCTCGATGTGACCGGTCTCGAGACGGGCAAGTTGAAGTTCCATAGCTCCCCCTTGGACCTGCTGCAGGTGCTGCGGGAAGCGGAGCAGGAGACCCTCGAGCTGCGCCGCAAGAAGTCCCAGACCCTCATCGAAGACATCCCGGGGGCGGCGGCGTTCCCTTTGCGGGGCGATGGTCCGCGGCTCGGGCGCGCCCTTTCGCAGCTGCTCGAAAACGCGAGCAAGTTTAGTCCGTCGGGCGGACGCATTGGGCTCTTGGTTCAGCCTTTCGGATCCGGGGTCGAGATCATCGTCGCCGACGAGGGCGCGGGCATCGCCGAGCCTTACCGAGAGCGCATTTTTGAGCCATTTTTCCAGATCGATGGGACCCCGACCCGCGCTCAGGGCGGAACCGGGGTCGGGCTCGCGCTCGTGCGCGGGGTCGCGCGAGGGCACGGCGGAGACATCTCCTTCTCTCCCAATCCCATCACGATCGGCGGCGTCGAGTTCAAAGGGGCGGTCTTCCGCCTCGAGCTGCCGGGTCCGGACGCCACCTCGCGTCCGCCTGCCGCGCCATGAACCGCTACCTCGACTGGAACGCGACGACGCCGCCCTCGGGGGGGGTGCTCGAGGCGATGGCGGCGGCGCGGGAGGTCGCCTGGGGGAATCCGTCGAGCGTTCATGGGCACGGGCGGCAGGCCCGAAAGCTCCTCGAGAGCGCCCGCGAGACGGCCGCGGGGGTGCTCGGGGTGCATCCGCGGGATGTCCTTTTCACCGGGAGCGCCACCGAAGCGAACCATCTGGCCCTCTCAGGGGCGAGTTCGATTGTCACCTCCTGGCTCGAGCACCCCTCGGTCAGCAAGATGGCCGAAGAGTACCGCGCCCGCGGTCGGCCCGTTCGCTTCGTCCCGGCGCGCCCGGACGGCACCATCGAGCTCGAGGCGGTCCGAGCGGCCTTCGAAGAGCTCAAGGAGACCGGAGAGCTCGGCGGCCGACCGCTCCTGGCTCTCTTGGCGGCAAGCCACGAGACGGGCGTCCTCCAGCCCCTCGAGGGGGCCCGGGCCCTCTGTGACGAGCTCGGGGTCGAGCTCCACGTCGACGCGGTCCAGCTCCTCGGCCGGGGCCCCCACAACGAGTCCCTCGCCTGCGCCGACAGTCTGTCCATCGCTGCCCATAAGATCCGGGGCCCCAAGGGGATTGGCGTCTTCGCCTTTCGCTGCGGGCGTGCGCCCGTGCCGCTCGGGCGCGGCGGGGCTCAGGAGCGCGGGCTCCGCCCCGGGACTCAGGACGCGGCGCTCGCCGCGGGCTTCGAGCGAGCGCTCCGCGAGCTCGAGGAGCTCCGGGCCGGCTTCGCTCGGGCGGAGGCCGCGCGGGGGCTTCTAGAAGCGGGGGTCCGGGAGCTCGGCGGAACTGTGCACGGCGCGGAGGTCCCGCGTCTCCCCCACGTCTCGAACTTTCGGCTTCCGGGTTGGCAGGGGGACGAGCTCGTGGCCGCCCTCGACCTTCGAGGCTGGTCGGTCTCGAGCGGGAGCGCCTGTTCGGCGGGCACCGCGGAGCCGTCTCCGGGCATCGAGGCTATGCTCGGACGAGAGGCGGCGCGGGGGGCGCTTCGGGTCAGTTTCGGGCCGGACGCGAACCTCAGGGACGCTGAACAAATACTCAACGAGCTCCGGAAGCTAGCGGGGGCCGGGTGAAGAAAAACTTGAAGGGTTACCTGGCAACTGATTGAATTCTCTTAGAAATTTCTTCTTATATTTTGGCGAGCGCGCGTTCTATTGAATGGAGCGCGCGGGGGCCCGGGCGGGACGCCACGGGATGACCTGGAGATGCGGCGTCCGGCGGGGGGGCGGGGAGTGTACCCGGGACGTCAACGGGCGGCGGTGAGTTGGGTGGTCCGGTGGGAGGCGGGCCGAAGGCCCGCCGGCGGCGCCGAGTGAAGGGGCGTCTGGGAGAGCGCCGGAGGCGCCGGGGGCGCCCGGGGCGCGGGGAGTGTACGTCGACTCAAAAAGGGGCATCGGCGTTCCGCCGGGGGCGCCCGGGGGGCGGGGAGTGTACCCGGGGACGTCGACGGGCGACGGTGGGTTGGGTGGTCCGGTGGGAGGCGGGCCGAAGGCCCGCCGGCGGCGCCGAGTGAAGGGGCGTCTGGGAGAGCGCCGGAGGCGCCGGGGGCGCCCGGGGCGCGGGGAGTGTACATCGAGCGACGTGACCTCAAGAAGCCCCGAAACGGGGGCGCCCGGGGCGCGGGGAGCGTACCCGGGGCGTCGACGGGCGACGGTGAGTTGGGTGGTTCGGAGGGAGGCGGGCCGAAGGCCCGCCGGCGGCGCCGAGTGAAGGGGCGTCCGGGGGAGAGCGTCCGGTGGGGGCCCCCCGAGGAGGCGGGGGGAGGAGGGCACTCGCCGTGGGGGCTTGGCCGAGGGCAGGGGAGCCCGGCGACTCCAAGAAGGGAAGAAAGGGGGCTTTCTTGGCGTACGAGTGAGGTTGGGGTGAGGTCTGCGGCTTAGGACCTTCGGGCCATGGCCGCCAGGTAGAGGGCGACGCCGGCGGCGACGGAGGCGTTCAGGGATTGGACCGCGCCGCTCGAAGTGAGGCGGGCAAAGTGTGTACAAGCCTTGCGGGTGGCCCGCTGCAGGCCCGCCTCTTCACTGCCAATCACGAGGACCGTGGGCCCGCTCATTGGGACGTTTTCGAGGGCCAAGTCTCCGTCGGGGACGAGGCCAACGATGGTCGCGCCGCGGGCCCGAGCATCGACAAGGAAGGCGGGGAGCGAGCGGACACGGCAGAGCCGGGCGTGTTCGACCGCGCCGGCCGAGGCTCGGAAGGTCGCGGGAGTGAGGGGAGCCGAGGCGTTCTCTCCGAAGACGACGGGGGCGCGGGCGATCCCCACGGCGCTCCGGATCACGGCGCCGAAGTTCTGGGGGTCGACGACGCCATCGAGGGCGAGCGCCAGGAGCTCAGGGTCATCGAGCAGAGCCTCGGGGGCGATGAGCTCGAGCTCCGGGGCCCAGGCCAGCACTCCCTGATGCCGCCCGCTGCCGCCGATGCGGTCGAGCTCCCCGCGCGGTGCGCTCTCGACGCGCACTCCGTGGTCGGCGGCGAAGCGGCCGAGGGCGGCGAGGCGCGGGTTCGGGTCGTGTTCAATGAGGACGAAGCCGAGCTGGGAGCCGTGCACAGCGATCGCCTCGCGCACCGGGTTCTGACCCAAGATCAGGCGAGGCGCGCCCGGGGGGCCACTCGGGCCATCGGGCTTCTTCGGCCGAGCGGCGCCGCGGCCCGGACCAGGGCGATTAGGCCTCGGCACGGGGCGTCTCGAGGGCCCCGCGCATTTCGCGCAGGATGCCTTGGGCGGCCTGGATGGGGTCGGCTGCGTCGCGGATCGGGCGGCCGACCACGAGCAGATCGGAACCGGCGAGGAGCGCATCCCGGGGATTGGCGACGCGCTTCTGGTCGCCGACGTCGCTCCCTGTCGGACGGATTCCGGGGGTGCAGAGGAGCATCGACGGACCGACGACGGCGCGGATCTCGCGGACCTCCTGGGCCGAGCACACCAGGCCCGCGAGTCCCGCTTCCTTGGCGAGCAGGGCGAGGCGCTCCGCCTGGGCGCGGGGATCGGCGCGGTAGCCGATGCGCTCGAGATCTTGAGCGTCGAGAGAAGTCAGGACCGTGACCGCGAGGAGCTTCAGGTGACCGCCTTCTTTTTCGGCGCGGGCCTGTGCTCGCTCGAGCATGCGCGGCCCACCGGAGGCGTGCAGCGTCAGGTAGGTCACCCCGAGCTGGGCGGCGGAGGCGACGGCTCGGTCGACGGTCTCGGCGATGTCATGGAGCTTCAGATCGAGGAAGATCTGAGCTCCTTGAGCGCGGAGCGTGCGCACGATCTGAGGACCGCCGCGGATGAAGAGCTCGAGGCCGACCTTCAGACACCCGACATACGGACCGATCTCCCGGCCGCGCGTCTCCGCTTCGCCGGGGCTGTCATAGTCGAGCGCGAAGATCAGCCGTTTTCTGGCTTCTTCCAACGCACTCTCTCCCTGAGAGCTCACAGGTTCCCGCACATCGGATCGCCCGGAGCGCAATCCGGACCGGAGGGACGCGGCTTCGCGGCGGGGGCGCTCGAGCTGCCCGTCGAGCGCGGCTTCGACGCGGCGGCGCCCGTGCTGCGGGTCTCCTTCACGTCCTGGCCCGCCTTCTCGGCAGCGGCCTTTGCCTTGCGGAGCTCTTCTTCGAGCTTGGCCTTTTCGGCTTCGCCGAGCGAAGCGGTATTTTCGAGCTTCGACTGCAGCTCGCGCACGTTGCGATCCGCTTCGGCCTTGGCGGCTTCCAGCTGTGCCAAGAGAGCGGCCTGCTTCCTTTCGGCCTCGGCCTGCGCGGAGGAGAAGTAGGAGAAGGCACCGATGCCGCCGAGGATGAGCACGGCGATCGAGCCGGCGACCATCAGCTTCAGCTTCTTCTTGCTCTTGTCCTGCTGGATGGCGGCGAGCTGCGCCTCATGGGACTGCTGCTGAGCGAGCTGTTCCATGCGCGCCTTGTGCTCCATCTCCATGCGCGCCTTGTCGATTTCGGCCTGGCGAGCGGCCTCGATGCGCGCTTCTTCCTCGCGACGACGGAGCTCCTCCGCGCGGCGGGCTTCTTCAGCGGCGCGCAGGCGGGCCTCTTCCTCTTCGCGCTGGCGGCGGGCTTCCTCCTCGGCTTTCGCGCGAGCTTCGGCCTCCCGGCGGGCTTTTTCAGCCTCTTCTTCGGCGATGCGTCCTTCCTCCAGGGTCATCAATTCCTGGAGCGAGAACAGTACGGAGCTTTCTTCCTTTTCAGCCATGATCTGTAGGGGGGAGCGGAGGGGGGACCGGTAGAGCCGGCCGGGAAGTATCAACTAGACTGGAACAGCGTCAAGCACTCTCGTAAAGAGGGCACCTTCGTGTTGCCTCATTTTCGGTGGGTTCGGTGACCACAGGGACTTGGACGTGCGAGGGGGCGCAGAAGATCTCGAGCGAAGATCAGTCCTTCCAGAGAATCTTCCACGGATTTTGTTTCAAGTCTCGTACGAGCTCCTGCAAATCGTCATAAAGCGCTTCATCCATCAAGAGCGCCCCGGCGCTGCCTTTGCCGGCCTTGATCTCCGAAACGATGCTCTGGGCGTCGTTTGCCACGGATTTGGCCGTCGTCAGCAGGGCTTTGGTGTCCTTTGCGGCGACGCGGATGGTCTCGAGCTGCTCCGGCTCGGCCAGGACGCTGACAACGGCGCTCCCATCTTTCAGCACAGTGCGCGTGTCCTTCAGCATCGGCTCTAGGTTTTCGTCGAGGACGCGGGTGATGTTGTCGAGGCGAGTCAGGATGCGCTCGATGCGCGGGCCGTCGACGTACTGCGTCCGAACGGCGGCGAGGAGCTCTTCGCTGTGGGCTGCGATCGAGTCGGCCCGCTTCAGGAGAAGGTCGACCTCTTCTTTTCGATCGCCGAGCAGCGCAGCGGTGCCCTTGAGGGTCTGATGCAGAGCGTCGATGGTCTCGCCGATCTGTTTCTCGCGGCCGACGGCGCCTTCATAGGCGCGGTGCATTAGTTCGTAACCTTCCCCGAGCAGCTGATCGATGCGGGGCGGGGAGACGCCGAGCACTGTCGCGTCGGAAGGGAGCACCGGGAGCGAAGGCGTTCCGGGTTCAATGGCGAGGTGCATCTCGCCGAGCACCCCTTGAGCGGTGATGAAGAAGACCGCATCCTCGTGGATCACGTTTTTGTAGTTGGCGTCGATGGCGGCGACCACGCGCACCGGAGGCGCCTTTTGTCCTGTGCGCGGGCTGATTTGATCGCCTCGGAACTCGATGGCCTGGACGCGGCCCACGCGGATGCCCGCGATGCGCACCGGTGAGCCGGACTGCAGACCGCCGGGGTTCTCGAATTCGACGAAGATGCGGTGGCTCGGCTGCAAACTGAGCCCTCCCATCATGACGACGAAACCCACGAGCAGGACGACGGACAGCGCCATCAACCCGCCCACTTTCATTTCCATCGATCGTTCGCTCATGTCGTCTCGAGGGGGCCTTCCGGTTTGCCGTGGATGAACTGCCCTACGACGGGATCGGTCGACCCGAGCAAGTCCTCTTGCGTGCCGCTCGCAAGAACTTTCCCTTTGTAGAGCATCGTCACCCGGTGTGCGATGCCAAAAATGCTCGGCAGATCGTGGGACACCACGATGCAGCCCACGCCTCGCTTCTCGGCCAGCTCGGCGATCAGCGCGTCGACGCGGCGGGCGCTCAGGGGGTCGAGGCTGGTCGTCGGTTCGTCGAACAGCATGTACTCGGGCTCGAGGGCCAAAGCGCGGGCAACGGCGACCGATTTTCTCATGCCGTCCCCGAGCCGCACCGGCAGCGCCGTCGCATAGTCGGCCATCCCGACCTCCTCGAGCAGGCTCCGAGCCCGAGCGAGCGCCGCTTTTTCGCTGAGGTCTGTGTGTTTGAGGAGAGGTAGACTCACGTTCTCCTCACACGTCATGGAGTCGAAGAGCGTCGCGTGCTGGAGCACGAGCGCGCACTTCTTTCGGATCGGATAGAACTGTTTTTCGGTGAAATGGGTCACGTCGACGCCATCGACCAGGACCTGGCCTCGGTCCGGCCGGAGCAGGCCTACGATGTGCTTCAACAGCACGCTTTTTCCGGCGCCGGAGGTGCCAATCACAAAATGGATCTCGCCTTCTTTGGCGCTGAGATCGACGCCGTCCAAGATGACCTTTTCGCCGAAGCTCTTGTGGATCCCGATGAGCTCGATCAAGACCCCCCCACGATTTCGACGAAGGCGCCGATGATGAAGCCGAGGATGATCACGGCGAGGGACGACTGAACCACTGCGCGGGTCGTCGCGTCGCCGACGCCCCGGGAACCGCCCTCCGCGTAGAGGCCCGCGTGGGAGCTCACGAGCGGCACCGCTGCGCCAAAGACGAGGCTCTTGACGATGCCCATGGCGATGTCGACTCCGTCGACGAAGCGGAAGTCGAGGAAGGTGGTCGGGTTGATTTCGAAGGCGAAATAACCTGTCGCGACGCCCGAGACCACGGCGACCGCCCCGCCGATCAGGGTGATGAGGGGCGTGTAGATGAGGCTCGCGAGCACCCTCGGCAAGACCAAGGTCACGACGGGATCGGCGCCGGAGAGGCGGAGCGCGTCGAGCTGGTCGGTGACGCGCATGCCGCCGATTTCGGCCGCGATCCCCGCGCCGACGCGGGTGGCGAGCATGAGCGCGGTGAGGGTGGCGGCCAGATCCCGCGTCAGGATCTCGAGATAACTCGGGCCAATCGTGGTCATGTCCGGGACCACGCGGGCGGCCTGAATGCCCGCCTGGTAGACCAAAATCGAGCTCACGAAGGCGAGGACCAAGGCGACGAACCCGAGGGAGCGGATGCCGTCCTCGGCGATGCGATCACTGACGCCGCCCCGCTCGAGGCGCGGAAACGCCGCGGTCACCGCGCTCATGGTTCGGAAGATGTTGCCTTCTTCGTCGCTCGGCAGAACGAAGCCGGGCATCGGCCTCTGCACGACGAGCTCCGTCTGTTTCGGGGGGATCGAGGCGCGCCGAATCTCGTCGCGGGTGCGGAGCACCGGTTCGTCCTCAGGTTGACTCATGGTGCGAGCGCCTCCGCGGCAAAAGAAACGAGAGCATCAAAGACGAAGATCATCAGCGCCGAGAGCACGACACTTTGATTCACCGCGCGACCCACCCCGGGCGCGCCGCCCCGGGCGTGCAGGCCGAAGGAGGTGCTCGTAGCGCCGATGATGATCCCGAAGATGAGCGCTTTGAGAGCGCCGTGGAGCACATCCTCAGGGCCGATCAGGCCGCTCACGAGACCGTTCCAAAAAGTCACCGGGTGCACCCCGAGCAGCCCAAATCCGCTGAGAGCCGCGCCGAGGAGCGCGACCGCCATCGACAGCAGCGTGCCGAGGACGGTCGTGAGCACGATGGCGAGGACGCGCGGAGCGACCAGATAGGGCCCGGGATCGACAGCGATCGCGCGCAGACCGTCGACCTGTTCGGTGACCGTGAGCGTGCCGAGCTCGGCGGTGTTGTTGCTCCCGGCGCGTCCGGAAATCATGAGGCCGGTGAGGACGGGGCCGACTTCACGCAGGATGCCAAAACCCGCGCCCCAGCCGAGCAGTCCGTGGGCCCCGAAGCGGGTGATGAGGGGCGCGGATTGGACGACCATGATGCCGCCCACGAACAGCGCCGTGGCGACGATGACGGGGATCGAGCCAACTCCGAGCCGCAAGAGGCTGTCGCGGAGCTGGCGACCGTCGACCTTACCGCGCAAAGTGCCGTCGAAGGTCGTGGCGAGCACGACCCCGAGGCCGCCGAGCCCCTGCAGGAAATCACCGAAGAAGCGGAGAAGTTCCCTCATTTCTTCCTCCAGGAGTCCGGCGGGCTCGGCTCCGACTCACTCGGGGGCGGGGGCGCCTCCGCCCAGGAGTGCCGCGCCGGAGCGCTGCTCGGAGGAGGCACACTTGCGTCGGCTGAGCCGGGGAGCTCGGGGGAGTTCCAAGGGGGGGCGGAGGGTGAAGGCCTCCAAGCGGGCACCTCGGGTTTGGCTTGAGCGAGCACGTGGGCCAAAAGCCCCTCTCCTTGTTGGGGAGCTTCGGGGCGTTTGAGCGTACCAGAGGAGCTGAGCAGTTCGTCGAACGCCGCGACAGAGATCCTCTCGCTCGGCGAGAAGGCGCCGCCCAAAAACTCCCGCACGAAGTCCATGCGCGCGCTCCGCGCTTCGCTGGCGGGCCCTTCGTAAACGACGCGCCCGGCCCGGAACACCGCCACGCGATCGACGGACCCGAGCACACTCGCGACGTCACTCGAGACGACTGCGATCGTCGCGCCCGTTTTTTCTTGCTGCCGCCGGAGGAGCGCGAACGTGCGCGCGGAGGTCACCGGGTCGAGGCCGGCCGCGGGCTCGTCATAAAGGAGATAAGCGGGCCGATGGATCGCGGCGCGCGCGAGTCCCACGCGCCGCTTCTGGCCCCCCGAGAGCCCCTGGACCGCGCGTTCCTCGAAGCCTGCGAGGCCGACCGTTGCGAGCGCTTCGGCGACGCGACTCCGGATCTCGCTCGGATCGCGGACCCCGCGCCGCTTGAGCGGAAAGGCCACGTTCTCTCCGACCGTCAGGTGCTCGAAGAGGGCGATGTTTTGGAAGGCCATTCCGAGCCGCTCCTGCAGCCGCGCCCGCTCGGTGTAACGAGCGCCAACCATCTCCTCGCCTTGGATGCGGATGCTCCCGGCGTCCGGCTCGATGAGTCCTGCGATGGCCCTGAGCGTGAGGCTCTTGCCCGAAGCGGGCGGCCCCACGATGCCGAGGATCGTCCCATCGGGCACCGTGAGCGCGACCCCTCGCAGCGCAGGCAGATCGAAGGACTTATAGAGGCGCTCTACCGAGATCACTTGGCGTCCTGCCAGCTTATACGCGGTTGTCCGCGGGCCGCGAGATTCCGGACAAGACGGCCCCGCGCCGCGGGACTTCAGGGGCGGGCGCCCCGAGCCTCAGAACTTGGTTCGGGTGATGTCGAGCTTCGGGTGGCTCGGGAAGCTCATCGCCCGCACTCGGCTCGCAATGCAGGACTGGATCTGCGGATTGCGCGGGGTGGTCGTCACCGTGACGCCGACAGCGCGGCCATTTTGGATGGCCGCGCACACGTTGACGCCCATGCTATCGGGGACTCCACAGCTATTGAGGTACGCTCCGTGCCCGAGGATGGCCTGGAATTGGCCTGCGGTGAGATCCGCCTGGCCGCCCTTGGCGCCGATCTTCATCTCCTCGACGTAGGCGTTTTGGGCTGCTTCACAGCTCATGCCGCCCGAGAGCTGGGGGATGCCTCCGACGGAGCCGGTGACCCGGCCGACGCCGCCGCCCACGGACTTTTTCTTGACGAGGCCCGCGTCTGACTCGACGTTCGCCGCGGTTTCTTCGACGACCGCGACGGCATCGCTCTTCTGACCGCGTTTGGTCAGGATGAACACGACGGCGGCGGCCCCGAGCAGCCCGAGGGCGATCACACCGATCAGCGCTTTGCCGCGGAGGCTGCGCGACTCCTGGACTACGGCCTGAGCGATCGCCGCCTTTTCGGCTTTTTCGTGGCGATGGAGCCGCGCGTGACGCGCGAAGGGAGCGAAGTCGGGGTGATCTTTGATCGCGATCGGCTCGTGAGCGCCGATGCGGAGAAGGTCCTCCTCCTCGAAGGTGTGGCTCGCGATCTGCTGTAGGAGCTCGACGGCGCGGAAGGGGCCATGATCCATGCCGCTCTTCACGACGACATAGCGGGGCGCGGGATCGGCCTCCAGCCGCATCTTGATCGCGTGGAGCTCGTCGGCCGTCTGGGCCATGGGGATCGCTCCGGGGATCGGAGCGGGACCGGGCGAGGGGGGCCGGGGAGCTTCTGCGCCCATTCCGGGACCGGGCTTCGGCATGAGCGACATCGACACGTCGATCTCGATCGAGTGCTGCATGGGGCGGATGGCGGGCGCAGCAGGGGCCTCGGGGCCGAGGGAGAAGTGGATCTGAGGCGCGGAGAAGTGGGCGGAGCCCACTCCTGGCCCGGGGGAGGTGATCACGGGAGCGGGCGCTTCAGGCGCCGCCGCTCGGGGAGCGGCGGCGGCCGGAGCGCGCGAGACCTGTTGGTGGATCTGGTAGAGGGCCTGGGCCAGCGCGTGGAGGTCGTCGGGGCGCGCGGCGGGATCGCTTGCGAGGGCGAAGGAGAGGGCCTGATCGAGCTCAGGCGGGGTTCCCGGCGCGACCTGAGACAGGGGCCGCATGCCCGGACCGACGCTCTGCAGGGAAAGGAGCTCGTAGAGGATGGCCCCGACGCTGTAGACCGAGGCCCGGGCGGATCCGGGGAGCCGGCCCTGGGACTCGGGGGGGAGACAGGCGAGGTCCCGGGGATCTGTCGGCGGCTGGGCCGAAGCGGGCCCGGCGTGGAAGAGCTGGTCCTGGCCGAAATACAGAGCGCTCGGGTAGACGAAGAACGTGTAGCCGGCGCGATGTTGCTCGGCGAGCTCGGCCGCCAGCGCTCCCGCGATGGGGAGGGCCTCCTCGAGGCTCGCGGGCTGCCCCTGGGCGCGCCTAGTTTCGATGAGAGTGCGGAGGGTGGGTTCAGAGGTCGAGGACATGAGCGAAACGCCAAACGGCTGGCCGGGGTACTTCCGAAGGCCGGGGGGATGGCCGCTCGCTTTTGTGGCCGATCCCGTCTCGAAACACCGCGGTGAACGCCTTCCTATCAAAATCGTGGCGCCGTTGCTACAGTGAGGGTGAAAGTGATAGCGTCGAACTAGCCAATGGATGCGCGACAGCTGGATGCCCTTGCGAAAAGATTAGGTCAGGACCCCGGAGACGCGGAGGCCCTCAGCGCGGCGTACGAGCATGGGCAGACCGATCCTCGTGGCTACGCGGTATTTTTGGAGAAAGCCGGCGCTACCTCGACGGATCCTGCGAGCGGAGCCCATTGGTACGTCGAAGCTTCTCAGGTCTGGCTCACGAGTCTGAACGACGCCCATCGCGCTGTGCGGGCGCTCATGTCCGCCGTCGAGAAGGACCCGACCCACGAGGTCGCCGCCGAGAAACTCGCCGGGATTTACCGGGAAAAAGGCGATTTGAAGGGAGTTTTGGCGCTGCTCGATCGGCGCGCCAAGCTCATTGAGAAATTACTCCCGACGCGGCCGGACCTGCTCGACGTCGCCTCCGCGGTGCTGATTGAGCTCGCTCGAGTGCAGTCGGAGGAGCTCGGGCGCCCCGATGGGGCGCTCATTGCTTACAAACGGGCGATCGCCCTGAACCCGGGTGACTCATATTCGATCTACATGGCGCGCGAGCTGCTCAAGGCCGCGGGCAAGTGGAGCGAAGCGCTACCCCTCTTCGCCGCCGAGCAAAAACTGCTCGAAAATGACCCGGAGCGCTCTTACGCCCTGTACCTCGACGAGGTGGAGGTGTGCCGGAGCGCCGGGGACACCCTCGGCCTCCAGAAGGCTCTCCGCAAGGCGCTCGCGATCGATGCCAGCGATCCCGGCCTCAAACAGCAGCTCGGCGCCGCGATTCTCGAGCGGATCCAGGCGGGCGACCGTGTGCCTGCGGAGGAGGCCGCGGAGGCTTGTGATTTGTTTGTGAGCCTGGCGGAGATGTACGACGGCGAGTACGGCATTTCCTACGCGACGTGCGCGCTCGGCTGCGACGCGGGCAATGACCGCGCGCTGCAGCTCGCCATCTTCTACGCCGACTCCCTCTCGCGGCGCGACGAGCTCGCTCCTTTTGCGGCAGGCTATCTGACGAAAAACCCGGATGGAGCCGTGGCTCGTGAGGCGCGCGAGGTCCTACGCGGGGTGCTCGAGACGACCTTCGACGAGAGTTACATCACAGCGCTTCGCCCCTCGAAGGGCGCGACGGAAGAGGAGCGCGCCGAAGCCCTGGCAACGATCGGCAAAGCCTATATTGCCCACGCCAAGAAGTCCGAAGGTGAGCGCTCCTTCCGCGAGGCGCTCGCGTCGAACCCGGCCCAGCCGGACGCTCTCGAGTACCTGACGGCGACCTACAAGTCCCAGGGGAAACACCGAGATCTCTACGAGCTCTACTCACGCGCGGCGCGCTCCGAGGGCGCATCTCTGACGGATCGAGCCGCTTGGCTCGAAGAAGCTGCGGCTCTGGCCGATGGCCCGCTCCACGACGTGGCGGCGGCGATCGAGGCGCGAAGGCAGCTCGTTCTGCTCGACCCGTCCGACGAGAGCGCTGCGGATCAGCTCGAAGCGACCCTGTCCGAAGCGAAGAAGTGGGACGAGCTCGCAGAGCTCGTGGCCCGACGCGCGGAGGTCGCGACGGACATCGAACTGCGCCTGAGCCGGCTCCGAAAGCTCATTGTCCTGCAAAGGGACAAGCGAGGCGACAAACGCGGGCTCGCCCTCGCGCTCTCGAGCCTGGCTCGTCTCGAGCCGGACGAACCGGAACACGCCGAGCAAGCGACCGAGGCCTATCGGGCCGTCGACGAAAAAGACGCGCCGATCGCCCTGCTCGAGGAGCTCCGTCGGCAGATTGCGCCCTCTGAGACGAGCGCCCGTTATAGCCGCCTGCTCGGAGAGCTCTACGTCGAGAAGAACGAGGCCCTCCTCGCAGGAAGCGCCTTTGCGGAGGCCGCGGACTTGCTCGCTGATAGCTCTTTGTGGGCGAAGGCGGAGGCGGAGTTTGAGCGCGCCGGAGACCGCGAGCAAGCGGCGAGGGCAGCGCGCGCGCGGGCCGACCTCGCCAAAGATCCGGTCGAGAGAGCGAACCTCCTCAGGTCCGAAGCGCATCACCGCGCGGCTCTCGGGGACGTCCAGGGGGCGACCGATTGTCTACTGGAGGCGGTGCGTACCGCTCCCGGTCAGAAGGAGCTCGCCGACGAGCTCGAGGCTCGGTACCGCGAATACGGTCAAATCGACGCGGTGGCACGGCTCCTGCTCGAGCTCGCCGAGGCCCATGAAAATCAGAGCCGCAGAGCGGAGCTGCTCCGTCGCGCCGCCGAGGTGCTCAAGACCGAACTCAAAGACGACGAGGGGATGCGCCAAGCGCTCATCCTCCTCCTCGAGAGCGAGGAAGATCCCGAGGCGCTCAGGGTGCTGGCTGACGACGCAGAGTCGCTCGGGGATCTCTCGGGAGCCCTCAGCTATCTGGCTCGTCTCGAAGCCCTTTCCGAGGGACCCGAGCTCCGCGCCCTGGCCCATCGTTCGGCGCGCCTCATGCAAGAGCTCGGCGACGACGCCGGAGCCCTCAGCCGCTATGATATCGCCCTCGAAGTCGATCCTGACGATATCGAGGCCCTGACCCAAAAGGCCGAGCTCGAGCTCAAGCTCGGCGACCCCGCCGCAAGCGCCAAGAGCTACAAAACGCTCACAGAAAAGACGACCGGCGCCGTGCGGCTCGAACACGCACGCAAGCTCTCGGTCTTGCTCGAAGATGAGCTCGGCGACGCCGAAGGCGCCGTGAGGGCGCTCGAGATCGTGATCGAGCTCGACAAAGACGATCTCGGCGCGGTTGAACGCATCGCCGCTCTCTCGGAGCGGCTCGGCAATTGGGCCGCGTTTGCTGGTTACCAGGCGCAGCTCGTCGAGTTCGAAGGGGATCCCGAAGAGGCCTATCGGATGGCCGAGAAGCTCGCGAACGTCCTGGTCGAGGAGCTCGATCGGAAAAAGGACGCGATGGCGGTCCTTTTGCCCTTCGCGAAAGATGGCGTCGAGGAAGCGCGCACGCGCTACATCAGCCTCGGCGATGAGCTCGGGGTCGTCGGAGAGGTCGCAGAGTCGGTCCGCGCCTGGCTGCCGATGACGCCCCCGGGGCCGAAGCGGAATCACCTCCTGCGCGCCGCCTTTGATCGCTTTGTTGAGGCGGACCGGAAGGCCGATGCGCGAGACCTGGGAGTGGACCTGGCGCGACTCAAGGGGGTCGACCGGGAGGTCGCCGAGAAGCTCGAGTCGATTGCGCTCGAACTTGAGGACGTGGGCGCCCTCCGGGCAGCTTTTGTGGCGCTCGGGCGGGACCTGACTGGCAGCGCACGGGCCGACGAGTTCGTGCGTCAAGCGGAGGTCCTTCACGGCGCGGGTGTGCCGGTGACGGAAGCCATCGTGCACGGCGAGGAGGCGCTCTCGAGCGTCCCCGCGGAGGACGCGGAGCCTTATTTGGCGCGCCTCGCGGCCCTGACGGACGACAAGGCGATCCAGATCACGGTCTATGAAAGGCAGGTCGCGCGAGCCAAGAGCATCGAGGAGCGTCGCTCCGCTCTCTGTCGCGCCGCAGAGGTCGCTCTCGGCCACGAAGAGAACGACAAGGCCCTCGAACTGCTCACCTTGGCCCTCGCGGGCACGACACCGGACGAGGGACTCGACGAGCTGGTCGATGAGGTGCGCGCTCTCGACGAGCGCGCCAAGACGACTGGACTCCGCAGGCTCTTGCTCGACGTGCTCTCGGAGGCAGGCAAGACGCTACGCGACGGCGGCCGGACCCGCGGCCTCCTGCTGCGGCGCGCGGCGCGCCTCGCGTTCTCGGAGCTCAAAGACGCTGAGCGCGCCTTCGAGCTCTTCCGAGGCAGCCTGATCGCGCACGCAGAAGAGGAGACGCTCACGGAACTCGAAGATGTCGCGAGTGACAGTGGGAACCTCAAGGCGGCCAGCGACGTCATCGGTCAGGCCCTCGAAGAGGTTCACGATGCGCCGCTCGTGCGGATGCTGCTCCGCTACCGGCACGGGCTCCGCAAGGATCGTCTGGGAGATGAAGCGGGCGCGGTAGAAGATCTCAAGAAGCTGTACGAGATCTCGCCCGGCGACGCGGAGATCGCCGATCAGCTCGAAACTCACTATCAACTTACGAACGACACTCGTGGTCTCGTGCACCTGTACGAGGACCGGATCCTGCGCAGCCGCGACGCGCTGCTCCGAGCGGAGCTCGCACGCAAGGTCGCGGTCCTTTGGCAAGAAGAGCTCAAGAACCCGCGAGAAACCGCCGATGCCTGGCGTCGGGTGCTGCGCCTGAATCCGTCCGATCTCGAGGCGAAAGAGAACCTCGAGCGCGCTAAGCTCGAGATGCGGAAGATCACCGCGGCGGATCTTGCGAAATCGGAGGAGGCCGAGCGGGCCCGTCTCCGGGAGCTCGAGGCGAAAGAGGCCGAGGAGAGGGCACGAGCCCTCGCCGAGGCTGAGCGCATTCGCAAGGAGAAGGAAGAGCGTCTCCGGGATCGGCTCAAGGACTCGCTCCCGCCGCCCCCGTCGCCTGACGATCTGCCGCCTCCTTCCTCCCAGCTGGAGGCGGAGGAAGCGCCGCTGCCGCCGGGGGTCGAGGAGCCTGCCTCCGACGAGGCAGGTTCCCTGGCCGAGTCCCGGAAGGACGAGTCTCCGAAGGACGAGAGCGAAACTCCGGCCGAGGCAGCGCCTGAGCAGTCCGATGAGCCTCGGGCCGAGGCCGCCTCGGACAAGACTGAATCGGAGCAAGGGGCCCCGACTCAAGACGCTGGCCCCGGGGCGCAGTCGGAGGCCTCCGAGGCCCCCTCCGGTGACGCAGAGACGGCTCCGGCTACGCCTGCATCCAAGGAGCCTGACTCCGCCGAGAGCACGGAAGCAGCCCAGGCGGAACCCGAGAGCGGCGATGCGCCCGGCGCAGAAGCGACCGACGAAGAGCCCCAGGCTGCTCCGACCGCTGACGCGCTCTCGGAGACGTCTCCCGCTCCCGTGGTGGATGCAGAAAAAGGCGGGTTCGAGCCCGTCGAGCCTGCTTCCGAGGTGCCCCTGGTCGGGCGCACGGAAGGCCGCACCGTCGAGCTCAGCCCCGAAGAGGCGCGAAAGCTCATGGACGAGGCCGAGGCCCAGACGGCCGAGAGCTCCGAGGAACAACCGACCCCCACGCGCTCGCTCTCTGCGATTGAAAAAGGCGCGCTCGATTTCACCGGCGAGGATGAGGTCACCGCCCTCCACACGCTCGATCCCGCGCTGTTCGAAGGCGCGACGCCGGAGGAGGGAACGCCCGAGGACACGGACGAAGAGGGGCGCGCTGAGGTCGAGGATCAAGAGCTCTTCGACGCGGATTTCGACGAGGGAACCATCGCCGGCGATGATGCGATCGTGATGCTCGATCCCGGTCCCGGCCCGAGCGTCCCGCCGCCGCTGCCGACCGCGCCCCGTTCGCTGCCGCCGCCGCTGCCCGGCGCTGTGGGCGCAAAGCCTGGAGCTCCCCCGGCGCCCCCCTCGGGCAGCAAGGCGCCGCCTCCCCCGCCACCTCCGAAGACCGGGCGCGCCGCGCCTCCGCTTCCGCCTCCCGGGCGCGGAGCCGATGGCCCAGCGAAACGTCCTCCTCCTCCGCCGCCGCCCGGGGCGAAGAAGGTCTAAGAGAGGGCCGCGAGCGCCCCGAGCACGATCGGGGCGTTCCGGGCGCCGTGGCCGATCGGCAGGTCAAAGAAGATGGGCCTGCCGAGGGGCTCGAGGCGCTCGCGGAGGACATCCTTCACGGGGACTTCGAACTTGCCTGGTGAGCAATCTGTGAACTCGCCGAGCAACAGCGCTTTTACGGAGCTGAGGTGTCCGCCATCGATCAAGGCCGTGAGCATGCGATCGACGCGATAGCTCGTCTCGCTCACGTCCTCGAGCAGGAGGCAGCAACCAGGCGGGACCTTGAGCCGGCCGGACGCCGCTTCGCTGAACAGGATCGTCAAGTTGCCGCCGAAGACGGGCCCGTTGATGCCCCCGGCCTCCGCTGGCACGGGGAGCCTCGTCTCGCCTCGGGCGAGCGCCTCGAAGGTCGCTGTCAGGTCCTGTTCCGGGACGCGCGAGAGGCCGGTCACGTTCGAAGCGTGAAGGCTCGGGATCCCGAGCTCTGCGAGGCGACAGTGGAGCACGGTGGCGTCGGAGAAGCCGACGATCCAGCGGGGCCTCAGGGCGAAACGAGCGAAGGAGAGGCGCGGCAGGATGCGCGCGAGCCCGTAGCCGCCGCGGGCGATCCAGATGGCCCCGAGGTCGGGATCATCGAGGGCCTCTTGGAGCTCCCGGGCGCGCTCGTCATCGGAGCCGGCGAGGAACCCTCGCCGGCGTTCGGCGAGGCGGGGCAGGACGCGCACGTCGTAGCGCTGCCTGAGCAAAGTGAGCCCCGCCTCGAGGAGCGTCGGGTCTGAGGGGCCTGAAGGGGCCACCACGGCGATCCGGGCGCCAGGCTCGAGGGGTGGGGGGAGGCGGGGGACCCTGGCGAGGCCCGAGGGCGCGGCGGAGGAGGTCATGATGAAGATGGCGCGGGCTCCCCGGAGGGCAGCGGGCGGTCCCGCGGAAGCTACGCCGAGCCGCTGCCGTTTTCGAGCTGTCGCGATGCGGGCGCTTCGGACTAGGAATCTAGGCACTTCTCGCTAACCTGGAGAGCTCTCTCGAGTCCGCCCATGAGAAGTTCCCACCCCTTAGCTCGCCTCGCGGACGTCGCGAAGACCACGACTCTCCCCTGGTTTGAGGGGGTTTTGGACGTGGTTCGCAAGAAAACCGAGGATTTTTCGAATTTTCTCCTGGGGGAAGATTTCGAAGAGCGGGTGAACTGGCTGCGCAACCGTTACGACACGCTCGGGGGCGACCCGTTTGGCCTCGATCCCGAGGTCGCCAAGGGCGCGGTCACGGTGCTCTCCTTCTTCCACCGTCTCTACTTCCGCACCGAGAGCTTCGGCCTCGAAAACGTCCCCGAGCAGCGGGCGCTGCTCGTCGCGAACCATTCGGGTCAAATTCCGATCGACGGAGCTATCATCGGAAGCTCACTCTTCCTCGACCATTCGCCGCCCCGCGTGGTGCGGGCCATGATCGAAAAATGGGCAGTGTCCTTGCCTTTCGCGTCGACCTTTTTCAACAAGGTCGGTCAGGTCGTCGGCGTGCCTGAAAATGCTCGACGGCTGCTCGAAATGAACGAGCTGCTCTTGGTGTTCCCCGAAGGGGTGCGCGGGATTTCGAAGCCGTTCTCACAAAGATATCAGCTTCAGGATTTTGGGCTCGGTTTCATGCGTCTCGCCATCGAGACCGGGACCCCGATCGTTCCCGTCGCCGTCGTCGGCGCTGAGGAGCAATACATCAACCTCGGGAACCTGGAGTGGGCGGCGCGGGCCCTGGGCATCCCGGCTTTCCCCGTCGTGCCCCAGATCCTGGTGCCCGGAGGGCAACTGCCGCTCCCGACCAAGTACCGCATCTATTACGGCGAGCCGCTCCGTTTTGGCGGCGATCCTGCGGACGACGATACGGTCCTGCGGGACAAGGTTTGGCTCGTGAAGCAGTGTATTCAGGACATGCTGAATCGCGCGCTCGCGACGCGCACAGGGCTCTTCGTCTGAATGGCGCGCTCGGCGGTCCTCGTCACTGGCATCTGTGGTCGGCTCGGGCACCGGGTCGTGCGTGCGCTGCACCGTGAGCGCCCCGTCATCGGGCTCGATCGCCGCCCATCGTCGGATCTTCCGCAAGACGTCGAGCACATCCAGGCCGATCTGATGCGGAGCGCGACCAGGCAGCTCATCCGCGGCCCAGAGCTCGGCGCCATCGTTCACCTCGGGATCACCCACGATCCCCACGTTCCCAGCGCCGAGCGCCACACCCGAAATCTGCTCTCCCTCGAGAAGCTGTACCGGATGGCGGAGGACTTTGAGATCCCGAAGCTCGTCGTGCTCTCGACGGCCAACGCCTACGGGCCCCGGGCCGGCAACGCGCAATTTCTGACCGAAGATGCGCCGCTGCTTGGGAGCGGGCGCTCGGTGGAGCTCCGGACCCTGGTTGAGCTGGACATGCTCGCCCAGTCCTTCGCCCTTCGTTCCTCGAAGTGCAAAGTTGTCATCCTGCGCCCGGCGAACATCCTCGGCCTCGTAAAAAATGCCGCGAGCAATTACCTCCGGCTGCCGGTGGTTCCGACGCTGCTCGGCTTCGACCCCATGGTCCAAGCGGTCCATGAGGATGACGTCGTGCGAGCCATTTCGCTCGCCCTCAAAGCCGACGTGAGCGGCGTCTTTAATATCGCAGGTCCCCCGCCGATCCATCTGTCCCGGGCGCTTTCGCTGCTCGAAAGGCGCACCGTCGCTGTCCCCCACACAGTGGCCCAGGCCGCCCTCGGTAGCCTGTTCGCGGCCCGAGTGACGCGCTTTGAGAGCACGGAGCTCGACTTCATTCGTTATGTTTGCATGATTGATGACTCGCGGGCCCGTCGTTTGCTCGGCTACGAGCCGGCTTGTGACTTGAAGGAGACGCTCTTGGCGGTCGATCGGGAGAGGTGGGTCGGATGAGGACGAGTGAGTGGATGACGGCCGTGGCGCTCGGTCTGTGGGGACTCGGCTGCGGTGGTGCTCAGGCTCCGGCCGAGCGAGCTCGTTATGAGCCGCCGCCGGCCTTGCCGCCCTATGAGCCAGAAACGAAAAAAGGCGACCCGCTGGATGCCCTCGATGAGCTCGAGGCCGCGGCGAAGGCCGAGCAGCACCGCTCGGAAAATGCGCCTGGTGAGGGCGCGGAGAGAGGCGAGGAGGCGCCCGGAGAGGTGAATTCGGACAGCGAGGGGCCGAAAGAGCCTGAAAGCCCAGGCCCGTCGCCTTGACGCCTCCGGCCGGGAGTGGCAAGTGCATCCGCCCCCCGGGGTATACGAGAGAACTCCCAGAAAGGCACCCAACCGAGCGTGGCATCCGCTGAAGACCAATCCCCCGAAGCCGCAGGCGAGCTCGCAAGGCAACTCGCGCTGCTTGCTGCCCAAGCGGGCATCGACAAAAAAGCCCTCGGCATCGAGATCATCGACGTGCGAGGCTCGGTTGATTACGCGGATTTCCTCGTGCTCATGACCGGCACGAGCGATCGTCATAGCGCGGCCATCGCACGCGGCGTCGACGAAGATCTCGCCAAGCTCGGCCATAAGGCGCTCTCTGTCGAGGGTCTCCCCGAGGCCAACTGGGTCCTGCTCGACTTCTTCGACATTGTCGTGCACGTCTTCTCAGAGGACGCGCGAGGTCTCTACGATCTCTCGGGCCTGTGGATGGACGCGAGCCGGGTGCCGATCCCCGCTCGGAACCAGCCGAAGGCGACGCCCGAGGCCTAAAGGGCGAGCGCCCTTCGAATAGCTTCGTTTCGGCCTGAAGGCGAAGGACCCTTGAAGATCACCATCCTCGCCGTCGGTAAGCTGAAGGAGCGGGAGGTGCGCGCGATCGCCGACGACTATTGGGGGCGGATCCGCCGGGTCGTGAGGGGGATCGAGCTCGAGGTGAAAGACGACGCGCAGCTCCGCGCCGCGGTCCCGAACGCGGACGTCATCGTTGCCCTTGAGGTCGACGGGAAAGCTCTGACGAGCGAAGCCTTCGCTCGAAAGCTCGAGACCTGGGGGCAGAAGGGCAAGGGCGAGATCGTGTTTCTGATCGGGGGCGCTGAAGGGATTCCGGAGGACGTCTCGCGGAAAGCTCACGAACGACTCAGTCTCTCCTCGATGACCCTTCCGCACCGCCTCGCCCGCGTGTTGCTCCTTGAGCAGATTTACCGCGGGCTCTCGATCCTGCGCGGTGAGCCCTATGCGAGAGAGGGATAGCTGGCCCCAGGTGAGGCCGGCATGAACATTGCGTTGTTGTCTGGTTATGACGTCACGAACGGGAAATTGTGCCAGATTGTGCCAAACGGCGCTCATCCTCCTGACAGCAGTGTCGTGGCTCGCTGCCACGGGCTGTGACGGGTCCGGTGAGGACAAAGGGGGAGGCGGCGAAGCGCCGACGACAGGTGGCCGCGGTCCTACGGGAGGCTCTGGTCCTACGGGAGGCTCCGGTCCTACGGGGGGCTCGGCAGGCGAAGAAGGGTCAGGAGGAAAGTCCTCGGGAGAGGCCTGCCGTTCGGGCGAGGGCCGTGGGGGCATCGTCGTCCCCACACAATCGCAATGTCTCCTGGATGACGCATTCTGTGAACGGCGCCCGGACGGCTCCTATTGCACGGGATCGCGGCCCTTCGTTTGTCCGCCCGGTCAAGTGCGCGTGGACTGGCTCCGATGTGAACCCATGGGCCAGGGCGGAGCTGGAGGCGAAGGCGGAGCCGGCGGCGAGAGCGGAGAGTGAATGAGCCATTGGTGAGGGGGGGCGCTGGCTCTGGCATTTCGTCGGGCGACGCTGAAATGCCGGGCTGCCCCGTGGGCGATTTTCGACTACGCTTGTCGCCCTATGAGGAGATGGCCCTTGGCTCTTGGTGCGCTGGCCCTTTCGGTGGCCTGTCGGTCGCAGCCGGGGCCCTCGGGCAAGGATGCGCAGGGCGACACTCCGATTCCGGAGCAAAAACCGTCCGTTTCCGGAGAGACCTCAGCCCGCGCGCCGGGGCAGTCGAGCCCGGTGAGCCGGAAGACCCCCGCGGAGGTCTGGACGAGCTTCGCGAGCGCCTGGAACGCGGCCGCGGACCAGGGCGGCTCCGGGAGCGAACTCGGGGCCTTTCGAGCGGAGGACGGGCTGGTCGCCTTGGACAACCCGGGCGCCTTTGTGCGGCTGCGGGCCTTCGAAGGGGTCGAGGGGCTCTTTGCTCTCGACGGCGAATACGATCTCGCGCGGCTGAAGAAGGTGCGCCTTCGGCCCGAGCTCATGAGGGGGGATGCTCCGCCGCCGACCTGTGAAGGCGACCCTTCAGTGAAAGGGGTCTTCTTGGTGCCTGTGCGCCGCTTCGAGCTCGACCTGCGCTTCGGGGCGCTCAGGCAATACGAGCTCGCCTCCGAGGAGGAGATCGCGCGGCTCCGCGGGGTCGTCGACGCCGCGCGGGCGAAGGCTCACTACGCGGTTTACGACCTCGAACAGAACGTCGGGTTCCTGTTCGGCTTCGAGGGAGAGAAACCCGTTCTGCTCGGCGTCGACGCGGTGATTCCTTGCTCCGCTTGAGCGACGGCTGAGCTCTCTTCGGGAGCGCCCGGGCTCGTTGCTCCGCTGGAGCGACGGTTGAGCGACGGTTGAGCTCTCTCCGGGAGCGCGGGGAGCGCGCGCTCGGTCTTGGGAGGATCCGGGGGGCGGGGGCGCCGCTCGGGGCTCGGATGATCGGGGGCGAGCGCCTCGAGGGAAGGCGGAGGGAAGAGGGCTCTTTGGGGCTACCGCGAGAGGAGGGCGAGGGCGCTCGCAGGCGGAGGCGGGCGAGGCGGTGGACTATGGAGAAGGCTCGGTCGGGCCCCGGCGGAAGTGATGGGCCGGGGCCAAAAAACCGCACTCTAGGCGCTCTCTGTGACCTGTTTGGCGCGGCGTTTGCTCATGACAAAGGCGATGCCGATGGACAGCGCGTAGAGCAGGATGAGCGGGGTGGCCAGGAGGATCTGGCTGAGGGGATCGGGCGGCGTGATGATGGCGCTGATCACGAAGGCGACCACGATGAAGTAGCGGAAGAACTTGATCAGGTGTTTGTGGGTGATGAGCCCGATCGCCGACAGGAAGAAGATCACGACCGGGATCTCGAAGACCACACCGAAGGCGACGAGGGCCTGGATGATGAACTCCAGGTACTGGTCGATCATCACGTTCGCTTCCACGCGGAAGGGCGCCCCCTCCGGGAGCTCCTGGAAGTTCAAGAGGTATTCGAAGGCGACCGGGAACACGAGGCGCCAGCCGAAATAGGCTCCGGCGGCGAACAGGCCCGTGCTCGAGATCACAAACGGGATCGCGATCCTCTTCTCCTGTGCGTAGAGGCCGGGCGCGATGAAGGCCCAGATTTGATAGAGGATGATGGGAAGGGCGAGGACGCCGCCGCCGAGCAAGGAGAGCTTGATGTAGGCGATAAAGAGGGTCGCGGGAGCGGGAAAGTAGAAGCCCGCCTGGCGGCCGTCGGGGCTATGCCAGCCTTCGACGTAGGGCCGCGCGATCCACATCAGGAGATCTTCCTTGAACCACCAAGCGACGACGCCTCCGGCGACGAAGGCGAGGGCGATCCGGATCAGGCGCGTGCGCAGCTCTTCGAGATGCTCGAAGAAGGTCATCGTCCCGGGCTCGGGCGCCGGTTCGGCTTTTTTCGGGTCGTTCATGGGGCGGGGGGCTTGAAAGGTGGGGTGCCCTCGGGGCTCGATTCCTGCGCTCCGCTCGGGGTCTCAGCTGAGGGGGCGGTGGGCTCGGGGCTCACGGCCGCGGCGGTTTCGGAGACTCCGTCGGGACCAGCCTGGGGGGCAGCATCGGGCTCCTCGGGGAACCAAAGGTCGTCGGGCAGCGCGTCTCCGATGTCGGCGCCTTCGACAGGGTACTCGTCTGTCTCCTGAGGTTCGGCGCCCGCCTCGTAACTCGGGCTCTTGCCCTGCCAATTGCGGTTGCCGACTTCGCCGCGCAGAAGCGCCCGGAGCTCTCGGACCCCATCGATGCCTTCTTCCCGGAGGATCTCGTCGATGCCCGTCTGGGCGCGCACCTCGGTCGTGAGTCGGCGGAGCTTGCCGACCCATTCTCCCGCCGTGCGCAACAGGCCCGGGAGCTTCTGAGGCCCAACGAAGATCAGAGCGACCACACCGATCACGGCGAGCTCGCTCATCGAGATGCCAAACACGTGCGGAAGCTAGCCTTGGGGGTCGCGCCTCGCAACGCCCCAAGGCGGCGAAACAGGGGGTTCTTAGCCTTTGGCGCTTGCTGTCCGGGCCAGAGAGCGCGCGATCACGACGCGCTGGATCTGGCTCGTGCCCTCGTAAATTTGGAGCACCTTGGCGTCTCGCATCAGCTTCTCGACGGGGTAGTCTTTCACGTAGCCGTTCCCGCCGAAGATCTGGACGGCGTCCAGGGCGGTCTGCATGGCCCGGTCGGCGCCGAAGGCCTTGGCGTAGCTCGAGACGATCGGATCCCGGGAGCCGGTATCGAGGTTCCAGGCGGCCTTTTGGTAGAGGAGGCGCGTCGCCTCACAGTGGATGGCCATGTCGGCAAGCATCGCCTGGACCATCTGGTGCTCGATGATGGGCTGGCCGAAGGCCTTGCGTTCGCGGGCGTAGGCGAGGGACTCGTCGAGGCAGCGCTGCTGGAGACCGGTGGCCATGGCGCCGATGTCCGGGCGCGTCTGGTTGAAGGTTTCCATGGCGAGCTTGAAGCCCTCCCCCTCGGGGGCGAGCAGGTTCTCCTTCGGCACGACGACCTCTTCGAAGCTCACGGCCGCAGTGTCGCTCGCCCGCTGGCCCATCTTGTCTTCGTGTTTGCCGACTGTGAGTCCGGGGGTGTCGCGGTCGACGATGAACGCGGCGATGCCTTTGTGGCGGAGCTCCGGGTTACTCGTCGCGAACACGACGTAGAACGAAGCGAGGCTGGCGTTTGTGATCCAACACTTCTCGCCGTTGAGGACGTAGTCGTCGCCGCGCTTCTCGAAGCGCGTCCGGAGCCCCGCGACGTCGCTGCCCCCGGTCGGCTCGGTCGTACAGTAGCTCGCGAAGAGGGGCTCGGAAGTGAGCATGCCGAGGTACTTTTTCTTCTGCGCTTCGCTCCCCGCGAGCAGGATGGGCGTCAGAGCGAGAGTGTTGGCGAGCATGCTCGTCTGGATGCCGGTGCAGCCATAAGCGAGCTGTTCGGCGATCATGGCGTTGTCGAGCTCACCGAGCCCGGCTCCTCCGTATTCGGGCGGCACCGTCGGGTTCACCAGCCCGAGCTCCCATCCATCCTTGAAGACGTCGATTGGGAAGCGCGCCTCTCGATCACACTCGGCCGCCACTGGGATGATCCGCTCCCGCGTGAAGCGGGCGGCCATCTCTACGAGAGCGCGTTGCTCATCTGAAATTCGAAAATCGATCATGATCCCCTCATCGGACGCTTTCCCGGGGACCAATAGGGCGCCGAGTTAGCGTTTGGCTTGTTTCTTCGCTCGGGCCATCTCCTCACGAACGGCTTTCGCCCCGAGGGAGTAGCCAATGAGCGTTCCGATCAATAGCACGCCCGGGATGTAGAGAATATGTTCGAAGGTCATGCGGAGCGGTCCCGCGCCTCGACGTTCTTTTCGAGCTCATCCAGGCGCGCGAGCGCCCGCGCTTGCCTCTTGTATGTGAAGATCGCTAGCCCGAACACAGACGCCCACATCAGCACATAAGCGATCGTGAGCAGAAGTTCGGCAGAGGACGTCGCTTGCGGACCGCCCTCGACGGGGACGAACTCCTGAGAACGGCTCTCGACAGAGGGTACGAGCTTTGCGTTTTCGTCCTTCATGTTCGTTCCTCGTTACTCTGCTTCCCGGGAATCGTCGAGATCGAAGAGGCGATCCTCGAGCTCACGGACGCGCGTGTCGATGACCGCCGCGCGCGTACGGAGGATCAAGAGAATGATGGCGAGGCCGGTCATCGTCAGAAAGCCAAAGCCGAGCGCAAAGCGCATCTCCGGGCTCGCGAGGCCCCCGCCGCCTTTTCCGATCACGGTCGGGTGGTTGCCGCCCCAGAGCTGCACGGAATAGTGAATGACCGGCAAGAGCGTCGTCCCGAGCACGCCGAAAGCCGCAGCGAAGCGCCTTTCTGCGTCCCCGTCGCCGACGAAGCGACGAAAGATCACCATCGAGAGGTAGAGAAGGACAGCGAGCAGCAGCGTCGTCAGGCGCGGATCCCACGTCCAATAATAACCCCACGCCTTCTTCGCCCAGATAGGCCCACTGGTCAGCACCATGAGTCCGAACACCGTAGCGACCTCTGCTGCTGCCTGAGCGAGGGCGTTGCGTCCGAGCGTGGGTTTGACGATGTAGGCGGCGCTCGCCGCGAAACAGACGGCGCCGGAGAGGTAGAGTCCGTAGGCGGCGGGAGCGTGGAAATAGAGGATCTTCTGGGTCAGTCCGCCCGCCTCGGCCTGAGCCGCCGGCGTCTGGGTGAAGATGAACCAGATGTGATAGAAAAACAGGACGGCCAGGCTCGCGACGGCGACGGAAAAGAAGACCGAAGCGAAGGTTCTCGGGGGTTCGGAAACGGGGCTCGCCGGCCTCGACGCGTTCATGGTCCTCTTATAGCGCTCTCGGGCGCGCTTCACAGATCACAGGAAGCGAGCACCAAAAACGCCTGGATCCTCGAGCGCAGGACCTCAAACTCGCGCACCGTCACGTCGAGCTCGGCCTCGCGTTTTGCGCGTTGGGTGTCGACGACGTCGAAGGAGGAGCCGCTGCCGAGCATGAGCTTGGCGCGGGCGAGCGCGGCGTTTTTTGTCGCGGCGTTGCGCGAGTCTTCAGAGACCTTGAGGGCGTTTTCGGCGACGGTGACGGCCCGGAGCGCGCGGTTGACCTCGATGGTGGCGCTCCGGCGGAGCTCTTCGGTGGTCGCGGCTGCTTGTTCGACTTCCGCTTCGCGCTGTCGCTTGAGCCCGTAGCGGACCCCACCATCATATAAGTTCCAGTTCAAAACCGCGCCGATGGTCCAGGTCGTATTTCCGCCGTTCGGGCTGAAGCGGGAAAACCCGTTATAGGAGAGGGTCGAGTTCGCGGTGAGGGTCGGCAGGAAGGAACGGGCCACGCTCTTGACCCGGCGCCTGCCGAGATCTTCCGCGGCGCGCTGCGCCAAGATGTCCGGGCGATCGTCGATACTGCCCTTGCTCTCACAGGTGGCCTGGGCGTCCCGCGAGAGATCGTCGAGATCGAGATCCGGCGTGATCCCCGCGGGCTCAGCCAGGCCGAGCGCGAGGCCGAGCGCTTCCCGCGCGCGCTCCACGGCCTCGTTGGCGTTGATCACCTGCGCTCGACTGCGCGCCACTTCTTGTTCCGCGCGCAGGACGTCAATCTGGACGCCCATGCCGAGCTCGGCCCGCCGTCGATTCAGCTCCAGGCTCCCGAGCGCGCCTTCGAGGCTGACGCGGCTCACCTCAGCGGTGCGCTCCGTGGTCAAGAGCGAGACGAGCGCTTCGGCGAGCCCGGCGATGACGCGCCGCTCGGTGTCCTTGTAGGCGAGCTCTGACTGGCGAATTTGATCCTTGGCGGTTCCATAGTCGAACCAAGCCGCGGGCGCGAAGAGCGGCATCTGGAGGTTCGCGTTGGCGCCCCAGATGGTCTGCGGGTTCGGCTGGGTCACCGTTTGGCCATTCACGTCCGTGATCGTGCCCGTGATGAGATGATGATTGAGCTGGGCGCTGGCGGAGAGGGTCGGGAGCGCCGCTGCGAGGGCCACACGGGCCTGGCCTCGAGCGGCTGTGACCTGGGCATTGGCTCGCCGGAGGTCGAGCGAGTTCTTGCGCAAAAGGTCGAGGGCCTCCCGCCAACTCTGGACGACGCGTTTCGGCGGCGGCAAGGCAGCGAGCAGAGGATCGCTCGGGATCTTGGGGTCGGCGGTCGGCACCAGGTCGGAGGCCGTTTGGATCGTTTCACCCTCGTCCGCGGGGTCTTCCGCCGCGTAGGCGGGGAGCGCCGCACAGAGACTGAGCGAAGCCCAGGCGAAGACGCGAGGTAAGGCAGGAAGATCGAGGCTCATCGAAGGGGCACAGAATGCGCTCAGCGCGTCCAGGACTCCAGAAGCTCCTGCGCTTCTTGTTCATTCCCGAGGGCCTGGGCGAGCTCCTTTTGGGCCCCTTTTTTGTCCCCGCTCTGAAGGAGCGCGTGGGCCAGGGAGCTTGCGATCTCCGGCTCGTGAGGCAAGCCTCGGCGCGCTATCCAAAGGAAGGGCAGGGCTTCCCGCGGCCGATCCAGGGCGACGTCGAGCAGGTGACCCAGGTTGTGGGCGTACCAGGGACAATGCGGCACAAGGGCGAGGGCCGAGCGGTAGGCCTTCTCCGCGGACCGGTAGTTGCCCATGAGCATGTGCGATAGCCCGAGCACCGCATAAGCGCGGTCATCGTCCCGGACCGCGAGCACGCTCCGCGCCAGGCGGGCCGCTCGGAAGGGGGAGCGACGCACGATCAGCTCGGCGAGATTCCGCTGAGCGTAGATGAAATACTCAGAGCGCGGGGTCGCGGCCTTGGCGAGCCTCTGGAGCATGGCAATCAGGTCGCGCTCGGGCAGACCTTGTGCGAGGGCCCATTCGACGTCCGCGTAGAGACCCTCGATTTGTCGACTCTCTGATTGCACCTCGACCTTTAGGTTGACCGATGGCGGCTCGTTTGGCCAGAGCGCATCCGTATTCTCGAGCTCCGCAAAGCCTATTTCTGGCTGCGCGTCGCCCTGAGGGTGAGGTGTGCCCCCGGGTCCCCGGGACGCCCGGGGGGACGGCCCCCGAGACCGGGCGACCTTGCCTCGAGCTCAGTTCGCGTCAGCGTCCGAGCGCGGGCGAGCGGTCTCAGCGCGCACCTTGCGCCCGAGGACCTCCGCGCCATTGAGCGCATCGAGAGCCTGGGCGGCGAGGTCAGGGCGGACCGAAACGAAAGAGTGTTTCTCCTTCACTTTGACCGAGACGATGTCGCTCTCGGAGAGGCCGGCCGCTTTGAGGAGGTGGATCCACTCGTCGGCTCGGACGCCGTCGCGCTTGCCGGAGGAGACGAAGAGCTTCACCCGCTCCTCGGCGGGCTCATCCGGTTCCTCGGAGGCTTCGCGGGGGGCCACCGGTTCCGCGTCAGCTTCGACCGTCCGGGGACGTTCGGACTTCCGCTTGCGCTCATCACGGCGCCGCGAAAGGCGCGCGGCTTTGGTCTCGCCGCCCGCGGAGTCAGTTCCCACGAATTCTCGAGGGGCGCGGGGCGCCCGCGGAGCGCGCGGCTCTTCAATAGCTCGCTCGGGGGCCTTGTCGGCGATGCCCTCGTAGCTCCGGAGCAGGCTCATCACGAGCTCTTCCGCCTGCTCACTGGCGAGGAGACGGCGGGCGAAGCTGCGCTCTCCGTCGCTGAAGCGCGCTCCGGCAAGGCGTGCCTCGAGCTTCTCCAGCCGCGCCACTTCCGCCCGGGCCTTGAGGTCTTCGGGGGTCGGCAGAGCGCGTTCGACTGGGAAGATCTTGTAGGTGAGGCGGAGGATGTAGAGGTTTCCGATGTCTTGGGGCGCGATCAAGCTGAGCGCGCGGCCGGTGCGCCCGGCGCGGCCGGTGCGGCCGGTGCGGTGGACGTAGTTCTCCGCGGACTCAGGGAAGTCGGCGTTGATGACGTGCGTAAGATGCGAGATGTCGATGCCGCGGGCGGCGACGTCGGTCGCGACCAAAAAGCGCAGCTTGCCCGAGCGGGTCTCGCTCATGACTCGCTCACGATCGGACTGAGACAGATCGGCGTTCAGCCAATCGGCGGCGAAGCCCTGGGCCTTGAGAGCGGTCGCGATGCGCTTCGTCTGATCGCGGGTGTTGCAGAAGACGATGGCGCTTTCGGGATTTTCGGCCTGGATGATCTGGATCAACTCATCGGCTTTGTTGCCGCGGCTCGGGTAGGTGTAATGTTCGATGGAGAGCGCGCCGATGTGGTCGCCGCTCAGCGTGATGAACTCCGGGTTCTTCAGGCGAGACTCGGCGATGCGACGCACGTCCGGGGGCACCGTTGCGCTGAAGAGGAGCGTTTGGCGCTGGGTCGGCAGGTGGTCGAGGATCGCGTTGATCTGAGGCAAAAAGCCCATCGAGAGCATCTCGTCGCTCTCGTCCAAGATCACGATCCGGAGGCTCTCCGGATTGAGGGTGCCGCGCTCGAGATGGTCAAGGACGCGCCCTGGAGTTCCAACGATGATCTGTGCGCCTTCGGCGAGGGCGCGCACCTGAGGCTCCATGGCTGCGCCGCCGTAGATGGCGACCTGATCGATGGGCAAAAACTGACCAATGCGACCGAGCTCACGCGTGATCTGCAAAGCGAGTTCACGAGTAGGGCTCAAGATCAGAGCTTGCGCCTTTTTTTCGCCGCGTTTGATCAGACGATCGAGGAGCGGCAGACCAAAAGCGGCGGTCTTGCCGGTGCCGGTGCGCGCTTGGACGACGAGATCGCGTCCTTCTGCGGCGGGTTCGAAGACTGCGGTTTGGACTGGCGTCGGACTCTTGAAGCCGAGTTGATCGATCGCGCGCCGCACCTCGGAGGAGAGCGGTAGGACCGAAAACGTGGGCGGAGCGGCGCTCGCGTCAGAAGAGTCGAGAGGAGAACTAGAATTCACGGAGCTGAGTTCGGAGACGAGGGAATGGGATCGAGGGCACGGACCAGAGCCGGGGCTACGGAGCGCTTACGAGCCAGATCCAGGGACTCGGTCCGTACGTGCCGTTCCTCGGCATAGCGGAGGAAACGCACCGCGCGAAAGGCCCGAAGTGCTTTCTCGTCGCCTTCCTCTTCGCAGAGTCGTCCGAGGGCCGCCTCTGCGCCCCACTCGGGCAAGAGCGCGCTGCGGAAGGTGGCGAGGGCTTCCCGCTCTCCCACGTTCTCACCGGCCGGCACCTGAGCTCGGGCTCGTTCGGTCGCGTGGAGGAGCGCTTGGACACCGCTCCGGCAATCGCTCGGAGGCTCGGAAGAGGCTGGAAAGAGGGCCCGGGAGATGACCTGGACGCTCCCGGTTCCGGTGAGCACGGCGATCAAGAGGGCCACGAGCCAAAAGGCCCCGCGGCGGATTTTCGCGCCAGTCGTCCTTCCGCCGACCCGCGAGGGGTTCTGATCTTGTTGGTCGGGCACGTGCTTTCCCCTATAGCGACCGCCCGAAACTATCGGAAGGGCCTGTCCGCCGCTTGAGTTTCCGGGGTTCCTCCTTCATAGTTTCAAAACTTTTTGAAAGTTCGCGACCCGCAGCGAAGCCCCCAATGACGCTCCCCATCGAATCGGCACTGAACGTACTATCAGCAGCAGGGAGGAGCCGTGGCGCGGATGAGCTCGTTGAGCGGCGCATCGGGGCTGTTCAGACCTTCCTCGCCGAGGATCTGCTCGCCGTCGAGCGGGTGCTCGGGGATACAAGCGACCAGGCCTCGCGCCCCGCCGCAGACGCCGCGCGGCACCTCGTGGACCAGGGGGGCAAGCGAGTTCGTCCGATGGCCCTGCTCCTCGGGGCCCGCTGTTTCGTTCAGGAAGGGAGCGAGGCCCTCGAGCGCATCCGGCGGCCCTTGATTGAGATGGCCGCCGTGGTCGAGCTGGTTCACTCGGCGACCCTGCTCCACGACGACGTGGTCGACGAAGGAATGGAGCGTCGCGGCAGCATCACGGCGCGCCGCCGCTACGGCAATGGCATCAGCGTCCTGGCCGGAGATTTCCTTCTGGTGCAGGCCCTCGAACGGACTGGGCGGCACGCTCCGGCTTTGCTCGGTGATTTGATCCAGACCCTCGGTCGGCTGGTCGACGGCGAGATCGTCCAGCTGCGCGGGCGCAGCGAGCTCGACGCGAGCGAAGAGACCTATCTCCGGATCCTGAGCGACAAGACGGCGTCACTGTTCGTGTTCGCGACGCGAGCGGGTGCGCTGCTCGCGGGCGCGTCCCCGGCCCATGTGGACGCTCTCGCTTCTTACGGCGAGTCCCTCGGCGTCGCGTTCCAGCTCGTCGATGACGTGCTCGACTACTCGGGGGGAAATACCGGCAAGAACCTCTTCGCGGACGTGGTCGAAGGGAAGATGACCCTGCCGCTCGTGCTCGCGATGAAAGACGACGCCGCCTTGCGTGAGCTCGTGCGGGAGCTGCACCAAGGACGTCAGGAGAACGTGCCGCGGATTGTCGAGCGAGTGCTCGCTTCCGGCGCCTGCGACACCGTGCGCAAGCGCGCTCAAAACGTCACTCAGAGCGCCGAACGAGCCCTTGAGGCTCTTCCGCAGAGCCCTGCTCGAACGCTTTTGTCTGTGGTGGCGTCCGAGATGACGCGGCGCATGAGCTAGGGGCGAAAAGCAGGCGGCTCTGACCGATTTTGAGTCGGCCGCCCCCGGAAGAAGCCAAAAAGGGCCGCTGCCGCATGCGCGGAGCGGCCCTCGTTCGACGCGGTTCGTCTTCAGTTCGACGCTGTTTGCCTTCAGTTCAGCGCGCTGCCTTCGGGGGGCGGCGTCAGATCGTCGCCGAGCAGAGCGGCGGCGACTTCCCGCTCGATGGCGTCGCGGATCTCTTCGGAGAGACGATCGATCGAGCCAGCGATGCGTTCGATATTCTTTTGGTAGACGAACACGCGCACGGTTCCGTCGTCTTCGAGCACGTCGACGAGCACGGGCGCGCGAGGATCGGCGCCTTCGACGATGGCTTCGACGCCGGGCAGGTCCGCCGTGTAAATCTCCCGCTCGTCGAGGGACGCGCGCAAGCGAGGCGTGACCGAGAGGGCAGCCTTGCGCGTCGTGGCGAGGAAAGCTTCTCGAGAGAGACTGAAAGGGGGACCGGGGGTGAGGCTGTCCAAGTGGCGCGAGCGGAGCAGAGCGTCGGTGGCTCCCGCGATGTCGCCGCGCTGGTCGAGGATCAGCGCGAGGTAGTAAGGCGGATCGGGGCTCTCGGGCTCACGCTTGGCCGCATCGAGCAGCAGTTCTTCCGCGACCTCCAGCTCGCCCATCTCGAAATAGGCGCGTCCGACCAGGAAGGCGTGCCCTGGGTTCTCGAAGGGACCCTTCGGGATCTGGCGTAAGGTCGCGAGGGCCGCGTCTTTGTCGCCGAGCCCAAGCAGAGCATCAAACTTGAGCAGGAGAGTGTCGGTGAGCTCGTCGCCGGACTCCACGAGGTTCAGGGCGTCGTCGCAGAGGGCGATCGCCTCCTCGTATTCGCCGAGCGGATGGATACAAAGCTCGGCGGCGTTCAAGATCGCCTCGAGGAAGGTGTCATCGAGGGCGATCGCCTGGCGATAATACTCCATCGCCTCGTCGAAGTCCCCGCGCAGCGCGGCGGCGAAGCCGAGCAGGTTGTGTGCTTCGGGAGACTGTGCCTCGAGTTCGAGAGCCTTGCGCGCGGAGGCCTCGGCGCCTGGCGCGTCCCCGCGTTGTGCGAGATCCCAGCCGCGGTCGAGGTGGGCCGTGAGTTGGTCCATTCTGCCGGCTATTTGGGCCGGTTCGCCCCGACTTTCAAGCTCAATCGTGGACGACCACGTAAGAGCCAGGACGGTCCTTCGTCGACCAGGCGCCGGCGTACCCTTCGTGGAGCTCCGGGCCCGCGAAATAGAAGACCCACTTCGCGTCCAAAGGCGCGAGGTTGATGCAGCCGTGGCTCATCTGGCTTCCGTAGTTTTGATGCCAGAAGGCCGCGTGAGTGGCGTACGACTGGTGGTAGTACATCACATAGGGAACATCTTCGATGGAGTAGGGCAGATCGCCCGCGGCGGTGCCGTCACCGTCCATCGTGGACACGATGTGTTTCTCTCGGATCCGCCACATGCCGCGGGGCGTCGAGTGATCCTTCTCTTTGATCTTCGACTCGCGACCGCTCGAGATCAAAGTCGCGTACTTCGGTGTATCGCCTTCGAATGCGACCAACATCTGTTCGCTGATGTCGACGTCGAGCCAGCGCTCCTTTTCGCCGATCTCGGGGGGCCTCGGGTTCGGCGTCGTCTTTCGGATCGCGGAGCCGAGAATGTACGTGCCGTTCTTCAGCTCGTAGTAGTCTTTGCCCTGGATTTTGAGGGTCTTGCCCGTCAGGGGCAAAGGTTCCCACTTCTTGGCCGCGCCTTTCGGCTTCATGCGCAGGGTGTTCTCGTCGATCTCGTAGGTCACGACGCTCTTCTTCGTGCCGTAGACGAAGCCGACTGGCAGCGTGATTTCCTCGCCGTCAATCTCGACGCCGTGGAAGGTGGAACCCTTCACCTGCCACATTCGATCGGCCGGAGCGATGAGGCCTTTGGTGGTTTTGTACCAGGCGCGACCGCTCCAGCGGATGGTCTTGTCGACGGCGACATAGAATCCCTTGAGCATGTGACGCGCAACAAACGGATCTCCCTTGAGCTCCAGTTTGTCGTGTGTGACTTGATGGAGGCGCTCTTCGTCCTCCCAGGGCTTGAGCTCGGGGGGCGGCGTCGCTTCCGGCGGTTCGCCGAGCGATTCCGCCGCCGCGAGCAGGGCTTGTTCCGTGGCGCTGTTTTCGCGGGGGGCTTCGGCGGTCTCGTTGCTCTCGCTGCTCGGCGGAGCGGTCGTATCCGCGCTGGGGGCCGCCTCGGCTTGCTTCGCGGCCTCAGCGGCTGCCTTCTCTTCTTTCTCCTTCTTCGTCTCGCAGGCGTAGGGCTCGTAAGTGCACATCTTCGAGCGCGACGGGATCGACTTGTAGAGCGGCGTGCCGTGGTGGGCGTTGCGCACGTAGGTGTAGGGGAGGATGTCCTCGATGTTCGGCTGGCGCGGAGGGAACCGAGCCTCGGTGTGCTTCGGATCCATCGTGCCGATCATGCTGCAGACGAAGCCGCCGCTCGGGAGCTTGAGCCAGCCTCCGGAGCAGTCGGGGCCCTCGACCTTTTCGGCGAGCACGGGGATCTTCGCGCCGCGCTTGACGTACCCGAGCTTTTGGGCCGAGTCCTTCTTCGGCGTCGCGTAGATCCCCGCCGAGACGCGCGTCACCCAAAGCCAGGGGCCCGGATGGGGCGGGGGCGGAGTGTCGTCGGGTTGCTCGATCGGGGCGGGCTCCTCGAGCTTGGCCTCCGGCTGCGGCGCATTCGCAGGCTCAGCGGGGATCTCCGGGGCCGGCACGGCCGGGAGGTCGGAAGGCTTCGGGGCATCCTTGGAGGAATCACAGCCGAGCGCGAGGCCGCCTGCGGCCCAAATGGTCGTTACGAGGAGTCTACGTCGCATCGTTTGTCAAAGGACTACGGCGCTGGCCCCAGAGGAGCTCTGCGCAACCAACACAAGAGATCGTCGAGCTAGAAGCGAAGGGAAGCCGATGCGCGAGAGCTTGGCTGTCACCATTTCGGACTGTTCTAGGACACAATTCAGGAAATGCCACGTTTTCCGGGGAAGCGGGCGGGGGCGCGCTGCGCGGCGCTTCGTTCGCCGAAAAGGGGGCGATGATCTCCGGTCAGCGGCGAACACGATGGAAAGGGCTTTAGTCGGCCCGTTGCTGCTTGTCGAATCGTGTTCGAGCGATCCCTGACAGCCTTGAATGAGGCTGAAAAGAGCGCCGCGAACTCGTCGGCCGCAGAAGCTTCGGTCGCCGCTCCCCGCGCAGAAAATCGCGCGCGGGAGGAATACTTTGGCGAGTTGTTCCTCTCCTGGAAGAACGCTATTTGCCCTCAGGTTGCTCGCATTGTCCCCCGCCTGGCTCGCTCCTGACAAAGGGTGGCGCCGTCGTCTCGGCGGGGCAGCCTTTCTCTCGCTCGTGGTGCACGCGGCGCTGTCTCCGCTTCCGCTCTTGCTCGGCATCGCGACGCGCTTCTTCGAAAAGCCCCTCGACGAGCCGAGTGTGGACGAGATCCCGATCGAGCTCTTGGCTGAGCCAAGCCCCGAGCCCCAAGCTCCGCCCCCTCCGCCGAAGCCCGTCGACGTTGGGCCTCCCGAACCCGCACAGGCTCCCGCGCCTCCAGCTCAGGAGAAAGCTCCTGAAGAGCCTGCTCCGCCCAAACCCACACCCACGGCGCCCCCGCCGAAGCCGCCGAGTGGCTCGAAAGATCCGGTGGCTCTCGCCGGAGACGCCGGCAAGCTCGCGGACTCGAACGCAAACGTGCGTGCGCTGCTCTACGCCGATCAGATCCGCGACCACGTATGGGGTCGTGAGATCGGTCAGCTCCTCAGCCGTGCGCCCCAGTGGTCTGACTTCTTCGGGCCCGCTGACATCGATCCGATCAACGATCTCGAGAGGATCCTCGTCGCGGGACCCTCGCTCAGGAATACGACGAACATCGTCGCCGTCGTTCAACATCGCCTGCCTCCCGAGGTGATCCAAGCGGCCTTCGAGAGCTTGGCGGCGCGGGGCGGCGAGATCCTTGGACGAGAGCCGCTCATCGCGCGGGCCGAGGCCGACAGAGCCGAGCGCATTTTTGCGGCTCCGAATGAGCGCATCGTCGTTGTGACGCCCCCGAGCGCAGCCGCTTCGATCAAGAAGATCAAAAAGAACCTGAGTTTCCCGGCCGGGAAATCCGGCGTCGCGGCGCAGCTCTATGTCAAAGAGATCACAAAGCTGCTCCGCATGTTCGGGGTCAATGCGCCAGAGACTCTTTCGGAGGCCCGCGCCGAGATCCGGCCGAACGACGACGGCGGCGTGCTTGTCGAACTGACACTCGAGGACTCAGACAAGCAGGCGCGCGCCGAACACGCCAGAGATCTCGAGATCCTCGTGAGCAAGGCGACTCGGGTCGACTTCCGCAAGATGGGCGCGCTGGGAGCCTTGGCGGCTCTCGCCTTCGGGGGCAATGAGAAGAGCTTCATCGAGGAGGTAGAGTTCAAGGTGAAAGGCGAACAGATCGTCGGCACCCTTCGCCTCACCAAACAGCAGCTCCGCACGCTGCTCGATTTTGCGGACGCGGCTCTTCCCCCGCTCGCCCCGCGTCAGAATCTCAAGCCGACGGAGGCTCCGAAGCTCGAGGCGGCGGATCTACCGGGAGTGACTGCTCCGGAGACCCCTGCTCCTGAGGATCCTGCGGCGCAGCCGTCGCCGTCGGCAGAGCCGCAAGCTGCGCCAAAATCGCCTCCTGCGTCGCCGGATCCTGAGCCGCCTGGAGCAACAGAGACCGCGCCTCCGGCTCCGGAAGCACAAGAACAAAGCCCGGCTCGGCCTCCGGACGAACCAAGAGCTGCGCCCGAGGCAGCGCCGGAGCCGCCCGCCGGACAAGACCAGCCTTGAGCGCGTCGACGAAGGCGCCAAGGACAATGATGAGGGCTCCGATCCCGAAAAGCGCGGGCGCGCCCTCAGGCGTGAGCGCGCCGCGGGCCATCAGGCTCACCCCCAGCACTGTCCCGAGCGTGAGCGGGACCAGACCCGCGAGGAACTCGAGATCACTCTTGCCACTTCGGAGGGTCAGCTCACGGATCGCTTCCAGCCGGTAGCGATGGATCGAGCGGCGAAGACGGGCCCCGAACACGCGGACCTCTCTGGTCAGGAGGAGGTCGTCTCCAATCACAGCGAGCTCACCTGTCTGTCGGTAGCCGAGCAGGAGCGCAGAAACGACGCCGAGGATGGAGCGAATCGGCCCTATCAACGTCACGGTCTCGAGCAGTCGCCGGAGCGTCCGCTCGGGCGCTCGAGACAGAGGTCCTCTTGCCCCGGGCGCCTGCTCTGGGAGTTCTCCGTCGCTCAAAGAACGCTCTCAGACGGGCATCGTCTCGCGCGACTGCGAGAACAAGATCGGGCCGGGCACCTCGGGTGCGCTGTCGGGCAAGACTCGATTCTTGGCATCGACGCGCACGACGACGGGTTTATGGGCGCGGGCCTCAGCGTCAGTCATCGACGCGAAGGTCGCGAGGATCACGAGATCGCCCGGGCGATTGTGATGAGCAGCGGCGCCGTTCACACAGATCGCTCCCGAACCGCGGGGTCCAGAGAGAGCGTAGGTCGTAAGCCGCGTACCCCGGGTCACATTCCAAATGTGGACCTCTTCGTGGGGCAGGATCTCCGCGCGATCGAGCAGATCTTGATCGATCGTGACGCTCCCTTCGTAGTCGAGATCCGCGTGCGTGACGGTGGCACGATGGATCTTCGATTTGAACATATTTCGCATCATTGTCGCTTTTTCCGGAGCATTTGGCGGCTCACCCCATCGTGAGTCCTCCTCGCTCGAAAAGACACTTCAACATGGCGCAGGCAAGCGGGCCTCGCAAGAGCGACGCCCGCTTCGCACCTCGGGAGGGTCCGAGTGGACCCGCTTCGTTATTTCTTCTTGTTTCCTCGTGAGAGTGAGGGCAGAGGCGGCGGAGGGGCCGCCGATCGGGGACCCGCGCTCGGAGGCGGCGGAGGAACCAAGTTGCGGATTTCGGGACCTCCGACACTCGCCTCGAGGTCGGCGAGCGACGGCTGGGAACGGGCGCGGCGCTTCTCTTCGAACACCACGATTTGGATCAGGGCTTCTAGACCGGTTCCCGCGAGTTTTTCCTGATCGAGACGCGGATCGAGGACCTCAGCCAGGGCGATGAGCGCCTGTTCGAGGAGCGCCTCGTTCGGGAACGCGTCGCGAATACAGCTCTCGCGCTCTTCGTCGGTATTGAGCGTGCGGAGCTCGGCGCACATCGTCTCGAGGCCGAGCAGGAGCGGCGTGGAGAGCTCCTCGGGGCGCGCGGGCAATCGACCCATCTCGGCGAGGCTCGAGAGCGCCTTACCGCGGGCCATGGCTTCCGCGTCCTGGGGGCTCAGCTGTGAGTCCGAAGAGGGAGCCGGCGCCGGGATCTCGGGCGGACGACTCTCACGCTCCTGGGCGCTCGGAGGCGGCGGGGGAACCGAGGGATTGCGAGCGCTCGGGGGCAGAGGGGGCACGGAGTTGCCCGTGGTCTCCGCCTTGGCCGAAGCGAGACCCAGGGCCGGCAGGATGTGCCCCTCGACGACGCTCTTCCAGACATGCTCGAGACGGACGTGTTCGAGCCAGGTCTGGCGCGGGATGACCTCTTCGAGGATGCCCGGGGTGAAGGCGGCGCCGCTCAGGCCGAGCTTGACCGCGCGAATGAAGGCGGCCTCGAGCATCCCCTTGGGAAGGTCGTCGGCGAGGCGCTCGAGACCGATCCGCTCGATGAGCTCGGCGCGCGTGATGAGAGCTTCGTCAATGGCGCGGGTGAGCGTGAAATCCACGCGTGCGCGCGCCCGGGCATCATCCGTCGTCCAGAACGCGGAGCTGACAATGACGTTCCAGATCACGCTATTGTCAAAGTACCTCACACACTCATCAGGGTTCACGACCCGGAACACGTCGCTCGACGTCGCCACCCCTTCAGCGAGCGCGATGCTCAGATCTTCGGCGCTGGCCGCCGACGACTTCTTGGGAGCGATCTTTTCGTGGACACCGAGCACCTCAACGAGCAAACGCGTCCGGAGCCCCGGCGCTGACTCGAGGGAACGCATGAAGGTGTCGGGGGGGAACGCCCGCATCAAATCTTGGTGTGTGACCCAATTGTGAGCGAGCGCGTAACCGAGGCTCGTCGCGAGAAATCTCTCACGCCCGGTGTCCAGAGTTGACTTGAGTTCTTCCATGAATACTCCGAGAGACTTAAGGGAGCCGGGTAGAGGCGCGCTCCCCGTGCGCCTTCCGCACGATTTTTCCAGCAATACCAAGGACCTTGGGGCCTTGTCGCGGGCAAGCCGCCTGACACTTCGCACATTCGACACGCGCCCCTGGGTCGCTCGGAAAGTTGCACCAATAACGGAATTCAGCTCCCTGACAGAGCCCAGGGGGGCGCGGAAGCGGCAAATTTGGCCCAGCGATCGGCTCCGGAATACCGGTGGGAGCTGTC
>NASX01000067.1 GCA_002085155.1 Sorangiineae bacterium NIC37A_2
CGGGGGGGGGGGCCCCCCGCCCCAGAGCGATCACAAACCCGCCCCCCCCGCCTCACCTTCCCGCCCCACCTGAGGGCGGATGCGACAAAAAAAAGAAAGGCCCCCCGAAGCGGGAGGCCCTTCTCCTCGGACGGGAACTTCTGATTAGAAGTCGCCGCCGTGCGCGTGACCGCCGCCGGCAGGCTTCTCGTCCTTCGGCTTCTCGGCGACGAGAGCCTCGGTCGTGAGCATGAGCGAAGCGACGCTGGCTGCGTTCTGGAGCGCGGTACGAACAACCTTGGCGGGGTCGATGACACCAGCCTGAACGAGGTCCTCGTACTTGTCCGCGCGGGCGTTGTAACCGAAGTTACCCTTACCTTCGCGCACCTTCTGCACAACGATCGAGCCCTCGAGACCGGCGTTGCCGACGATCTGACGCAGGGGCTCCTCGATAGCGCGGCGGATGATGCGGATACCAACAGCTTCCTCTTCGGTCGCCTGGATGCCGTCGAGAGCAGCCTGAGCGCGGAGCAGCGCCACACCGCCACCAGGGACGATACCCTCTTCGACAGCAGCACGGGTCGCGTGCAGCGCGTCTTCGACGCGAGCCTTCTTCTCCTTCATCTCGGTCTCGGTCGCAGCACCGACCTTGATCACGGCGACGCCACCCACGAGCTTCGCGAGGCGCTCCTGGAGCTTCTCACGGTCGTAGTCGCTCGTCGTGTTCTCGATCTGCGCGCGAATCTCAGCCTGACGACCCTGGATCTTGTCCTTGGAGCCAGCACCGTCGACGATCGTCGTGGTGTCCTTGTCGATCTTGACGCGCTTGGCCTGACCGAGGTCGCTGATCGTGACGTTCTCGAGCTTGAGGCCGAGCTCCTCGCTGATGACCTGACCACCGGTGAGGATGGCGATGTCCTTGAGCATCTCCTTGCGACGATCGCCGAAGCCGGGCGCCTTCACGGCAGCGCAGTTCAGCGTTCCGCGCAGACGGTTCACGACGAGCGTCGCGAGCGCCTCACCCTCGATGTCCTCAGCGATGATGAGGAGCGGCTTCTGCTGGCGAGCGATCGCCTCGAGCACGGGGAGCATGTCCTTCATGTTCGAGATCTTCTTCTCGCTGAGGAGCAGGTAGCAGTCCTCGAGAGAAGCGACCATGCGCTCCGGATCGGTGACGAAGTAGGGGCTCAGGTAGCCGCGATCGAACTGCATACCTTCGACGACGTCGAGGCTGGTCTCAGCGCTCTTCGCCTCTTCGACGGTGATCACGCCTTCCTTGCCGACCTTCTCCATGGCCTCGGAGAGGAGCTTACCGATCGTCTCGTCACCGTTCGCCGAAACGGTACCGACCTGAGCGATCTCGTTCGGATCGCGGGTCGGCTTGGCGAGCTTGGCGATCTCTTCGACCAGAACCGCTACGGCCTTATCAACGCCGCGCTTGATCTCCATCGGGTTGTGCCCGGCGCTCACCAGCTTCGAACCTTCGCGGAAGATCGCCTGAGCGAGGACGGTAGCGGTCGTGGTTCCGTCACCAGCGACGTCACTGGTCTTCGAAGCCACCTCACGCACCATCTGTGCGCCCATGTTCTCGAAGCGATCCTCGAGCTCGATCTCCTTGGCCACGGTCACGCCGTCCTTGGTGACGGTGGGGGAACCGAAGCTCTTCTCGATCACAACGTTCCGGCCCTTGGGGCCGAGGGTCACCTTGACCGCGTTCGCCAGAGCGTTCACTCCCGCGAGGATCTTGCCGCGGGCCGACTCATCAAATGCAATTTCTTTGGCTGCCATTGGTCTAACTCCTTGGTACTCGCGTTACTTCTCGATCACACCGAGGATGTCGTCCTCGCGCAGGATGAGGTGCTCCTCACCGTCCAGCTTGACCTCCGTCCCGGCGTACTTGCCGAAGAGGACCCGGTCCCCAGCCTTGACGGAGGGCTCGACCCGCTTGCCGTCTTCAAACTTCCCGGGGCCGACGGCGATCACTTCGCCCTCAATCGGCTTCTCCTTGGCCGTATCCGGGATGATGATTCCACCTTTGGTCTTCTGTTCCTCAGCGACGCGCTTCACGATGACGCGGTCCTGAAGGGGACGAATCTTGGTTGCCATGTTCTTGTCTCCTTGATGGGTTCTGGTCGTTCGGACAGAGTCCTGAGGAGCCCGGGTCTTGGCCCTGAGCCCCCAGCGTCTTTCCACGTCCGCGAAGCGGCGTCGAAAACGCATAAGTTATCGAAACAACTTATTAATCTCCGCTAGCACTCGCGGAAAGAGAGTGCTAGCGCGGGGAAAGTATCCACGACCCGGGGTCTGTCAATCCCGGGTCAGGTCGATTTTCGATAGACGCGACGGATCTTGGTGCCTGCCTCGTAGAAGGAATGAAAGGCGAAGAGCACCGATGGCCAAGACGACCCACCCCCTCGAGTCCCCTGTCCCTGCATTCCAGTCTGAAAGGAATGCGGGTGGCTCTTCTTTTCTCTCGGAGATCCCGCCGCGCCGTCCTCTGGCCCAGCTTCTCCCTTCCCTCGAAAGGAGGACTCCCCGGCCAAGGTTAGGACCTGACCGCCATGGCTTCTAATCTCTTCGTCGGGGGTCGCCCCGCTTCAGCTTCGCAATGGGAAATGACTCGTCCGACCAAGCGCTCTTTTCGCGGATTCAAGCCGGCGACGCTCAGGCGTTCCGCGCGCTCGTCGACACACACTCTAAGCCACTCATCACTTACGTCACTCGTATCTTAAAGAATCAATCGGAGGCAGAAGAAGTCGTGCAAGAGGTATTCGTCAGAGCCTGGAAGAACGCTGGTTCTTACCGCCCCGAAGCTCGGGCGACGACCTGGCTGCACCACATCGCTCACAATCTGGCCATCGACGTCATCCGCAAGCGCCGGCCCAACGTGAGCCTGGAGTTCGAAGATGACCCTGCTCCGGCCTCCACGCGGCCGACTGAACTACTCGAGCAGAAGCAGCGAGCCACCTCCCTCAAGGACGCCCTCGAGCTCCTCGGAGAGCGCCAGAAAATGGCCATGCTTCTCAAGTATGAACAAGGACTCTCGGGCGCCGAAATCGGTCGCGTGCTCGACCTGTCCGAAGACGCAGTCTTATCGCTCCTGGCTCGCGCCAGGGCAAAGCTTGTTTCCATCTTGGAGCCTGGGAGAGAGCCATGAACGAAACCGAACTTGAAGCAATGTTTAAGGGTCTGCCTGAGGTCGAGCCGAGCGCCGACTTCATGCGAAGGGTGCGCACCATTCCGCTCACTCACGAGCGGACTCGCTTCCGCGATCTCTTCGCCTGGTCTTTCACTCGCACCATCTCTACCTTTGCCGCTGCTCTCGCTGTCGGGCTCATCTTGGGGGGCACTTTGCCCGATGAATCGGTAGCGCAGAGCGACTGGGCGACACTCGTCGCCTTCGATTCCGAAAGCGTGATTGATAGCTACAGCGAGCTCGAATGACGACGAAGACTCTCTCCTGGCTTCTCTTTGGATCTCTGACGCTGAACGCGCTCCTCGGCGGCCTGGTCATCGCGCGCTCTGCTCGGCGTCATCTCGATCCTCCTCCCGCGCCCCAAGCAGGGCCCGCCAGCGGACCGAAGCTGCTCACGAGCATGATCGCCGCCGCTGGCGGACCGAGAAGTCCTCGGTATCAGGAAGTCCGCAAACAGCACCCTCTCGAGCTCGGCAAGTTGCGCCGCGAGATGATGGAAGCCCAAGGCCGCGTCAACGCCGAGCTCCGCTCCCAGGACTTCTCCGAGGCTCGCTTCAAAGAGGCCCTAGGTCAGCTCGAGGAGCTCGAGATCCGGGGCCTCAAGAGCGCGAACGCATTCGCTGTGCACCTCGCCTCCCGCCTCACTCCCGAAGAACGCGCCCAGGCCGCCGAACGAAAGCGCCCCCAGCGCGGCCATCGCAGTAAGTAAGATTTCGCCTGGGGGGCCTCGCGCCGCGCTGCCTTCTTTCTTTGGCCCCGGTCCATCACCTCCGAGTGAGCCTGGATGAGCCTTCAGCTGCGCTCAACGCCGCTCGCTCACGCTCCTTTACGAGAGCGCGCTCGTGCGCGCGCTCGTGCGCGCGCACGAGCGCCCCGCCGCGTGGCAGCGTGCCACAAGCACCGATCTGACGGATCACCCTCGCCCCGGGCCTCAGCTGCAAAAAGGCCGGAACAATTGGCGCACGATCGGCCGGGCGCGCCCATCTCTAGTCAATCAAACATGAGAGCGCACATCGGCTGGCACATCTCCTGCAGAAGCGAGCGATCAACTAGGCATCCGCGGGATGTCTCATCAACACATACTGATGGAGATGATTCACATGAAAATGAAAACGTGCTTTGGGCTGGCTCTCGTGGCCCTCTTGGGTGCTCTTGCGATGACCGGCTGTGGCGAGGCAAACCGTCTCTACGACTGCACCAAGATCTGCAACAAGTACTCTGACTGTATCAATGACGATATCGACAAGGCTGAGTGTGTCGATCGCTGCGAGGACGAAGGAGATGCAGATCCGGACTTCGAGGAGCAGGCGGACGCGTGTGAGAAGTGTCTCGACGACAAGTCGTGCACCGAGGCAACCGTCGAGTGCGCGACGAAGTGCGCTTGGGTGATTGCTGAGTCTACCTGATCCGCGTTTTCCCCGGTTGATTCCCCTGCGAAGCCTCTTCCCCCTGCCTGGCGGAAGAGGTTTCGTTTTTTTGTCGCCGCCTGAGCAAGACGCCGCCGGCTCCCGAGCTATGCCAAAGACGAACCCGCGCACGCGCGCTCCTATGGGGATGCCGCTCCGGGCTGCGGCGCAAGAGCGGCTGCTGGAGGATGAATCGATCAGCTCGCTAGCTCGGGGTCACAGCAGCGCCAGCGATCGGCATCGAGTTCAGGTGAAGGCTCGGCTGGGCTCAACCTTTTGTGATGGACCGGGGCCCACAAAAGCCGAACCTCTGTTGCGCTCGTCGACAGGGGCGGATGAGAGGCGCTCTCAGAAGGCGAGCACATCCCAGTCGCTCGGAGGGAAGGGCTGGACCTGAGCGCCACCCTCGCCCTGACTGATCGCAAAGCGACCCACAGGAGTGTTGACGAGCCAGCGGCTCACGAAGCTGTCGGCGGTGATGAAGCCGCCGCGCCCCGACAAGAGTCCTGCTTGGAAGGAGTCGACGGTCCCTGCGATCGTCTCCTTCTTTCGGTTGACCCGAGCTTTGACGTCGATTTGTCCGAGGGGCAAAAGGGCGAGCCCGAGTGAGCTCCAAACGTCGTTTGCGAGGGTGGCCTGGAGCAGCTCCTTCGGATTGTCCCCCTGAAGAACCCATGCGCTCGTCGCCTCGTCTCTTCCGAGCTCCAGCTTTTCGGCCCGGAGCTCGGCCTGGAGCGACGCCATGCGTTTCGTTCCTTGCGTGAACGTCAGCGGGCCACAGGTGACACCACTGCCCGCGCAGTCTTGTTTGTCTCCCTCCGCGGCACAATCGACCACCACTTGATAGCTGCAGCCGACCGCGCCTCCCGGCTTCGGAAAGAGGGCGAGCGCGCCCTGAGCTCGAGCGTCGAGCTTGCCGGGATGTCCCTCACGAGTCATGACCCAGTCGAGGTTGGCGTTCGTGTTCTCGACTCGAAGGAGCGGAATCCCCGATTCTCCGAGCGCACGCCGGAGGAACGAGGGCTCCCGAAGATTTGCCTGTTTGAGCTCGAGCGCTGTCTTCACGAGCTCAGCCTGCGTCAGGTCTTCATGTTCGAGCCAAAGGCGCGCCTTCGCTTGATCGAGAGCGAGGCCGCTTTCTTTCGAGCCGTCCCCTCTTAGATCAAGGCCAAGTTCCATGGCTCCGCTGGCGTTGGCATCCAGAGCGAAGAGGCCCTTCCCCTTGAGGTAGGTATCTTCGAGGCCAAGCTTCTGAAGATCGAGGTCCGCGCTGAGAGAAGAGGAGCGGACCTGACCTTTCTTGAGATGAAGATCGGTCTTCACCTTCCCCTGCCCCAAGAAGACGAGCTCCGAATCAGGCATGTAGACGTGGAGCGCTGAAATATCGCTCAGGTCCATCGTGCAGCGGGCGCCGCCGTCGACGACAGGAACGACCTTTCCGAGATCCTCTCGTCCAGGGAAGGGGCCTATCGCCGCACTGAGAATGCACTCGGCGTCGCGCGCGAGCTCCTTCTTCCCCACGGAGATCGTGGTGTTTTTCATCGTCACTTGGCTCGGAAACACCGTGACGTATTCGTGGAGCTCAAAGCCCCCGCGCGCTTCGAACTCGCCGATGGCTCGATACTCGAGGATCCAGGCCTCGACCACGTTGCCGACAATGTTCGGGACCCGAATCTTAAAGGGCGGAATCCCGTAGGGGGGCTTCGGCGTATCGTAGACCTTGGGGCGAGGGAAACCGATGTCAGGAAAGGCCGCGAGGCGCTCGCGATTCTTCTGCCCATCTTTGACGCGGTGCAGCATCTTATAGCGCGCGTCGACGGCTTCAAATTGGCTCAGCTCGATGGTCTTCCAAAACAGCGGCAAGAGCTCCAAGTTCAAGCGGAGCTGCCTGGCCTCGATGGCGACCTCGATGTTGTAGTCTTTGAAGCGTAGGCGCGCGTCGTTCAGAACGACGCGCCCTGGCCATAAGCTATATCCGCCGCTGACGTCGACCTTGAAGTCGTCGACGTCTTCTGTGAGCTTCGTGAGCGCGCCACGCTGGAGCGCGACATACACGAAGCCTACGTAAGCTAGGTAAAGAAAGAAAAGAGCAGCCGCGGTGATCGCGAGAGCGCGCCTTGTTTTCTGGGAGATTCTTGCGGTCACGGGCGGCGTCCTCTTCGATCACTCATCGGCTCAGGGTTCGATCAATCGACCGAATCCTCCATCTCGTCGCCCGCGTCTTCGACAGCATCCGCGGCGTCATCTGCGGCCTCGTCAATCTCCTCGCCGGCTTCTTCCGCTGCACCCTCGGGGGATTCCGCGTCCTTGCCATGGCAACCCACCAAGAGAGTTGAAGCGAAAGTGAGTGCGGCCAGGGTCTGAAGTGTCGCTTTCATGAAAATTCCACCTTTCTGTTTGAGTCCGGCGAACCCCCTCCACCTCGGAGCGGTGCCCGCGAACTTTCGCTTCGGCTAGAGCAAGCGCCGTGCCGACGGTGGGTGATGGACGGTAACGTTTCTCGCAGGAGTGCCTTTGTGTCGCTAGGTGCTTTGCGAATTCCCCTTTTCCTTTCGCGCATCTGGCCTGAAAAGACGCAACGACCCTCGGCTCTGGCCCTCTCTTCGTGCCCGATCGAGATCTCGGCCCGCGCTCCTAAGATAATGAAATCCCTAGCAAAACAGCTGTGTTTGCTGTGGCGTAGGAGCGCACGGTGAGGCAGTTTGACCCAAGGCCGCGCTGAGCTTCGACGCGCATTTGCGCTGACTCAAAGCCCACTCGGCAGCGCGCCGCCGAAAGCGAGGTCGAAAAATCCTGAGCGATCTCGGAGCTCGATGTCGTTTTGCGCTCGCGCGCGGTGACGCTGGCATAGCGCTTGCGAGGTGGCTCGTCAGTTAAGTCACGCGTCCTCACCGACGACACAACGAACGAAAGGTATACTCATGATTCGCTACGCAGTAATCTTCCTGGTGATTGCGCTCGTCGCAGCCCTCCTTGGTTTTGGTGGTTTGGCCGGTATGGCCGCAAGCATCGCGAAGATCTTGTTCTTCGTGTTCCTTGTCCTCGCTGCCATCTCCTTCCTGGTCAACCTGACCCGCGGCGGCGGTTCGACGCTCCCATAACGCGAGCAGCGCGATCGACTCTCGCTCAAAGGTGCGAGATCGTTGCGGGGAGCGCCTCGGCGAAAGGCCGAGGCGCTCCCCGCTGGTTTTTCCGGACAAGCCGAGACGTCGCCCTTTCGCTCAGCTCAAGAGCGAAGAAGACCGCGACGCCGCCGCCGCCAGCTGTTCCGCGGAGATCGGCTTCACGAGCAGATCGTCAAAGCCACGCGCGAGCGCTTCTTTGCGCACCTCTTCATCGGCGTGCCCCGTGACCGCGACCACGCGCAGACGTGACCCCTTCTCACCCCTGAGTCGTTCGATGATCGCGTAGCGGTCCTGACCAGGCATGGTCAGATCTAAGAGCACAAGCTCTGGCTCAAGTCGCCCGATCGCCTCGAGCGCTCCGGACGCGTCGTGAGCAACACTCGCGGAGAGTCCCCAGCTCTTGAGCATCAGGGCGATCGTCTCCGCCGAGTCGACGTCGTCATCCACAACCACACATCGGTCAAACATGCCGACGGGCGGATGCACCGGAGAGCTCTTGCCGGGCCGCGGGGCCTCCAGCTGAATTCCGGTGGGGGGCTCGTGTTCCCGGGCTCTCTCGTCCCTGACGAGCTCGGAGCGCTGCGGCGCGAGGGGGAGAGCGTCGTGCACTTCCCTCAGCGGGAGCTGCACGGTGAAGGTCGCGCCCTGGCCGACGCCGGGACTCGCCGCTGAGACAGTGCCGCCGTGAAGCTCGAGGAGCTGACGGACCAGCGCGAGCCCAATGCCGAGGCCGTCGCTGTTCCCGCCGGTGCTGCCCTGGTCAAACATGTGAAAGACCCGCACCAGATTCTCTTCGGCGATCCCGATGCCACGGTCGATCACGCGCACCAGAGCATTTTCCCCGTCCCGCTCGGCCCGCACCGTGATCACGCTCTCGCGGGGCGAATAACGAGAAGCATTGTTGAGGAGGTTCGAAATGACCTGAACCAGTCGCGCCTGATCTCCTTCGATCGGGAGAGCCTCGCTGGGCAACTCAATCTCGACTCGCTGGCGCCGCCCTTCGAGCAATGGCTCGACAGCTTCCGCGCTCTGCTCGATCGCCTGGCGCAAATCGAAACGAGCCAAGCGCAGGGAGAGTGTGCCGCGCTTCAAACGCTGGGCATCGAGTAGGTCTTCGACCAGGCGCTCCAGCTGGATGACCTGCCTCGACATGAGTCCCGTGAGCTTCGGATCGACCTGCGTCCCGCGCTGGGAGATCTCACTCACCGCAAATTTGAGCGGAAGCAAAGGACCTCGGAGCTCATGGGACAGCGTGGCGATAAAGCGATCTTTCTCGAGCGCGATGTTCGCAACCGTCTCCGCCGTCCTGCGGCGCTCGTAACCGAGCGCGATCGCGTTCGCGAGGCGAGGGAGCTCAGACGCGAGGCGCTCGTGAATGCGCGCGTCGCTCACGATCTCGAGGACACCGAGCGCCGCCGCGTCGGCAACCATGGGGAATGCGGCGCAATAAGGCCCTTTCTGTCCCCTTTGACTCGTCGGCATTCCATCGCGCCAGGCGCTCTCGACCAGGCTCGACGGACGAACCTCGCCGGACGATTCCTTCGCGGTCGTGGCACCGAGGCTCAGGGTCGCACCCGGCTCGAGCACATCTCCGATCCAAATTCGAACGAGGCTCCCGTCGCTCATTTGGCGGACCGCGTCCGCGCAGCGTCCGAGAAGCTGACGTGCGCCCGCGGTCTCGGCGACGATTCGGCCCAGCGTCGCCTCCAAGTTGCGCACGCGGTCTTGTTGATGAAGCTCCTCGACGGCCGCTTCCTCTTCGTCGATGTCGCGCAGGGTGATCATGCAGCCGATCGGCGCGCCTCCCTCCGCTTCCACCGGCCGCACCGTAAGCCCGATCACCTGAGGGCCGCTCGGGGTCTGAATCCCGACTCGTCGCTCCCGAAGCACACGGCGCTCAGCGACCGCGCGCTCAAAAATCGACTCGTCGCCGCTTCGTTCACTCGAACCCCGGAACTGGACATATTCGGTGAGCGGTCTCCCGATGAGCCGCTCCTCGGGCGCGTCGAAGAGCTGAACCGACGCGGAGTTCGCGAAGCGAATGTTTCCCTCGAGGTCGAGCAGGATCAGAGGAGCGCTCACGCTCGAGAGCATCGCCTCGAGGTAGCCCTTCTGACGCTGGATGATGTTCACCGCGGCGAGCAGGCGCTTGGTGGCTTGGTGTTGTCCCCGTAACAGCAAAAATGCGATGACGCAGGAGAGAAGCCCCACCGCGGCGATGCTGATGATGCCGAGGCTTCTCGTGCGGCGAAATTCTGCCTGACGTTCGACGAGCCGCGCTTCCTCCGCGCGCCGAACGAGGTCGAGCATTTCTCGCAAGTTGTCCATGACAAGCTTGCCTGAGTTCGTCTCGAGGGCGCGCCGCGCCTCCGCGTGATGACCATCTTGGTGCAGCTCAAGCACCTCCGCCATCTCAGCGAGCTTCACATCGAGGGTCGCCGAAAGGTCCCGCCGATGTTCGTCGTCGACGTACGGAGCAACGCGCTCGAGCAATTGATCCCGAAGTAAGGGAAGAGAACGCACCGCCGCGGAGTAGTCAGCGAGATAGGTACTTTGGCCCGTGAGCAGGAAGCCGCGCTGCCCGGTCTCCGCGCTGAGGAGCGCTTCCGTCAATTCACCGATGGCTTGGACAGCGTCATATGAGCGAACCACGAGGTCGGCGCCGCTGCTCAGCCGGAGCATCTGCCAGGCTGAGGTAGCGCCCACCGAAAGGATCAGGAACGTCGCGCTCAGGATGGCCCGGCGTGTCCGCCCCTGCGTCCTTTGAAATTCCTTAGTGAGAACGCGGCTCGGCACAACACTTCTTCCTTCCCCTGTTAACTCAAGACGGTGGCGTCTGCCATATGCAGTTCGACCGCGGACTTATTGAGAATCATGCTAGAACGAAGGGAAGTACAGGTCCCTTTCTCGTTCTTCTTTCAGGCGCCGCAAACCTAGCGCCATCAGGTGAAAACATGTCACTGCGAATTTACGCAGCAGGTTCCGGCCCTTTTCTCGATGCGCTCAAGAGCGCTCTTGCTGGACAGCAGATCGACGAAGCTCCCGCGAGCTTGCTCTCCCTTTCTCTTGGAGAGAAGGCTTGTCTGCTTGTGAGCGCCTCTGACCCACGCAGGCCCGAGGCCCACGAGCTCGCAGGGGCAGGGCTTCCCGTGGTCGAGCTCTTCGACCAAGAAGACGAGATCCCTTCGGGACCTGCCAGCGATCCGCCCGCCGCGCACCTGAGAAACCCGCGAGAAATCTGGCTCGCCATCCGACTTTCGCTGCTTTCCTCCCGCACCAAAACGCTGGCTTCTTCGCTCTCGGGTCCTTGGGCTCACGACGCCCGCGGCGCACTCGGAATTGCCCGCATGGCGCTGCAGCTGTTGACCATGTCGGCAGGGGCGGAGCCATCCAGCCCGGTCCGCAAGGTCGAGAGCGGCGTGACGCGCATGGGTTTCACCTTGGAGCGACTTCCCGACCAGGTAGCGCTCGCGCTCGACCTTCCGCTGGGGCCACCTCCGCCGAGCATCTTCCGCGATCTCGGGGTCTATCTCACGCACCTGAAACAAATTCATCCGCATCGCCCGATTCAACTGGAAGGCGAGTCCGCCATGAGCACCACGGCCTCCGCGGCGTTCATTCCGACCGCGGCGGGCTTCGTCGACCTCGCGCTCCACCTGAGCGCTGCGCGCGGGTCGCTCCGGATCGCTTTCGACGCCGCCCGAGGGCTCGAGTTTGAGTGTGAGTGTCCCGAGCGGCGCGCGCCCTGGGATTTCGAAGGCACTTTGCAGGCCGAGGATATTCTCAGTCGCTTTGCGGCGCAGGTCCCCTTCCGCCTCCTCGAGGGGGCTCGCCGCGCGCTGCGATTCGGGTCCCCGTTCTCGATCGAATTCTCGAGTGGATCCTTCGTAGCTCGGGCGAGCGCCTCAAGAGCGGCAGACTCCCGCGGCTGAGCCAGACTGCCGCGGCTGACGGAGCCCCGAGGGAACTCTTCCAGAGTCCCCTCGGGTCTGAGGTCAGTTGGCGCCGACGCTTTGGTCGGCGAGCGCAGCCACGATCTGTTGCTTCAGGGAGTTCAGGTCCACGGGCTTGTCGAGCACCGCGATCGCTCCCAGGCTCAAAGCGGGCTGACGAATGTAGGGGCCAGCAACAGCTGAGAGGATGATGAAGGGGACTTTCGGTCCGTAGTTCCTCGCCCACTCGAGGACCTCGAGGCCTGTCGCGTGAGGCATGCGGTGATCGCTGACGACAAGGTCGGGAACTTTCCCCGCGTCGGCGAGAGCCGCAAGTTTGAGCTGTAGGTCTTTGCCGTCTGTGGCTTGCACAACTTCGTAGCCAACGCTCTCGAGAGTTGCGACGAGCAAGTCGCGCCAGTCGTCGTCGTCGTCCGCTACGAGGACCCTCCGCTTTTCTTGGGCGCTTTGCATCATCCGCGACATTCGGCTCGGTTCCCCACCCGCTGGGTCAGGTCTCTTCAAGCACAGCTCGTTCCTCGGAGCGTGGAGGGGCTCCGTTTTTCTCGCTCAGGGCCCCGAGGGCACGCGTAGCTTGTTCACTGATCCATTGACGGCTGGCGGGAACGGCGAGCGCCGTGACGGCGGCTCCCCCCAAAAAAGCAAGAGCAACCGGTCCGAAGCCTACGAGCGGTCCTCGCAGTAAACCAAACTTCGCCAGCTGCGCCGTAGGGATGGATTTGGCGGCGGCGATGAGCGTCGGTGCCATGAGTCGGGTTCCTTCCACAATCAGCGGGTTCATGAGTTCCTTTCTGGCGACTCCCCTCTCAAGAGCAGAAACGGAGCCTCCTCCTCCGGGCGCTGCATTCGTCGTGCCACGCCTCCGTTTCTAAGAAACGCCCGTGACACTAGCTCGATGTTTCGCCCTCCGTCCCTGAGCGGGAGCTCCGCTCCCAAGGATATGTCGCATTCTGCGACATATCCTTGGGGGGTGGGGCACTTTGACCATCGACTCAAATGCTCGCCCACAATTCCTTACGCTAGTCCGCGGCCTTAGCGTCCGAAATGCCCTGCTCGTAACGCTCGAGCTTTCGGTAGAGTGTACGTCGATCGAGCCCGAGCAAGCGCGCCGCCTGGCTCTTGTTGTCGCCGCTCAGCGCCAGAACCTGTTCGATGTAGCGACGCTCGACCTCCTCGAGGGACAAGATATGCTCGGGATGGACCTCGGGGCCGGTGCTCCGCGCAGGAGGCTGGAAGCCTCGGATCTTCTCCGGCAAGTCGAGGGGGGTCAAATGATCGGTCTGGGTCAGGGTGACAGCGCTCTCGATGCAGTTCTGGAGCTGGCGCACGTTGCCAGGCCAGTCGTAGTTCAGAAGCAGGTGCGCCGCTTCGCCGGTGATTCCCTTCACGTCCCGTCCCATGCGTTCGGCGACGAGCTTGATGAAGTGACCAGCGAGAAGAAGGATATCGTTCCCGCGCGCCCGAAGCGGCGGCACGTTGATCTGAACGACGTTCAATCGATAGAAGAGATCTTCGCGGAAATTTCCCTTCTCGACCTCGGACTCGAGGTCGCGATTGGTTGCCGCGACGATGCGCACGTCGATAGGGATCTCTCGTGAGTCACCAATCGGGCGAACTGTTCGCTCCTGCAGCACGCGGAGCAGCTTCGGCTGCATCTCGGTCGGCATCTCGCCGATCTCGTCGAGGAACAGGGTTCCGCCGTCCGCTTGCTCAAAGAGCCCCGCACGGGCAGCGCGCGCATCGGTGAAGGCTCCGCGCGCATGTCCGAACAGCTCGCTCTCGAGGAGGTTCGCCGGAATCGCGGCGCAGTTCACTGCGACGAAGCGTCGGTCGGCGCGCCCGGTTCCTTGATGGAGAGCCCGGGCGACGAGCTCCTTCCCCGTCCCGCTTTCGCCGCAGATGAGCACCGAGGCGGGGGTGTCGCGCACGCGCTGAATCAGCTCATAAACGCGCTTCATCGCGAGACATTCACCAACCAGCTCACCGGGCGCGTCGCGCTTCTTCAGTCGATCTTCGAGCTCGCCCAGCTGCACCCGGACGCGCCGGTGTTCGAGAGCACGCTCGACCGCGACGAGGACGACCGGCGCCTCAATCGGCTTGGTGATGAAATCATAAGCGCCGGCTCGAATGGCTCCGATCGCCGCGTCCATGCTGCCAAAGCCTGTGACAACGATGACCGGAACTCCCGGCTGCATGCGGCTCACCAGATCGCAGACCTGAAGACCACTTCCGGCGCCCAGATCGAGATCCGTCAAGACAACGTCGTAGAGCCTCCCCGCGAGCTTCTCAGCGGCTTCCGCCTCGTCGAGCGCAGTGTCCACTTCGGCCCCTTCGGCCTTGAGGAGCGACGCCAACAAATCACACATATCTTGTTCATCGTCGACTAAAAGGATGCGCCCCTTCACTTCGTTTCTCCTCGCAGGCGGTGTTTCTGCATTACGTTCAGTCATAATCGAAGCGCAGGGCTTCGGGAATGGGAGCGGGCCCGCGCACAGTTCAATAGCTGGCGCTGATACCTAGCAGCCGCTAACGTCTCGGGTACGTCACGGACGAAACCCGAGGCCATCCTCACGGAAGCACCCCCGTCATGTCTCGGTCACTCGACCGTCTCTCTCCGGATCTTCAGCAATTTCTCGAGCGCGAGCTTCGGTTTCGCCCCGCTCGCGTGACGCCGATCCGCGGCGGCGACATCAACGAAGCGTTTCGTTTGGTCAATGAGGAAGGGGCGTCGCTCTTCCTCAAGTCAAATCGAAAGGCGCCGCCGTTTCTGTTCGAACGGGAAGCGGAGGGGCTCCGCTGGCTCGCGGAGACTCGGGCGCTGCGGGTCCCGGAGGTGCGGGGGGTGAGTGTTTCGAAAGGAAACGAAGGCCCCGGATGGCTGCTGCTCGAATGGATTGACTCTGGACCAAGGAGCGCTCGCTACGACGACGCGCTCGGTCGGGGCCTCGCCGCGCTCCACAGCTTCAAGGGCGATCCGCCGCGCTCTCTTCCTCCGAACTATATCGGCACGCTCCCTCAGTCGAACCGACTCCGGGCCACCTGGACCGAGTTCTACGCCGAAGAGCGTCTCCGGCCTCTGGTTCAAATGGCCCTCGGGCGACGTCTAGCTCCTTCTCCCGCTGGAGCGCCCGCTTCGAGCGACTCATCAGCGCCCTGCCTCGCCTCTTCGACTCAGAGCCTCACCTCTGTCGCCTTCACGGTGACCTCTGGTCCGGCAACGTCCTGTCGGGTTCGGACGGTGAGCCCTATCTCATCGATCCTGCCTCTTACCTCGGAGACCGCGAGGTCGATCTCGCCATGATGCAGCTCTTCGGCGGATTCTCGTCTCGCGTCTACGCCGCTTACGACGAAGTTCTCCCACGTGCACCGGGCGCCGCAGAGCGTGTTCCTCTCTATCAATTGTATCCTCTGCTCGTGCACGTAAACCTCTTCGGAGGCAGTTGCGTCGACATGGTAGAGGACGCTCTCGCGCGGTTACCTTAGGCCTCGTCGAGACCTTCGTCGCCTGCGGGGAGAGAGCGCCGGCGTAGCTCGCTTTTCATGGAGGGACCTTGCTGCGCCCCCGTTTGGTCCTAGATTGGATAGAAATGGTGACCCAGATGGAGCAAGCGCGCGCGCTCACGGCAGACGGTCCCGTCCTGCTTTACGACGGGAGCTGCGGCGTTTGTAACGTCACCGTACAATGGATCTTGAAACATGAGCGAGAGGACAGCCGCTTGCGCTTCGCGCCTCTCGAGAGCCCAGTTGGCCTGCTACTCCGGCAAGCAGCCCAGGTTCCGCCCGAGGTAGACTCCCTGCTCTGGATCGAACAGGACCGCGAGCGCGGGGTGCGCGCGCAGATGCGCTCGACCGCCGCTCTCCGCGTCGCGGGACAGGCGCGCGGCGCTTACCGTCTCCTCGCGCTGCTCCGCTTCATCCCGCGCTTTGTCCGAGATGCCGCCTACGACGCCTTCGCGCGCGTTCGGCATCGGGTCGTCGCGCCGGTCTGCCTCGTGCCTCTCCCCGAGCAGCGCGCGCGCTTCCTCGCCTGACCCGGACGGCCGTTCCGCCGCGCTGGCCCTCTCGAGCGCTCTGGGGCGCGTTCAACTCTGACTTCGAGTACAAGCTCCCTTATGGCCAAGCTCGTCTTCGGAATGAACGTGTCCCTCGATGGCTACGTCGATCACACGGAGTTCGCGCCGAGCCCCATCCTTTTTCGCCATTTCGTCCAGGAAGCGAAAGACCAGACGGGCTCCCTCTACGGGCGCAAGGTCTACGAGCTCATGCGCTACTGGGACGAGGACCAGGCGACCTGGAGCGACGACGAGCGCGCTTTCGCTGCCGCCTTCCGGAAGCAGACGAAATGGGTCGCGTCGCGCACGCTCGAGCGTGTCGGGGCGCGAGCGGACGACCGCGCCGCGTGCATTCAGAGCGCCCTCCCGCTCGCCTATCTCGCGCTGGTGCTCGTCTTTTTCGTGCTGTGGACGCGGGGCATCTTCGTTTGAGCTCAGCGCTCCCGACGTCTTTTCGCTACTGTGCCGGAGCCGGCAATGGAAACCTCAAACGATGACGCCGCCGCGCGCGGCCCCTTGAACAGCCCAGCCGCCCAGCTGGCCAGCCTCTACCGGGGTACCTTCCTCTTTGGCACCGCCTGCGGCCTGTCGCTCGCGCTCACCCCTTTATGGCTCGATCGGGCCGGCTTCGGGAAGCAAGAGATGGGCTCCCTTGCGCTGTTCTTTGCGGTAGGCCTCGTGCTTTGCTCGTTGCCTCTCGGCGGAGTTCTGCGCCGTTTTGGCTCGAAGGGAGTGCTCACGACGGCCCTCGGCGGCTACGCCCTCTCCGTGGCCGCGTTCCCCTTCATGGCGAGCTACGGCTCGATCGCGGCGATTCGCTTCTTGGACGGCGCCTTCTCCATTTGCATTTGGGTGAGCTCCGAGACCGTGTTGCTCCGTAAGGCCGACGAGCGCCACAAGGCGCACCTGACCTCCCTCTACGCCATCTGGCTCGCTTCGGGGTACGTGGCGGGCCCGCTCGTCGCCCGCGTTCTGTCTCCTTTTCTCAGGTACCAGCAGCTCTTTCTGCTCGCTGGC
>NASX01000130.1 GCA_002085155.1 Sorangiineae bacterium NIC37A_2
GATCGGGCGTCCGACTACCCGGCTGTCGGATGCGGTGGCTGCGGCCCTCAAATCATAGACGAACAGACCCTGACCGCTCATGCGCCGGACTGCCGTACGCGATGAGGCATGGCTGCCTCCGCAACGCGTCAAGAATGATCGCTTCCGGGTTGGGTGAGACCAGTCCGGAAGCGCACAAGGGGTCGATAGCCGACCTTCGTGCCCGGTTTTGTTCCGGAATGGTGGAGATTTGGCGCGCCCGTGAAGATGAAACTGGGCACCGCTATATAATTGTTTCTGCTATATAATTTATGAGGTTCCCGTTTGTTGAGGCCAAGGCATCTGTTGGCCTCACGCCTCCGGGAAAGGCCAGTTAGTCCGATGGGCCGCAATCACCTGAGCGATAGCGGCATAGAACCGGTCTGAACCGCCCCGGGTTTGCCGGAGGCCTTCTGGTTTAAGTTATGCCGCCATGGCGGGTTCTTCCAGCATGGCGTAGTAGCGTTCCTCAGCTTCGGCCGGCGGGATGTTGCCGATGGGCTCCAGCAGCCGGCGATTGTTGAACCAGTCGACCCAGGTCAGCGTGGCGAACTCGACGGCCTCGAAGCTTCGCCATGGTCCGCGCCGATGGATGACCTCGGCCTTGTAGAGGCCGTTGATCGTCTCGGCCAGCGCGTTGTCGTAGCTGTCGCCGACACTGCCCACAGACGGTTCGATGCCGGCTTCGGCGAGGCGCTCGGTGTAGCGGATGCTGACATATTGCGATCCGCGGTCGGAATGATGAACCAGACCGCCGCGATGAACGGGCCGGCGTTCGTGCAGGGCCTGTTCGAGAGCGTCGAGCACAAAGCTCGCGTGGGCGGTCCTGCTCACCCGCCAGCCGACGATACGGCGCGCATAGGCGTCGATGACGAAGGCCACGTAGACGAAGCCCGACCAGGTGCTGACGTAGGTGAAATCCGAGAGCCAGAGCTTGTTCGGAGCCGGCGCGTGGAAGACCCGATTCACATGGTCAAGCGGGCACGGCGCGGCCTTGTCCTGCACCGTCGTGCGGATCGGCTTGCCACGAACAACACCGTGAAGGCCGAGATCGGCCATCAGCCGCTCGACCGTGCAGCGCGCGACATTGAAGCCCTCCCGCACCATCTGCCGCCAGACCTTCCTCGCGCCGTAGACCTCGAAGTTCTCGGCGAAGACGCGTTCGATCGCCGGTTTGAGCTCCAGGTCCCGCTTCGCCCGCGCCGACAGCTTCGCGGGATCAGTGCGCTTGGCGACATGATCGTGGTACGTCGATGGGGCGATCGGCAGCACCTTGCAGATCGGCTCGACCCCATGCGCCTCGCGGTGATCGTCAATGAACGCGATCATCGTTTGAATGGGCGGTCGAGCTCCGCCTGGGCAAAATAAGCGCTCGCCTTGCGCAGGATCTCATTGGCCTGCCGGAGCTCGCGGTTCTCCCGCTCAAGAGCCTTTATCTTCTCGGCCGTGTCCGTCGGCAAGCCGGCCCTCCTGCCGGCATCGATCTCGGCCCTCTTTACCCAATCCAGTAGAGTGTGCGCCGAACAGCCGATCTTGGCGGAGATCGACTGGCAGGCAGTCCAGCGGGAGGAATGATCAGCTTCGTGATCCAACACCATCCGCACGGCACGCTCGCGCACCTCAGGGGAAAACTTGTTCGTCGTTTTGCTCGTCATGGCTCCATCCTATTTGGAAGTTGGAGCCTCCGGCAAACCCGGGGCGGTTCACAGATTTCTGACGACGAACTATTCAGCGGTGTGCGGATCGAGGTTTCCGACCCGCCGGGCCTCCATCGTCCGGCAGTCCCAGCCGGGAACCAGATCGGCCGCCGCCTGGCGTGCCAGCACGTTGGCGTTC